>DASZXK010000001.1:0-3400 GCA_035545855.1 Polyangiaceae bacterium
GAACCTCGACTTCGAGCGCGCCGCTCGCCTTCGCGACGAGCTCCGGAAGCTCCAGGGCGGAAACGGCGGCGGAAACGGCGAGGGACGCGTCCCCGGGCTCTCCGACCGTCCGCCTCCGCGCCCCGCGCGGAACTCGGACAGGCCCCCGCCCGGCACCGCGGGAAGCGGCAAGTCGCGTGGACGGAAGAGCTCGCGGCCGCCGCCCAGGCGGTAGGGGCCTTCACGGAAACGTCCTTCGGCTCCCGGAGGCGTATCCGGCGACATGGGCGGCGGGAGGGCAGCGCGAACTCGCGAATGCTCCTTCGCGGCCGGCGAAGTGGAGCCCCGTAAACCTGCTAGGCTCGGACTAAGCAATCGGCGGCCGTCTCCGACCGACGTCCTCCCGTGGGTCTGGTCATGATCAAGCTGAAACTCATCAACTTCGAGGACGTGCGGGACGTCGAGCGGGGCCTCTTGCCACCCGACGCGGTTCGAAGCATCGAGATCGAGGCGATGGCTGACACGGGCGCGATCAACCTCGCGATTCCCGAGGACGTCGTAGAGGCCCTCGGTCTTCCGATCATCCGGAAAGATCGACTGACCGTCGCGGACGGGCGGAAGATCGAGCTTCCGATCGCGGGCGCCGCGGCGGTCGAGATGTTCGGGCGTCGGGTGACCGGCGAGGCCATCGTCCTGCCGCGCGGTTCGCGGGCGCTCCTCGGCGCCGTGCAACTCGAGATGATGGACCTGGTCGTCGTGCCGAGCACCGGAGAGGTGATCCCGAACCCGGAGCACCCGGACGGGCCCGTCCTCCCGCTGATGAAGCTCGCCGTCTGAGGCGCTAGGCCTTCCCCCGCATCGGCCAGTGCGGGTGCGCCGGCCGCTCGCGCTCGAACGCCCTCGCCAGCGGGAAGATCACGTCTTCCCGGTGGTGGGGCGCGATCATGTGGAGCCCGACGGGAAACCCCGCCTTCGAGAGCCCCGCGCGCACCGTGAGCGCCGGGTGCCCCGAGAGGTTGAACGGAATCGTGAACGCGGCGACGCCCGCGGTGATCTGCGGGCGGCCTTCCGTCTCCGTCGGGAAGGGGCCGCGCGCGGGCGGCGGGTCGTACGGGAGCGTCGGCGTGACGAGAACGTCGTGGTCGGCGAACACGGACGCCGCCCAGTTCACGATGCCGGCGCGCTTCTCCATCATGCTGCCCCAGACGGGCTGGGACATCGCTTCCGCGTAGCCCCACGTCTCCACGAGCGCGCGACCGAACTCGGAGTCCCGGTGCGGGCGGAGGTTCGCGACCTGGCCGCCGATCTCGAAGGCGCTCAAGAGGCCCCACTCGCCGTTCATCTCGGGCGGACCGCCGCTGATCCGCGTCACGGAGTGACCGAGCTTCTCGAGGAGCTTCACGCCTTCTTCGACGACGGCGGCGACGTCCGACTGGACGACGGCGTACCCGAGGTCGGGGCTGTACGCGATCTTGAGCTTGCGATCGAGCGGTCGTGACACGACCTCCCGGTACGGGACGGCGGGCTTCGGGAGGCTCGACGGATCGTGGGCGTCGTAGCCTGCGACCTGGTCCAGGAAGAACGCGCCGTCTTCCACCGTCTTCGTGAGCGGGCCGTAGCAGACGGTCGCGCCGAGGGCGAGGTGGGTGAACGGGCCGCGGGGCACGCGCCCGTACGTCGGCTTCATGCCGAACGCGCCGACGAAGCTCGCGGGGAGACGGATGGATCCGCCGCCGTCGCTCGCGGTGACGAGCGGGAGCATCTCGGCCGAGAGCGCCGCCGAGGATCCGCCGCTCGAGCCGCCGGGCGTGCGCTCGAGATCCCACGGGGAGCGCGTCGCGCCGAAGACGAGGTTCTTCGTGATGCCGTTCGTGCCGAACTCGGGGGCGTTCGTCTTGCCGAACAGGATGCCGCCCGCGGCGCGGAGGCGCGCGACCTGCGTCGAATCGCTGGGCGGCAGGTGATCCCGGTACGGCTTCGAGCCGTGCGTCGTCGGGAGCCCGAACGCGTCCTCGAGGTCCTTCACGCCGAAGGGGATCCCTTCGAGCGGTCGTCCCTCGCCCTTCTGGAGCCGGGCCTCGGCGGCGCGAGCGTCCTCGAGCATCGCGCCGCGATCGCGCTCGGCGATGACGGCGTTCAGCTTCGGGTTCTTCTCGTCGACCGCCGCGAAGGTCTCCCGGAGGAGCTCCACCGGGGAGGCCTTCTTCTGGTGAAGCGCGGTCGCGAGCTCGGTCAGCGTGAGGGAAAGGAGATCGCCCATCTGACGGGACGATACACCAGCGCCGGAGGCGCCGCCCCCGCGGCGCCGGAAAGGCCGCAGAACGGGGCGTCTAGCGACGCCCCACGCGGCTCAGAGCCCGTGCTGACCGAAGTTGTAGTCCGCGTCGTGCCCGCAGAGACCGCAGCTCTGCCCGACGAAGAGGTTCCTGGACGTCGCGTCGCCCTGGAGCATCATGCGCCACCACCCGACGGTCGCCTCCGTCACGCGCTCCGGGGAGAGCATGAGCACGAGGTGACCCCGGAGCCCGTCCGTCGGTTGCCCCGCGGGGTTGTGATAGTAGAGATACGCGGCCTTCGGCTGACCGTTCACCGCGGTCGCCATGGCCTGCGCGCTGTATCCGGTGATGTCCAGGTCGCCGGAGATGGCGAGGTACGGCTTCGCGTTGGTGTCCCCGAGGTTGAAGAGGATCACCGACTGCACGCGCGAGTCGGCAGCCGCCGCGCCGGCGCCCTGCGATCCCTGCGAGTGGCCCATGACGCCGACCTTCGAGAGGTCCAGGTGCCCGTAGTACGGGCTCGCGGGGTCCTGGTTCGCGGCCGCGGCGAAGTCGATGGCGTGCTTGATCTCCGCGCCGCTCCCCGTCTCGCGGGAGTTCGCGGCGACGACGAAGAAGCCCTGCGACGCCACGTAGCGGAGGAGCGAGCCGTAGCCTTCGGGCTGCGCGCAGGTGCCGTTGCCCCAGGAGAGGACCGGGATCTTCCCTTCCGGCCATTTCGCGGGTCGGTAGACGGTGTAGAGCTTGAAGTCGAGGCAGTTTCCCGTGTTCGGGACCGTCGCGGTGCAAGGCTGCGGCCCCGTGTCGAGGAGCTGCTGGGAGATCGCGGCGGGTTCGCCGAAGATGCCGACGAACGCCGGACACGTCGCGTTGTCGTTCGGGTCCGTGTTCTCGAAGCCCTGGCCGACGTTCACGTCCATCGTCGCGCCGAGGTCGCCGAGCTGGACGTGGCCGCCGCTCGGCGTCGTGACGTCGGCGCAGTTGTCGGTGTTCGGGTGCGCGCTCGACTCCTTCGTGAGGTCGCAGCTCACGAGGGTGACCTGGCCGCTTCCGCCCGTGTTCGCGGCGCCGCCCGCCGACTCCGCGCCGCCGCTTGCCGGGCTGCCGCCCGCGCCGGGCGCCGCGCCGCCGCTGCCGCCCGGGAG
>DASZXK010000002.1:0-17876 GCA_035545855.1 Polyangiaceae bacterium
CGCGCGATCGTCATCCGGTTCTCCAGGTTCGCGAGGAACGCGGCCGTCGTGCGCTGCGTGCTCACGCCGGAGAGCACGTTCAGCTTCCCTCCCGCGGCCTCGTGAACGAGGGCGTCCGCGAGGTGCACGGCCCAGGGGACGCTGAACGTGCCGGCGACGGCCGGCGGGTGATGGTGATGGGCGACCGCCTCGATGACCGCGAGCGGGAGGTTCCATCGGGCGAGCAGGTGGGCGCCGAGCTCGGAGTGCCCGGCCGGCGACTGTTCGTCCCCGTCCTCCTCTTCGTCGACGTGCGCCCCGGGCGTGAGCAGGAGCGGCAGGCGGCCGACGTCGTGAAGGAGGCCCGCGATGAACGCCGTGCGCGCGTCGTCGAGCTCGTCCAGCATCGTGGGCGAGAGCCATGCCGTCATGAGCGAATGGGCCTGAAGCTGATCGAGCTCGGGCTCCGTGACGCCCAGCGCCGCGAAAGCGCCGAAGATCTGCGCCGCGATGGAGATGGCGTTCGCGACGTCGTCTCCGAGCCTCGCGAGGACGCGCGTGGTGTCCGACGACGCCTTCATGCTGAACACGGCCTTCGTCATGGCCATGAACCGCGCGGCGGCGACGGCGTCCGCGCTTCCCTCCGCGGGCTCCGCACCCTTGCGACGCTCCGGCCAGTCCGCGTGGATGGAGGACGGAAGCGTCGGCAGGCGCTCGACGATGGCGACGAGCTCCGGGTGAGTGATGCGCCGGCTGAGATCGGAGGCGCGCTCCAGCATGCCGCGGAGGACGACCGCTTCGCACGGCTTCGTGAGGAAGTGATGCGCGACCGTCTCCGCTTCCTTCGGACGCTCGCTGCTTCCCGTGAGAACGATCCGGAGCGCGAGCGGATGCACCTCGCGGACACGCGCGAGGAGCTCGAGTCCGGACATCTTCGGAAGCGAGAGATCGGTCACGACGATGTCGAACCCGCGCTCGCCGATGGCGGAGAGGGCCTCGGCCGCCCCGCTGGCGAACGTCAGGTCCCAGCGCCGGCGGTCCTTCCGGAGGACGTTACGGATGCCGTCCAGCACCGCCTGCTCGTCGTCGACGAAGAGCACCCGTATCGGGGGAAGGGCGAGGTCCATCACGGAGATTTTAGCGGCCGACTTCGGCAAATCCTTAGGCTCCGCTCGGCGATGTTTCGTCCGGGGGCCGGGAGGACTCCTCCCCGCGGGTTCCGCCGGCGAAGGGGCTTAGGGTGGGCTACTCTACGGCCGTAGTCCATCGAGTGGGCACGTCCGATCGCTGGCCGTCCGGTGGCGCTGCAAGGTCCGTGTCCCACGGGGAGACGCAACGTGAATCGGGACCGAGCGTGATGCAGAGCCAGTCGAACGCGCCGGGTCGCGTCCTCGTTGCCGACGACGAGCCGGCGCTCCTCCGCCTCGTGGTCCGAGCGCTGGAACAGGCCGGACATACGGTGGTTTCCGCCGAAGACGGCGACCAGGCCCTGGCCCTCGTCCAGTCTCAGGACTTCGACGCGATCCTCACCGACGTGTCGATGCCTGGGATCACGGGTGTGGCGCTCCTGAAGGCCGTCCGGGCAAAGGATCTGGACGTCCCGGTCCTGCTGATGACCGGCGCACCCGGGCTGGATTCCGCCAACGCCGCTTTGAAGTACGGCGCCTTCGACTACCTGACGAAACCCGTCACCATGCCGGTTCTGCTGCGGGCCGTCGGGCGTGCAGTGGAGCTGAATCGGCTCGCCCGCGCCAGGCGAGAGGTGCTCCAGGTGCTCGACACGGGACGCCCCGAAGCCGGGGACCTCGCGGGATTCGACGTCACCCTGGACCGTGCGCTCTCCACCCTGTGGATGGCATACCAGCCGATCGTCGACGTCTCCGATCGATCCGTCTTCGGTTACGAAGCGCTTCTTCGAAGCGCCGAGCCGTCCTTGCCGCATCCGGGAGCCGTGCTCGACGCGGCCGAACGCGCCGGGCGTCTCCGCGACGTGGGGCGCGCCGTGCGAGCGCGCGCTCCTCAGGCGATGGCGGCCGGCGAGGGGCCGCTCCTCTTCCTGAACCTCCACTCGAGCGACCTGAACGACGAGGAGCTGTTCGCCAGCGGGAGCCCGCTCGCCGCCATCGCGTCGCGCGTCGTCCTCGAGATCACGGAGCGGGCCTCCCTCGACTCGGTCGCCGACGTCCGCACGAAGGTCGGGAAGCTCCGGGAAATCGGCTACCGCATCGCCGTCGACGACCTCGGCGCAGGCTACGCCGGGCTCACGAGCTTCGCGCAGCTGGAACCCGAGTTCGTGAAGCTCGACATGTCGCTCGTCCGGGACGTTCACCTGAACCCGGTGAAGCGGAAGCTCGTCCGCTCGATGTCCGATCTCTGTCGGGACATGGGGATCCTCGTCGTCGCGGAGGGCATCGAGACGGCCGCCGAGCGCGACGTGATCGTCGACATCGGCTGCACCCTCCTCCAGGGCTATCTGTTCGCGCGACCCGGCAAGGCGTTTCCGGTCGTCACCTGGTGACGGGTCACATCGTCGAGGGGCGAACGATGCCTACCACCACCGGCCGATCGCGGGGCGAGTCACTCGGTGGCCGAGTCCTGGTCCCAGGGGAATGTCGGACAATGGCGCCGCCGGTATTCGTGTCGGTGCATGTAGCGTCCCGATTCCAGGTCGACGATGCGGTGTAGAAGCTTCGTCCGTGGGCGAGCTCGGGCCGGTCTGCCGCGATCAATCCGAGTGCCTGATAGCGAGCAACCCGCTTGACCCAGTCTGCGTCGGCCTTCTCCCGTCCGGTCATCGCATCTCTTACCGCGAGTCTGCCTGTGCGCTCTTCTTGCGCGCTCAGGACGCCGTGTCTTCCCCGTAAGCGATGCCCTTCCGCTCGCGGCCCGTCGACGCGAGCGCCGCCCCCGCGGCGAAGACGGTGACGGCCGTCATCGCCATCGCCCACGAATACGGCATTCGCTCGGACAGCGTCGCTTCGAGCACGGTGACGCTGCCCGCGACGAGGATGCCGCACTGGTACGCGAAGCCGGGGAGGAAGCCGCGCACGGCGTCGGGAGAAACCTCCGTGATGTGGGCCGGAATGACGCCCCACGCTCCCTGCACGAAGAACTGGATGAGGAAGGCCCCGACGACCAGGAGCGGCACGTTCGGCGCGAACGCCCACAGGGGGACGACGAGGATGCCGCCGAGGAGGGAGAGCTGGATCGCGCGGCGCCGCCCGATGCGATCCGACCAGAGCCCCACGGCGATCCCGCCGGCGAGCGCGCCGAGCATCGAGAGCGCCGTGATGACCGTGCGCGTCTTCACGTCGAAGCCCCAGTGACGCTGGAGGAACGTGGGGTACATGTCCTGCGTGCCGTGGGAAGCGAAGCCCATGGCCGTCATGAAGAGCGCGAGCTCCAGGAAGAGCTTCTTGTTCTGGAGGACGGCCCGGATGAGCTCCGGCCACGACGTGCGCTTCGTCTTCTCCCAGACCTCGGACTCCTTCACGTGCGATCGCACGAAGAGCGCGAGGAGAGCCGGGAGACCGCCGAGGTAGAAGAGCGCCCGCCAGCCGAAGCGTGGGAACACGAAGTAGTACGCGAGCGCGGCCAGGAGGTAACCGACCGCGTAGCCCTGCTGCAGGAACCCCGAGAACACGCCGCGCAGTCTCGGCGGTACCTTCTCCATCGCGAGCGACGCGCCGACGCCCCATTCGCCGCCCATGCCGATGCCGAAGAGGGCGCGGAGGACGAGGAACGTCGTGAAGTTCGGCGCGAACCCGGAGGCCACCTCGACGACGGAATAGAAGAGCAGGTCCAGCATCAGCGGCAGCCGACGGCCGTAGCGGTCCGCGAGCAGGCCAAAGAGGAGCGCCCCGAGCGGACGGAACGCGAGCGTCACCGTCAGGGTCGCGGCGACGGCCTTGTCCGTCACCGCGAACTCCTTGCCGACGGCCGTCAGGCACATCACGACGAGGAAGAAATCGAAGGCGTCGAGCGTCCACCCGAGGAAGCTCGCGAGCACCGCGGCGACGTGATCGCCCTGCTTGCCTGCCGGCGGAGGAGGGGCCCCGCTCGCTTCCATGGGAGCTCTTCTACAACGAACGCTCCCCCGTGGGCGCGCTCAGGTTCGCCGAATCTCGAAGAAATTCGGGGTTGCCCGCGCCCGGTGACCGACCCCCGACCGGAGGCATATGATGAGCCGCGTATGTCCGAGCCCGCGAACGCCGCCGTGAAGTCCACGCTTCGCTTCGGGACGGTCGAGCCACGGGGAACGACCTCGTTCACCGGGACGATCGCCGGCGTCGCGCCGCCGGCCGACTCCCGTCCCACGCCGGTGGATCTGGGTGAGACGCTTGCGCTGCCGGAGGAGTCGGCCGCCCCGCCCCCGGGTGCGTCGATGCGAGCGACGGCCTCGGGGCGGAGCGCGGTGCTGCCGCGCCGGAAGGCCGGCGAGCGGGCACAGGAACCGGAGCGCCCGCGCTTCGAGCACGTCCGCCTCCTCGGCGAGGGCGGCATGGGGCAGGTCGAGCTCGCGCGCGACAACGACATCCGTCGCACCGTGGCCGTGAAGCGGCTCCACGCCGAGGCCGCCTCCGACGAGGCGATGCTCCGGTTCGCGGACGAGGTTCGCATCGTCGGACAGCTCGAGCACCCGGCCATCGTCCCCGTGTACGACGTCGGTCGGGACGAGTCCGGCCAGGTGTACCTGGTGATGAAGCACCTCTCCGGGGAGACGATGGAGCAAGTCATCGAGAAGCTCCGGAGCGGGGACGCGACGTACCGCGAGAAGTACTCGTTCGATTTCCGCGCGCATCTCTTCCTCGGCGTGCTGGACGCCATGCGGTACGCCCACGCGCGCGGCGTGATCCACCGGGATCTCAAGCCCGCGAACGTCATGATCGGGCCGTACGGAGAGGTGACGGTGCTCGACTGGGGCATCGCGAAGCCCATCCACCGGAAGGAGGGGACGGAGGCTCTGCCGCTCGACCGGACGGCGCTCGAGACCGGTGACAAGCGCCTCCAGGAGACGCAGCTCGGTGCGCTCGCGGGGACGCCGCTCTACATGTCGCCCGAGCAGGCCGCGGGCCGGAACGACGAGCTCGACGAGCGGAGCGACGTGTATTCGCTGTCCGTGCTCTTCTACGAGTGGCTGACGCTCGAGCACCCGCTCCGGGAGAAGAAGACGCTCCCCGAGGTGCTCGCGGCGATCATCTCCGGCGAGGTGGACCCGAAGAAGCTCGCCCAGCGCGGGGTGATGGCCGGCGTCCCCGCGGAGTGGATGAACCTCATCGCGCGCGGGCTCGCGAAGGAGCGAGAGCAACGCTACCAGTCCGTCGCGGAGCTCGAGGACGAGATCCGCGGCGTCCTCGACGGGCGGGTCAAGATTGCCTGCCACGTGACCTTCTCGAAGCGGATCGCGTACGAGTTCCTCGCGTGGATGGATCGGCACCCGCTCGCGTATCTGATCCTCTTCCACGTGGCGGGGCTCTGCCTCGTGCTCGGGCTCGGATGGGCCGGATATCGCGCCCTTCGGGGCGCTCACTGAGCGGCGACGCCTCAGAGCCTCGCGAGCGGCCCGCTGCAGTACGCCGGGTTGCCGAACGTCGTGTCCTGGATACCGAAGGTCTGCACGAGGGAAAGCAGCAGGTCGTTGTGCTGAGCCTCGTCCCCATCTGCGTACTGGAGGAACCGACCCATCTGGAGCGGCCTCGGCGCGGCGGCCGTTCCGCCGGCCAGGACGAAGGGCATGTTCGGGTGCGAGTGTACGTTCCCGCGCGAGAGCTCGTTGCACCAGAAGATGAGCGTGTGGTCCAGCATGGTGCCCGCGCCTTCCGGGATCTTCGCCAGGCTGTCCATCAGGTAGGCGAGCTGCTGGGAGTACCAGATGTTGATCTGGGTGAGCTTCTCCACGGTGTCCGTCACGTCGTCCCCGTCGTGGGACATGTCGTGGTGCCCGCGGTCCATGCCGAGCCACGTGAAGCGCGTTCCCCCGACGGAGTTCTCCCACTGGAGCGTCGCGACGCGGGTGAGGTCGCAGGCGAGCGCCATCACGAGGAGATCCATCTGCGCCTTGCCCACGTCGGGGAAGGCGTCGTTCTGCTTGTAGCTCGCGAGGGTCGGCGCGCCGGGCTTCACGCAGTTCGCGCCGACGTCGTTCGTCGCCGTGAGCCTGGTCTCCAGGTCCCGGATCGCCGTGAAATGAGCGTCGATCTTCTGCTTGTCCGTCGCGCCGAGGAGCGGCGAGAGCGACCCGTAGGACGACATCGCGGCGTCGAGCACGCTCTTTCGCTCCGCCCGGAGCTTGGCGAGAGCGCTCTGATCGCCGCCCACTTCCGCGAAGACGCGGTCGAAGACGTTCCCGGGGTTGTTCTCCGGCGGGAGCGACACGCCGGCGTCCGAGTACGCGGTGTAACCCCACACCGTCCCTTCGGAGCCGGACTGCACGCCGAGCTCCACGGACGAGAACTTCGTGTCCTTCCCGATGACCTGGGCGATCCGCTGATCCACTGAAATACCGCCGGCGAGGCCGGCCGGCTCGCAGCAGCCGCCCTGGGTCGCGCCCGGCAGGAGCTCGGTACCGGTGAGCATCGCCCCCATCCCGCGCATGTGGTCGTCGCCCGGGCCGTGCTTCGCGGCTTCGTTGTCCACGCCGTCGAGGATGATGAGGTTCTTCTTGTACGTCTCGAGCGGCGCGAGGATACGGCTCAGGGTGAAGTCCGTCTCCGTTCCGGTCGGGGTCCAGTTTTCCCGGATGGACCCGTTCGGGGAGAAGAACACGACGAAGCGCTGGGGGATCGGCGGCGTGTCCGCCCGCGCAGCTCCGTCCCGGACCATCAGATCCAGGAAGGGGAGCCCGATGGCGATGCCGCCCGCGCCGCGGAGCAGGGCCCGCCGGCTGATGCGCTTGCCGATCATTGCTGGCCTCCGGCCGGGACCACCCGGCGATACTGGAACGAATCGCTCTCCGCCAGGGCGACGAGGAGCGTCTTCAGGTCGTACTTCGCGTCCGAGAATTTCTTCGTGACGCCGAGCATGGTGCAGGCGTCGTCTTCCGTCTCTGCGCGGCCGTTCGCGAACCGGAACCAGGACGTCGCGACGCAGGAGCGGACCTGGTCGCTCCCGGCGAGCTTCTTCGCGAGATCCACCGCGCCGTCGAACGTGCCGGGGATGTCGCTCTCGTTCACCTGACCCGTCGCGTCGATGCTCTTTCCGTTCTCCGTCGTGCGGAAGAGCCCGGCGCCGTCGAAGTTCTCGAAGCCGAGGCCGATGGGATCCATGAGCTCGTGGCAGCTCGCGCAGAGCGTCTGCGTGCGGTGCGCCGCGAAGCGCTCCCGCGTGGACAGCGTGGACGAGAGCTCGGGCGGCTTGATCATGATGTTCGCGGGGGGCGGCTTCAGCGGCTGGCAGAGCAGCTGCTCCCGGACGAACTTCCCTCGCTGGACGGGCGCCGTCTGGTTCGCCTTGCCGAGCATGGCCATGAGCCCGCCCTTCGTGAGGAAGCCCGCGTTTCGCGTGTCGTCCAGGGTCACTTGCTGGAAGTCGCTCCCGGAGACGCCCGAGACTCCGTAGTAGGTCGCGAGGTCCGCGTTCAGGAAGCTCACGTTCGACGTGAGGAGGGCGTCCAACGTGCCCGGGCCCTGGAAGACGACCCAGTCCAGGAACTTCTGCGTCTCGCTCGTCATGAGCGGCGCGAGCGGAGCGGAGAACGTCGGGAACACCGCCGTGTCCTTGTCGATCCCGGACAGGAGATCGAGCTTCAGCCACTGATCGTGGAAGTGGGCGAAGACGTCGTGCGCCTTCGGGTCCTCGAGCATGCGCTTCACCTGCTCGCCGATCCGTTCGGGCGTGTCGAGCTCGCCCGCCGTCGCCTTCGCGAAGAGCTCGTCGTCCGGCATGCTCTGCCACACGAGGTACGAGAGACGGGAGGCCATCTCCCAGCTCGTGAGCCGCACCACCGTCTCCCCGGAGGCGGGCGTCGCGCCGAACTCCACGCGGTAGAGGAACGGCGCGGACTGGAGCACCGTTTCCACGACGAGACGCACGCCCGTGTCGAAGTCGGTCGCGGCGCCCGCGTCGAATACCGTGCGGAGCGTGCCGACCTCCGCGTCCGTGAGCGGCCGCCGGTACGCCCTGGCTCCGAACTCGGTGATGAACGTCGTTTCGCAGCCCGCGGCGTCCGCCGCGGAATCGCAACTGACGATCTTCGACCGATTGTTCGCGAGGACGCTCTTCGCGAGGGTCTCCGCCGTCAGCATGTACTGCTCGACGAGGGCAGGGGAGACCTGGAGCGCCGTCGCGTTGTTGTCGAAGCCGAGGCGCTTCTCTTCCGGTGGGAACGCCGACGCCGGCTGCGAAGAGTCTCCGAGGAGATCTCTCACGGTGTTGTCGTATTCGAAGCGGTTCAACCGCCGGAGGAAGCTCGGTCCGGGTGTCGGAGGCTTCGCGAGGCAGTCGGCCTCGGTGAGTCCCGTGGGGTTCGCCGGGCTTCCGGGCACGCCGCCCTGCATCGGAGAACCGGGTTTGCCGGTGCCTGCTCCGCCCGGGCTCGCGGGGTCGTCCTGGGCGCCTCCGCCGAGAGCGCCGATTCGCCCGGGAGAGCACGACGACAGGAGCGCGAGCGACGCGCAGACGAGACCTGTTCCGACGGAGCGATGCATCCCGGACCTCCTTCCAGACTCGAGGATAGAAGGAGGATCTCTCTCGCGTAACCCGGGATCGACCTCGAAGAAGGTCGTTTCCGTCGAGATCGAAAAAGTGCCCCGCGAGGTCGCGATAAAAATCCGTCAGCAGTGCGATCCAGCGGACTGCTCGCCGATGCCGCTCGAGTCGGTGCACACCGTCGCGGAGCTCACCGGGGTCTCGTGGTCATGCCGGTGTTCGGCTCCGACCGGACCACGCGAGCTCGCGGAGCGCGAGCGCGATCTCGACGACGGCGGCGCGCGCCGCCGGGCTCACGCCGCCCATGTTGAAGAACCCGTGGATCAAGCCGGAGAACCGTCGCACCGTCGATGGGACGCCTGCGCGTGACAGCGCCTCCGCGTACGCCTCTCCCTCGTCGCGAAGCGGGTCGAACCCCGCGGTGAACGTCGCGGCGGGGCAGAGGTTCGCGAGGCTCGTCGCGCGGAGCGGCGAGATCCTCGGATCCGCGCGGAGCTCCGTCCGCGTTCCCATGTAGGATGAATCCGCCCAGGCGATGTCTTCCGCCGTGAGGAAGAAGCCCCGCTGGAAGAGCTCGAGGGACGGGTAGCGCGTCGTGCGATCCACCGCCGGGTAGACGAGGAGCTGGAACGCCGGCGAGACCCCGGCTTCCCTGCCGAGCTGCGAGACGACGGCGGAGAGATTGCCGCCCGCGCTGTCCCCGCCCACGCCGATACGAGACGGGTCCGCGGAGAGTTCGCTCGCGTGCTCCTTCGCCCAGCGGAAGGCGGCGAACGCGTCGTCGATGGCGGCCGGGAACGGATTCTCCGGCGCGCGGCGATACATGACGGCGAGCACGTTCACGTTCGCCTCGTGGCAGAGCACGCGACACGGCTCGTCGTGCGAGTCCAGATCGCCGACGACGAAGGCGCCGCCGTGGAAGAAGACGAGGAGCGGACGCGGCCCCGCCGGTTCGAGCGGCGAGTAGTGCCGGACGGAGATTTGCCCCGCGGGCCCCGGGATCTCGAAGTCTCGCACGACGAGCGCAATGGGATCGTCCGCGTAGCGGATCGCCTCCGCGAGCATCCGGTGTCGCGCCTCGTCCGGAGTTCCTTCGTGGAGCGGGCGGCCGCCGATGAGCTCGCGCCCCCGGATCAAGAACTGCATCTCCGGATGGAGCGTGTTCCCGTCGACGACGACGGGGCGCCCGCCGGACAGCGCGACGAGCACGGCCGGGGGGAGCTGGAACAGGAGGCGGGTCGCGGCGTGCTCGAGGCGGGCGGGGAGCGAGCGCATGGCGCGGTGACGTTACGGCGGGACCGACTCGCGCGCGAGAGCTTCGTGAATCTCACCCCGCGATCCGCGCGATCGCCGGCAACGTGACGACCGACGCGAGCACGCCGTACCCCACCAGCGCCGCGCAGAGCTCCGGGGCGAGCCCGGCTGCGGACGCGAGCGCCGCGGCCGTGATCATCGGAGGCATCGCGGACTCGAGGACGACGACGCGGTGCACCTCGGGATTCGCGCCGAGCGCGTGCGAGAGCGGCGCCGCGACGAGCGGCGCGACGAGCATCTTCACGCCGAGCCCGAAGGCGAGCGCTCCGCCGTCGCGCGGCTTCCGGAGCTCGAGCCGGAGCCCGACGGCGAAGAGCGCGAGCGGAACGAGCGTGTCCCCGAGGCGCGACAGCGTCGGTTCGAGAAGCGTGGGGATCGGAACTTTCGCGAGCCCGAGGACGAGCGCGACGAACGGCGGGAACGTCGCGACCCGCCGGAGGATCTCGGCCGGGCCCGGGCGCACGTCGGACGAGAAGCGCGCGACGACGACCACGCCGTAGGTCGCGAGGATGAGGAAGCTCCCGAGCTGGTCGTAGAGCACGGCGAGGCGTACGGCGTCCGCTCCGAGGAGCGCGCCGATCATCGGGAAGCCGAGGAACGACGTGTTGCCGAGCGGCGTGCAGAGGAGGAGCGCGCCGAGCACTTCTCTCCGGAACGGGCGAACGCGATGGACCGCGAGCACGATGGCCGCCGTCACGGCGGCGAGCACCCACGGCGCGAGCACTAGCGCGCCGTGCCTCGCGGAGAGCGCGAGCTTCGGCACCAGCCGGAGGACGAGGCACGGAAGCGAAACGGTGACCACGAACTTGTTCAGCGTCTCCGCCGCGTTCGCCGGGAACACGGCGGCGCGGGCGCAGAGGAGCCCGCCGCCGAGGGCGACGAACACGAGGAGGAGCGCCGGATCCATGGACGGAAGCCCGCGTATCCCCTGGAGCGCGGCCGGGGTGCAAGGTTTTGCCCGCCAGACCGTTTTTCCCGCGTGCCCGTCAAAGACGAGCACGCGCCAGGGAGTCCATCCCGGAGTTCCGGCGTCGATTTTCCTCACGGAGGTTCGGGTCATGCTTCGCAAAATGGTCGTGTGTGCGGCGCTCTCGGGGGCGCTGTTCGGGTGTGCCGGGGTACGAGCGCCCATCCAGACGGAGGCCGCGCTCGGCAAGGTCGTCGTTTACCGGAACGGTGTCGCGTACTTCGAGCGTCGTGCCCTGGTGACGAACGGCACGCTCCGGCTCACCGTGCCGGCCGATCGCGTGGACGATTTTCTGAAGTCCCTGAAGGTCACGGACGTGAAGACGGGCGAGTCCCTCCCGGTGTCCTTCAAGACGATGGACGCGGGCTCCGACGAGACGGAGATGATCATCGCGATTCCGGGGAAGGGGCCGCGGGATCTCTCCGTAACCTACGTGACGGACAGTCCCGCCTGGAAGCCCAGCTACCGCATCGTGCTCGGCAAGAAGGCGGGCGCGGCCGCCGCGGAGCTCGAAGCCTGGGCCGTCGTCGACAACGTGTCCGGCGAGGACTGGAAGCGCGTCACGGTCGGCGTCGGGTCGACCTCCGCGCTCTCCTTCCGGTACGATCTTCACAGCGTGCGCATGGTGGAGCGCGAGACGCTCGGCGACGAAGCTCCGGTCGCGGGCGCGCCGCCCATCGGTGGCTCGCCGTACGCCGTCGCCTCCACGGAGGTGCCCATCGTCGGCGCGCTCGGGAACGGCATCGTGGATCGGCTGATGAAGCCGGACGCCGAGAAGAAGCGCCTGGCGGAGGAGTCGACCACCGCGATGCTCGACCAGCCGCTCCGGAAGCCGATGTCGGCTCACTCGAAGGCGAGCGGCCAGTATCCAACCGCGGCCCCGGCGGGGCTCGCGGGGTTCGGCGTCGGCGCGGGCGCGACGGGCCCATCCGGCGGCGGCGACGATCGGGCGCTCGATCGTCTCGCCATGCAGGTCCGGAGCCAGCCGGGCAAGGTGAAGCTCCAGGGCTTCGCGCGCCGCGCCGACGCGAACCAGAAAGACGCCGCACTCGCTCGAGCGAACGCCGTCCGCGACCTCCTCATCCAGCGCGGGGTGCCCGCCGACAAGCTCGAGGCGGTCGCCGACGGCACCGTGAACGAGGGGCAGGCGATCCGCCTCGTGGCGGACGCGGCGCCGGCCCAGGCCGCTCAAGCGCAGCGTCCGGCAGAGGAAGCGAAGGACCCGATCGGGAACTCCTACTTCCTCGCGGGAGTCCCGATGACCATCGAGAAGGATCGCTCCGCGATGGTGAGCCTCATGAAGAGCGCCACGAAGGCCGAGCGCGTCTACTTCTACGACCCGATCTCCGCGCACGGGTCCCAGGACTACGCGTTCCAGGCCGTGCGGCTCGAGAACCCGACGGACTACACGCTCGATCGCGGTCCGTTCACCGTCTACGCCGAGGGTCAGTTCCTCGGTGAAGGCCTGAGCGAGCCAATTCCGCCGAAGAGCGCCGCGTTCATTCCGTACGCGCTCGACCGGGAGATCGTCGTCGAGCCGAAGGACACCGAGCGCGAGGAGATCACGCGCCTCGTCACCATCGAGCGCGGCATCGTCTCCGCCGAGATGAAGCACGTGCGGAAGACGAGCTTCTCGCTCCACAATCGCGGTCAGGCCGACGCGAAGGTCTACGTCCGGCACGCGGTGCCTCAGGGCTGGGACCTCCGTCCGACGTCGCTCGCCATGGAGCGCCTCGGCGGGACCTACCTCTTCCCGGTCAGCGTGCCGGCTCACGGCGCGGTCGTCGTGGAGCTGGAGGAAGATCAGCCCGTCCAGCGGAGCCTCGACATCCGGACGAGCGCGGGTCTCGAAACGCTCGGCCTCTACGTGAAGAGCACCAAGGACCTCCCGCCGAAGCTCCGCGGGGACCTCGAGGAAGTGCTCGCCCTCCACCGCGAGATGGCGGACGTGGAGCAGCACCTCTCGACCCTCGCCGAGCAGATGAACGAGTACCGCACGCGGGTGGACGAGCTGAACGATCAGATCGTCTCGCTCCGGAAGGTGCGGACGGCCGACGAGCTCGCGCGGCACCTCGCGAAGAAGATGAAGGAGATCAGCGATCGTCTTCAGACCGCGACGATCAAGTCCGCGGATCTCCAAGAAGAGCTCATGACCCGGCGAATCAAGGTAGAGGACAAGCTCGCCGACCTGACGCTTCGCTCGACGGAGGAACGCGTCGCCGAGCGCTGAAAGCGTTTCCCGCGTCCCTTTGCCCCGTGGCGAAAACGTCGCCACGGGGCCGTCGTGTTTCTTCCAGGTGACGGCGAGCTCGCGGCCTTGACGCGTTCGGCTGCAGAGCTACGTCCGAACACTCGGCGCGGAGGCACATGGCGACCACGGCGACCCCGGAGTCCGATTTCGGCGCGCGCTCCTCGCGGCGACCCGGACCGAGCAAGGGGCGCCGCTGGCTCTTCGTGGTCCTCGGGCTCTTGCTCGTCGTGGGTGGGCTCGCGGCGCTGAAGGGCGCCCAGATCGCGTCCCTGGTGCGGTTCGGCAAGAAGGCCCGAGCCGCCGGACCGCCCCCGGAGACCGTGAGCACGACGCACGCGGTGACCCAGACGTGGAACGACACGCTCTCGTCCGTCGGCAGCGTGACGACGGCTCACGGCGTCACGCTCGGCAACGATCTCCCGGGCATCGTCTCGCGCCTCTCCTTCGAATCGGGCGCGACGGTGAAGAAGGGCCAGGTCCTCGCCGAGCTGGATACGAGCGTGGAACGGGCGGAGCTCGCGTCCGCGCGCGCGCGCCTGAAGCTCGCGGCGACGAACGTCGGGCGTACGCGCACGCTCGCCGCCTCGGGCTCCGTCGCGCCGGCCGAGCTCGACACCGAAGAGGCGCAGTTCGACGCGGCGAGGGCGGACGTGCAGGCGCTCACGGCCCAGATCGAGAAGAAGACGATCCGCGCCCCGTTCGCGGGGAAGCTCGGCATCCGGCTCGTCAACGTCGGACAGTATCTTCCACCCGGCACGCCCATCACCGTCGTCGAGGCGACGGACGAGTCGAGCTACGTGGATTTCTCGCTGCCGCAGCAGGCCGTCGGAAAGGTCGCGGTGGGGATGCCCGTCCGGCTCTCGGTCGAGGGAGCGAGCACCCAGGGCACGACGAACGGTCGGGTATTCGCCGTCGAGCCGGTGGTGGACCCGACGACGCGGAACATACGGGTTCGGGCGACGCTCCCCGAGGAGACCACGTTTCGCCCCGGCATGTTCGTCGACGTGGAGGTCGTCCTGCCGCACCAGGAGACGGTCGTCGCCGTTCCGGCCGTCGCAGTGGTGCACGCCTCCTACGGGGACTCCGTGTTCATCGTGGAAGATGGAAGGACGCCGGACGACAGGCCCACGAAGGTCGTGCGCCAGCAGTTCGTGAAGCTCGGCCAGCGCCGCGGGGACTTCGTGGCCCTGCGGGCCGGCGTGAAGAGCGGGGAGGAGATCGTCACGGCAGGCGCCTTCAAGCTCCGGAACCGCGCGCCGATCGTCGTGAACGACGCGGTGAAGGAAACCCCCGAGCTCTCGCCGCACCCCGAGAACCGCTGAGGTCCCGTGCGTCTGACGGACATCTTCATCCGACGACCGGTCCTCGCGATCGTCGTGAACCTCATCATCCTCATCGCGGGGATCCAGGCGATCCGGAGCGTGAGCATCCGCCAGTATCCGCGGATCGAGAGCGCGACGATCACCGTTCGTACCGTGTACGTCGGCGCCGGGGCGAACCTGGTCCGCGGGTTCGTGACCACGCCACTCGAGCGCGCCATCGCCGCGGCCGACGGCATCGACTACATCGAGTCGCAGAGTCAGCTCGGGCTCTCGACGATCAACGTCCGGCTCCGGCTCAATTTTCCGGCGGCTTCGGCGCTGGCGGACGTGACCGCGCGCGTGAACCAGGTGCGCGCGGACCTGCCGCCCGAAGCCGAGGTCCCGACGATCAACATCGAGCCGTCGGACGCGCAGGTCGCGGCGATGTACCTGACGTTCCGGTCCGACATCCTCGAGCAGAACCAGGTCACGGACTACCTCGTCCGGATGGTCCAGCCCCGGCTCTCCGCGCTCGAGGGCGTCCAGCGGGCGGACATCCTCGGGGCGCGGACCTTCGCGCTTCGCGCCTGGCTCCGCCCGGATCGCATGGCGGCCCTCGACGTGAGCCCGGCTGAGGTTCGCGCCGCGCTCGCCGCGAACAACTACCTCTCGGCGGCGGGCCAGACCAAGGGCCAGTACGTCCAGATGGACCTCGCCGCGACCACGAACCTCACGAGCGTCGACGATTTCAAGAAGCTCGTCCTGAAGGAGCACGACGGCGCGCTCGTGCGCCTGCAGGACGTCGCGAAGGTCGTCCTCGGCGCGGAGGACTACGACTCCGACGTGCGCTTCTCGGGGCAGAAGGCGGTGTTCATGGGCGTCTGGGTCCTCCCGAACGCGAACACGCTGGACGTGATCGGCCGCGTCCGTCGAGAGATGGACGCCATACAGCGGGATCTCCCGGGCGGGATGCAGGCGAAGATCGCCTACGACAGCACCGCGTACATCCGGAGCGCCATAGAAGACGTCACCCGCACGCTGCTCGAGACGATCGGCATCGTGATGGTCGTCATCTTCCTCTTCCTCGGACGGCTCCGGACCGTCGTCGTGCCGGTCGTCGCGATCCCGCTCTCCCTCGTCGGGGCGGCGTTCCTCATCCAGGTGATGGGGTTCACCATCAACCTGCTCACGCTCCTCGCCATCGTGCTCTCCGTGGGTCTCGTGGTCGACGACGCCATCGTCGTCGTGGAGAACGTCGAGCGGCACATCCGGCTCGGAAAGAGCGCGTTCCAGGCGGCCATCGACGGCGCGCACGAGCTCGTCGGGCCCATCATCGCGATGACGATCACGCTCGCGGCCGTCTACGTGCCCATCGGGTTCCAGGGCGGGCTCACGGGCGCTCTCTTCCGGGAGTTCGCGTTCACGCTCGCCGGCGCCGTCACCGTCTCCGGCGTGGTCGCGCTCACGCTGTCACCGATGATGTCGTCCAAGCTCGTGCCCGAGGGCGGCGCGACGGGGTCGTTCTCGCGCGCGGTGGAGCGCGCGTTCGACTGGACGAAGGACCGTTACGCTCGCTTCCTCGCGCGCACGCTGGAGACGAGGCCCGCCGTCTACGCCGTCTGGGGCACGCTCGCGGCGCTGGTCGTGCCGCTCTACCTGATGTCCCCGGTCGAGCTCGCGCCGAAGGAGGACCAGGGCGTCGTGTTCACGTCGATCGACGTCCCCGCGAACGCGACGCTCGAGCGCCTCACGCCGTACACGGAGCAAGTCGAGCACCTCTTCGCCTCCGTCCCCGAATTCGAGCAGGCGTTTCAGGTCACCTACCCGTACGCCGGCTTCGGCGGGGCGCTCATGAAGCCCTGGGACGAGCGAAAGCGGAACATCTTCGCCATCCAGGAGGAGCTCGCGGGGAAGCTCTCGCGAGTCGCGGGGATCCGCGCGCCCGCGTTCCTGCCGTCGCCGCTCCCGAGCCCCGGGTTCTTCCCGGTCGAGTTCGTGATCGCTTCCACCGCAGATCACGAGGAGATCACGGGGTTCGCCCGGAAGATCGTCGCCGAGGCGGTCGCGAGCGGGCAGTTCGCGTTTCCGCCGGTGATGGACGTGAAGATCGACCAGGCGATGACTCGCCTCGTGGTGGATCGGGACAAGGCCGCGTCCATGGGCCTCAGCATGCAGCAGATCGGCGCCGACCTCGCGTCGATGGTCGGCGGGAACTTCGTGAACCGATTCGAGATCGACGGGAGAAGCTACAAGGTGATCCCGCAGGTGGAGCGAAGGGGCCGGCTCACGCCGGAGGCCCTCGAGGACATCCACATCACGGGCCCGAATCACGGCACGGTCCCGCTCTCCGCGATCGCGACGCTGGAGGACGACGTCGAGCCCCGCACCCTGAACCGCTTCCAGCAGCTCAACTCCGTGAAGATCTCCGGCGTCGCGCCGCGTTCCACGGAAGCCGGCCTCCGCGTGCTCGAGGACGCCGCGGCGCGGATCCTGCCGAGCGGCTACCATACGGACTACACGGGTGAATCCCGTCAGCTCCGTCAGGAATCCGGAAAATTCTTGCCGGCGCTGCTCCTCGCGCTCGTCCTCATCTTCCTCGTCCTCGCGGCGCAGTTCGATTCGTTCCGGGACCCCTTCGTGGTGCTCGCGGGTTCGGTGCCGCTCGCGATGTTCGGCGCGCTGATCTTCACGTTCCTGAAGTTCTCGGGACCGCCCGGGATGCGCTTTTCACCGACGGATCCGTGGACGTCCACGTTGAACATCTACTCCCAGGTGGGGCTCGTGACGCTCGCGGGCCTCGTGTCGAAGAACGGCATCCTCATCGTGCAGTTCGCGAACCTGCAGCAGACGCTCGGGCTCTCGAAGCTCGAGGCCGTCCAGGTCGCCGCCGAGACGCGCCTCCGTCCCATTCTCATGACGACCATCGCGACGGTCGCCGGCCATTTCCCGCTCACGCTCGTCACCGGACCCGGAGCGGCGGCGCGAAACTCGATCGGCCGCGTGCTCGTCGGCGGAATGACGATCGGGACGTTGCTCACGCTCTTCGTCGTCCCGTCGCTCTACGTCCTCTTCGCCAAGGAACACCGGAAATCGGACCCGAGCGAGGAGCCCCGGCCCACTCCGACGGTGCCGCGCGAACCGGCAGGGATGCCGGCGGAATAGCGCGGCTCCTTCCGACCACCCGGGGGGCGACTTCGAGGATGGCGGAGATTCAGGCGATTTCGAGGGTGCCCCACCCGGCATCCCGCAAGGCGGGCTGCCGACCGCCCCAAGCGTCCGCTGAGGATCCCACACATTTCCATTGAGATTCCGGCCTCCGCGTGATCGAAGGTCGAAATGCGAAGGGCGAAGCCGGCGTCGCCGGCCATCGATGGAGAGTTCGAGGGGGCGGAGCTGGGGGACCGGCGCCGGGGCCAGC
>DASZXK010000003.1:0-22095 GCA_035545855.1 Polyangiaceae bacterium
CATGCTCGTAGAGAAACTCCTCAAAGTCGCCCTGCTCGGTTCGAGCTGGGTCATGTACCTGCTCCTCGGGCTCTCGGTGTTCTCCATCGGAGCGATGATCGAGCGCGCTCTGTTCTTCCGGAAGCGCCGGGACGACGTGGACGAGCTCTCCGAGAAGCTCCTCGCGCTCCTGGAAAGCGGCGATCGGGACGGCGCGAACGAGCTCCTGAAGAAGAGCCCGAGCGTGGAGGCGAGCGTGGTCGCGCCGGCGATGAAGTACATCGACTCCGGCGCGGAGGCGTTCCAGGACGCCATCGAATCCAGCCTCATCCGCATGCGCATGGAGATGGAGCGCGGGTCGACCCTCCTCGGGACGCTCGGCAACAACGCGCCGTTCATCGGCCTCTTCGGCACGGTCATCGGCGTCATCATCGCGTTCCACCAGCTCGGCGCGAGCCAGTCGTCTGCCTCCATGAACGCGGTCATGGGCGGCATCGCCGAGTCGCTCGTCGCGACGGGCGTCGGCCTCTTCGTCGCGATCCCGGCCGTCGTCGCGTACAACATCATCCAGAAGACCATCGGGGACATCGAGGCCAACATCGGCGCGATGGTGAAGGACGTCACCGCCTTCCTGAAGGCGGGCGAGGCGAGCGGAAGCAACACCCCGCGCGTCGCCCAGCGGTCGGAGCCCGGCAACGCAGGGACCACGAGCGGCGAGTTCGCGGCCGCCGAAGCCAACTGACGCCGGAGGAAAAGACCCATGGCATCAGCAGGTCTCGGCGGACACGGCGGCAAGCGCGGCGCCATCGTCGGCATCAACGTGACGCCGATGGTGGACGTCGTGCTCGTGCTCCTCGTCATCATGATGGTCTCGGCCGTCTACATCGTCTCCCAGAGCCTCAAGGTGGAGCTCCCGAAGACGGCTTCGTCCGACGGCGCGGCGAACACCCCGCTCCTCGTCACGATCCAGAAGACGGGCGCTTACCTCTTCAACCAGAAGCCGATCGAGGAGGACGCGCTCCGGGACGAGCTCAAGAAGGCGCACGCGAAGAACGCCGAGGCGAGCGTCGTGATCACGGCGGATCGCGAGGCCCTCCACGGAGACGTCGTCCACGTCATCGACCTCGCCAAGGTCGAGGGCATCACCAAGTTCGCGATCACGGTGGAGCGCTCCCAGTAAGGGCTCTTCGATGGCACGGAAGAAGAAAAAGCTCTCGACGGTCTACGTCGTCAGCATCGGGGCTCACCTCCTCGTGGGAGCGATCCTCGCGCTCGTGCCACAGGACAAGCTCCGTGAAGTCGTCGCCATCGCGCTGAACGAGGCCCCGAAGCAGGAGAAGAAGGCCGAACCGCCGAAACCGCAGCCGCATCCCGCCGAACGACCGTCGCACGCGCCGGGACACACGGCGCGGAACACGCCGGCGCCCGCCGCCGCGGCCGCGGCGGATCCCGTCGCGGGCTTCCAGGACATCGGGCTCGCGCTCGATTCGTCTTCCTCGGAGGGCATCGCCGTCGCGATCGCGCCGGCCCAGCAGCAGGTCGCTGCGCCCGTCGCGGCCCCTCCCCCGAAGCCGAAGGTCCTCGTCGCGCACGCGACCGAGAACACCTGCACGGAGGACATCGTGAAGGCGCGTCCTCTCACGATGGTCCGCCCCGCGTACACGGACGCGGCGCGTCGAGCGAAGGTCGAAGGCCGCGTGCGACTCGAGCTCACCGTGAACGAGCGCGGCGAGGTCACCGGCGCCCGCGTCCTCTCCGGACTCGGATACGGCCTGGACGAAGCGGCGATCGCCGCCGCGCAGAGACTTCACTTCCGGCCCGCCACCCGCTGCAAACAGGCGGTCGCGGCGCCGTTCATCCTCGCCATGCGTTTCGTCCTCGGGTCATGAACTTCAGATTTCGCATCGCCGCCCTCGCGGCGGCAGCGCTGACGTCCTGGGGGACGACGTCGGCCGCCGAGACTCCGCCTGCCGCCGCTGCCGGCGCCGAGAGACCAGGCAAGTTGACCAAGCCGCCGAAGCTCCTTCATTTCGAGAAGGCTCCGTACCCGGAGTCCGAGAAGGCGCACCCCGAGAAGGCGTCGGTCGCGCTCGTCGTCGCGATCGGAGCGGACGGCAAGGTGGTGGAGGCCTCCGTGGTCACGTCGGGGGGCCAGGCCTTCGACGACGCCGCCGTCGAGGCCGTGAAGAAGTTCGAGTTCGAGCCGGCGGAGATCGACGGCAAGCCCGCGCCCGTCAAGATCCAGTACCGCTACGACTTCGAGCCGCCGGTCGCCGTGGCTCCGCCGGTGAAGAAGACGGCGGATTTCACGGGCGTCGTCCGGGAGAAGAAGACCGGAAAGCCGCTCGCCGGCGTCACGGTCGGGTTCGACGAGCAGGAGACGACGACCGACGAAGCCGGCCGGTTCAGCTTCGCCGACGTACCGCCGGGGCCACACTCCGTGAGCCTCTCGGGGCCGGGGTTCACTCCGGTCGGCACCGAAGAGACGCTCGTCGCCGGCCACAAGTACGACGCGACGTACGACGTCGAGATCGCGCCCGCGGAGCTCCCGCCGGAGGAGCGCGTCGATTTCGAGATGGTCGTCGTGGACACGCAGCTCGACAAGGCCGTCGCGTCCACGTCCGTCAGCGCGGAACAGGGCGCGCGCGTCGCGGGCACCGGCGGGGACGTCATCAAGGTCGTCGAGAACCTCCCCGGCGTGGCGCGGTCGTCCGTCGGGTCGGGCGCGCTCGTCGTCTGGGGCGCCGGCGCGGCGGACACGCGCGTCTACGTGGACGACGTCCACATCCCGGTCCTCTACCACGAGGGCGGCTTCCGCTCGGTCATCCACTCGGACCTCGTCCAGAACGTCGAGCTCGAGCCGGGCGGCTACGGCGCAGCCCACGGACGCGGTCTCGGCGGCCTCGTCACCGTCGGCCTCCGGCCGCTCGATGCCGAGGGCTACCACGGCTCGCTCGCCGTCGACGCGATCGACGCTGCCGCGAGCGTGCGGGGTCACGTCGGAAAGAACATCCGCTTCGCGGCCGCGATCCGCCGGAGCCACCTCGACTGGGTCCTCGGCAAGGTGAGCTCGCAGGACGTCGGCGAGTTCGTCCCCATCCCGCGCTACTGGGACAGCCAGATCCGCGCGGCGTGGGTGCCGCACGAGGGCGAGAGCGTCGAGGTGGGGACGCTGTTTTCCTCCGACCGCATCAGCCGCTCGCTCGTCGAGGCCGATCCGCGCGAGAACAAGAGCGAGAGCCGCTCCACGGGGTTCGAGCGGGTCTACGTCCGCTACGAGCGTCAGCTCGACGACGGCGGCAAGGTCACGGCGACCCCGTTCATCGGCTTCGATCACTCGAAGATCGAGAGCCAGTTCGGGCAGGTCCCCGCCGTGCTCTCGAACGAGGGCACCGTCTTCGGCATGCGAGCGACCTGGACCGGGAACCCGGCGGATTTCCTCGCCCTCGGCGCAGGCATCGACGCGGAGGTCCTCACGAGCTCGCTCAGCCGCTACGGCTCGGTCACCTCTCCCCCTCGCGAGGGCGACATCCGCGTGTTCGGGCAGGCGCCGCCGGACCTCGTCGCGGCCGACGACTGGAAGACGACGGTCGCCGGCCTCGCGCCGTTCGCGCAGGCCGACCTCTCGCTCGCGAAGGGCGCGGTTCACGTCGTTCCGGGGATCCGCTTCGAGCCGTCCGTCGTCACGGCGAGCCGGAGGCAACCCACGAAGTCGGACGTGCCGCCGACCGGAATCGCGAACGAGAACGCGCACGTGGAGCCCCGCCTCTCCGTCCGCTGGGCCGCAACGAACCGCATCAGCCTCCGCGCCGCGGTCGGCATCTACCACCAGCCGCCGCTCGGAGAAGATCTCTCGGCCGTCTTCGGGAACCCGACGCTCGGGCCCGGCAAGGCCGTCCACTACCTCGCGGGCGTCACGTTCAAGGTGTCGAAGCCCATCTCGGTGGAGATGACGAGCTTCTACTCGAAGCAGAGCGACCTCGTGACGAGGAGCCCGCTCGAGACGCCGGCGGCCGGCCAGGCCCTCATCCAGGACGGCCTCGGCCGCGCGTACGGCACGCAGTTCCTGATCCGCCACGACCTCGTCGGCCGCTTCTTCGGGTGGCTCTCCTACAGCATCCTCCGGAGCGAGCGAACCGACGGCGGCTCTCACATGTATCGCCCCTTCGATCTCGACCAGACGCACGTGTTCACGGCGCTCGCGTCGTACGATCTCGGCGCGGGCTTCGAGGTCGGATCTCGTTTCCGCTACTCGACCGGCTACCCGCGGACTCCGGTCATCGGCGTCACTCGCGCTCTCCTGTCGGACGATTACTCGCCCGTGTTCGGGCCGCACAACTCGATCCGCATTCCTGATTTCTACCAGCTGGACGCGCGCGTCGCGAAGCGGTGGAAGTTCGGAGACACGACCGAGCTCGAGGCCTACCTGGACGTCCAGAACGTGACGAACCACGGGAACCCGGAAGAGATCGTCTACAACTACAACTACACCCGGAAGGCGTACATCACGGGGCTCCCGATCCTTCCCGTGATCGGAGGGAAGCTCACGTGGTGAGGAACGCTTCACTTCTCGCCGTCGCGGCGCTGCCGCTCGCGCTCGCCTGCAAGCCGGACCTCGCCGGACGCCCGTCCCTCGTCGACGGGAACCGCCTGCTCGCCGTCCAGTCCATCCCGGCCGAGGCGAAGCCCAGCGACGGCGCGCCCGTCGAGTACCGGGCGCTCTACGTCAGCCCCGACGGCCCGGCCGATGCCTCCGATTTCGAGTGGGCATTCTGCAACGCGCAGAAGCCGCTCGCGGTGAACGCGCCGATGGCGCCCGTGTGCCTCGCTCGTGCAGGCGCCGATCTCGAGCAGTTCCACGTGCGAGGTCCGGACGTCAGTGCCGAGCTCCCTCCGAAAGCGTGCGACCTCTTCGGCCCGAACCCGCCCCCGGCCGAAGAAGGCAAGCCCCCCGGACGCCCCGCGGACCCCGACACCACGGGCGGCTACTACCAGCCCGTTCGCGTGCTGCTCCCCGGGGATCCTCCCGACTTCGCGGTCGCCGTCACGCGCCTGAACTGCGATCTCGGGAGCGCGACGGCCGATCAAGCTCGGGAGTACAACGGCCTTCACCACCCGAACGGAAACCCGACGCTCTCGTCCGTCGAGCTCCGTCGTCAAGACGGCAAGAGCGAACCGCTCACCGAGAACGCGACGACGACGCCGAAGGTCGCGCCCGGGGAAACGGTGACCTTCCGCGTGACCTGGCCCGACTGCCCCACGACGCCGAGCTGTGGCGACGGCATCTGCAGCGAGGGCGAGCACGAGCAGGCGAGGTGCACGGCGGCCGATCCGAAGGGGTGCTGCCCCGCCGACTGCGGCGGCAACTCGTGTCAGGTCGACGACGACTGCGGCACGGGCGGAAGCTGCGTCACTTCCGTCTGCGTGCGCCTCGCCCCGGCCTGCGGCGGCTCCGAGAGCTACACGATGCTGGACCCCGTCCAGCACGTCCTTCGAACGAGGAGGGAGTCGATGCGCGTCTCCTGGTACGGCACGAACGGCGACTTCGACCACGAGCGCACCGGAACGACGGAGGCCGAAGCCACGACGACGTTCACCGAAAACGCGTGGACGGCGCCCGGCACGGCGGGGACGTCGTTCATCTGGGTCGTCCTCCGGGACGACCGCGGAGGCGTGGGTTTTGCGACCTACGAGATCGATGTCGAGCCGTGAGGGCTGGGACGAGGCCCCGGGCGACCTTCCCACGCGCGACGGCCCGGTGTCCGCGTCCGAACGTCCCATCCGGATCCTCGTCGCCTCGAGCGACGCGAAGGTCGGCCCCGTCCTGAAGCGTTCCCTCGACGAGGCAGGCTACGAGACCACGCTCGTCGGCGAAGGCCGGTCCGCGCTCGAATACCTGAAGGCGACGCCGCTCCCGGACCTCTTCGTGCTCGACCTGGATCTCCCCGACGTGAAGGGCACGGAGGTCTGTCGCGCCGTCCGCAGCGAACGGCTGACGCGCGGGCTCCCGATCCTCGTCGTGACGGCGAAGGACACCGAGATGGACCGCGTCGTCGCGTTCGAGCTCGGCGCGGACGATTTCGTGGGGGCGCCGTTCAGCGTGCGGGAGATCCTGCTCCGCGTTCGCGTCCAGCTCCGCGCGCGCACGGAGCCGCCGCTCGGGAGCGGGCTCCTCGAGATCGGGACGCTCCGTCTGGATCGCGAAGCGCACCGGGCCTGGGTCGGGCCGAGCGAGGTGAAGCTCAGCGCGCGCGAGTTCCGCCTCCTCGAGGTCCTGATGGAGCGAAGCGAGCGCGTGCTCTCCCGTCACTCCCTCCTCGACCTCGTCTGGGGCACGGCGACGAACGTCGGGGTGCGGGCCGTGGACGCCTACGTCACGCGACTCCGCCGGAAGCTCGGGGTGGCGCGCGACCAGGTGGAAACGGTATCGAGCGTCGGCTACCGGCTGAAGCGTCCGACGGGGTAACGGGGGGCCTCCTCCGCGATGTCACGCGGAGTTCACTGCGGCACGATTGTCGTGCCACCCCGGCCGCTCATCGTCGAATCGTGGACACGACGATCCTCCAGCTCGATTCCCGCGTGTTTCGGCTCGTGTACTTCCGCGTGAAGGAGACGGGGGACCTCGAGTCCGTCGAGCTCGGCACGTCCGCGGTCCACCTGGGAGACAGCATCCGGGAGACGGGCTACATCGGGCGACGGGCGTGGATCGAAGCGCTCGCCATCGCGTCCGAGCTCGTGGACGCCGCGCGCGAACGGATCCCGAACGCGCATCTCGTCGTGCTCGCTTCCGAGACCGTGGCGTCGGCGGAGAACGCGGAGGGCTTCTTCACGGCGCTCCGGCGGCGCACGGGCGTCGCGCCGGAGGTCCTGCTTCCGGCGGAGGTCGTCTCGCTCATCACGCGCCCGAACGCCCCCGAGCGCCGCTCTCCGTCCGTGTTCCCGGTCCCGCTCTGAGTGCCGGGTCAGCTCGACGTGATCTCGAGCGCGCCTTCCGATTCGTGATCCCACCCGATCTCGAACACGATCCGCGAATCCTTCCCGCGGCGCGCCTTCACCTCGACGTCCACGACGGAGCCGGGGTTCACCGTGAGCGATCGATCCCCCTGCTTGAAGTGCAGGATCCCGTGCTTGAGTCCCGAGATGATCGCCTCGAAGTAAGCGACCGCCTCTTCACGGCGCATGGTGCTCTCGAACTTGAACTTGCCGCGCGCCTCGCCGTTCTCGGGCCGTTCGCGCATCTCTTCGTGCTCGACGTCGGACATCGCGCGTACCCTGGCGCCACCGGAAGGCGCGATCAAGGCCGGCCCGGGACACCTCCATGGCGAAGACGGGACGATTCAAGGGGCGTGACGAATCAGTGACAAATGGTTCCCATCCGGTCAGTCCCTCTGTGGAGAAGTTGTGACGATCAGCCCCACCCGCAAGGCTTTCGCGGCGTCCGTGCCCTTTCTGCGGACCCGCCACGCGCAGATCGCGTATTAGATCGCGGCAATGGATGCGTCCCCGAAGTCCCGGCGCTTCGCGAACGGCGCGCGTTCGCGGCTCCTGTCGCTCGCGGACCGTGTCGAAGTCTTGACGAGGAGCACCGGTCGCGCGTTCGTGGACCGGGACGCCACGCTGGCCCGCGCGCTCGTCGCTCAGGGCGGAGAGCACCAGCGGCTCCGCTCCGCGCTCGACGAAGCGTGGAGCGACGTCCTCGTCCCGGGAAACGAGCACGCCGCCAAGGACGTGCCCGTGAACGCGAACCTCGTTCACTCCCTGCAGACCATCCTCTCCCTCGTCGGCACCATCTGCGAGCACGTGATGAGCGTGACGGCCGGCACTCCTCCGCTCCACGGCACGGCGATCGAGCAGCTCGCGGAGATGGTGCCGAACCTCCTCCGGGACGCCGTTTCGGCCCTCCGGCGAAACGACCCGGCGTACGCCGCCGAGGTGCTGCGAAGCGCCATCGCCGTGGACGCCTGTTTCGCCCAGACGTACCTGGATCTCCTGCAGGTGGTGCGCCAGGACGGCGACCACATGGAACGCGCCCAGCGGCTCCACGTCGTCTCTCGCGCCCTCGAGCGCATCGGCGACAACGCGAGCGAGATCGCCGGCGGCGTCCCGCTGCCCGCTTGACCTGAACCACGATTCGCGCCGCGAGATTGGTTGCGAGGGCCTTGCCCTGACCTGCGTCCGAGCTCGGGGATGCCCCACCCGGCATCCCGCAAGGCGGGCTGCCGACCGCCCCAAGCGTCCGTGCTCACCCGGCAGCCGGGTTCCGCGCGGCCACGGGGCGGTGCCGCGTGACCCGTCGAAGGAGTTCCGGAGCACACCCTCGGTAGCGCCGTGCGACGTGAAGCGTCGTCTCGGGGTGTGTGCTTCCGAGAGCGCGTCGACGGCGCCCTCTTCTCGGCACTCTCGAGATCGGGGAGCGAGTGTTCGCCGTCGACGCTCTCTCGGAAGCCTGTTTCCGAGAAAGCCAAGAAGCTCGCGAAGCGAAGGCTCATGTTCACGGCCGTTTCGGTGCCGATTTTCGACTCTTGCATGAAAGCTCAGGGACGAGAAGGGACGGCCCACCGCGGCTCGCAGTGCGGGCCCTCCCTGTCGTCGGCGCGTGACGGACTGAACCCAGGAACCACCTCATCCGGCGGATTCGAACCGGAACGATGTGACGAATGATCAGCTGCGCGCCGCCATGGGGGCGGTGCCGCGCGACCCGTTGAAGGAGTTCCGGAGCACACCCTCGGTAGCGCCGTGCGACGTGAAGCGTCGTCTCGGGGTGTGTGCTTCCGAGAGTATCGACGGCGCACTCTTCTCGGCATTCTCGAGATCGGGGAGCAATTCTTCGCCGTCGACGCTTTCTCGAAAGCCCGTCTTGGAGAATGCCTCGAAACGGGCGAAGCGAAGGCTCACGTTCACGGCCGTTTCGAGGCCGATTTTGGGTCAGCGTGAACGTTCAGGGACGAGACGGGCCCGAGGCCCCGAGTGCGGCTCGACCTTGTCGTCGGCGACTGACTGACCGAACCCAGGCTTCCGGCGGAGTGATGCCGGCGCGGTGCGCCGCTCCATCGTTCCCTCAACGAACAGCGAACGCGGCGGCATCACTCTTCCGGAAGCATCGCGCCCGGATCCACTCGAATTCGCGCGAAGGCGCTACCGAGGCGCGACGCCGGAATCACCTGTGGCGCTCGGAAATCCGGCACCGCCCCATGGCCGCGCGGAACCCGGTTGCCGGGTGAGCACGGACATCTGGGGCGGTCGGCAGCCCGGCTCGGCGGGCTGCCGGGTGGGGCATCCTCGCAATCGAACCAATCTTCGAAGACCGCGCGGCAGCCTGGACTTTTTGCCGCCGGACGGGTTCAGCGCCGTGCCGCTTCGAGCATGCCGGCGGCGAGCTGCGCGACGCCTTCGAGCGACACGACGCGGCTCGAGAGCACGGTGCTCTCCGCGTCGCTCACGAACACGCGGAGCCAGGGGCCGTCGAGCGACGAGTAGACGATGAAGGACGCTCGCTTGCCCGCCGTGCGCGCGCGCGCGAGCACCTGGAGACCGCTCCGCGCGCCGAGGAGGGCGCGGCAGACGACGAGGTCGTACGGGCCGTCCTCGAAGAAGCGGCGCTCGAGCTCGTCGCCGTCGGCGGCGTGGGTCACGGTCTGCGGGCCGAGGGAGCTCAGGGCCGCCTCCAGGGTGCTTCGGGACTCGGCGCTGGTGTCCGCGATCAGCACGGAGTACCGGGCAGGGGCCGCGCGGCGAGAGGTGGTCCTGGCTTCCGTCATGAGCTGCACGGCGGGCCATGTAGCAGGGTCCATGCCGTCTGCGGAGGCGCTTCAAGTAGCCGATTTCCCGGGGGACCCGAGTGGCCACAGGTGAGCGCCGTTCACTTTCGCACTTCAGTTGTGAAAACGAGCCCGCCCCCCAGCCCACCCGGGCTCACACCACGAGATTCCGCCGGAACTCGACGATGTCGTCGGGACTGAAACCGAGCTCGGCGAGAATGGCGTCCGTGTGCTCCCCGAGGGTCGGGGCGCGCCCGGCGATCCGGACCCCCTCGTCCGACAGGGAGACCGGAGCCCGAGGGACCTTCGCGGCGGGCGTTCCGGGATACGGCACCGACTCGAAGAAGCCCATCGCTTCGACCTGCGGGTGCGCGAGCGTCGCGCGCGGGGCGAGCACGGGGCCCGCCGGGATCTTCGCGTCCGTGAGAGCACGGAGCGCCTCAGCCGTCGTCCGCTCGCTGCACCACGCTTGCATGCGATCGGAGAGCGCCGCTCCGTGACGGCCGCGGGCCACGTCGTTCTCGTAGCGGGGATCGTCGGTCCACGCGGGCTCTCCCATGAGCCGCGCCCAGCGTTCGAAGATCGGCTGGCCCACGGTCTGCACGAGGACGAAGCCGTCTCTCGTCGCGAACGTGTCCGAGGGGCCCGAGAGCTGACTCCGGTTTCCGGTGCCGATGCGGTCGATCCCCGTGAGCGCCTGCTCGACGAGCGACGGCCCCATCACCGTGAGCGCGGAGCCGAGGAGAGACGACTCGACGAGCCTCCCCTTCCCCGTCGCGCGCCGGTCGTAGAGGGCCGCGACCGTCCCGAGCGCCGCCGACATCGCCGTCGTGAAATCGACGTAGTTCGCGACGCACTTCGTGGGCGTGCCCGGCGTCCCGGAGAGGTAGAGAGCGCCGCTCATCGCTTGCCCCACGCCGTCGAAGCCCACGCGCTCCGCGTCGGGGCCGGACGACCCGTACGCCGTCACGAGAGTGAAGATCACGTCCGGCCGCTCCGCGCGGAGGCTCGCCTCGTCGAGGCCGACCGGCGCGAGCGTCTGCGGAGGAAGGTTCACGACGACCACGTCCGCCGTGCGGACGAGACGGCGCGTGATCTCCCTCGCCGCGGGCTTGCCGAGGGCGAGCGTGAGCCCGCGCTTTCCACGGTTGCACTGGAGGAACATGGCGCCGTCACCCGCGGGAGTGACCGGCGCGATGAAGCGGTCCTCGCTCCCCTCGGGGCGCTCGACGCGGATGACGTCCGCCCCGAGATCGGACAGGAGCGCCGCGCAGTACGGGCCCGCGATGTAGCGGCCGAAATCCAGCACGCGGACGCCCGACAGGGGACGAGTCATGCGCGGCATGATATCCCCGAGCGACCATGACATCGTTCCACGATTTCGAGATGAAGACGATCACCGGTGAACGGAAAGCGCTCGGGGATTTTTCGGGCAAGGCCGTGCTCGTGGTCAACGTGGCCTCGAGGTGCGGGCTCACGCCTCAGTACACGGCGCTCGAAGCGCTCCACAGGAAGTACGCGGCGAAGGGCTTCTCCGTCGTCGGTTTCCCCTGCAACCAGTTCGCGGGGCAGGAGCCCGGCACGGAAGCCGAGATCCAGACGTTCTGCTCCACGAAATACGACGTGACGTTCCCGCTCTTCGCGAAGGTCGACGTGAACGGCGAAGGCACCTCGCCGCTCTACGCCTTCCTGAAGAGCGAGCAGGCTCCCCCGAAGGGGCCGGGAGACGTCACCTGGAACTTCGAGAAGTTCCTGGTGAGCAAGACGGGTCAGGTCGTCGGTCGCTTCGATCCGAGCACGACGCCGGACGATCCGGCGCTCGTCGCGGCCGTGGAACGCGCTCTGGGCTGACCCTTCGCGACCCTCGGCGCGAACGCGGGCGAGATCTTTCCGAGCCGGGCGAGAACGGGCGCCGCGCGGCGTCCGGTCTCGACGGCGTCCGGGCACCGGAACCTCACGTGGAGGTGCGTGAGGTGGCCCCACTCGTGGCGGACCAGCGTCGGACGACCGCGCTTTGTGCCTTCGAAGATCTTTTCGTCGAGCTCCGTGCGGTCGACCCCCTGCGAGAGGGCGTATTCCCGGAGCAGGAGCTGCACGCTCCGATCGATGAAGATGGCCTCCACGTTCGGGTCGGAGGCGAGCGCCCGGACGAGCGCCCACGTGCGAGGTCGATCGAGGTTCTTCGCGTTCGCGCGCGCGTACCAGCCCGTCCCGCCCTGGTAGTAGTACCCGAGGTCCACGTCGCGCCCCGACTGGTGGCTCCGATGCGGGCGGAGATACCCGCCGTGCTCGGCCGAGAGCTGCCCGACGTAGAGCACGGGCCCCCCGGGGAGCTCCCGGGCGACGGTCTCGATCGCGCGCCCGATGGAGGCGATCGCTTCCGGAGCGCCGTAGGAGCGCGCCGGCTCCACCACGTGCCAGAGCGGCCCCTCCGGCATCTGGACGCCGTTCCGGAGCGCGCCCCGCGCGGGGCTTCCGATCGAGAGCGGGCCGAGCGCGGACGGATCCCGGAGGGCGTAGACCGCGATTTCCTGGTCCGACAAGCGTGGAGCCGGGAGAGGAGCGGAGAACGCCTCGCGGGCGGCGGCGGGGTGCGGGAACGCGCCCGTGAGCGCCGCCGCGTCGTAGTGGAGGACGGTCGCACCGGGCACGGAGGCCGTCCCGGGCGCGGGCTCCGCCTGGGACGGGCGAGCCGAAACGGCGACCACACCGGTGGTCAGAGCGAGAGCTCCGGCGACGAGCGTTTCCCTGAGCAAGGGCCGAAGAATCGCTCCATTCAGTGACTCGGGCCACGCGAGACGGCCGACGCGGCGCGGCGCCGTCTCGAAAACGTCGCGACGAACGCTCGCCGAAGACACCTCCGCACCACTGAATTTTTATCCTTGTGACAACTTCGTCATCCAAACGTCACCATCGGACGACTAGGGTGCGCCACCCTGATGAAACAAACGAAACTTTCGGTGATTTCCACGCTTTCCGCCGCGTTCGGGTGGGGCCTGACGGCGCTCGCACAGCCCGTCGCGGCGCCTCCGCCGACGCCCCCCGCACCCGCGGCAGCGGTGCCCGCGGCACCCGGCGCGACGACTCCCGAAGCCGCTCCTGCCGCGCCGACGCCCCCCGCCGCGACCGAGGCTTCCGCCGCGACGGAGGCGCCTGCCCCGCCCGCACCCGTCGAGGCGCCCCCTCCTTCGCCGGCGCCCGCGGACGCCGCGCCCGTTCCACCGCCCGCCGCCGCGGAGCCTCTTGCCGGAACCCCGGCCGCCGACACGATGGGACCGAACGATCCGCTCGCCGGCTTCTCGGGGGACACGGCGTACCTCCGGTCCGCCGACAACGAGTTCGTGCTCATGCCCGGCGGACGTCTCCAGGTGGATGGCTACTTCTTCAAGCGGGACACCGACAAGATGCCCACGCCGAGCATCCTCCTCCGTCGCGCGAGGCTCGAGCTCGCGGGCTGGGTGGGCAAGTGGTTCTTCTACAACCTCGCGGGTGACTTCGCGCTCGGGGCTCCCTCCGGCCCCGATCCCGTCGCGCAGTCCTGGCTCGCGACGACGGACGACTTCGTCGGCATCGCTCCGTGGGGAACCAACGTCGCGATGCTCCAGGTCGGACAGTTCGACGCGCCCTTCACGCTCGAGAACCGAACATCGGACAAATACTTCGACTTCATGGAGCGCTCGATCACGGTGCGCGCGTTCGGCATCCCGTCCAACAAGGAGACCGGCGCGATGGTGAACGGGCTCCTTCCGAACAAGGGGCTCTACTACTCGCTCGGCCTCTTCGACGGCGACGGCCAGAACTTCCGCAACACGGACTCCAAGTTCGACGTCATGGGTCGCGCGTGGGTCGCCCCCTTCGCGCTCGCCGGCGAAAAATCACTAGAGGACGTCACGGTAGGCGGCTCCGTGTGGCTCGGTAACCGCGGCGACAACGGCCTGAAGCTCGCCTCCCAGACGACTCAGGGCGGCTTCACGTTCTTCGACCCCGCGTGGAAGCTCGCGAGCGGGTCCGGCGTGGAGGTCCACCAGCACGGCAAGCTCCGCGCGTTCGCGCTCGAGCTGAACGCGCCCATCGAGCACAAGTACGGTGTCCGCGTCGAGTACGTGCACAAGACGCAGGACCTCGCCGTGACGGACGCGACGGCGGCTGCCGGCGGCACCTTCACGCCCCTCGGCGACGCGAAGCTCCGCGGCTGGGCGATGTACGGCGAGGTCTACGCTTGGCTCGTCGGGGACGACAAGATCCTCCCCGCGCCCGGCCTCGAGCTCCAGCCGCGCCTGAAGAAGTTCGAGACGAAGGCGCCGCGGCACGGGGTGATGCTCGCCGCGCGCGTCGATCACCTGAACGAGACGATGGAAACGAACGCGACGCTCTCGGCGGACAAGGCGTCGGGCACCCGGAAGATCACCGCGATCGAGTTCGGCGCGAACTACTGGTACTCGAAGCGGTACCGCGCGACGTTCAACTACGTGCTGAACCTGCTGGACGGCACCGCCGGCGGCGTCGCGGACGCGGAGAAGAAGCTCGACGGGAAGAAGAACGAGCACGAGTTCCTGTTCCGACTCGCCATCGCTCTCTGACCACCCGAGAGGACGGATCGAGTCGCGCGCGCCCGGGTCGGCGAGAGGCCCCCGGGCGCGTCGCGCTTTTATCTGTTGCAGAAGAGGGCCCCGGGGCGCTAAGCAGCGGACATGGCTAATCCTATTAAACCGATAGGCAATTTTCCAAAAGCGGCCCAAGCTTTTGTTTTTACTGCACTTTATGTGAATTCAGCCCAGGCACAGGCGGTCCCGCCGACGCCGTCCCGCGAGCCGCCGCCCGCGGCCGCTCCAAGGCCCGCGCCACCGGCACCTGCGCCGGCAGCCGCCGCCAGGCCCGGCACGCCGGCAGCGCCTGCGCCGGCAGCCGCCGCCACGCCCGTCACGCCGCCGTCCTCGCCTGCATCCGCGCCCGTCGCGGCTCCGGCAACGAGCGAGTCGGCGCCTGCGCCGGCGAACGGGTCGGCCGCTCCCGCACCGGCGACGACCGTCCAGGGGCCCGAGGCGAGCACGGCGGGAGCGACCGCGGCCATCGGCTCGGAGATCCCGGCTGCGTCTCCCACGGCGGCAGCCCCGGCACCCGAGGCCGCCGAGGACGATTCGCTCCTCCCCCCCGGCGAGGCGGAACGGATGAAGCCGCGACAGGTGGGCCCCGGGATCACGTTCACGCCGGGCGACGGCGTGATGATCGAGAGCGAGGACAAGGACTTCTCCGTCGGGCTCGGGTTCCGCTTCCAGCTCCTCTACACGCTCACGGGCGACGACCCGACCGCGAAAGACACGGCGCAGTCGCTCCAGGTGCGGCGCGCGCGTGCTCAGGTCGCGGGGCACGCTTTCGGAGTCCACAACAAGTATCGCCTGGAAATCGCGGTCTCCCCCTCGGACGTGGACACGAAGGACCAGGTCGTGCGAACGAGCCCGCTCCTCGAGGCGTACACGGAGTTCGACTACCTCCGCGATCTGACGGTCCGCGCCGGGCAGTTCAAGGTGCCGTTCGACCGCATGCGGATGACCTCCGATATGGCGCGACAGCTCGTCGACTATTCGGGCGTCACGAGCGAGTTCAGCCTGGACCGCGACATCGGCGTCACGCTGAAGTCGAACGACTTCCTCGGGCTCGGGATGCTCCGGTACCAGCTCGGCGTGTTCTCCGGGAAGGGGCGGAACAGCTTCACCGGGACGGACATGGGGCTCCTCTACATCGCTCGCGCGGAGGTGCTCCCGCTCGGCCTCTACGACGACAGTCCCGAGTGCGACTTCCAGCGCACCGGGCCGCGGCTCGCGATCGGCGGAGCGGCGGTTCGGATCGTCGACGCCCGGAGGGACCGCGGCACCGTCGGGAACACGCCGGCCGACGTCGGCGGCACGACCGACTTCGCGCTCTTCACGGGGGACGTCGCGTTCAAGATGCGAGGGTTCTCCGCGCTCGGCGCCCTCTACTATCGCCACGGCGACAGGAACGCCGGCAAGCTGGTGGACGCCGCGGGCAACACCTTGACGGCTCCGACCGCGACCCGCGACGGCACCGGCATCGCCCTCCAGGCGGGCTATCTGCTCCCTCGGCTCCCCGTCGAGATCGCGGCGCGCTACGGCACGATCCGCGGGCGCGGCGTGACGGATCACGACGCGCTCAAGGATCAGGACGAGCTCGGCGGCGGCGTGAACTATTTCTTCGCGCAGCACCAGCTCAAGCTGCAGGCCGACTACTTCCGGATCTACCGGGATCACGATCTCTCGGCCGGATACGACCAGGCGCGGCTCCAGCTCCAGCTCGTGATGTGAAGCTCAGCCGGAGGGGCCGTCTTCCGGAGTCCGGGCGAGCCACCGCGCGAGCGTCTTGTCGTCGATGCCGAGACGCTCCGCGGTCGCGAGCTTCCGGTGGCCGAGCTGCTCGTACGCCCAGGCGACGTAGCGACGGGTCATCTCGCGGAGGGGAAGCACCTCTCCGCCGAAGTCGAGCGCGACCGACGCGCCGCGACCGATGGTCGGGGGAAGGTCCGCCTCGCCGATCTCCGGGGAGCGCCCGAGCAAGACGAGGCGCTCCACGAGATGCTGGATCTCGCGCACGTTGCCGGGGAACGGATGACCGAGGAGCCGCGCCATCGCGGCCGGAGAGAATCGGACGACGGGGGACGTCGCATGGCGCGTGACCGCCTCGCGTAGGAAGTGCTCGGCGAGGATCGGGACGTCGTCCTTGCGGCTGCGGAGCGGCGGAAGCTCGATGGTGACGACGTCCAGACGGTAGAGGAGATCCTCGCGGAACGTTCCTTCCTGCACGCGCTCCCGCAGGTTCCGGTGCGTGGCGGCGACGATGCGGGCGTCCACGCGGCGTTCCTTGTTCGATCCCAGGGCGCGCACGACGCCGCGTTCGAGGACGTCCAGGAGCTTCGCCTGGAGCGGCAGGCCGAGCTCGCCGATCTCGTCCAGGAAGAGCGTGCCGCCCTCCGCTTCCTCGAAGAGTCCGGCGCGGTTCTTGGTCGCGCCGGTGAACGCGCCCTTCACGTGTCCGAAGAGTTCGCTCTCGAGGAGGGTCTCGGGAAGCGCGGTGCAATTCACCGTGACGAACGGCCGCGACGCGCGGCTGCCGTGCGCGTGGAGCGCCCTCGCGACGAGACCCTTTCCGGTGCCGGTCTCGCCCGTGAGGAGAACGGGGACGTCGGTATCGGCGAGGCGCCCGACGAGCTCCGCCACGGCGCGCATGGGGGCGCTTTCGGCGACGAGCTCCGGCATCGGCAGCCGGTCGCGGAGCACACGGCGAAGCGAGACCGCTTCGCGACGAAGGTTCGCTTCGTCCAGCGCGCGGCCGAGGAAGAGCGCGAGCTCGTCGAGCTTGAACGGCTTCGTGAGGTAGTGGTACGCGCCCCGGCGGATCGACTCGATCGCCGAGTCCACGGCGCTGTACGCCGTCATCACGATGACCGGGCGGTCCGGCGCGACGCGCTTCGAATGGTCGAGGAGCGCCATGCCGTCCACCTCCGGCATGCGAAGGTCCGTGACGAGCGCCGAGATGGTCTCGTCGCGGCAGAGCGCCTCCGCTTCGCGACTGGAAGACGTCGGGATGGCGTCGTACCCCCGCTCGGAGAGCCCGTCCGCGAGGGTCTCGGCGAGGGAGAGCTGGTCGTCCACGACGAGGACCTTCGGCCGCGACGCGCCGGGATCGGACGGCGAGAGCACGTTCATGCGAGCCCGCCGGTCGTCGCCGGGAGCGCCGCGACCGCGCGCGTTCCTCGGCCTCCCTTCCGGGGCTCTATCCGGAGATCCCCGCCGTGGTGCTTCAGGATCTCGTGAGCGATGGCGAGGCCGAGCCCGGTCCCCTTCCCGGCGGGCTTCGTCGTGAAGAAGGGCTCGACGGCGCGCGCGGCTGCCTCCGAACTGATGCCGGCGCCGTCGTCGGATACGACGAACGAGACGCGTTCGCCCTCGGCGCGCACCGAGAGCTCGACGTGACCTCCCGCCGAACAGGCGTCGCACCCGTTCTGGAGAAGATTGATGACGACCTGCTCGAGGAGGCGGGGATCGCAGGCGACCTTCGGAAGGTCGGCGGCGGCCTCGAAGGAGAGCCGGACGGACGCCTTCTCGAAGCGATGTTCCACGAGCTCCGCCGCGGCGCGCGCGACGGACTCCGGAGCGACCAGCTCGTGTGACGGCGACTCCCCCCGCGCCAGATCGAGGAAGCCCCGGACGACACGATCGATCCGCGTCCCCTGCTCGATGATCGACTGGACGCCTTTCGTGGCACGCTCGTCGTGAGACACCTTGGGCAGGAGCTGCTCGGCTCTGCCGACGATCACGCCGAGCGGCGTGGCGACCTCGTGGGCGATTCCCGTCGAGAGAGCTGCGAGCGTCGCGAGCTTGTCGATGCGGAGGAGCTGCTCCTCACGCTGGCGTTCGAGCTCCGCCACCGCGAGCTCGCGCGAGAGCGTGAGTTCCTGCCGCTGCTTTCTCATCGCGACCCCGCCGAACAGGAGGACGAGCCCGGAGGCGACCACGACGGCCCCGATCGAGCGCCACGCCGCGCGCGACGCGCGGTCGCGCTCGCGGCGTGCCGTCGCCGCCACGGCGACGCTCCAGCGACCGCCGTCTCCCCGGAACGAGGCGAGTCCGGCGACGGCCATTCGTTCGGGGAGATCGAAGGCCGGAGCTTCGGTTCGTTCGAGCCGGACCCATTCGGTCCCGCGAGCGACGGCGCGCTCGACGGCGGCGTCGCGGACCACCGCGCCGCTCGTCCCCACGAACCCGACGGCCCCCGGCGCCGAGACGAAGAGACGGACGTTCCCGGGACGTTCCACGTCCCGGACGCCCGCGAGGAGCGAGCTCGGCTCGATCGGCTCGCCCCGATCCCGGAGATTCGCGAGGCGCGCCGAAAGAGCGGAGGCGACGCTGCGCGCGAGCGTCGTCTGTTCGTTCGCGACGTCCACGAGCGCGCCCTCCGCCTCACGGCGTGCGTCCCACCACGCGAGGAGAACGACGACGAAAATGGCCGCGGCCATGAGTGCCGTGAGTGGAGCGGAGCGAGACACGCTGGACTTCTCGATCGCAGTCTGCCCGAGCGCCCGGGAGCGGAGGGATGCCGCGGGCGCGGCGAGACGCCCGCGAGTTCCGGAGCACTGTACCCTCGTCCACTGCTTTTTCGTTCAACCCGAAGGGGAGTGGTGGTAACCGTGAGGTTCCGGGTCGGCCTTTCCGCCCCGGATCTCGGCAGGTTGGAGGGCGCGACGAATGGGCGCCCGAAGCGAGGTTTCGTGGCACGAACGCGCGTCGTACTCCAGAAACGTTCAGCAGTGGCTCGCAAGAGGAAGGGCAGGCAGGCGGCTCCCCGCGCTGCGGCCGCGCGACGCGAGAAGAAGGGCCCGCGGGCTCGAACGCGGAAGGCAGCGAGCGCGAAGCGAAGCCTCGGAGGAACGAGCGCTCGCTCGAAGAAGTCGACCGCGAAAAAGTCGACCGCGAAAAGGTCGACCACGAAAAAGTCGACCGCGAAAAAGTCGACCGCAAAGACATCCGGAAGGAGGAGCGCCTCCCTGAAGCGGGCCGCTCCCGTGAAGAAGTCGCGGAAGACCGGCGTCGCGCGGAAACCGACCAAGGCAAAGCGCGCCGTCGGTAGGAAGAAGCGTTCCGCCGAGACGAAGCCGCGCCGAGCGCCGGGCGCGTCGACACCCAAGGCGGCTTTCCGGAACGTTCCGGCTCCGATCGTCGCGCCGCCCCTCGCGTCCGCGCCGGCGGAAAAGCCGGCGGAGGTCCGCCGAGGTCCGAAGATCATTCCCGTGAAGAGCGCCCCGGTCGCGCCGACGGCCGTGCCGACGCCGCTCGCGCCCCCGACGGCGAGCGCACCGAAGAGCGAGACCCGGCCCGTCCCGCCGAGTCCGTCCTCGCCGGACCATGTGGTCCCTCTCGCGCCGGGAGCTCGTCCCGGCGTCCGCCTCGGTCGACTCCCGCCACGCGGAGCAGACACGCCCCGGGAAGAGGCCCAGGCGCGCGCGCGTGCCTCCGGCTACGCGCCGCTCTTCGTGACGCCGACGCTGCCGCGGAAGCCCTTCTCCCCGGAGCGTTTCCGCGAGGTGGAGGCCCTCGGCGCGCGCCTCGGCGCCAGTGTGGACACGGGGTTCCGGAAGCTCGTTCGCGCCTTGCTCGAAGGCACCGCGACGCTCTCGACGGCGCCCCGCGGCTCCGGACACGAGGCCGCGGCGCTCGTCGCTTCCGAGCTCCTGCCTCAGCCGGCGCTCGTCGTCGGCCCCGACGTGGCGACTCTCTCTGATCTCCGGGATCAGCTCGAGCGCGCTTCCGGGACCGGGATCCTCCTGAACGACGCGCGGGGCGAGGAGCCGAACGCGGCGCACCTGTCGCGCATCGCGTCCTCGACGGTGAAGGTGGTGTTCGCGACGCCGAAGTGGCTCGCGAACGAGACGCTCCTCCGGACGCTCGCGTCCGTCGGCGTCTCGCTCGTCACGGTGCTCGAGGCGGAGGACGTCTCCACGCTGTCGCGGACGTTCTCTCCGGCGCACGCGCGGCTTCGAGTCCACCTCGATCGCCTCGGGAGGCCCCCCGTGTTCGCCCTCGCACCCGGCGCGGCGAGCGACGTCCGACAGGACGTGGTGGACGCGCTCCTCGGCGGCGCGCCGACGACCTTCGACGCGCCGGCGATCCGCGCGAACGTCGTCCTGTCGTTCGCGACGTGCCGGGACGAGGGGCGAAAGCGCGCCCTGGCCGACGCGATGCGCCGGCTGCCGAAGCCGATGATCGTGTTCGCGTCGACGCCGAGAGACGTGGAGGCGGTCCACGGCTCCGCGCGGGCTCTCGGCTTCTCCGTTCATCGGTATCACGAGGAGCTGAAGACGGGCGTGCGTGCGGCCGAGCAGCTCCAGTTCTCCATGCCGGGGGATCGGCCCATTCTCGTCGCGACCAGCGCCTTCTCGCCGGGAGCCGCGCGCGAGGAAGACGCGGAGGGCGTGCCGCTCCGGTACGGGAGGCGCACCGCGAAGAGCGACATCCGCTCGATGATTCGCTTCCAGCCCCCGTCGTCCGTCGGGCAGCTCGTGGACGAGCTCGCGCTCCTCGGGAGAGACGGCGCACCCGCGGAAGCCGTCGTGTTCCACGACTCGACGGATCGGAGCGCGCTCCTCGCCGAAGTCGAGAGCTCGAGACCGAGCGCCGAACAGCTCCTCGCCGTCGGAAAGACGCTCGAGCCAGCGCTCGATCAGGGCTCGGTCACCGCGGAGTCGCTCGCGCTCGCCGCTCGGACGAGCCTCCGCGCCGTGCAGACGGTCGCGGGACTCCTCGCGGGGATGGGCCTCGTCACGCTCCGGGACGGGTGGATCCGGCGAGTCGCGCAGAGTCACCTCGTCTCGAAGGAGCTCCAGCTCCTCGCCGAGCGCTACGCGACGGTGCGAACACTCGACGCACGCCGCCTGGCGGAGTTCTCGGAGCTCGCGACCCACCGGGGCTGCGCCTCGGAGCGCGTCCGCCGCCTGCTGGGGGACGGCGCGGCGGGCCCGTGCGGCCGGTGCGGGCCCTGCCACGGCGTCGTGGAGAACGCATTCGATCCCGCACCCGAGGCGCACCGGCACGCCCCGGCGCGTCGTTTCACCGTCACGACGGCAGGGCGCGTCGCAGAGGTCTTTCACTCCGACCGACGCACCCGGGATGTGGAGCCGCTCACCGCGAAGCTCGCGGACTTCCGCTCGTGAGGGCCGGGTGTAGAGTGGCCGCCGTGTGCGGCCGCGGCGCGAACGGCGGAGACACGAGGTGAATCGCTTCGTCGCGACGGCGGTCGCGTGCTTGCTCGCCCTCGCGTGCAAGAGCGGCGGCGCGCCGCGGGAGTCTCCGACGGCGGCGCCGGAGAAGGCGGCTCGGGCCGCCGCCGGTCACGTGCGACCCGAGTTCGTGCGCGGGCCCTCCGGCGGCGTGGACGTCGCGCCGTTCGTCGCCGACGAGCTCCGGAAGGGCAAGGCGGCGAAGCGGGGCGTACTCGTCTACGTCGGTGCAACCTGGTGCGAGCCGTGTCAGGCCTTCCATCACGCCGTCCAGGCCGGCGAGCTCGACGATCTGCTCGACGGCGTGCGCCTGCTCGAGTTCGACCTCGACGCCGACCGCGACGCCCTCGGGCGGGCCGGGTACTCCTCCCGGCTGATTCCGCTCTTCGCGCTACCGAACGCGGACGGCACGGGATCGGACCGGCGCATCGAGGGCTCCGTGAAAGGGCCCGCGGCGGTCGAGCAGAACCTCATGCCCCGCTTGCGGGAGTTTCTCCGGGGCCAGGCGGAGAACTAGTAGACCTTCCCGCCCGAATGGATGGGTGTTCGATCTTCGTGAGCTGATGCCCACCT
>DASZXK010000004.1:0-2583 GCA_035545855.1 Polyangiaceae bacterium
GCGAATAGTTTGTATACAAACTGTCCGGGGAGGAGATACCCCCCACGGCGCCGTTCGCCGTGCTCGCGGGGCCGTGGAACGGCGGGACCAATCGCGGGCGAATAGTTTGTATACAAACTGTCCGGGGAGGAGATACCCCCCACGGCGCCGTTCGCCGTGCTCGCGGGGCCGTGGAACGGCGGGACCAATCGGGGCGAATAGTTTGTATACAAACTGTCCGGGGAGGAGATGCCCCCTACGGCGCCGCTCGCCGTGCTCGCGGGATCCGTATCGGCTGGACCAAATCGCGGGGCGCTTGCCGCTCGTTCGATCAGCGGCGGCCGGGGATCGCGTTCCGGGTCGTCGTGATCTCGTCGCGGGCCAGGTGAGCGACCTCGCCGGCGCGTTTCAGGACGAGCTTGCCGCCGAGGACCTCGAACGTCGTGATCGACGCGTTCGCCAGGGCACAGGGGGAGACGCGGTCGTCCTCCGTGGCGGCGCCGATGGCGGCCGAGATGGCGACGAAATGCGAGACGACGATCGTCGGTTCGGAGCCGAGCTCGACCAGGGCTGCGAGCACGCGCTCGCGGAACGCCCGGAGCTCGGGCGGCTGAGCGCTCCAGACCCCGGAGAGCAGGGGCCCGAGCATCGCCCCTCGCGCCGCGGCGCCCGTGTCCGGATCGAACACCTCCGATACGTCCTCCCGGACGATCGCGTCGAGCCCGAGCGTCCCCGCGATGGGCTGAGCGGTCTCCCGGGCGCGTCGGAGCGGCGAGCTCACGAGGCGTTTCACGCCGGAGCTCGCGAGCGCCATGGCCACGGCCTTCGCCTGCGAGCGACCGATCGCGTCGAGGCCCGGGTCCAGGTGCTCGATGCCCGCCTCGGCGCGGCCGTGTCTCACGAGGTACAGGGTCATCCGAGGGCCTCGCTCAGTGTCCCGAACCGAGCCACTCGTAGAGGAGGTTCGTGCTGAGAGTGACGGAGACGAACGCGGACGGCGTCATCTCCTTCCGGGTCACGGGAGGCTCTGGGTTTCCGGCGCCGTCCACGAGTGCATGGTCGAGCTGAGCGGGTCCGATGAGCCGTTCCTCGTTCGAGACGCGAACTCCCGCGGAGAGGTCCACGAACTGGATGGGGTCGATCTGGAGACCCGCGTAGAACTCGCTCAGCGGGTGCGCGAGCGACACGCCGATCATCGGCCGTGGGACGAACTGCATGCCGTCGATCACGACGTCGTCCAGGTAGCGCCGCTCCCAGATGTACATGCTGAGCGACACCATGACGTCGAGCGGGACGCCTTCCTCCGTGCGAACGACCCGCCACGCGGCGTACGGGTCGTCCTTGCTCGCCGGGGCGTAGCGAGTTTCGTACTTCGCCGTGTTCGTCCCCACGCCGAGAGCCGGGCCGATGCCGAGATCCATGATGATCGGACGAAGCGTCCGGTACGGCGCGACGGAGAACATCTGCGGGCCTCGACCGGCGACGCGCTCGCCTCGTTCCAGGCGCGTGCGTTCGACCTCGACGCGCACCGTTTCGCCCGCGCCGAACCGCCGGCGGATGGCGGTCGGGGAGCGCGCGAGGAGCGATCTTGCGCGGTTGATGTCCGCGATCGAGGTGCTCAGCGTCTCGAGCGCGTGCCGGACGCGCTCCGAGAGCCGTTCCCCCGCGTGCGCGAGATCCGCGGCGCGGTGGTGGCGGCCGTACACCAGCTCCGACTCGCGGAGCTTCCGCTGGGCGGCGGCGAGCTCGCGCGCCGCCTCGTCGAGCTCGCCCTGGAGCTTCTTGGTCTTCCCCGTCTTCTGGACCTGGTCCCGGACCTCGCGCTCTTTCTTGTCCGCTTCCGCGAGAGCGGCCTTCTTCGCTTCGACGTCCTGCGCGGCCTCGTGCTCCCCGCCCTCCAGCTCGCGCGACAGACGTCGAGCACCCAGCGCGACCGACTCCGCGTTTTCCAGCGCGCGGCGCCAGGACCCGTACGTCCCGAGGCGTTGCGCGGCGATCCGGGCGGCCTGTTCCACGCGCGCTCGTTCGGACGCGAACTCGCCTCCGGCGTCGCAGGACGCCCAGACGTCGTCGAGTGACACCTGGATCTTCGCCGCGTTCAGGATGTCCTCGAGCTCCGTCTGGGCGCGGTTCAGGGCCGCGAGCGCCTCCTCCAGGGTTCCGAAGCTCGTGACAGCGGGCGCGCCGAACGCGCCGATGCCGGGGACACGCTCGGGGAGCGGCTGATCGCTCGCGGCGATGTGGCTCGCCTCGACGTTCGTCGAATACTCGTAGCAGAGCGGGTTCGCGTTCCGGAACCGCACCTCGAGCTCGAGCGGGCCGTGCACGCCGTGGGTCCCGTAGCCGACGAGGCGCGGCGCGCTCCCGTCCGTGAAGACGACGAGGCGTCGCTCGAGATCCTCGGCGTCGGGCTCCGAGGCGAAGGGCGAAGGCCCCGCGACGACCACGCCGCTCTCCGTCTTCGCGGCCGCCGGCGGGGCAGAAGGCGTCGCAGGTGGAGGAAGCGGCTGCTGCGGCGCGGCTTCGGGCGGCGAGGCGACGTCGACTGGCGGCGCAGGCGTCGGGCTCGGCGCGGGCGCGGCGGGCGGCGGCGCGGGCGCGGCG
>DASZXK010000005.1:0-18130 GCA_035545855.1 Polyangiaceae bacterium
CTTCGTCGACGAGGTCATCTATCCCCGCGAGTGCCGGAAGCGCCTCGCCCAGTGCCTCGAAATGCTCGCGACGAAGCGCGAGAAGAACCCGCCGAAGAAGCACGGCAACATTCCGCTGTAGGCGCCGGCGGACGGCGGTGAACGTCGTGGGGTTGGTTCGGGGGCGACTCGCCGCCCTTCGGGCGAGCTCGACGCGACGACGGTGAGCGTCGTGGGGTTGGTTTGTGGGGACCTTGTCCCCCGAGGCTCCTGTGGTCCTCGGGCTACGCCCCGCGGTCCTCGGACCTCGCCCCCTGCCGCGCCTGGCGGCGCGCGCTCGCGGTGCTCGCGGGGCCGTGGAACGGCTGGACCAATCGCGGGGGTTTGGTTTGTATACAAACTGTCCGGTGAAGAGATACCCTCCACGGCGCCGTTCGCCGTTCGCCGTTCGCCGTTCGCCGTTCGCCGTTCGCCGTTCGCCGTTCGCCGTGCGGATGCGGCTTCCTGTCCGGGCGTTGACAGGGGCGGCGCCCGAGAAGACCATTGAACAATGGAGGAACGCCGCTCGTTCGCCCGTCAGCTCACGTGCATCCCCGCGTACTTCGAATCCGAAGCTGACCCTCAGGACGTCGCGCTCATCCGGGACGTCAGCACCTCCGGCGCTCGCCTCTTCACGCGCGCGAAGCTCGACCTCGACGAGACCCTGACGCTCCACCTCTACCTCGGTGCCGAGACGGACGAGCCTCGAAAGACCTCGGGTCGAATCGTCCGCGTCGAGCGCCGCGATCCGGATCTCGCGGACGTCTGGCCCTGGGAGATCGGCGTCGAGTTCGACGTGGCCATCACTCCGTACCAGAAGGAAATCGAAGAGCTCTGCGCCCGTCAGCTCGCCGCGGGCGTGCTGAAGCGCTGAAAGACTCGCGGCGGGGCCTCGACCCGTTCAGCGGGTCGCCAGGAAGACGACGAGCGCGACGATCAGCGCGAGACCGCCGCCTGCAATGGCAAAGCCCCGCTTGTACGCGGGGTCGTCGTGCGCGTCGAAGGCGCGGACGTGCTTCTCGAGCTCCGTCGCGCGCTTCGCGACGAGCTCGTCGGCGCGCTGGAGGCTCGCGAGCGTGTCCGAGTCGACGTCCACGAGCCGTCCCTTCTCGGCGAGGATCCGGCGCGCGACGCCGACGAACGCCTCGAGCCGTTCCTTCTCGGCCTCGCGCACACCCTCGCTCCGCGCGCCGATCTGCGCCTGGAGCGCCGTTTCCTCGCGCTTCTTCTTCCGGGCGACCTCCCGGCCGCGATTCTCGATCGCGTGGAGAGCGCCCTCCGCGGAGGCGAGCACCTTCTGGCTCGCCTCCACCGCATCGCGCGCTCGGTCCACCTCGGGCTGATGCTCCGCGATGAGTCGCTCGAGCTCCTCCGCGCGCGCCTTCTGCGCCGGCTGGAGCGCGCCGCCGGATTTCTCGCCGAGCGCGACGATGCCGGTGAGCTCGATGTAGAGCCGCTTCTTCTTCGCTTCCTGTCGCTCGAGGGCTCGCGTCACCTCGGCGAGCGACGCGCGGCGCTCCTCGACGACCTGGGTCTGGCGATCGGCCTCGCCTTCGATGTTCTGGAGCTCCGCCGCGAGGCTCGTGGCGATGCGCTCGTATTCTTCGTTCGTGCCGGAGAGCGCGGATCTCCGCTCGAGCGCAATCCTCTCGATCGCGATGATCGGTTCGAAGAGCGCCTCGCCCTGGTCGGTCATCAGGATCTTCCCGCGTCGTTCCTGCACGAGCCGGACGAGGATCTCGTCGCGCGCGCGCGTCGCTTCCTCCAGAGCTTCCCCGAGCTCGCCGATCTTCGCCTTCAGCGCGCGCCGCCGGACGAGGACGCCGAACGTATAGACCGGCGCGAGGAACGAGAGCGCGGGCGGCTCCCCGAAGGCTGCGGCGAGCTTCACCTCCGCGCCGTCGATCCGGAGCGACGCGGAATCCGGCGTGGTTCCCGTCGGCCATGCGCGTCGATCGACGGCCCGTCCGACCGCTACGGCGGCCTGAGCCGTGGACTTCTCGTAGAGGTCCAGGTCCTCGCCGCCCGTCGCGAGGTCCACCGTTCCACCGGTCGGCAAGGACGGCCCGGCGCCGAAGTCGAGGTCCCGGGTCCCGCTCGTCCGTGGACGCTCCTCGGTGTCGAGCGACGGCCCGGCGCCCCCACCCCCGAAGTGGTCCTCGTCGAAGTTACCCGAGCCGAAGTAGTCCTCGGCGCCGAGCGAACCCGACGGCGGTTTCGGAGGAATGGCGGGGGCGACGGTGCGTGGCGCCGGGGCCGCGGACACCCGTGGCGTCGGTGCGCGCGACGGAGTTCCGCCGGGAGATCGCAGGTCCAGATCCGGGATCTCCGAGCCGCGCGGAGGCTTCGGCTCTGCCATCGAAAGCAGAAATCATACGTAGAACGGGGCCTCCCGTCCAAACGCCACCAAATTCAGCCCGAAACGGCGCGGAGGGCGATCTCCTGGTGGAACGCGGCGAAGGCCGATTCCTCCGGCCACGCCGGCGCGTCCTCCAGCAATCGGGCCGCCTCCGTGGGTTCCCCCCGATCGATGCAGACGACCGCCGCGGCGTACCGCATGGCCCAGTACACGAGTGGATTGTCCTTCGCGGCGCTGATGAGCGTGCCGCGATCCTCCGAGGAGGCGCGGTGCGCGAAGGCCCGTGCGAAGGCGCCCATCGCCGCGCGCAGTTTCGCGACCCTGCCGCGCAGGAGAAATGAAGGGGGGAGCGGAAGCCCTTCGAGCGACTCGGCCGTCTCCACCGCGTGCTCGGGATTTCCGTCGAAGACCGAGAGGAGCGTCTCGACGACCAGGCGCTGTTCGATGGCCGCATCCCAGACGGGGCCTCGCCGCGCCAGCGACAGCGCGCGGCGGGCCCGTTCCGCCAGGCCATGCGCCGCGAACGCCGTCGCTGCGATGAGCGGAGCCATCGTCTCGGGGTGGGGGACGCGCGACGCGGACGACTCCCAGGCCGCGAGCACGGCGTCCACGTTGCCCGATCGGAGCACGCGCCGGAGCTTCCGTCTCTGGATCACGCGCGGGATGAACAGGACGAGCGCGAGCTCCGCGAGCACCAGGCCGAGCACCGGGCGGCGCACGGACAGGTCCAGCGCCGTCGCAACGAGCGCCGCGGACAGCACGAAATGCGACCACGACAGGGCGCGTTCGAAGAGCGATGGGGGATCGATCGGGGAAGACACGAGCGCTCCCTGAATCCATGCCTCGCCGATCGATTTCACGCAAATCCCGCGCCACGGCCCGAGCGAAAACGCGGCGCGAAGACCCCGTCGTAGGGCGAGGCGTGGGGTTTCCTCGCCACGAGCGCGGATGTCCTCGGCCCGTTCAGCCTTGACGGATCGGGCGCGGGAGCATACGAACCGTGCCTCGGACCGAGTTGTGGGTCCGTCAACGGCGCGCCTCGAACCCCGCCAGGTCCGGAAGGAAGCAACGGTAGAGGAAAGCGAGTGTGACGGGCCCTTTCCCTATTTTGTGGGGGACCTTGTCCCCCGAGGCTCCTGCGGTCCTCGGGCTTCGCCCTGCGGTCCTCGGACCTCTCCCCCTGCCGCGCCTAGCGGCGCGCGCTCGCCGTGCTCGCGGGGATGTGGAACGGCTGGACCAATCCCCATTGGTTTGTATACAAACTATCCTTCGCGGAGATACCCCCACCGCGTCGTTGGCCGTTGGCCGTTGGCCGTTCGCCGTTCGATTGCGTCGCGGTCAGTGCATCGTTTCGGGGCCGCCGCCGAGGAGCGTCTGCTGGGACATGAGCACCTCCAGGCATTCCTTCACGCGGCGGTCCACGTCGAGCTCCTCGAGGAGCTTCTGACGCTCGGCGCCGTCCAGGACGAGATAGTGGGCGCAGGCGTCCGCGACATCGGCAGCGACGCGGGATTCCGGGAGACAGAACTGGAAGCCGGGGTGGCACTTCCTCACGAGTCCGGCGAGCGTGGATGCCGTCGACACGAGCGCGCGGACGAGCGCCGGTTCCGGCTCCGCGCCGGAAGAACCGAGGATCGTCAGGTCCGCCCGACGGTAGGGACGTTTGAACGGGAGCTCGTGGAGTTTCGCGCGAGCCTTGCCCTCCACCAGGATGTTGAAACGACCGTCTGGAAGCGCGTCACACTTCACGATCTCTCCGACACCGGCGACGCCGACGACGCTCGGCTGCCCGTGCTCATCGAGGTCGTGGTCCTCGGGGATCTGCGCGATGCAGATGCGGCGAGTGGTCGCGATCACGTCTCGGGTCATGGCGCGGTAGCGCGGCTCGAAGACGTGAAGCGGCATCAGCGCGCCGGGAAAAAGTACGACCTGCGGCAGAGGGAATACCGCGACGTCCGTGAGGACGCTTCCGGGCGCGTAGAGAGAGTTCGTCATGTGCCGAACATCTCCACGACCGCGCCGTTGTGGGCGAGCGGCGCGTCCAGGCAGAAGAAGAGAATCGTCTTCGCCACTTCTTCGGCGGTCATTCGGGGCGGAAAGCCGCTTCCCTCCAGCATGCGCGTCTCGACCGAGCCGGGCAGGATGCACACGCTCATGAGACCGGTGTCCGTCAGCTCCTCGGCGAGGCTCTTCGAGAACCCGACGAGGCCCCACTTGGACGCGGCGTAGGCGCTCGCGTTCTTCGCCCCGAGGGTCGACGTGATGCTGCCGACGTGGACGAAGCGCCCCCGCCCGGCGGCTCTCATCGCGGGAAGGAGCGCGCGCGTCAGCTGGAACGGCGCACGGAGGTTCACGTCGAGCTGGACGGCCCAGTCCTCGTCCGTCAGGGCTTCGACGGGCTTCCGGACGACGACCCCGGCGTTGTTCACGAGGATCGACGGAGCGCCGGACGTGTCCAGGATGCGGCGCGCGGTCGTCTCGATGTCGCTCGCATTGCCGAGATCACAGGGAGCGGCCGTGCCCTTTCCCCCCGAGCGCCGGATCTCCGCGAGCGTCTCTTCGAGGGCCGGGGAGGGCCTCCCGACGCAGACCACGGGTTCACCGCGGGCGGCGAGCGCCACTGCCGTCGCGCGGCCGATGCCCCGGCTCGCTCCGGTGACCACGGCCGTCATGCGCGGCTCCCGAGGAGCGCGTCGTCGATCGGGGCGCCGGCCTTGGCGATCGTGACGACGGTGGCGTCGCTCTGTCGCGCGCCCCTGCTGGCGAGGCAGCTGTGAACGAGCTCGATACGACACGCGGCGCCGCGCGCGCGCGCGGCGCCGAGGAGCGCCCGGACCACCTGGTCGCCGATCGCCTCCTGGAGCGTGAGGCGGCGGGAGAACGCGTCCACCACGCGCGCGATGGTGCCGATGCCGACCAGGCGTTCACCCGGAAGGTAGGCGATGGTCGCCCGACCGAGGCCCGGAAGGAGGTGGTGCGGGCACATGGTCGCGACGGCGACGTCGCGAACGACCACGACGCCTCGCGGTCCGTCGGTGCCGAGCGGTTCGGATTCCTCGACGAGCAGGCCGTCGACGTCCACGCCGTAGCCCGCGAGGAGGTCCTTCTCGAAGGCTTCCGCGACTCGCTCCGGCGTGCTCCGGAGAGCCGAATTTTCCGCGGGATCTTGCCCGATCGCGACGAGGAAGCTCCGGATGGCCCGAGCGGCGGCGTCGCGATCGAAGGCCATCAGTTGAGCACTCGCTCTCGAGTGTCCTCCGTGAGGGCGCGCCTGCCGGAGAAACCGGTGTCGAGCTCGTGGTACCAGCCGAGCCGATCTTCGCCGAAGCGCCAGCAGAGCCATACCAGGCGTCCCTCGAGCCTCCCGTAGAAGTCGAGGAGCCCCATGCTCGTGTCCTTCACGACGGCGCCGAGGCCCTGGATGTCCCTCCAGCCCTTCTCGTACGCCTGCACGTGTTCCCGGAGGCGGCTCCGGATGACCGCGCGCTCCGCCGGCTCGTTCGGCTCGGGCTCGAGAGACGAGACGGGCGCGCCCGTCTCCCTGGAGAGGCGCTTCACGAGGGTCTCGATCTCCACGCCGAGCGTGAGCTGGCGCTGCACCCGGTGCGATAGCTCGGGAATGAGCTCGTCGATCTCTTCGACGGTGAACACGCGTGGAGACGGCATGATTCTGAACGCCCTCTAGGGAAAAACTCTAGGGAGCGGGGGGTTTCGGGTCAAGTCGAGGAGCCGCGCGCGTTCATTCCGTGTGCTCTCCTCCCCCGCACGCCCGGGCGTGGGTCAGGTGGGCCAGGCGAGGATCGCCACCTTCGTGAGCCAGAAGTCCGCGATCAGGATCGTGATCGAGATCACCACGACGGTGCGCGTCGTGCTGTTGCCGACACCTGCCGTCCCGCCCCGCGTCGTCATCCCGAAGTGACACCCGACGAGCGCGATGATCGCCCCGAAGAACGGCGTCTTGAAGACCCCGCTCAGGAAGTCCCGCATCGTGACGGTGCCGAGCGCGCTCCGGAGAAAGAAGCTGCTCGGGATGTTGAACTGATAGTCCGTCACGATCATCGCGCCAGAGAAGCCGAGCACGAGCGCGAGGGACCCGAGGATCGGCATCACGATGATGGACGCGACGAGCCGCGGAAGAACGAGCTTCTTCAGCGGATCGGCGCCGAGCGCGCGCACGGCGTCGAGCTGCTCCGTGACCGCCATGGAGCCGAGCTCGGCCGCCATGCCGGCTCCGATCCGGCCCCCGACGATCACGGCCGTGAACGTCGGCGCGAGCTCGCGCGCGAACGAGAGCCCGACGACGCGGCCCGTGTATTCCATTCCGCCGAACTTCCGCAGGCCGAACGCGAACTGCACGGCCATCACCATTCCGATGAAGATGCTCGTCGTCGCCACGATGCCGACGGACGCGACGCCGAGCGACTCGATCTGCGTGATGATGGCGCGGCCCTCGAAGGGGCGCCGGAAGACGGCGCGTACGGTTCCGTACGCCATCTCGCTCATTCCGCCGAGGTGCTCGAGCACGGCGGAAAACGAGTCCTTGGTTCGCGCGATGAACCCCGGCGCCGGTGGCGGCGGCGCGAGGCTCCTTCGGGAGGGCGGGGGGAGCGACTCGGAGGTCACGGCGCGATGGACCGGAACCCTTCCACGAATTCGGAGAAACGCTGCTCCGCAGAGTGGCTTCCCCCGGCGCGCTCGACCATCAGGAAATCGTAGACGCAGCCGTTCTTCTTCAGGACGACGACGGAAAAGTGCTTCTCCACGCCGTCCAGCTTGGCGGTGAGGGTGGTCCGGAGGGCCTCCCGACCGTCCAGCGTGAATTTCTCCTGGGACTCGACGTTTCGTTCGGTGAACTGCAAGAAGAGGTGGTGCGTGAGCGCCTCCAGGGGGACGTCGTCCCCGTCCTTCCCGCAGCGACCCGAGAGGGCGATGGTCGCGCCCTCTTCGTCGTCCCGATACGCGAGGAGCGCTCCGTCGGGCGCGACGGGACGAAAGCCACCCGGCGCGTTCGCGACCCGGAACGAGAGCTGGTCGTTCTTGAAGACGTGACCGTCGAAGGAAGGGCCGCCCCCGCAAGCGAGGGCCAGGATGCCCGGCGCGACGAAGCGTGCCTTTCGGCCGAACCGCATGGCGCCGGACGTTATCATGCCGGCGCCACCCGCCAGGAGTAACGTAGCCGAGGAAACAGGATGCTTCCGCTCCGCGACATCAACCCGACCCGCACGACGCCGTTCGTGAACTGGCTGCTCATCCTGGCGAACGTTTTCGTCTTCGTGAAGTTCCTCTCCCTCCCGCCCTGGTACCAGACGGGTTACTCCCTCGTGCCCTCGCGCTTCTTCGGGGACCCGCTCGGCGAGGCGTTCACGATCGTCACGAGCATGTTCATGCACGCGGGGCTCGCGCACCTGGGCGGAAACATGCTGTTTCTGTGGATCTTCGGGGACAACATCGAGGACGCGCTCGGGCACGGCCGGTACCTCGCGTTCTATCTCCTCGGCGGCCTCGCGGCGGCGACGGCGCAGGTGGTCACGAGCGGCGCGAGCCCGATCCCCATGGTCGGCGCGTCCGGCGCCATCGCCGCGGTCACCGGGGCGTACCTCGTCCTCTACCCGCGCGCGCCTGTGCTGATGTTGAACCCGTTCCCGCCGCTCTGGCTGTTCGTGGGCCTCACGTTCGTGATTCCCGCGTGGTTCGTCGCCGGGGAGTTCTTCGTGACGAACCTGTTCATGGGTCTACAGACGATCGGCGAGCGCGCGTCCGGCGCCGACGCGAAGGGCGGGGTCGCCGTGTTCGCGCACCTCGGCGGCTTCCTCTTCGGGTTGCTCACGATTCGCCCGCTCATGCCGGAGAAGCCGAGGTCCTCCCGGCGGGACTGGGACGGCTGGCGCCCGCCGCCGCCCCGTCGGGCCTAGGAGCGGCGGCTCAGGCGCGCTAGATCTCCGTCGCCTGGCGATGCAGATCTACAACACGCTCACCCGCAAGGTCGAACCCCTCGTCCCGAAAATCCCGGGGAAGGTCGGCCTCTACACGTGCGGGCCGACGGTCTACGACGTCTCCCACGCGGGGCACGCCCGCGTGTACTGCGTGTTCGACGTGCTCGTGCGCGTGCTCCGGGCCCGCGGTCTCGCGGTGAAGTACGTCCGCAACGTCACCGACGTGGACGACAAGATCCTGAAGCGGGCCAGGGAGAACGGCGAAACGCCGCTCGCGCTCTCGCGGCGGATGACCGGGCTCTTCCACGAGGACATGGCGGCGCTCGGGAACCTCGTTCCCGAGGTCGAGCCGAAGGTCAGCGATCACATCCCGCAGATCGTCCGCTTCATCGAGGACCTCGTCGCGAAGGAGGCCGCGTACGTCGTCGACATGCCCGGCGGGACCCGGGACGTGTACTTCTCCGTCCGCGGCTTCCCGGGCTACGGGAAGCTCTCGCGCCGGAAGCTCGACGAGCTGGTCGCCGGCGCGCGCGTCGAAGCGGACGAGCAGAACAAGCGTGACCCTCTGGACTTTGCGCTCTGGAAGGGGACGACGCCCGATCAGTGGGGTTGGGACAGCCCGTGGGGGTTCGGGCGGCCCGGCTGGCACATCGAGTGCTCCGCGATGAGCCGCGAGTACCTCGGTCACGGCTTCGAGATCCACGGCGGCGGCATGGATCTCATCTTTCCGCACCACGAGAACGAGGTCGCCCAGAGCGAGGCGGCGTGCCCGGATCACGGCCCGTTCGCACACATCTGGATGCACAACGGCTTCCTCAACGTGGACAAGGAGAAGATGAGCAAGTCGCTCGGGAACTTCGTGACGATCCGGGACGTGCTGTCGCGGAACGACGCGGAGGCTCTGCGGCTGTTCCTCCTCGGCGTGCACTATCGCGGGCCGCTCCAGTTCGACACGGAGACGCTCGCGGACGGCCGCGTCGTGTTCCCCGGCGTGGACGAAGCGGAGCGCCGCGTGGACTACTTCTACAAGACGCTGGAGCGCCTCCGCGTCCTCCTCGCCTCCGGGCAGACCGCCCCGGCGAAGCTCCCGAAGGAGCTGCTCACGTTGCGAGAGGCGACGGAAGCCGCCGTTTCCCGAGCCGACGCCGCGCTCGACGACGACCTGAACACGAGCGTCGCCATCGCGGAGCTCGGCGAGATCGCGAAGCTCGCGAACGAGGTGTGCGACCTCGCGCAGCGGAAGCAGAAGGACACGCAGTTCCAGGGAAGCGCGGCGCTTCTCGCGCGAACGCTGATCGACTCGATCGGACGGATCGCCTCCGAGCTCGGCGTCCTCCAGGCGGACGCGCGCGCCTACCAGGAACGGACGCGCGCTCGACGCCTCGCGCTCAGGAAGCTCGACGAGAAGACGATCGACGCCAAGGTCACGGAGCGGGTGGAGGCCCGGAAGGCCAAGGATTTCGCGCGCGCGGACGCGGTTCGCGCCGAGCTCGCCGCTCTCGGCATCGAGCTCCACGACGGCCCGACGGGGACGTCCTGGTCCATCGGCGCGTGACGGCCGGGAGCGGCGTGCCTCACACGCCGATGAACAGCCGATGCGCGAAGTTCCGTTCGAGCTTCGCGCGGAGGACCTTGTCGGCGGCCGTCTCGATGTCGTACTCGACGCGCTTGAACTCGAACTGCTTCCTGTCCGTGTCGTAGACGGTGAAGCTCGCGCGGTTGTCGTAGTCGCGAGGCTGACCCACGGAGCCGACGCTCACGATGTATTTCTTGTCGGGCTCGAGCGTGAAATCCACGGGCGGGAGCTCCTCGACCGTCGTGCGCGTCAGCGCGAACACCTTGCAGAGGTGCGAGTGCCCGATGAGCGTGATGTGCCCGAGCTCGTCGTAGATCGGGAGGCACTCGCGCGCCTGCTCGGGCGCGAAGATGTACTCGAACTCCTCGAGGCGAACGGGCGAGCCGTGACAGAGCTGCACGCCGAACCGGTCCAGCCGGAGCTGATACGGGAGCCCCCGAAGCCACTCCATGCTCTCCAGCGTGAGCATGGAGGCGTGGGTGTCCAGCGCGTGGCGCGCGGCTTCGTAGTAGTAGGAGTAGTCCATCCGCCCGGCGACGGCGGCATCGTGGTTGCCGAGGATGGTCGCCTTGGCGAGCTTCCGGACGACCTCGGCGCACTCGTTCGGCGACCCGCCGTAGCCCACGGTGTCCCCGAGGCAGTAGTACTCGTCTATCTGCTCGTGCGTGTACGCTTCGAGAACCGCAGAGAGCGCCTCGTAGTTCGCGTGAATGTCGCTCAGGATCCCGAGGCGCATGCGAGCTTTCGAGCCTATCACGGAAGCGGGGCCCGCGCGCCAGGGCACGGCTTCCGCCGAGACCGGCCGGGGCACCGCCAGGCGCCTTCCATGACGGCGGCTCGCTTCTCGACCCGGGTTCCCCGCTTCCCGATTCTGCCCCGTCCGGGCAGCGGTGTGGGCGGGGTGCGCGGGGCGTGCTCCCGCTGACAGCGGGTGAGAGGGCTGCTACGGAGCGGCGGGATGGCCCGCCGGGGCCGCGAACGAACCGCCGAACGGGAGAGCTGTCGACATGGCGAGCACGGCAAACGGGAGTCCGCCGAACGGCCACGGCGGTACGGACGAGCAGGATCCGGATGCGGCGCACGCCGAGGAGCCGAGCCTCGGGGACGCGCCCATCGCCATTCTCGAGCTCGCCGAGAGCTGTCGCGGCTTCGTCCGCGGGGCGCTCCAGGTCGAGCTCGACTACGAAGTGGAAACACTACCGGTGCTGGACGAGTACGTCCGGCTGGCGCGGACGGGCGTCGAGGACCGGCCGGAGACGGAGCCCCTCGTCGCGGCCGCGGTCGCCGCCTACTTCGGGGAGGTCGTCCGGCGCCGTATCGAAGGCTTCTGGCGGCGGTCGCCCACGGTTCCGGACGAGTGGCAGCTCTGCGCGCGGCGCGCGTTCCTCCTGATGAGCCCGCTCGGCATGGTGTACGAGGCGCTCCATCGCGGCGAGGATCACTCCGGCCCCTCCGCCGAGCTCGACCTCGCGCCGAGCGACCGAGCCCTCGCGGAGGCGCGGCTCGCCGTGTTCCCGGAGGTCTCCGAGGAGGACTATTACCTCCTCTCCACGCGGCTCGAGGTGGTGGAGGTGATCTACGAGGCCCTCCGCGACCGCATGCGGGACGAGGGCCGAGAGTCGGTCGTCTTCGAGGAAGAGGACTACGCCGACGAGTGACGGCGCCGTGCGCGTCGTTCAGCGTGCCCCGCCGTCCGGCTCGGGGGAGCCGTTCCGGACGAACGCCGGCAGGTCGACGGCCTGGGGCGGGACGAGCACCGCGCCGAAGAAGTCACGAAACGCGACGGAGTAGTGCCCGGCGACCGGGCCGATGACGTACTTCTGCTCCTTCGGTCCGAGCCACGCCACCGGCACGCCGTCGAGGAGGAGATACGTGAGACCCATCGTGGCGTTCTCGACGGTGATGCCTTCTCCGGGCGCCTTCGGGCCGGGTGTTCCCGCGCGCACTGCCTTCGATCGGAACTTCGCGAGCTCCGCCTGCGTGAGGAAGACGCCCGACGTCTTCGGGGGAAGCGTACCCGGCGAGAAGACGGCGCCCGCGGGCGGTACGTACACGGCGCCGAGGGAGAGATCCTTCTTCTCCGAGAGCGACCTGACCGTGAACGCGAGGCTCCCGGTCGGCGTCCACCGGTAGCGCGCCGAAAGTGGAATGCGCTCGCTCCGGCACGCCTCGGTCGTCGGCTCCGCGCCCACGAGCTCGACCAGGAAGCGACAGAGGAGCTCGCCGCCGCCGCCGCTGCCCGGGAGCGTCGCCTGTTCGAGGGAGAGCGCGCCGAGACTGGTCTCGATCTCCGTCGTGCTCGTCTTGTGACCGAGCAGCGTTCCGCTCGCACCCGGTGTGACCTTCGCCCGGAGGAGCGGCGTCACGTCCGCGCGACGCTCGGCGAACATCGCGCGGAGGCTTCCGGGCGGCAGGAGCCGGTACGCGGTGCCGTCGGGCCATGCGAGCACGTGGCCGTAGTAGCTCGTTCTCGCCCGGAGCTCGCTGTGAGTCGGCAGCGGAAAAGCCGCGGACTCGAGGGCGATCCGGAGGCGGCCGGCGATCGCGAGGTCCGCCGCGACCGAAAGCTCGCTCTTCGAGAGGGCGTCCTTCAGCGCACTCGGGACGACCTCCGGTCCGGCGGCGAGCGGCGGCAGATCCGCCCAGTGGAAGGCGCCCTCCAGGCTGTAGCCCGCCGTGTCCTTCATCGTCAGGGTGTCCGAGGACAGGGCCTGATTGACCGGCATCGGCTCCGGCGGAGGCGGCTCCGGGTCCTTCACGATGAGTCGCCCGGCCGAGTCCGCCGGAATGCCGACCTGCGGCGTTGCCCGAGGCGAGGTCAGCTCTCCGGTGGAGGCGAGCGGCGCGGGCAGGAGGCTCGCGTTCGGGCTCGGCTGGGACGTCGTGTTCGGCGTGGCGCGCTTCTCGTTGCACGCGACGGAGGCGAGCGTCAGTGCGACGAGCGCGCCCCGAACGCCGAGGTACATCGCGCCCCGAACCGTCATTTCCGCGCGCGCCCCACGAGGTCCATGGCGGAGACGCCGCGGGCGTCGCAGTAGGCCCGGACTCCCTCCATCACCTTCTTCGCCGCGCACGGGTCCGAGAAGTTCGCGGTCCCCACCTGCACGGCGGTCGCGCCGGCGAGCAGGAACTCGATCGCGTCCCTGGCCGTGAACACGCCGCCGATGCCGATGATGGGGAGCGAGGTCTTCCCGGCGAGCTCCCACACGATGCGGACCGCGATCGGTCGCAGCGCGGGGCCGCTCAGCCCGCCCGTCGCGTTCGCGAGGCGCGCGCGCTGCGCGTCGACGTCTATTGCTAGACCGCGCACCGTGTTGATCGCCGTGAGGGCGTCCGCTCCTGCTTCCTCGCAGGCTCTCGCGACGGCCGCGATGTCCCCGGCCTCGGGGCTCATCTTCACCCAGAGCGGGAGCTTCGTCGCGCGACGAACCGCTTCCGTCACCCGCGCGCTCATCCGCGGATCCTTCCCGAACTCGATTCCGCCTTCCTTCACGTTCGGACAGGAGACGTTGAGCTCGATCGCCGTGATGCCGGTCTCCCGCTCGAGCCGCTCCGCGATCGCGACGAAGTCTTCCACGCTGCTCGCGAAGATGTTCGCGACGACGGTGACGCCGCGCGCCCGGAGCTTCGGGAGCTTCTCCGTGCAGAACGCTTCGACGCCCACGTTCGCGAGCCCGATGGCGTTCAGCATGCCCGCGGCCGTCTCGCAGATGCGCTCCGGGGCGTTGCCGAGCCTCGGGTGGAGCGAGAGGCCCTTCGTGCAGATGCCGCCGAGCTCCGCGACGTCGTAGAAATCGTCGTACTCGAGCCCGTAGCCGAAGCAGCCGGACGCCGTGAGGATGGGGTTCTTCAGCGTGACCCCCCCGATGCGGACTTCCTGGCTGCTCACGACGCGCCTCCCGCGGGCTTCTTCACGGGCGCATGCTTGCCGTCCCCCCACGCGATCCGCCGGGCGTCCACGCAGGGACCCTGCATGCACGCATAGAGGTACGAGCCTTCCGTCGTCGGCACGGGACAGCCGAGGCACACGCCGTAGCCGCAGGCCATGGGCGTCTCGAGAGACGCTTCGCACGGGACGTCCTTCGCGGCGCACAGCGCGGCGACGGCGGCCATCATGCGGTCCGGGCCGCAGGTGTAGACCTCCGACCGCTCGCCGAGGAGCTGGGGAAGGAGGTCCGTCACGCGGCCCCGGTGCCCGCGGCTTCCGTCTTCCGTCGTGTGGTGCACTTCCGCGACTTCGGCGAGCTCGTCTTCCAGCGGAAGGTCCCGCGACGTGCGGCCACCGTAGAGGGCGACGGCGCGCGTCCCCGCCGCAGCGAGTTCCCGCGCGAGATAGAGGAGCGGCGCGATCCCGACGCCGCCGCCGACGAGCAGCGGCCTCCGGCCGGCGCCGAGCGGGTGCCAGGTGTTCCCGAGCGGGCCGAGCAGGGTGAACCGCTCCCCGGGTTCCGCGCGCGCCATCCGCGCGGTGCCTTCGCCGAGCACCTTGATGAGCACGCTCGGCCGCGTGCCGCCCGTCAGGTAGCTCATCGGTCGCGGGAGGAGGGGCGCGTCGCCCCATTCCGCGCCGCGCACCATCGTGAACTGGCCGGCGCGCGCGTGGACGCCCGTCGGCGCGTCGAACGTGAGCACGTGGTAGTGCTCCCCGATGCTCTCGCGGCGGAGCAGCGGGACCTCGAGGAGCGCGCGCCTGGCGGGAGCGTTCTCTCTTTCCATCACGCTCCGAGCAGCTCCACTTCGTCGCTGCCGGGGCGCACCGCGCCGGTCTCCGGGTCCAGCGTGAGCATCATCTCCACTGCGTCTTCTCCATCCGTATAGTACCCGCGCCGGACGCCCATCGCCGAAAAGCCGAAAGACCGGTAGAGCCGGATCGCCGCGCGATTCGAGCGCCGGACCTCGAGGAGCACGAGCCTCGCCTTGTGCTCGGTCGCATGGTCTACGAGGGCGGTCATGAGCGCGCGGGCAGCGCCCCGGCGGCGCGCCGCGGGGCTCGTCGCGATGTGGATCAGATGCAGCTCGTCCGCAACGGCCCAGGCGAGGAGGAACGCGAGCGGCTCGGAATCCGGCTCCGAGCGCGACACCCAGAGGTGGGCGAAGGGTCGGGCTTCCTCGGCGCCGAGGTCGAGCGCCATGCTGGACGCCTCGGCGATGGCGAGGACCGCGCTGCGGTCCGTCGGGGCGAGCGGTGAAACGAGCATCGACGCGGTCCGGTAGGATCATCCGTCCGGGCCGGTCGCGCAAGCGGCGCGGAGCGGCGGCCGCCGGTTCCGTCCGCGCGTCAGGCGGCTTTCCGGCGCACCAGGTGGGAGTTCAGCAGCTGATAGAGGATCTTGCAGACGTCGAACGTGCTCGCGTTCACGTCGTCCACGATCTGGCGGACGGTGCGCTCGCCGTTCACGGCCTCGAGCACGGCGCGCTCCGTGTCAGTCAGGTCGCCGGCGGTCGCTCGCTCGCTCCCGATGGGGTCTCGCTGGAGCGTGTCGTCGAAGTCGAAGCTCCCCTCGATGAGACGCCACTCGTCGACGCGACGGAAACCCTCCATCACCATGCCGCCCGGCGCGATCGCGAGCGGCGTCAGCGTCGCCTCGGGGCACGTCGCGTCCCGCGTGAACACGAAGCGGCCCTGCTTCCACCCGACGACTTCGTAGACCATCTCGCTCGTCTGGAGCTTCAGCGCGTCCTTCACCTGCGCCTCCGTCACCATGTCGAGCTGGACCAGGGCGTCCCCGATGAGCCGCTTCGACCCGGCCCGGTTGTCGAGGAAGTGCGAGAGCTCCTCCTTCGTGAGCGCCCCCGTCTGCACGAGGTACCGGCCGAGCCGGAACGAGTTCGGCAGGCCGCGCCCCTGCGCGAGGTCGAGCAGGCCGTCCCGGACGTAGAGCGTGATCTCGGCGTTCGCCGAGGCGATGCCGAGCGCCCCCGTCTGGCGCTGGAGCTCCAGCATCTGGAGCACCTCCGCGATGGAGATGCAGGAGAGATCCCCGGAGAGGATGATGCGCGCGTCCGCGCCGAAGTCGAGTGTCCGGAGCAGGACGGCGAGCTTTCCGAGCCGCTCCGGCGTCACGGCCTTCCGGATCCCGGCGCTGATCTTGTCGTCGAGTCCGGAAGGCACGCCCTCCGTCCCGTTGATGGAGGGAAGCACCATTCGGCCGAGAGCCGTCGCGAACTGGAACGCGACCTGATTCCGGCGCAGGCCCGGGTCGTCCGAGAGCACGAGGTCCATCGGCGGGAGCTCGAGGCTCGGCGGTTCGGCGGCGCGCTTCCGGTCCGAGGACGGGGGCGTCTCCTCCGCGCGCGGCGGCTGGGACTCGTGCCGCGCGAGCGCGTTCTCGATGACGGCCACGAGCGCGAGCGGATCGAACGGCTTCGTGATCGCGTCCATCGCGCCCGTCTGCTGGACGAACTGTCCACGGATCTTGTCGCCCTTCGCGCTCATGAGCACGATGGGAAGATCCTTCAGTGACGCGTCCCCGCGGACCTCCCGGCAGAACTGGTAGCCGTTCATCTTCGGCATCACGAAGTCCGTGAGCACGAGATCGAACCTTTCCTCGCGGAGCTTCTCGAGCGCGTCCTCGCCGTTCTCCGCCGCCGCGGTCTCGTAGCCGCGATCGCCGAGGATGCTGACGACCACCTTCCGGATCGTGGGGCTGTCGTCGACGACGAGGACGCGAGTGCTCACCGGGAAATCTCGTCAATTCTAGCGACGGCGACGGGCCCGGCGAGCTCTCTCGACGGGCCCGGTCCAGTCGGGTCGGCGCGGATGGTGTCGAACGGCGAGGCCGTTCGTCAATCGGTCATTCGGGCGCCACGGTGCGAATGCGCAGCTCCGCGAGCTGCTCCGGGCTCACCGGGTTCGGCGCGTCCGTCATCGGGTCGACGCCCTTCTGCGTCTTGGGGAACGCGATCACGTCGCGGAGGCTCTCCCGCCCGGTGATGAGCATCATCAGCCGGTCCATTCCGAGCGCGATGCCGCCGTGCGGAGGCGCCCCGAACTTCAGGGCTTTCAGCAGGAACCCAAATTTCGTCTGTGCCTCTTCGTCCCCGATGCCGAGGGCGCGGAACACCTTCGCCTGGACGACGGGATCGTGGAGGCGGATGGAGCCGCCGCCGATCTCGAACCCGTTCAGGACGAGGTCGTACCGGTAGCAGAGCACCTTCCCCGGATCCTTCTCGATGAGGTCCACGTGGTCGTCGTGAGGGCGCGTGAACGCATGATGCGCGGCTGCCCAACGCTTCGCGTCATCGTCGTACTCGAAGAGGGGCGGATCGACGACCCAGAGGAACTTCCACTGCCCGCCGTGGCCGCTCTCCGGGATGATCTTCATCAGCTTCGCGACGTGGACGCGGAGGTTCGCGAGCACCGTGTGCACGAGGCTCGCCTTGCCGAACTGGAAGCAGAGGAGGTCGCCCTCCTTCGCGCCCGTCGCCGCGTTGATCGCGAGCCGCATCTCGGGCGTGACGCTCTTCGCGAGCGGCGACTGCGTCCAGGAACCGTCCGCGGCGACCTTCGCGCGCGCGAGGCCGCCGGCGCCCATGCTCTTTGCGAGCTGCTCGAGCTTGTCCCCGTCCGCTCGCGAGAGGTTCGCGCTCGCCGGGACGACGAACGCCTTCACGATCTCCGCCGGGAGGTCCCGGCGGTACGCCCCGCTCCTGAACTTCTCCGCGATCGGGGCGAAGAACGGGATGCCGCCGCCGCCGTGCTCGACGACGAGATCCGTCAAGTCGAAGTGACGGATGTCGAAGCGGAGGTCGGGCTTGTCGTTCCCGTAGTCGCGCATGGAGTCGTCGAATTTCATCCGCGGGAAGTGCCCGTCCGGGAACAGCGCGTGGAGATCGATCCCGAGGGCCTCCTTCCAGATGCGGAACACGAGGCCCTCGACGAGCGAGAAGACGTCGTCCTGGTTCACGAACGACATCTCGATGTCGATCTGCGTGAACTCGGGTTGACGATCCAGCCGGAGATCTTCGTCGCGGAAGCAGCGAACGATCTGGAAGTAGCGGTCGTAGCCCGCCACCATGCAGAGCTGCTTGAAGAGCTGCGGGCTCTCCGCGAGCGCGTAGAAGGAGCCCGGGGAAAGCCGCGCCGGCACGAGGAAGTTCCGCGCGCCGCCCGGCGTGTACTTCACGAGGAAGGGCGTCTCGATCTCCATGCACCCCTGGCTCGAGAGGTAGCTTCGCGTGGCCTGGCTCACGACGTGACGCTTCCGGAGCGCGTCCTGGAGCGGACCGCGCCGGAGGTCGAGG
>DASZXK010000006.1:0-9048 GCA_035545855.1 Polyangiaceae bacterium
ACTCTGCCGGAAGCATCGCGCCCGATACGAGCTGACGCTCGTCGCCACGTCTTTCGGGCGCGACGCCGGAACGACCTCATCCGGCGGATTCGACCGGAAAGAGTGACGAATGGTCAGCGCGCGATAGGGGGCAGCTCATCCCCCTCGACTTCTCCCGCGTTTCGATCCGGCTGTCTCCGGATCGCGATCGGCCATTTAGTGCACCGCGCCACGCTCGGGAGACTGCGTCGCGCTCCCGGCCGCGGACCGCGCGGACTTTCACGAGGAGAGCGCGGCGCGGCGCCGAGCGAGGCTCTCCTCCGGCCAGAGCTTCTTCGAGTCGTAGTACGCGTCGAACGCCGGCACTCCCTCGGGAAGCACGATCCACGGGAGTTTCGAGCGCGTGTAGATGTGCACGTTCGGCGAGAAGAGCGTCGCGTCGTCGAGCGTGCCCACGCGCACGAACCGGAGCTTCGCCAGGCCGCCGTACTCGCTCCACACGGCCGTCCCGCAGGCCGCGCACCGATCGATGCCGTGGGGGCGGCCGCTGTCGGTGGGCATCGGCGAGCGGACGACCGCCCCGGAGAGGATCGTCACCCGGTCCGTCTCGATGAGTGCGTTCAACACGAACGCGCTGCCGGTCTGCCTCTGGCAGTCCTTGCAGTGACAGCAGTGCACGAACATCGGCGCGCTCTCGAGCCGGTACCTGACCGCTCCGCACGCGCATCCGCCTTCCGCTTTCGTCACGACACCTCCGTTCGTTCCGTGGGGTCCATCCTCTCGAGCCGACGATGATTGGAGCCAGTTCGGGCGTGCGGCAAGGGGGGCTCGCGCCGTGAGCTCGACCGGTCAGGCGCGTTCGGCGCGGTAAGCGCGGGGGCTCTTCCCGGTCCACCGCTTGAAGGCGCGGGAGAAGTTGCTCACGCCCGAGAAGCCGAGCAGGTACGTGATGTCGCTGACGGAGTATCGGTCCTCGTCCAGGTAGCTCCGCGCGAGCTCCTCCCGCGTCTCGTCCAGGAGATCCAGGAACGAAGTCCCCTCTTCCTGGAGCGTTCGCTGGAGCGTGCGGAGGCTCAGCCCGAGGCGCCGAGCGATGACCTCCGGCGAGGGCTCTCCCTGGGGAAGCTCCTCGGCGATGGAGCGTCTCACGCGCGGCCCGAGCCGGTCCTGCTGGAGCCGGGCCAGATGGTCGGCGGCGACCGCGTCCCCGGTTCGCGCGAGCTCCGCGTTCGCCGTGAGGAGGCGCACCTCGCACGGAGCGCGATCGAAGGTGAAGGCGTCGAGCGGCGCGCCGAAGCGCACCGGGACGCGGAAGTAGCGCGCGTACGGCGCGGGGTCATCGGGCTCCGCGCGGCGCATCTCCACGGCGAGCGGATCGAACGTGCGTCCGCGGAGGGTCCGGCAGAGCCGCACCGTGGCCGCCATGAACGCGTCCACGGCTTCCGGAGCCGTCCCCTCCGCGTCGCGGAGATGGATGGAGAGACGCACCGTCTTCGGCTCGACGTCGAGCGCGAGGTCCGCGCCGTCGGTCACGATGGCGAAGAAACGCACGATGCGTTCGAGCGCCTCGAGGAGGGTGGCGCTCGTTCCGAGGGAGATCCCGAGCGCGTGGAACGTGAGGTAGGTCGTGTGCCGCGCCACCTCGAGCCCGAAGGCGGGGTCGTTCGTGGCCTGCACCGCGAGCTCCCAGAGCTTCCGGGTGACCGCGAGTCCGTGACGACGGGTCGGGTCCGCGAGGGTCTCTCGTGACAGTCCCACTGTAGCGAGGAGCGCCGTCGCGTCGACGCCGCGCGATTCGAGAGCGAGCACGATCGCGAGCCCCCAGCTGCCGAGGGACGTCGGACCGTCGCGAAAGACCGAGTTCCGAGGAGAAATTCCGGTCAATCCTGGTCCTGGCGCGCTCGGGCAAGCGACTGGCGGCCTCTGGCAAGCGAGGGGTCCTGCGCCTCGGTAGGAAGCGAGACGGAGGTCGACATCATGAGCGCCATCGCCCAGCATATCACCGAGAGTGGAACCGCCGTCGCGCAGCCGAACGAGCGGGCGCGCCTCGTGCGAATCAACACGGCGATTCGTGCCGCAGCGCGTGATCTCCGGGCCCGCCACGGCTTCCTCCGTCATCAAGACGCGATCGGCTTCTCGCTCCTCGCGGCGAGCGCCGGCGCCTCCGCCGCTGCAGGGTTGCTCTACGCCCGCGGGATCCTACCGGGGTTCGTCTGCCTCCTCGCCGTCGCACTCGCGACGTCGATCGCCCACGAGATCGAACACGACCTCATCCACCAGCTCTACTTCCGTAAGAACCGCGTCCTCCACTCCCTGATGATGGCCGTGTGCTGGGTGCTCCGCCCGAACACGATCAACCCGTGGCTCCGGCGGGACCTGCACCTCCACCACCACAAGGTGAGCGGTACGGTGACGGACCTGGAAGAGCGCGCCATCACGAACGGCGAGCGGTTCGACGCGAAGCGCCTCTTGATGATGGCGGACGGCGTCCTCTCCATGCTCCTTCGCATCGGCAGCGCCGGGAAGCGGCGGAACACGGTGCTCGTGAAGTTCTTCGCGGGCTACTTCCCGCTCGGCTGGGTGCACTTCTCGCTCGTCTACGGGTTCTTCGCGGTGCACGCCGCGCGCGCGTTGTTCGGCGCGGCGGCATTCTCGGGATGGACGCACGGGTACGACGTGCTCGTCGTCGCGTGGCTCCTGCCGAACGTCCTCCGGAGCTTCTGCCTGAACTTCATGAGCTCCAACATGCACTACTTCGGAGACGTCGAGTCCGGGAACGTGCTCCAGCAGGTGCAGGTCCTGAACGCGAAGCGCTTCCTCCCGCTCCAGCTCTTTTGCTTCAACTTCGGGAGCACGCACGCGATTCATCACTTCGTGGCGAACGAGCCCTTCTACGTCCGCCAGTGGACCGCACCGGCCGCGCACCGCGCCCTCCGCGAGAACGGCATCCCCTTCAACGACCTCGGCACGTTCCGGCGCGCGAACCGCCGCGAGGAACCTCGCGTGGCGAGGGCCGTCCAGGCCGACGTCCCGCTCGGGTCGCGCCCCGCGCACGACGCTCCGTGATCAGGGCGCGAGGTTCGTGAAGAACGCGCCGCCGAGCGCTGGCGTCGCCTCTTCGCCGCTCGCCTGGAGGAGCGAGGCGGAGAAGGAGAGCCCGGTGGACCAGGCATCCGTGCGGGCGTCGTACGCGCTCGACGGCGGCTGCCGGGGAACCAGCATGAAGAGGAGCGCCGCGCGCGCCTCGCGGATCCCGACGCTCACCGTGTCGCGCGTGACGAGGTCCTGGCCCTTCGACCAGCTCTCGAACAGGTAGCCGAGCTGAAGGGCCGTCCCGAAGCGCCCGAACGCGAGCGCGGGTGACTGGACGTTCGCTCCGAGGAGGACGCCGCCGGCCCCCGCTTCCCCCGTTTCGACGTGTTTCGGCCCAGCTGCGAGTCCGAGGCCGAAGTCGACGCCGAGACGGAGAGGGCCGACGAGAGCCCCGACCTGGAACGGGGCGACGATGAGGGCGTCGAGGTCCGCGAACCGGTGGAGCGGCGCGGACACGCGGAACTCCCAGCCGATCCACATCGTCGGATCCTGGCGGTACTCCACCTGCCCGTTCTTCGCGTCGAGGAGCGGGATCCTCAGGCAGGTCACCTTCGGCGTCGCTCCGGGCCGTCCTTCATAGACCGGGACGTCGAGCACCGTCGGCCGATCGACGAGGAGGCGCTCCGGGTCGGTCTGCCCGTTGTCGAAGAAGACGTCCACGCCGCCGTTCGGGACGGCCGCCCCGAGCGTGAGCGGAGCGCTCGTCGACAGCGTCCGCAAGGTGACCGCGGGGATGCCGCTCGCGCAGGGCGCGCCTTCGGGCGTCGCGAGCGTCGGTCTTCCCACCGCGACGTCCGGTGTCGGCGCGAGACTGGCGAGTGAAACCCGGGTGCGCGTTCCGTCTCGGAAGACGGAGCGCGTCTCGAGCTCGGGCGCGGGCGCGCTCGTCCTCGCCGCGTGGATGGGCGTGTACCAGCGCGCGTTCGGGATGCACCCGGGGAGCGTCGCGAGGAAGACGAGGCCGATCCAGGCGAGGCGCTTCGCGCTCCCGGAGGCGGCTATCGACCGGGGTTCGACCCGGTCAGTGTGCGTTCCACTTGCCACAGCCGCTCCCGATGGGCTGGCTTATGGCATCCATTCCGGGAATGCACGTCCCCGGTGCTCCGCCGGTTCCCTTCGGTTCGTTCTCGGTCCAGGTGCCCTCGAACACGGAGTTCGCGAACGAGCCGTCCCAGGTGCCCTGGAACGTCGCGGGAATCGCGCTGAGGACGTGGACGGTGCCCGAGAGCGTCCCGCCCATCGTGCCGGTCTTGCAGTCGAGGCTGCCGTCGAAGGTGCCGTCGATGGTTCCGGAGTCGAGGGACACGCTCGTCAGGTCACCCTGGAAAGCCCCAGACGCGACGGCGAGCGTGCCGCCGGTTCCCACCAGCTCGAACGACCACGTCCCGTTCTTCACCGAGCCCTGGACACCGACGAAGGTGACCGTCGGCTTGTGCGCGCCGGTGAAGGTGCCGCTGAAGGTTCCCGGGGCGCAGCCGGTGTTCGCGCCCCCGGAATCCGGCGCGCCCCCGTCGTTCTCTCCTCCGGTCCCGCCGGTCCCCGGCGAGTCGCCACCCGTTCCACCCGCGCCCCCGTCCCCGCGTCCGCCCGCTCCGGCCCCGCCGGAGTCGTCGAGCTCGCCCCCCGCTCCTCCCGAGTGGTCCGGCTGCTCCGGCTGCGCGACGTAGTTTCCGTCGATGCCGAGAAGGTTCGTGCAGCTCGTCGCGACGAGGAGCGAGAGAGCGAGGGCGGGTCTCGCGGGGCGGGGCGGGCGGGCCGCGCTGTCTCGGGTCATGGAAGGACGAATCGAGCCGGGGTGTTGCCCCAACCGCGCCGCGCTCGAGTCTTTTGACCCAGAACCGAGCCGGCCGCCACTCGAATCCGGTCGGCGGCCCCGTGAGAGTCGGCTCAGCTCCAACGCACTGCGAAGGAGGCGCCGTCCGGGGTGCGCCGGTAGGTGACTATCGCGCCTCGGCGTCCGGCGAGGGCGAGCGCCTGGGCGACGGCGATCTTCACGCCGCGCATCGTGAACTCGGGGACGTCCGGCCACGAGACGAGCTCGAGCGTCGAATCCCGCGTGCCGACCATGCGCCCCGTGAGCGTCCCGCGATTCCACGCTTTCCGGTAGAGCACCGGAACCTGCGACATGAGCTGAGCGTCGCTCGTGAGCCGCATCAGGACGCGCCACACGGTCCGGATCGTGCGCTCGCTCGCGAGGCCGCCGACTCGTTCGTGGAGCGTCGCGACGTCCGTCTTCGTCGCGCGCGCGGCCGCGACGAAGAACTCCTCGACGGCCGCGACGGGTACCCACTCGTTTCCGTGCGCGCCGAGCACGGCTCGCGACGTGTCCGGGGAAAGCGCCGCGGCGACCTGCGCCTGCACCTCGGCGCCGAACATCTCGCGGAGGATCTCGCGCTGGCGGAGCACGAACGCTCCGCTCAAGGCACCTTCCTCGATCGCCTGCATGAGTTCGACCCGGAGTCTAACCTGCTCCGTGCCCCGGCGCGGGACGTTCCCATTCGTGGCGCACGGCGTCGCCGCTGTGGTGAGCCGGACTGTGGGCGCCGCGGTCCCCGGTACGCATGCGTGCTTCGCCGAAGTTCTGGGCGCCGTGCAGGTCGTCGAGAACGGGGCGTACGGGCTGCTCGTGCTCGCGAAACCGGCGACGATCTTCTGATAACGTGGGGCCGTGCGCCTCTACGTCATGCGCCACGGACCGGCCGAGGCCGAATCACCCTCGGGAATGGACGCGGATAGACGCCTCAGCCCGGGCGGCAAGGAAGTGGTTCGCCGGGTCGCAGAGGAGCTCGCTCGTCGCGGAGAGACGATCGAGCGAGTCCTCGCGAGTCCCCTCGTGCGCGCGCAGGAGACCGCGGCGATCGTCCGGGCCGTCCTCGGCGTCGTCGCGCAGATCGAGGTCCGGATGGAGCTCGCGCCGTCGGACGACGGTGTGGCGCTCGCCGGCGAGCTCGCGGAGGACGGCCGAGCGGCCCTCGTCGTGAGCCACGCCCCGGACGTGTCCGACGTCGTCTCCGCGCTGACGGGGACGATCGCGAGCGGCTTCGCCGCCGGGATGGTGGTCGCGCTCGAGATGAACGGACGCTCCGCCACGAGGCGCTTCTCGCTGGATCCCGCGAAATCCTTCCAGTGAACGCGCCGCTCGCGGGCTCGTACGTTCCGTCGGTCCTCGTGTGGCTCGCGACGGTGTTCTCGGTCGGGCCCGCGCTCCTCGTCGCGTCGGGTCCCACGCTGCTCGATCGCTACCCGTACGCCCTCGGCGCGCTCGCGGGCTCGGTGCTCTTCTATCCGTTCGTCTGGTATCGGGCGCGTCGCTTTCCCGCAGGAGAGCTCGAATGGGTGCTCTCGCCGCTCTGGCTTGCCCCGCCGTCGCTCGGACTCGCGCTCCTCGCGTTCGGCGACGTTCGGCTCGACCGCTCGCCCGTCGTTTCGCACCCGACCCGGCTCCTCGCCATCGAGAAGTGCACGAAGAACGGCTCCTGCGCCCGTCTGTCGTCCTGGCGTCACGAGGGGGAGGAATCCGTGCGGCTCGGGGGGCTCGGAGGGCTCGCCGTTCCCTGGGATCTGCGGCCGCCGGCGCCCGTCGTCGTGGAGACGCAGTCGGGGTTCTTCGGCTTCGAGCACGTCACGGCGATTCGTGCCGGCGCCTCCAGAATTCATCATTGAATTCCATGCCTTGTGTCTCACCGATGGGGACCCCGCCGGGCGAGATCGCGCCCGCGTGGTTCACTTTTCCGGCTCGGGGTACAGGAGAGACATGCTCCGGCTCGTCTCCGCGCCACCCTTCCCGTCGGGGGAAGGTGCGAGGACGGCCTCCCCGAGCGGCGAGGAACGGCGCGCCGACTCGCTCGCGCCGCTGACGGAACAGGCTCGCGCGGGCGACGCCGCCGCCCAGCGCACGCTCCTCGTGGCGGTCGGTCCGGCGATGCTCCGGGTGATTCGCGGCGTCCTCGGCGGCGCGCACCCCGACGTGGAGGACACGCTCCAGGATTCGATGGTCGCGCTGCACCTCGCGCTCTCCGGCTTCCGCGGCGAGTGCACGACGCAGCACTTCGCGTGTCGCATCGCAATCCAGACCGCGATGAACGCGCGCCGCCGCTCGGGGTACCGAACGAGGCACACGCCCGCTCACGACCCCGAGGAGCTCGCGGAGCTCGCGCGGGACGAGCGTTCTCCGTCCGCGCTCGCCCTCCACGAGGAGCGACGCGAAGGGCTCCGCCGTCTGGTGTCGGAGCTCCCCGAGCAGCAAGCCGAGGTGCTCGCGCTCCACGCCGTCCTCGGATACACGGTCGAGGAAACGGCGCACGTGACGGCGGCGCCGGTGAACACCGTCCGGAGCCGGCTCCGCAACGCGCTCGCGAAGCTCCGCGCGCGTCTCGAATCCGACGGCGTGCTCCGCGAGACGATCGGAGGCGAACCGTGAGCTCCCGACCGGATCCGACGGACCTCGTCGCGCTCGGACGTCGCGGCCTCCTTTCCGAGGCGGAAGAACGCGAGCTCCACGTGGCGCTCGCCCGCGATCCGGCGGTCGGCGTCGCGCAGGCCGTGGGGACGGCCGTCGACCACGACACGGCCGTCCGCGCGGGCGACGACGATCTCGTGAAGCGCGCCGCCGAAGCCGCGCTCGCTCGCGTCGCAGACAGCGGGCTCTTCCCCGCGCCGGAGCCGAGACCGTCCGGGTTCCGCGCCCTTCGCACCCCGGCGCGACGTCGCGGGCTCTCCGTGATGCTCGCGGCGGCGCTCGTGCTCTTCACGGGCGCGGCGTTCGCGCTGTGGACGAACGGGATCGCCGCGCGATGGTTCGGACGTCCCGTGACCGTCCAGACCGAGCCCGTCGTCGTGCGGCCGACCGAGACGGCGAAGGCGGCACCGGTCGCTCCCGCAGCGTCCGCGGCACCGGACTCCGTCGTGGACGAGTCCGGGCCGTCGGCCGGCGACAACCTCGAGCTGCCGAAGCGACCCGTTTCGCGCCCTTCCGGCGAGGACGCGGCGAGCCTGTTCCGGGCGGCGAACGCGGCGCGACGGGACGGCGCGTTCGATCGAGCGAAGCGGCTCTACTCGGAGCTCGTCCAGCGGTTCCCCGCTTCCGACGAGGCGAGTCTCGCCCGCGTTTCGCTCGGCAAGCTCGCGCTCAACACGGGGGACCCGAAGGAAGCCGAGCACGAGTTCGACCAGTACCTGAAGGGCGGCCACGGGCAGCTCGCCGAAGAGGCGCTCGTGAGCCGTGCGGAGAGCCTGAGACGGCTCGGGCGCGTGGATGCGGAGCGAAGCACGTTGCAACGCCTTGTCGCCGAGCATCCGAATAGCGTCTACGCTGCGGAGGCCAAGCAGCGGCTCTCCGTGCTCCGCGGGAGCGGAGCCGGCTCCGCTCCCTGACCTCGATCCGGATCCTTCGTGAATCATGGGCTTCGCTTCGCGCGCGGTTCTCTAGCCGGCGTACTCCTCCTGGGCGGTCTTCCGGAGGCGGCGCACGCGGCGAATCCGCCGGCAGTCGCGGCGGATACACGCGCGGACAGGACGGCGCGGATCGTGTTCGTCGGTGCCGCGGCGGACACGGAGGACCTTCGCGCGGTCCTTCGCGAGCTCCTCGAGCGAAGCGGCGTCCATCCGGAGTTCGAGTCACGGGATCGCTTCCGGTCGAGCGCGCTGCTCGCGACGGAGCCTTCGGACGCGCGCGTCTGGGTGTTCCTCCAGCTCACGGGGCCGCGCCGCGCGAAGCTCTACTTCCGCGGCCCGCTCGGCGAGCGGTTCCTGCTCCGCACGTTGAACCTGAGGCGCGGTATGGATGAGGTCGGGCGGGAGCTCGTCGGGCAGGTCGTCGAGACGTCGACCGTCGCGCTTCTCCGCTCGGAGGGCGGGATGAGTCGCGAGGAGGCAAAGGCCGGGCTGTCGGCGGAGGGCGAGGAGCCGGAGCCCGACGAAGCCGTTCCTGCCCGGCCCCTCGAGGAACCCGGGCACGACTCCGCGGACGCCGGCGCG
>DASZXK010000007.1:0-31688 GCA_035545855.1 Polyangiaceae bacterium
GGCTGCTGATCGGCGGGGAAGCTCGTCACGATGCGATCGACGGTCTTCGCGGCGCTCGAGGTGTGGAGCGTGCCGAACACCAGGATGCCCATGCCGGCGCCCTCGATGGCGAGCGAGATGGTCTCCGGATCGCGGAGCTCCCCGACGAGAACGACGTCCGCGTCCGCGCGGAGGGCGGCCCGGAGGGCGCTCGCGAACGACCCCGTGTCCCGCCCGACCTCGCGGTGCGACAGGATGGAACGCTTGTTCTGGTGCACGAACTCGAGCGGGTCCTCGATCGTCACGATGTGACGCGAGTGCTTGCGGTTGATGAGGTCGATGATCGACGCGAGCGTCGTCGATTTGCCGCTCCCCGTGGGGCCGGTCACGAGGACGAGTCCGGACTCCAGATCCGCCAGAGTTCCGACCACGGCAGGGAGTCCGAGCTCCTCCATGGGGATGATGTTCTCCGGCACGAGGCGGAACACCGCGCCGGCCCCCGTCTCCTGCTCGAGGTAGTTGCCGCGGAAACGACCGGTCCCGGTCATCTCGTACGCGAAGTCGAGGTCACCCGTCTCGTCGAACGCGCTCCACTGCACGTCGTCCACGACCTCGCGCATCATGGCGCGGAGGCGCGCGTCCTCGAGCGGAGGCTCGCCGGGGATCGGCAGCACCTCGCCGTGCGACCGGATCGCGGGCGGCCTTCCCGCCGCTAGGTGGAGATCCGACCCGTGCTCCGCGACGAGGCGGCTGAACCAGGCGTGAAACCGCGGCTCCGTCACTTGAAGCGCTCCTTGTTCTCGGCGAAGCGTCTCGCGTTCGCCTTGTCGATCGTGCCCGCCTTCAGGAGCTCGGTGAGCGAGTCGTCGAGGGTCACCATGCCCTGGGCCTTGCCCGTCTGCATGATCGCGCCGATCTGATATTCTTTCTCCTCGCGGATGAGGTTCGCGACGGCCGTCGTCACGACGAGGAGCTCGAGCGCGACGACTCGGCCGCTCCCGCTGGCGCGCGGAACGAGGCGCTGGCTCACGACGGCGCGGAGGGACTCGGAGAGCGTCGCTCGGATCTGACCCTGCTCCTCTGCCGGGAAGGCGTTGATCATCCGGCCGATCGTCTGCGCGGCGTTCCCGGTGTGGAGCGTCCCGAGGACGAGGTGTCCCGTCTCGGCGGCCGTCATCGCGAGGCTCATCGTCTCCCTGTCGCGGAGGTCCGTGATGGCGATGACGTCCGGGTCTTCGCGGAGCGCGGCGCGGAGGGCGCGAGCGAACGAAGTGGTGTGCGAACCGACCTGCCGCTGCGTGACCACCGACTGCCCGCCCCGGTAGACGAACTCGACGGGATTTTCGATCGTGAGCACGTGGTCCCGTCGGGATTCCACGATCGTGCCCACGAGAGCGGCGAGCGTCGTGCTCTTCCCGCAACCCGTCGGACCCGTGCAGAGCACCATGCCCGTCCGGAAGTCCACCAGGCGCGCGAGCGTCGCGGGCAGCCCGAGCTGTTCCAGGCGCGGAGGAACGAGGGGCAGGATGCGGAACACGGCGTCGATGCCCCGGTGTTGGCGGTAGGCGTTCGCGCGGAAGCGACCGACGTTCGGGATCTCGAGCGGGAAGTCGACCTCGCCCTCGTTCGAGAGCCGTTCCCATTGCTCGTCGGTCAAGATCTGCGCGATCGCCTTCTCCGTCGCACCCGGGGTGAGGGGCTGCTGGTTCGGAAACGGGAGCAGCCGCCCCGACGCGCGCGCGGTGATCGGCGCGCCGGCGTGCAGGTGGAGGTCGCTCCCGCCGTGCTGCGCGGCATAGTGGAGCGCGCGGACGAGGTACGGAGCCTTCGTCCGATCGTCCACGCCGGCGTCGCCGGACGGAGCTTCCGCGACCCGCGCGCGCGATCCGCCGCGTCGCGCGTGCGTCGCGACGATGCCGCCATGCTTCGGGGGGAGCGACGTCCTCGGCGGTTCGGAAGCGACCACGGCGTCCATCGTGTCGGCCGGTCCCTCGGGAACCAGGGACTCGCGCGGCTCCGGCTCCGGCGGCGCTGCAGGGGCCACACGACCCACGTTCGCCGGAGGCTCGGCGGGCGGCGGGGCCACGTTCGGCGCTGCGGCGGCGGGGATTCGCCGCTTCTGGGCGAGGTGCGCGTCCCGGTCCCGATTGATCGCCGAGAGCTCGGCGTCGTCGATGAAGCGCAAGTCGCGGGCAATCTCCACGATGGTCCGGAGGCCTCCCTCGCGTTCGGCGCGGCGGGCGCACTCCATCAGTTGCTCACGAGACAGGGTGCCTCGCTGCAGGGCTATCTGCCCGAGGAGGCGATCCGAGGGATCCATGGATCCTCAATCAGAACACGCCCCGGCAGGCTCGGCCACCGTCAACGCTTTTTTTTCGGTGGGTCAGCCCCGGCGGATCGCGTCCAGGAACGTTCGTCCGTAGGCTTCCAGCTTCTTCGGCCCGACGCCCGAGAGAGCGAGGAAATCCTCCGCGGTCTCGGGCTTCTTCGCCGCCATCTCGAGGAGCGTCGCGTCGCTGAAGACGACGTAGGCCGGGACCCGGCGTTCGTCCGCGAGCGTCTTCCGGAGGCGCTTCAGGCGCTCGAAGAGATCCGTCGGTACGTCTTCCTCGGCGACGTCCGGGGGGACCGGCGAAGCCGATCGAGCGCGGGCGCCGTCGGTTCCACGCGAACGGCTCTTCTTTCGCGGCACGATCGCGGGGCACTCGGCGAGGATGTCCGCGCCGCTGCAGAAGTCGCACGAGGTGCCGCACCGCTCGAGCGTCTCCCCGAGGTAGCCGACGATGGCGCGGTGCCTGCAGCCCGTCTGGTCCGCGAGGTCGAACATCTCCCGCACCTGGCGCCGGTGGCGCTCCGCGACGTCGTTCGGCGAGTCGTCCGCGAAGCGGTCGTAGCTCATGACGTCGGCGTACGAGTAGAAGAGGACGCAGTCGCTCCCGACGCCGTCGCGACCGGCGCGGCCGATCTCCTGGTAGTAGCCCTCCACGGAGCGCGGCATGTCCCGGTGAATCACGTACCGGATGTTGCTCTTGTCTATGCCCATGCCGAACGCGACGGTCGCGACGATGACGTCCACGTCGTCCCGGCGGAACGCTTCCTGCGCGGCCGAGCGTGCTTCCGGCGTCATTCCGGCGTGATAGGGGCGCACCCGGACGCCGTTCCGTTCGAGGAACTCCGCGACGCTCTCGACGGACTTTCGCGACAGGCAGTACACGATGCCGCTCTCGCGCTTCTTCGCGCGCACGATGCCGAGGATGCTCGACCGGACGTCGAGCCCCGAATCCCCGCCCTTCTTGTAGGCGAAGATCCGGAGGTTCTTCCGGAAGAAGGACCCGTGGTACTCGGCCGGGTCGGTCATCCCGAGCTGCCCGACGATGTCTCTCCGGACCTCGGGCGTGGCCGTCGCCGTGAGCGCGAGGATCGGCGCGTTGCCGAAGCGTCTCCGGAGCCCCGCCAGGTTCCGGTACGCGGGGCGGAAATCGTGCCCCCACTGGCTGATGCAGTGCGCTTCGTCCACCGCGATGAGGGACAGGGGAACCTTCCGGAGTGCGGCGCCCACGGACGCCTCGAGCCCCTCGGGCGCGGCGTAGACGAGCTCGTACTCGCCGTCCCAGAGGCGTTTCAGGCGGCGGCTCCGCTCTTCCGCGTCCAGCGTGGAATTCAGGAACGTCGCCCGGAAGCCGAGCTCCGCGAGCGCGTCCACCTGATCCTTCATGAGCGCGATGAGTGGAGAGACGACGAGCGTCGTTCCGCCGAGGAGCCGCGCGGGGAGCTGATACGTGAGCGATTTCCCGGCGCCCGTCGGCATCACACCGAGGCAGTCTCTTCCCGAGAGGACGGCCTCGATGATGGGCTCCTGCCCGGTCCGGAAGGCGTCGTACCCGAAAGTTCTCTTCAGCTCCCGGAGGAGCGCCTCTCGCGGGACCTCTGCCCTGGGGGCGGGACGTTTGAGCGCGTTGCCGACCTCGCGAAGCACGAGCACTTCATCGGCCCGGAACGTCCCCGGTTGCGTCCGATAGAGATCGCGCAGGCGCTCGAGCCGCGCCCCGCAGGACGATCTCAGGTCGGGGTCTCTCGGGTCGCCGAGGGCCCACGCGGACCGGAGACTCTCGACCTCGGATACGAGCTCCTCTCGGGTCATCGCCGGGCGGGAGCGACGCTAAGGCGAGTCCGGCCGCGGGCACAACCCCGGCTCCCGAACATGGAAGGGGGGCCGGCCCGCGAGGTACGATGCCCCGGGTTTTTGCTTCCTTCCGCCGATGAGATTTCCGTCGAACCGCACCTGGCGCGCCGGCGCGCTGCTCGGCGCGCTCGGCCCCGCGACCGCGGCGGGCGCCGAACCGCGTCCGGTCACGGCGCGGCTCGTCCTCGAGCGCGCGCCCGGCGCCGAGACCTGCGTCGACTCGGCGTCTCTCTCCGCGGCGGTGAACCAGCGATGGGGACGAGACGTGTTCGTCGACTCGGACGACGCCGACATCGTCCTGTCCGCCCGGCTCGCTCCACGGGAGCGCGGCGGCTTCGCGGCGACGATCGATCTCTCGCGCCGCGGCGGCGAGAACCTCGGGACGCGAGAGCTCACGACGGCGTCGAAGGAGTGCTCGTCGCTCGACGACTCGCTCGCGCTCGCCGCGGGGCTCATGCTGGACGTCTCACGCCGGCGCATCGAGGAAGAGCGCCGCGTCGAGGCCGAGGCCGCGCCGCGCGCCGCACCTCCTCCGCCGGCATCCGAGACGCCCATCGCGATCCCGGAGGACACGTTCGCGCCGCGCGCGAAGACCCGGTTCGAGACGTGGGCCGGCGTCGAGGCGCTCGCCGGCGTGTTCCCCGGCCCCGCGACGGCCGTGAAGGGCGGCGTCGTCGTCGAGCCGGCGCATTTCTCCCGCATCGAGGTGGCGGGCTCCTGGTTCCTCCCCGCGGACCACGACGAAGCGGCGGGGCGCGGGGTCCACTTCTCGGCGTGGAGCGCCGAGGTTCTCCTCTGCCCGCTCGCCTACCGGAGCGCGCGCTTCGGCGTGCACGGCTGCGCCTCCGAGCGGGTGGGCCAGGTTCGCGCGTCGGGGTTCGGGTTCTTCACCTCCGAGCGAGTCACCGAGCCGATCTCCTCGCTCGGAATGGGGGTCGGGGCGCGGTTCCTCGTCGCCCCCGCGTTTGGACTACGCTTGGGCCTCCGTGCCGAGCTCCCCGTCGTCCGCTATCGCTTCGTCTTCACGGAGGCCTCCGGAGGCACCGGGGTCGCACACGGTATGTCGGCCGTCGCCGTCGGGGCAGAAGCCGGGATCCTGTTTCCGTGGTGAGTAGCTTCCGAACAGCGAGGAGGCGACCGTCGGGTCATAATTCGCCGGCGCTCCGACCCCGAACATGAGTCGGAAGCGCTACTCCTCCCGGCAGGTCTTCGATGAACACGCCCCCTATGTTTTCCGCGTGTTGCGCTACATGGGCGTCCGGGAAGCGGACGTGCCGGACGTCTGCCAGGAAGTGTTCGTCACCGTCCACCGGAAGATCGACGGGTTCGAGGGAAGGTCGTCGATCCGGACCTGGCTCTACAAGATCTGTCAGCGCGCCGCGTCGGATCACCGCCGGCGCGCGTACGTCCGGCGGGAAGTCGTCACGGACTTCGCTGAAGAGCGCCCGCGGGCGGTGGAGTCCGCCGGGCCCCGCGTCGAGGCTCGCTCGACGCTCCTCTTCGCCCTCGGGGCTCTCGACGAGGACAAGCGGGACGTCTTCGTCCTCTACGAGATCGAGGGCATGACGATGCGCGAGGTCGCCGAAGTCCTCGGTTGTCCCCTGCAGACGGCCTATTCTCGCCTGCACGCCGCTCGCGAGCTCGTGGAGCAAGCGCTCGAACGGGAAGGAGGCGGGAAGAAATGATCGATCCCGAGGACCCTCCGCGCCTGATCGATCCGACATCGTCTGCCTCTCCGAGGCTTCGCGAGCTCCTCTCCGAGTCACGCGCCGACGTCGCGACGGAAGCACAGCTCCAGGCGCTCTCCGCCGCGCTCGCCCCCACGCTCGGCACCGGCGCGGTGGGCGGCGCGACGGCCGCGAAGGCGTCCCTCCCCGGGCTGGTCAAAGTCGCGATCGCCGTGGGCGTCACGACCGCCGCGGGGGGCGCGTATCTCGCGACGCGCGAGGCGCCACCGTCGCCTCCGCAGACGCGCATCGCGGCGCCGGTCGAGAGAGAGGCACCGAAACCGCCGGTCGCTCCCGCTGCGCCTCCCGCGCTCCCCGCGGAGAGCGCGAGCCCCGAACCCGCGCCTGCGGTGAATACCCCGGTCGTTTCCGCGCCGAAGCACGCGGCCGCCGCGCCCTCGGAGGCCGAGCTCCTCGGGGCGGCGCAGGCCGCGCTCGGTTCCGACCCGGCCAAGGCGCTCTCGCTCGCCGAACAGCACGCCCGGGCCTATCCGGGTGGAACACTCGGTCAGGAGCGGGAAGTCATCGCGGTGGAGGCTCTCGCGAAGCTCGGTCGGACGGCGGCCTCGCGTGAGCGCGGAGAGCGGTTCCTCGCCGCCCATCCGAAATCTGCCTATCGCGCGAAGATCCAGAGCATCCTCGGCGAGCGATGACGCTCCTCGGGCTCGGTCGGGTCCTGACGCTCATGGCGATCGGGATCGGCCTCGCGACCTCCTGCAGCCAGGACGAACGGATCGGTTCGGACTTCCGGCTCACCGCGAGCCCGATCGACTCCGGAACGGCGCCGGTGGCGGACGCATCGACCCGGACTGACGGAGCGACTCACGCCTGCGTGCCGGTTCGCTGTCAGGGCCACCTGTATGCCTGCGGGGACTGTCAAGACAACGACGGAGATTCGCTCGTCGACATGGAAGATCCGGACTGTCTCGGGCCCTGCCACAACGCGGAGGACACGTTCTTCGGTTCGATCCCCGGGCAGAACCACACGACGTGCACGGAAGACTGCTACTTCGACCAGGACAGCGGCGGCGGGAACGACGGCTGCGAATGGTCCCGCGCCTGCGACGTCCTCGAGGTTCCACCGGACTACTACCCCTCGGGCGACAGATGCGCATACGATCCCAAGACGCGGCTCTCGAAGGGCACGACGTGCGCGACCGCCCTGTCCACCCAGGACCCGAGTTGCGCGGAGGTCTGCGGCCCGCTCACGCCGAACGGGTGCGACTGCTTCGGGTGCTGCGAGATCCAGGGGCACACCGTCTGGCTCGGCTCCACGGACCCGACGGGGACTCCGACGTGCGATCTCGCGCACGTCGCCGATCCGACGAAGTGCCACCCGTGCACCCAGGTCCCCGCGTGTACGAATCCCTGCGACGAATGCGAGCGGTGCGTCGGAAAGCCCGACCTTCCGCCGACGTGCGGGGATTCGGCCTGCCCCGTTCCCGTCTGTCTCCGAGGAGATCCCTGCGGGGGATGCCTTCCGGATTGCGCCCCGGGACAGGCCTGCGTCACCGGGTGCTGTGTCAGTCCGCCCCGATGATTTCATGAACGGATCCGAGGTTCGCCGTCTGAGAGAGGGGGGCGGCTCGTTCGGGGAGGGGACCGACATGGGCGCCGCCTCGGCGTTTCGGTAGGAACGCCTTTCGACGGTTCATAAATTTCCGGGGGGAGCGGCCTCCAACGAGGGCCCGGCGCCGAGGGGCGCCGCCTTTCCATCGCGAGGTTCCCATGAATCGCTGGAGTTTTGCCGTTCGGAGTGTGGTTTTCGGAATGCTCGTGGTCGCCTGCGGCGGCTCGGATTCGACCGGTCTCGGGACCGGCGCTTCGCACCCGGACGGTGGCGTCGACGGAAGCGCGGCCGCGTCGGGCTCGAACGGCGGGGGTAGCGCGGGCGCGTCCGGGAGCACCTCGAACGGCGGCGCCAGCGCCGGTGGCACCGGCAATGGCGGAATCGCGAACGGCGGGACCGGCAACAGCGGCGGTCCGGACGGGTCGGTCGGTCCGGACGGCTCCGTCGCGAACGGCGGCACGGGTGGCGGCACCGGCGGCACCGGAGGCGGCGCGGCCGGCTCGGGCGGCGGCCCCATCGTCTCTCCCCCGACGTGTCACCCGTTCGGCGGACTCTGCGAGACGGGCGCCGACTGCTGCTCGCAGCTCTGCGACGCGACGAACAACACCTGCGCGACGAGCGTCGGCGCCTGTGCCGCGGCGGGCGCGTCCTGCACCGCGCAGACGGACTGCTGCACGCTCTCGTGCGTCTCCGGAAAGTGCGCGGCCGCCGCGTGCATCTCGGACGGACAGACCTGCGCGTCGAACGGCCAGTGCTGCAGCGGGACGTGCACGTCCGGCAAGTGCGTCGCGCTGACCACCGCCTGCAAGACGGCGGGAAACACGTGCGCGAACGGCAGCGATTGCTGCTCCGGGCTCTGCAACGGCGGAAGGTGCCAGCTCGGTTCGAGCTACTGCATTCAGTCCGGAGACGTGTGCTCGAAGTCCGCGGATTGCTGCTCGGCGAACTGCGTCATCCCGAACGGGAAGACGGTCGGGACGTGCTCGGCGCCGCCTTCGGGCTCCACGAACTGCAACGGCGGTCAGGACGGCACGCTCTGCAACGGCTGCGGCGAGTGTTGCAGCCGGCTCTGCGCCCCCTATGGCCCCACGGGCGTCTTCATCTGCCAGCCCGCGACCGGCTGCCACGTGAACGGCGACCTCTGCCGAACGGACGGCGACTGCTGCGGCGCGGCCGGAACCGGGCTCCCCGGAGACGGCAACGTCACTTGTCAGAAGTCGCCGGGTGCGGCGGTGGGCATTTGCCGGAACCCAACGGGCTGCAATCCCCAGGGCGACGTCTGCCACTTCAAGGACTACGTCTGCGGCGGCTCGTCCTCGCGGAACGACTGCTGCGCGGCGCCGGGCAACTCCGGTGTCTGCCAGCTCGACGGGCTCGGCGTCCCGCGCTGCAACGGGTTCGCGCTGCCGGACGGCGGCACCGCATGCCGGAACTCCGGTGAGACGTGCGCCTCGGCCGCGGACTGCTGCGCGGGCCTCCCCTGCGTGCCCGACGGCGCGGGCCAGCTCCGCTGCTACACGCCGCCCGACGGCGGCACGACGACGTGCGTGCCCTCGGCCGGTCCGTGCACCGTGAACGCCGATTGCTGCTCCGGCTCGAGCTGCATCACGCCGATCGGCTCCACCGTCGGCACGTGCAGCACGCAGACGAATCCGCCTCCGGGCTCGGGGGGCTCGCCCGGGACCGGCGGCGCCGCGAACACCGGCGGGGCGGGCGGGACGGCGAACACCGGCGGGGTGGGCGGAACGGCGAACACCGGCGGGGCGGGTGGAACCACCTCCGCGGGCGGGACGCCGGGCACCGGCGGGGCCTGCTCGCTCTACGGGCAGAACTGCACGCAGACGGCGGATTGCTGCAGCGGCGTCCCGTGCACCAGCGGGAAATGCGTGTTCCCCATCAAGTGAACCCGGAAGAGGCCTTCAGCATGGAACGAAAGCATCCCGTTTCGCCTCGTCGCGGGCGCGCCCTCGGCGCCGGCCTTCCCGTCGCCGCAGCCGTCGGCGTCCTCGCCGCATTTTCGGCGTGCAGCTCCTCGAAGGACACCGGCAAAGTCCACCTCCAGGGAACGGGCGGCGTCGACGGCGGGCTCGACAACACCGGGGGCGCCTACTTCCCCGGTTTCGACGGCGGTTTCATCCACGACGCCCAGCCGCCGCTCATCAAGGAGGACGCCTCGTGCGGGGAATCGTCGGTCGTCGCGAAGCCGAAGCCGGTGAACGTTCTGCTCGTCATCGACGAATCCGGCAGCATGCAGGACGAGCCGACCGGATTTTCGACGGACAAGTGGTCGGCGCTGAAGAGCGCCCTCGGGACGACGCTCGCCGCCGTCCAGAACGATCTCTCGTTCGGATTGGAGCTCTACCCGTATCCCAAGGATCCGAAAGCGCCGATCGCCGTCGACTGCACCGACAACTGCTGCGAAATGCCGGACGCCCCGGGCATCCAGATCCCGGTCGAGGCGGGGAAGACCGCCGTCGGGAAGATCACGACCGCGCTCGACCTCGGCGGCCCGGGCGGCGGCACTCCGACGGCGCTCGCGCTGTCGCGCGCGCTCGACTACTTCACGACGGGCGCGGGGAAATCGCTCGTCGGCGACCGCTACGTGCTGCTCGCGACGGACGGCGGCCCGGACTGCGACGAGGGCCTGACGTGCACCGCCGCGGAGTGCACCACGAACCTCGACGGCGAGTGCCCGCTTCCCTCGAACGGGAACTGCTGCGACCCGCAGTTCGGCGGCGCGGCCGCGAAGGCTCGATGCCTCGACGCGGCGGGAACGAAGGCGCAGGTTTCGGCCCTCGCCGCGAAGGGCGTGAAGACCTTCGTCGTCGGCATCCCGGGGGCGGAGATCTACGGCTCGTCCCTCGACGAATTCGCCGTCGCGGGCGGCGAGGAGAACCCGAACGGCCCGCCGAAATACTTCGCGGTCGACGCCGCGGGCGGCACCCAGGGCCTCGCGACCGTGCTCGGCAGCATCACGAAGAACCTCGTGACGACCTGCCGGCTCGCGCTCGAGGAGAACCCCCCCGACATCAACAAGCTGAACGTCCTCGTGGACGGCGATCGGGTTCCGAAGGGCGCGGACGGCTGGAACGTGGACACCTCCACCAGCCCGCCCACGATCGCGCTCCTCGGCTCGACGTGCGCCAAGGTCGAGGCCGAGGGCGCCGAGAGCGTCCAGGTGCTCTACGGCTGCAAGTCCGTGGCGCGCTGAGCGCGTCGAAGGGTCGAGGCGCCCCGCTCCCGGCCGCGCGCCTCCGGTGCTCGTTCAGAGCGGCGGCTCGCCCCGTAGCGCGCGGTCGTGGAACGAGAGCATCTCGTAGCCGCCGGGACCGCGGTTCCATTCGTAACTGTGCGGGCCCGTGACGACGTCCGTCGTGACGCGGATGCCTCGCGTGTCGAGCGCGCGGGCGAGCGCGAGCGTCGGTTCGAGGAAGTAGTCGCCGTTGCTCGTCACCAGACGGAGCGTGAGCGTCGGGTTCTTCTCGCGGGCCCGCTTCCCGAGGTCCGCGAAGAGGGTCGTCTCCTCGGCGTCGATCGCCGGCTGGAGCGCCGCGACGACGCCGAACGCTTCGGGCCGCGAAAAGCCGACGAGCAACGCGGCGCGGCCTCCGAGGCTCACGCCGTCCACGCCCGTGGACGCGGGCGTCCCCGTCGCCGGCGTCTCCCGGTAGACGCGCGGGAGCACCGTCTCCACCACGAAGCGGGCGAGCAAGCGGCCTTCTTCCGTGGTGCGCTCTCCGTGAAGCGCGTCGGGAAGAAACGGACAGACGACGATCATTCCGCGGTACGGGCGCGCGCGGAGACCGGCGTTCAGCTTCGCGAGGCGCTCCTCCGTCACGAAGCCGAGGAAGTCTCCCTCGGTGAGGGGCGGCGAGGAGAGCCTCCGGACGGTCGTATCGAGCGCGTAGTCGTCCCGCCACCCGCGGGCGCCGAGCTTCGGCCCCTTCAGCGACTCGCCCCGACCGTGGAACGCCACGAGGACCGGGAGCGGAGCGTCTCGCGTCGCGCCGTCGGGAACGAGCACGACGACGTCCGACGGCCCGAGCGGCGTGTCGTCCCAGTGCCAGGTCACCTCCGAGAGCCCGGGCTTCGCCCCCGGTGCGGCGGTGGGAGCAGGCGACGCGGACGGCGCGCCGCTCGGCGCACGCGCGGCGCTTCCGGCCGACGCCGGGGCTTCATTCCGCGGCGCCTCTCGCTCCGGCTTCCGACAGGAGACCGCGAGCAGACAGAGGAGCAGGGCGGTTCGTCTCATCGGCGCGGGCGGTGAGCGACGAGGATCTCGTACACGGTGCCCCGGGCGCTCCCCTTGGAGTTGATGGGGCGCGTGACGGGCACCTGCTTCGGCTCCCACCGGGAGAAGAGCCTCCGGGTGAGGGTGGTGTCCGAGTTCGAGAGGACCACCGCGACCCCGCGCTTCGCGAGACGGTCGAAGGCCGCGGCGAGGCGCTCGTGCCCGGCTCGGCCGAACTCGGAGTCGTGATACGCGGTGAAGCTCGCCGTCTTGGACACGGGGACGTACGGCGGATCGAAGTAGACCGCGTCGCCTCGCTCCGCTTCGTGCGCCGCGTTCTCGAAGTCCGCGACGTGGAGGCGTACTCCCCGGAGCACGCGAGCGGCCGCTCGAAGGGCGTCCTCGTCGCAGATGCGCGGGGACTTGTACCGGCCGAACGGGACGTTGAACTGCCCCTTGCTGTTCACCCGGTAGAGGCCGTTGTATCCCGTCTTGTTCAGGTAGATGAGCCGCGCCGCCTGCTGGAATGGATCGAGCGTTTCGGGGGCGATCGCGCGGATGCGGTAGTACTCGTCTCGGTCGTAGCGGTGCTCGGCGAGCGCACGGATGACGGACTCCACGTCCTTCTTGATCGCCGAGTACACGTTCACGAGCGCCGGGTTCCGATCCGAGAGCACGGCGTTCTTGAACCGCTTCTGCGACGCGAGCGCGAAGAAGACCGCGGCGCCCCCCATGAAGGGCTCGTAGTAGGTTCCGATCTTCTCGGGCAGCTCGCGGAGGATGTGGGGGAGCGAGCGCGACTTGCCGCCGGCCCATTTCAGGACGGGTCGGGGCTCCGCGGCTCGTTTCGCTCGCCCGTCAGCGCTCATCCATCGTCGCGTATAGCAGATGCGGGGAGCTCGATGTCGAGCCTCCGGATCATCTTCTGGAGGCCGAATCGCGAGAGGCCGAGGAGCTCTGCCGCCCGCGTCTGGTTCCCCCGAGTGCGCTCGAGCGCCGTCCGGACCAGGGCGGCTTCCAGGGCGTCGACTCGCTTCCGGAGGTTCAGTCCGTCCTCCCTTTCGTGCTCGGCCCGCGCTCCGGAGCGGACCTCCGCGGAGAGGTGCTCCGGCTGGATCAGTCCGTCCGCGAGCACGAGCGCTCGGCGGATCTCGTTTTCCAGCTGGCGGACGTTTCCGGGCCAGGAATACGTCGCGAGGACGTCCAGCGCGGCGCGGGACAGCCGGATGTTCCGTGCCCCCGCGTGAACCTGGATGAAGTGCTTCGCGAGGAGCTCCACGTCCCCCGGGCGGGTGCGGAGGGGAGGCACCTCGAGGGCGATCACGTTCAGGCGATAGAAGAGGTCCCGCCGGAACGTGCCCGCGTCGACCATCTTGGCGAGATCGCGGTGGGTCGCCGCGACGACGCGGACGTCCACCTTCCGTGGCCGCTCCGAGCCGACGGGACGGACCTCGCCGTCTTCCAGCACCCGGAGCAGCTTCGTCTGCATCCCGAGGCTCATCTCGCCGATCTCGTCGAGGAACAGGGTGCCGCCGCTCGCCACCTCGAAGAGCCCGGCGTGCGGCCGATTCGCGCCGGTGAACGCGCCGCGCACGTGCCCGAAGAGCGTCGTCTCAAGCAGGGTCTCCGGGATCGCGCCGCAGTTCTCGCTGACGAACGGCCCCTCGCCGCGACGGCCGTTCTCGTGGATGGCCCGCGCGACGAGCTCCTTGCCGCTCCCCGATTCGCCGACGACGAGCACGGGGACGTCCGAGTCCGTCACGCGGTCCACGAGCCGGAGCAACGTCCGGACCGGTTCGCTCTCGCCGAGGATCCCGTCGTAGGCGTAGCGGGTGGCCCGCTCTCCGCGCGCCTTCGCGAGCTCCCGGGCGGCGACGCCGAGCTCCGCCTCCTTCTTCGAGAGCAAGCTCGCGACCCGGGCTTCCGCGCGCCGCGCCCGGCGCGCCGCTCGACGGAGCGCGAGCTGATCGCGCGCTTCGGCGATCGCGACGGCGGCGAGCGTCGCGACGAGCCGGACCCAGGCGAGCTCGCCCGGACCGAAGGCCCCGCGGCGCACGCGGTCGTCCAGGTAGACGACCCCGAGCGGTTCGCCCCGCGCGACCAGCGGCACGGCGAGGACGCTCCGGAGCTTCAGAGCGTGGACGCTCGCGACCATCTCCGGGAGCTCTCCCGTGGCGTCCACCGCGACGACCGGTTCTCCGCTCGCGAGCGCCCGCTCGGCGAGCGATCGCGAGAGCGATAGCTGGACCCCGTGGAGGTCCTGCCGGGCGATGTTCCGCGCGGCGCGCGGCACGAGGCGATCGCCGGGGGCGCGGAGGAGCAGGAGCCCGCGCTCGACGCCCGTCCAGAGCACGAGCGCGTCGAGGACCTGGTCGAGGAGCGGGCGCAGCCGATCCCGCGTGCCGAGCGCGCGGACGAGCGCTTCCACGTCGCCGAGCTGCTCGGGGAGGATGCCCGTGTCTCTCGGCGCGCCGCGCTCGGCGATCCAGGGGAGGGCGGCGACGTTCGTCCGGAGCTCGGGCGGCGCGCCGCGGAGCAGGCGCGTCGCGGCGTCCACGCTCGCCGTCGAGAAACGACGCGCGGCGTCTCCGTCCCCGATCCGCGCCGCGAGCGTCGCGCCCGCGGCGAGCGCCTCTCCGCGGAGGTTTTCCGGGCAGGGTACGAGCGAGAGCGCCGCGAGGGCGGCGAGCACGCGGTCGGCGCGAACCGGGCTTCGTTCGCGCGCGCACAGCCGAGCCCGCACGCTCCACCACTCGAGCCGCGCGGGGGCCGCGATCTCGGGCGAATCGGCGAGGGCGTCGAGCTCCGCGACGGGGACGTCGGCGCCGCGAGCGAGGAGGCGTGCCGAGGTCCGCAGGCGATCTTCCGGAAGGTCCGCGCCGAGGAGCGTCGCCGCCCGCCGGGCATGTTCGATTCCGTCCGGATCCGTCTCCGGCAGGACGTCGGCCTGGAGCAGGTGACAGTACGCGCGGCACCGCGCGTCGCCCGCCTTCCTCGCTCGGGCGAGGGCGTCTCGCGCGGCGTCGAGGGCGAGGGTGGTCGCGCCCGCGGCGGCGAGAGCCGCGGCGCGCGTGAGCAGCGCCCGCGCCGCGTCGTCCGCGCGTCCGAGGTGCTCGAAGAGGAGCGTCGCGCGCGTCGAGGCGTCGAGCGCCCGAGAGAGCTCGCCGGAGTCGAACCCCGAGGCAGCCACGCCGGTGAGGTACGTCGCCTCCTCGACCACCGCGCCCGCGCGGGTCGCGTGATCCACGGCTCTGAGGAACGAGGTGAGCGCCGCCTCCGCGTTTCCCTCGGCGTGCGCCACGTTCCCGAGCACGGCGGCCAGTCGCGCTCGCTCTTCGTCCGTGTGGGCGCCGCGGAGGCCGTCCTCTGCGAGCCGCCGCGCTTCCGGCAGGCGGCCTCCGCGGAGCGCGACGAGGGCCCGGGTCTCCGCCACGGCCGGTGTCGAAGGCGCGGTGGCGAGGATCCGCGCCGCCGCGTCCGCCGCGCCGCGATCGACCTCGATGCGCGCCAGCGTCGCGAGCAAGCGCCCCTTCGCCTGCCCCGAGACGCCGCGGGCGCTCGCCTCGGTCGCGATCGCGATCGCGGACGGGGCATCCCCGCTTCGGCGGGCACACTCGGCTCGTTCGACGAGCGCGTCCACGGAATCCGACAGCGAGAGGACCGCGTTCGCGCGCGCGATCCAGCCCGCGAGCCTGAGGGAGCGGGCCGTCGCGAGCAGCAGGGCCTCCGGCGCGCGTCCCGAGAAGCAGAGGCGCTCTCCCGCGTCGAGCGCGGCGGCGGACGGCGCCGGGGCCCCGAGGAGGATCGCGAGCGAAACGGGATCCTCGCCGAGCGGCGCGTCCGCGAGCGAATCGGCGCCGGCCGCGAGGTCCGTCGGGACGAGCGCGCGTACGTCTCTCCCGAGGGACAGGGACACGAGCCGATCGACGAGGTCCGCGTCGGAGTCCGGACCGACGTCGCCGAACGTCGCGGCGCTCGCGCCGATCAGCGCCGTCAGGAATCGGGCGCGCTCGAGGCCGCGGAGATCCGACACGACCCGCGCCGCCGGCGTCGAGGCCCGGGGCGCGCCGCGAAGCTCGCTGGCTCGGGAAAGGACGCCGAGGATCGGCTCGAGCCAGGCCCGCGCCGTTCCCTCGACGTCGAGCTCCACTCTCCCGCAGGCGGCGCGGAGGAGCTCCTCGCGTCGCGTCCGGAGGTACGCGCGCGCGACCCGATCCTCGCCGTGCGCGCGGCGTGCTTCGACGCTCTCTTCCGCCGCGAGCAGGTCCCGGGCTCGGGACGCCACCCACGACGCACTCGGACGTGCGGACGGCGCCGTCGAGAGGAGCGCCCGGATCACCGTCGTGAACGGGGACCCGTCGCCACGCCGCGCGACGTCCGTCGGACGATCGCTCGTGGCGACCTCTTCGCGCTCGAGCTCGGCGAGGAGGAGCCCGAACGCGAACAGATCGCGCGCCCTCGCGTCGCTCGCTCCGGAGGCGTGTTCGGGTGCGAGGTACCGGAGCGTCCCGCCGCGAGCGATGGCCTGATCCGCCGCGCCCGCGAGGCCGAGATCCACCAGGTACGCCCGGGGCGGACCTTCGCCGGAGACCACGACGTTGTCGGGTTTCACGTCGCCGTGCGAAAAGCCGAGCTCGTGGAGGCTCGCGAGCGCGTCGCCCACGTCCCGTGCGACGGCGAGGAGCAGCGCCGGACGCTCGGCGGGCGAGAGCACCCTCGGCGCGAGCGCGCGGCCCTCCACCCAGGAGAGGACGAGATAGGGGCGCCCCGGAGGGACGCCGGCGATGCCCGGCCGCGTTCGACCCGCGTCGAGAACCCGGGGCAGCGACGGCGACCGGCAGAGCGCGAGGAGCTCGGCCTCGTCGGCGAGGCGTGCGGCTTCGCCGTCGCCGTGACCCACCTTGAGGGCAACCGGAGTGCCGTCGAGGAGCGTCGCCCGGTACACGGTCGAGCTCCCCCCGGTTCCGACCGGTGAACCGACTTCGAACCGGAGGGGCAACTCGGGTGGCACGGCCGCCGCGATCCTCACTGCGTAAATCTCCTAGGTAGCCCGCCCCCTGTCAACCCAGGTGGCAGCCCGTACCCTGGTGTCCGGAGCGCTCCGGAACGGCTCACGGGGAGCAGGAGGAGGTACTCGCCCCCGCCCGGATGTACCCGACCACGGTGCGGAGGTCGTCGAGCCCGCCCAGGAGCGCGCCGTTTTCCGGCATCGGCGCGAGGCGCACGAACCAGTCTCCGAGGCGGCCGCGCTCGCCGTCCGTCGCGAGCGGGCAGACCCCCGGGGGCAACGCCGCGCGATGGATGGTGGAGCAGTCGGACCCGAAGTTTTCGGCCTTCGCGAGGAGCTTGTACACGAGGTAGCTCGACGCTGGACTCCCGGGGTCCACGAGCGGCATGCCCACGCCGAACCTCGCGGGATCCACGAGCGGTGTTCCAGCACGCGGACCTTCCGTCTCGCGCGCCACGTGCGAGATGGCCGTCTCCCGGAGGTCGCTCCCTGACTCGAGGCGGAGGCCCATGAACGCCGCAGTGCCCGCGTGGCAGGCGGAGCAGGCGTCGGCGAACACGGCGAGGGTGTCGTCACACGTGGGAGTCTTCCGCGTCGGCGGCGCCGCGGGGACGGCCCTCGCCGTCCGGAAGCTGAAGTGCAGCGGCGCGTCCCCGCGTTCGAGCGGAGCCCCGTCGAATGCCAGAAATCCCGCGCCGTCGTCCGCTTCCGGCTCGAACAGATCGACGTGGTAGAGGAGCCCTGGGTCGAGGATTCCGCCGTCGGCGAGTCGAAAGGTGACGACCCGCTCGACGACGTCGTAGTCGGGCTGGAGGAAGATCGCGAGCGACGGGTCGCCCGAGTAGACGCGGAGCGACTGCCGCACCGCGGATTTCGGCAGGAGGAACCGATCGAAGCGGATCTCGATCCCCGCGTTTCGAGGGACGCCGCAGTCGTCCGGGTCGGACGGGGCGCACTCCGTGCCCTCGCCGTCCGTCGGGTACGTGGACAGGACGTGGAGCGGAGGTCGGTTTTCGTCCCGAGGCGCCGGTGTGCCGAGATCGCAGCCCGGCAGCGCCGCCCCGAGGAGGATCAGCTTTCCGAGTAGAGCTGGAGCTGCTCGCGGACCTTGTCGTCCGAAATGCCCGTGCGAAGGTGCTCTTTCAGGCAGTCGGCGAGCGTGATGAGGAGGTCGTCCACACCCTTCTCTTCGATGATCTTCGCGAGGAGCTTCCGGGCCTCCCGGGTGTCGTCCTCCCTGAGGAACTCCCGGACCTTCTCGACGGAGATTTCGCCCTGGAAATCCAAGTACATGTTGTCGAGTAGATAGCGGACCAGCTCCTTCACGCGAGGCCTCCTTGGCTGCTGGCCGGGGGGCCCGCAGTGGCCCACCGCTATACCCACCGGTCCAACTCCGGTGCAAGAACATTGGGCCCAGTTTTGCCGATTTTTCGGCCTCGGAGCGCGCACCACGAGGCCCGGACACGCCGGCGAGTCGAGCGTCTTTTCTGCCTAGCGGCATCGGGCGAGGCTCCCGTCGGCTTCGTCGTGGCAATAGAGGCAGGGCCGCCCGTTCTTCGCGAGGGCCGTCCGGCAGCTCGATTCGAACCCGGCGGGGTGCGGAGAGAGCCCACCCCGCCCGCCTCTGGTCGCGGTCGCGTGACAGAGCGCGCAGTCGCGCTCCGTGTGACACGAGACGCACGCGGCGACGTTCCGTTCCGCCTCCCAGGAGTGGTGCTGAGGGGTCCGGGGCGCGTCCGTCCACACCGCCTTCGGCGGGTGAAAGCGCCCGCGCTCGGCGGCCGCCCCCGTGGGCGACGAGAACGCGAGCCCGACGCGCTGGTGGCACGACAGGCAGAAGGACTGCTCGCGGTGACAGCTCGTGCACGGCGGGTCGTTTTGCCTCGCGGCGACCGGGTGCAGCCCGAGCCAGTCGTTCGGGTGAACGGACCGGGGACGCACGCGGCCGTCGTGGCAGTCCGTGCAGTCGCGCTCCGAGTGACACGTGGCGCAAAACGCGCTGTCCGCCGCAGCGACCGTCCGGTGGCGGAGGATGAAATCCGGACCGTGCTCGGCGTCGTGCATCCAGGCGAGTGGTTTCAGGTCTCCTTCCGGGAAGTGCGTCACGAGCCGGCCCAGCTCGGTGAGGTGGCACGTGTCGCACGTCGCGCGCCCCGCCGCGGTTCCACCCGCGCGGTGGCACTCGAGGCACGTCGCCATCGCGGGGAACCGATCCGCGCCGAGCGGGGCTGTCGTCACGTCGGCGTGGCACCGCGCGCACGGGACGCCCCGGGCGCGATGCGCGGCGTGATCGAAGCGGAGGTGAGGCGTCTTCACGACGACGCGAGCGACGCGGTTCCCGTCTTCCGGGCGGTGCCCCTCGTGACAGTACGCGCACTCCTTCGCGGGACCGACGCCCGGGCGCACGGCGGCGAGATCGTCGTGGTCGCTCCCATGGCAGGCGTCGCAGCGCGCCGGCGGAGCCTGGAGCGAGTCCGCGGCGCGACGGCTCGTGGCTGCCGCCGTGTGGCAGTACGCGCAGGAGAGGCCGAGCCGTTCCGCGTGCCGGGAGTGGTCGAAACGAAGCGGCACGCGCGGCGCGGGGTAGAGCACGGACCGCTCGACGATCGGCGGCGGCGGAGGCGCCCCGGAAGCGCTCGCCGAGGCGCGCGGCGGCGCTCCTCCGGGCTCGGCCCCGGCCGGCGAGAAGCCGAGCAGCGTCGCGATCGCGCAAGCGACCACGAGCAACACGGATTCGGGGCGAGCGTGCGGCATCTAGAGCACCGTGAAATCCAGCGTGGCGAGGGCGCGGAACCGCTCGGGAGCGAGCTCGTTGATCGAGTGCTCGAACTCGACGGCGACGCGCGTCTTCCGGTACGGGCTGAAGCCGCCGCCGAGCACGTAGGTGAAGCTCGTCGCGTCCCGGTCGGGGCGGAGCGCGTCCGCCCACTGGTAGAGCGAGAGGCGCACGCTCGTGTCCCAGGTTCCGCCCTGGAACGTGCGACGGCCGAACACGTCCGCACCGCGGCGCTCGCCGCGGGAGCCTTCCTCGTCCGTTCCGCGGAGCCCGAGCTCCAGCGCCGGCGCCCGGTACGCGGCGTCGAACGACGCGAGCGTGTCCGTCAGCGTGCCGAGCCCGTCCGTGCCGAAGCGGCGCACACCTCCGCTCGCGCCGATCGCGAGACGGCGGGTGACGCTCCAGCGCGCCCGGCCGGTGAACGTCGTCGTGCCCTCGTGGGAAAACCAGTTGAAGATGGAATCGCCGTCGAAGGTCGGGAGGAAGTACTCCGCCCCCGCCCCGAACGAGAGGTCCTTCACGGCGCGGACGTCCGCCGTCGCGGAGTACTCGGTGGGCTTCTGGAAGTAGAGATCGTAGACGCCGTCGGCTCTGAACGAGCCGAGGTCCTTCGCGGTGGCGACGACGGCGGCGCCGACGCGCTCACTCGAGGTGCGGCTCTCGCTCGTCGTCGCGAACTCGCCGCGGGCGTCCGGGTAGGGCGAGACGAGCACGGTGTCCTGATCGATGACCTTCCGGTAGGTGAGCCGCGCGTCGAGGAACGACAGGCCCGAGCTCGCGACGGAAAATCCGTAGGCGGGCGCGAGACTCTTCTCGGAGAGATACGCGGGCCAGTAGTTTCCGTCGAGGCCGCGGCGGTCCCCGCGGAACACGCCGTCACCTTCGAAGCGCGAGGTGGACAGGAGCGGCAGGCCGCCCCGCTGCTCGAAGCCGCCGTACGCCTCGAACGCGACGAAGGCGTCCGTGTCCAGGCGCACGAGCGCGCCGTCGAAGGACCAGAACCCGAGCGGGTCCACGACGTACTGGCGTCCGAGCCGGAACCCGACGTGCCCGCCCGCGTAGTTCCGGCCCTCGACGTAAGCCATCATCAGATCGAGCGGCATCTCGGAGACGCCCGGGACGTAGCGATCCTCCGCCTGGGCGTTCCGCTCCGCGGGATCCTGCCCGAAGTCCGCGTCGAGCCGGAGGCGCATCACGGCGAGGAGCTCGCCGCGCCCCGGGTCGTGCGCTCCCTGGATGTCCACCACGCGGACTCCGAGCGTCTCCGTGTACCGGCGTCGCGAGAGGATCGGCGCGCCGTACGGGCTCGTCACCTGGTAGACCTGCGCGTCGAGGCGCGCGTCGACCGCGGCTTCGTACGCCGCGGCGTCCCTCGCCGCCGCGCCGAGGGCGAGCACCGCCCCGATGCGCGCCGTCGTGTGTGCCATCTGCCCCGGGCGACTCAGGGGAAGATGCCGCGCTCGAGATACGCCTGCGTGATGCGTTCGAGCGCGACGCCGTAGCAGGCGGTCCGGTAGTCCGTCTTGTGCTTGTTCGAGAACTCGACGACGCGCTGGTACGTGTTCCGCATCGCCGCCTCGAGGCGGCGCTCGACCTCGTCGAGCGTCCACTTCTCGCTGCGACGGTTCTGGACCCACTCGTAGTAGCTCACCGTGACGCCGCCGGCGTTCGCGAGGACGTCCGGAATCACCGGGATCCCGCGCTCCGCGAGGACGCGGTCCCCGTCCGGCATCGTCGGGCCGTTCGCGCCTTCCACCATGAGCCGCACCTTGAGCGCCTTCGCCTCCGCTTCCCCGATCTGATTTTCCAGTGCCGCGGGGACGAAGATGTCCGCCTCCGTCGCGAAGAACTCCTCCCGGGTGATCTTCACGCCGTTCGGGTACCCGTGGATGCCGCCGTGCTCCTGCACGAACGCCTGGAGGCGGTGCTCGTTGAACCCCTCGGGGTTGTACATGTACCCGGAGTGATCCCCCACGGCGACGAGGGAGACGCCGAGGTGTCCGAGGATCAGGGCCGTCGCCGCGCCGACGTTCCCGTACCCCTGGATCATGAGCTTCTTCCCCTGAAGGTCGAAATCGTTTCGCTCGGCCCACTCGCGGATGCAGTGGACGACGCCCTGCCCCGTCGCCTTCTGCCGTCCGGGGGTTCCACCGCTGGCGAGGGGCTTCCCCGTCACGACGCCCATCGCGTTCTGGCGGGCGACGGTGCCGACGGTGTTCATGTACGTGTCCATCGCCCACGCCATGATCTGCTCGTTCGTTCCGACGTCGGGGGCCGGGATGTCGTAGTCCGGCCCCACGTTGGACCCGAGCGCCGCGAAGAAGCGGCGCGTGACCCGCTCGAGCTCGGTCTTCGAGACGTCTCGCGGGTTGAACTTGATGCCGCCCTTGGCGCCGCCGAAGGGGAGCCCCATGAGCGAGCACTTCCACGTCATGAGCGCGGCGAGGGCCTTGAGCTCGTCGAGCGACGTGACCTCGTGGTAGCGGATGCCACCCTTGAAGGGGCCGAGCACGTTCGAGTGCTGGATGCGGTAGCCCTTGAAGAGCCGGTAGCGGCCGTCGTCCATCCGGACCGGAAAGTGGACGATGATCTCGGTCTTCGGCTGGCGAAGGATCGTGTGGACGTGCTCGGGGCACCGGACGAGCGCCGCGGCGCGGTCCAGGTGGCTCTGCACGACGTCGAGGAAATCGTTGCCCGTGCTCACGGCACCATCTCTACACGCCCCGGAGCGGGGGTGAAAGCGACCTCCCCCGGCCGAGAATTTCGCGCGGTCAGGAGCCGGGCGGCGAGCCTGCGCCCTGGGCCCAGACCGTGTAGAGGTACACGATCGGGCTCGCGACGAGCAGCGCGTCGATGCGGTCCAGGATGCCGCCGTGCCCCGGCACGATCGACCCCGAGTCCTTGATGCCCGTCGAGCGCTTGAGGAGCGACTCCGCGAGATCCCCGAGCTGCCCGAGGGTCCCTCCGACGAGGGCGAGGACGAGGCCGTCCACGAGGGGGAGGGACGGCAGGTACCAGAAGTGGGCGAGGAGGGCGCCGGTGACGGCTCCCAGGATCGAGCCCGCGAAGCCCTCGCGGGTCTTCTTCGGACTCACGGCTTCGTAGAGCTTCGTCTTGCCGAAGTACCGGCCGGCGAAATAGCCCCCCGTGTCGGCGAGCCACGAGAGCATCAGCGTGAAGAGCACGTAGCCCGGCCCGGCGCCGTTCATGTCCCGCCGGAGGAGCGCGAGCGTCGTCACGAGCGCGCCGACGTAGAGCGGCCCCGCCATGCCGGCGAGGATCCGGAGCGCGGCCGTCTCTATCTGACCCAGTCGCCAGAGCGGCGTGAGCGCGCCGACGATGACGACGGCGGAGACCGTCGTGAGGAGGATCCTCGGATCCCGGCTCCCGAAGTAGACGGCGAGCGACACCGCGCCCGTCGTCACGATGCCGACCCCCTGCGCGACGCGATCCCCGGGGTGCGTCATCCCGAACAGCTCGGACGCCCCCACGAGCGACGCGACGAACACGATCGCGTACCAGCCCCACACCGGGCCCATGAAGAGCGTCGTGAGCAGCAGGGGCGCCACTATCGCCGCCGTGAGCAGCCGAATGGCAAGGTTACTCTGGGCCACGCGCCGTGCCTGGTTATCAGTCGGCCGCGCTCCCCACAAGTTCGTCAGTGATCGCGGCGCCCGTGTGGCCAGGCGTGGCCGGGGAAGGCCGGCCCCGGCTCCGAGTAGAGGAAGCCCTGGAGGCAGCTGCAGCCGAGGTCGCGGAGCGTCTCGCCTTCCCCTTCGGTTTCCACGCCTTCGCCGATCACGCTCATGGAGAGCTCGCTCGCGAGCTGGGTCATCGCCGCTACGATTCGACGCTTCGTGTCGTCGCGGTGGATGTCCCGCACGAGGGACATGTCGAGCTTCACGAAGTCGGGGTGCAGGTGGGCGAAGCTCGAGAGCCCCGCGTAGCCCGCGCCCAGGTCGTCGACCGCCACCCGGAACCCGAACTGGCGGAGCGTCGCCACTCGAGCGGCCGAGTCCGGGACGCGATGGATGGAGGAGCGCTCGGTGATCTCGAGGACGACGCGCGACGAGATCGCGTGCAGCTCGGAGTTCGGCGCGTAGAGCTCGGGATCGGTGAGATCGGCGGGGTGGAGGTTCACGAAGAGGAGCCCCTCGCCGGAGCCGGCGAAATCGACGGCCGCGGCGCGGCGCACGAGTCGACCGAGGTCCGGAAGGCGATCCAGTCGCTCCGCGGCGGAGAGAAGCGCGGCGGGCGTCTCGAAGCCGGGTTCGCGACTCCGGACGAGCGCCTCTTGACCGAACGCCGATCCCGTCCGTCCGTCGACGATCGGCTGGTAGAGGAGGTAGGCGGAGGCGAGCGCGCGCTCGAACGCGACCTCGAGGCCCAGGGCGTCCGCGACCTGCTCGCGCGAGGTTCCGGCGAGCGCCGCGGCTCGGCTCTCCATCCGCGCGAGCCGCGACAGGCGCACCGCGCGTCCGACCGCGTCGTCCAGCACGTCGATCTGGAACGGCTTGCTCAGGTACTTGAACGCGCCGAAGTCGAGCGCGGAGACCGCCGTCTCCACCGTCGGAACTCCGGTCATCAGGATCACCTGCACGTGCCGATCGCGCGCGCGGATCTCCTTCAGCAGCCGGATGCCATCCATCCCGGGCATCGAGATGTCGGAAATCACGACGTCGAATCGACGGCCCTCGAGGTTCCTGAGCGCGTCCTCGCCGTCGACGGCCTCGACCACGGCGTAGCCCGTCGTGGAGAGGAGCCGCGCGGTCGTCTTCCGCACGCAGTCGTCGTCGTCGACGACGAGCGCGGAGCCGCGAGACGGCGTTCCGTCCGACGGCTCCTCCGCCGCGCGCAGGTCGACTTTCGACGTCATCTTCCAGAGGCGCATACGGCCGCTTCGGGGTGGACGCTAAGCGACCACCCGTACTAGTTCGGGGGCCCCCGGATGGCGGCGTTCTCGACCCACGGTAAGCCCCGCGCCCGCCTGGCAGCGGGCGTGCTGGCGCTGGGGCTTTCCGCGGCCCTGGCCGGAAGGAAGCCCCCGGAGCACACCGTCCCCGGGCTCGCCGGGGCCCTCTCGGAGGCCGCCGGCGGCGACGTCGCGCCGGGAGAGCTCGCCTGGGAGGAGAGCCGCGGCCCCCTCTTCGACCCGATCTTCGGCCGCCGGGTCCTCTTCCTCGCGCACACCGGCCGCAACGGAGAACGGGATCTCTTCCGGGCGCGGGTGCGCGTGACGCCCGAGGGGCAGGCGGTGCGAGTCGTGGGCGTGACGAACCTGACGTCCACCCCGCTCGGGGACGACGCGGGCCTCGACGTCCAGGGTGACGTCGCGACGTACGCGACGACGGCATTCGGCAGAGTCCAGGGAGTGACGGCGCTGTCCCTCTCGGGCGCGCCGAGCGCGCTCCGCCCGCGATCCGTCGTCGGACGGCTGCTCTCGGGCCTCTGGTCGCTCGAGCGGACGGACTCGTTCTCCGGCATCGGGCGGACCGATCTCGTCTTTTCGACGCCCGCGCGCGCGGCGCGTCTGTCGCTCCACCACACGTCCCTCGACGTCGAGGTGGAGGATCCGGATCTGCACGTCGTGCTCGACGTCCCTCGCGGGACGCTCGCCGGCGGCGTCCCCCGGGGCGTCGAGGTCGTCCAGAGCGACGATCGCGGAAGGAGCGCGCTGCCGTGGGCGGTCGACGTCGTTCGCGGCGTCGTCGGGACCGTGCCCGTCGCGTGGCTCGAGCGGCTCGTGTTCGGCGTGCGCGACGCGGGCAAGCGCGCCGTGTCCGCGCTGTCGTCCTGGTCCGGGGACGCGCGCCCGAAGAAGGGCGAGGAGCCCGTCGCCCACGTGCTCACGCCACGGGAGTTCTCCGCGGAAGATTCCGGGTTTCCGCCTGCCCCGATCCCCTCTCTCTGGGAGTCTCCGCGGCCCGGTGAGGGCCAGTGGATCCCGGTGGAAAAGCCCTATCTCCCGAAGCTTCCGGCGGTCGGGGCGGCCCGGCCCACGCCGTACTTCTACACGACGTACATCCGCCCCGACCCGGAGCGTCCGTACACGGAGGTGCTCCTCGTCGCGATGGACATGCGACAGCTCGAGCTCGGGATGGAGGGCGGCTACGAGGAACCCGAGCCGCTCGTCGGACCGCCGGGAACCGGGAAGCTGCCGCGCGATCCGAAAATCCTCCCGCGAGTCGTCGCGGCCTTCAACGGCGCGTTCAAGGCGGAGCACGGCGGCTACGGCATGATGGTCGAGCGCCGCGTGCTCCTCCCCGCCGTGGCGCGCGCCGCGACGATCACGGTGACCGACGCCGGCGCCGGCTTCGGGACGTGGCCCGACGTAGCCACTCCGCCGCCCGAGGTGATCTCCCTCCGGCAGAATCTCGACCCCCTCGTCGACGGCGACGTCGTCAATCCGACTCGCCGCAGCATCTGGGGCTATCAGGTCGCCGGCGAGAGCACGCTCACCGAACGAACGGCGCTCTGCATCACGCGGTCCAGACACGTCTACTTCGCATGGGGAAGGGACATCACGGGGCACGGCCTCGCGCGTGCGCTGAAGCAAGCCGGCTGCGACTACGCCGTTCACCTCGACATGAACCCGCGTCACTGCGGGTTCGTGTTCATGCACGCGGAGGGTCCGGACCCGAAGGACGGGCACTTCGAGCTGGCAGACTCGAAGATGAGCGTGCTCCCGAGCCGGTACCTGGTCGGGTCGGACAAGGACTTCTTCTACGTGACTCTCCGCGAGCCGACGTTCTCGGACCCGAGCGGAGCCGTCTGGGCGCCTTCCGCCGGCGCGATGCCGCCCCCGCTGTTCTTGCCGGGCATCTTCGAGCGCGAGGCGTCGCTCGGGGACCTGTCGGTGAAGCTCTTCGCGTTCGACGCGGGTCGCGTCGACTGGGTCGTGCGCGCGGGAGCCGAGGAGCCGTCGGTCGCCGGGGCGCGGTCCCGGAAGGTCGGCCTGGAGCCGGAGCTCGGGGAGCGAGCGCTCGCGGCCATCGGCCTCGGGCACACGACGGACACGCTCCGGTACGGCATCGGCTGGGGCGGCGAGGCGTCGCTCGAGCTGCGTTCCTCCTACGCGACTCTGGTGGTCGCGCCGGGTCGCACGCCGCGGATCGAGCCGCCCGGCAAGCGCCCGCCCCTCGCGGGGGACGAGGAGGCCGTCCAGCTCCCTCTCCTCGCGGAGGAAGGCGCCGTGGACCAGCGCGCCTCGGATCGCGGCGCGACGCGCGTCCGCGGAGCGCTGTGCGTCACCCCGTCCGGGCGCGTGCTCGTCGCGGTCGGTCGGCACGACTCGAGCGACCCCATCGCCTCGGCGCTCGTCGTCGCGGGCTGCCGGCGCGTGGTCGCGCTCGATCGCGGTTCCCGCCACGGAGCGTTCGTCGCGCGCGCGGGGACGGCGGACGCGCCCCGGAATCGCTACGACGTGAGCGCGCTCTACGCCCTCGCTCGTCCCATGACCCCGCGGGCCTTCCGGTTCCCGGCGGAGTAGGCCGGCGCTCGGGTCACGCCGCTTCTTCGGCCAGCATTCCCTTCAGGCGATCCATGGCCCGGGAATGGAGCTGGGAGATGCGCGGCTCGCTCACGCCGAGCATCCGGCCGAGCTCCTTGAACTTCACGCCCTTGAAGTAGTGCTGCGAGACGATGTGCCGCTCGCGCTCCGGGAGCTGCTCGACGGCCTTCGCGATCGCGTTGCGGGTGTGCTGGAGCACGAGGTGCTGCTCGCCCGTGGGAGTCTCGGTCGCCGTCAGGCACCGCGCCTGCTCGGTGTCGCTCACGTCGTCGAACCGGAGGACGACCGGGGCGGCCTGCGCGGCGCCGCCCGTCGCGACGGCGGCTTGAGCCGCGGCCGCGCGCGCCCTTCGCGGGAGCCAATCCTGAGCGCGGAGCTCGTCGAGGATCGCGCCGCGGATGCGGACGCGGACGTACCAGTCGAACGCCTCGCCGCGCTCCTCGCCGTGCTTCACGATCGCGTCCCAGAGCCCGCTCATGCCGGCCGCGACCAGGTCGTCGCGGAGGACGTTCCGCGGAAGGCGCCGCTGGAAGCCGCCCGCGATCTGCAGCACGACGGGTGCGTACAGGCGGAGGAGCGCCTGGTCCTCGGGGGTCTCCCGGCGGGTGGCGCGGACGCGGCGACTGGACGAGGGCGCGCCGTCGGTCATCTCTTCGCTGGAACGGTCACAAGCGGGCTTTCGGGTCTTGCTCTTGGCGACGGGCATGGTCTCGGCCTCCGGGCGAGCAATAAAGCACCGGCCGTGCCACAGGCATTTAACTCAATGAATTCAGCATGGTACGGTATCCGTCACCCTCCTTCCGGGTCCTCGGAGACCCACCCCTCCCGGAACGACGCCCGACGAGCCGGGATGGCCGAAATCCGCGAAAATCGAGTCGAAAGGACGTCAACGGAATCGATTCTTCTCCAACGGACTCGAACCGCCGCTGCCCCGGCGTCCCCGTATCGAAGCTCGGTCGGGAGGGTCTCGGGAGACCCGGTTCGAAGCGCTTTCCGTTTCGTTCCCGATTTCCATGCGCCGGCCGCTCGGAGAGCCGTGGGTCCGGTCCAACCCGCTGCCGAGGTGGGAGAAGCACTCCGGCGCGCGCTCGCCGTCCTCGCGGGATGAATCGGCGGGACCCATCGAGTGATCTCGTCACTTTTGGTTTGTATACAAACTATCCAGGTGGAGAGGCGCCCCCACGTCGCCGTTCGCCGGCGCCGTTCGCCGTCTGGTCCTCGGGCTCACGCCCTGCATTCCTCGGACCGCGCCCCTGCCGCACCCCATCGGGCGCGCGCGCCGTGCTCGCGGGGCCGTGAATCGGGTGGACTTGCCGTTGGGGGCATTTAGGTCCGCGCGTTTTTTGGCGGTTTCGGGTGGCGGATGCCAGACTTTCGGTCGCGCGCGAACTCCGCGTGCACCGAAAGACACGGACGCAAAATGGCGGACGGCAAGAACCTCGTTGGAGTCGACATCGGGTCGAGCTCCATCAAGGTGTGTCAGTTGAAGGAGAGCCGGAAGGGTTTCCAGCTACTCCGCGTCGGGTACACGCCACTGGCGCCCCAGACGATCGTGGACGGTCAGGTGATGGACGCCGGGCGCGTCATCGAGGCCCTCCAGAAGGTCTTCCAGGACAACAAGATCCGACAGAAGGACGTCGCGCTGAGCGTCTCCGGGCAGTCGGTCATCATCCGCAAGATCACCGTCCCCATGATGACGCCCGCCGAGCTCGAGGAGCAGATCTCCTGGGAAGCGGAGCAGCACATTCCCTTCGACATCAAGGACGTGCAGGTCGACTACCAGGTCCTGAAGCGTCGTCCCGAGGCGAGCCAGATGGACCTCCTGCTCGTCGCCGCGAAGAAGGATCAGATCAACGACTTCGCGCAGCTCGCGAGGGACGCGAAGCTCCGTCCGATCGTTTGCGACATCGACGCCTTCACCGTCCAGAACCTGTTCGAGGTGTCCCGCGGGCTCCCTCAGGACCAGACCATCGCGCTCATCAACGTCGGCGCGAGTCTCTCCTCGCTGAACATCGTCTCGAACGGCGTGTCCGCGTTCACTCGCGAGATCGCGAACGGCGGGAACGCCATCACGGAGGAGATCCAGAAACAGCTCGCCATTCCGTACGACCAGGCAGAGGCCTACAAGTGCGGCGCGGCGCCTCCGGACGCCCCCGGAATCGTGCCCGAGGCCGCGGCCCGGGTGATCGACTCGGTGACGGACTCGATCGCGGGTGAAATCCAGCGCTCCCTGGACTTCTTCCTCGCGACGACCGGAGAGGGCGAGATCTCCCGGATCTACGTGACGGGCGGTTCGTCGAATCTCGCTCCGCTCGCGACGGCCATCCAGCGTCGCTCCCGGGTTCCGGTCGAGGTGTGGGCGCCGACGGAGCGCATGGTCGTCGAGGGCAAGGACGTCGACCGCGGAGTGCTCCAGACGCGCGCGGCTCAGCTCTCCGTCGCGCTCGGGCTCGCGCTCCGGAAGGACAGGGAGGCGCGCCCATGATCAAGATCAACCTCCTGCCGCAGAAGCGGCGGGCACAGAAGACGGCCGAGGGCAGCCAGCTCTGGGCCGTCGCCGTCGTGCTCCTCGTCGCGCTCGAGGCTGTCGGCTTCTTCGTCTACCACGGCAACAAGAAGGAAGAGCTCACGGCCCAGCGCCGGAAGAACGCCGAGCTCGAAGAGCAGATCTCCCAGGCGAAGAACTCGGTCAAGGCGCACGCGGACGTGAAAGCGCAGCTCGAACGCCTCCGGGCGCGCGAGGACGCGATCTCCAAGCTCCAGAGCGCCCGCACCGGGCCGACGGCCGTGCTGCTCGAGCTGGCGCGGATGATGACACCCGGTCGCGGTCCGAGCGTGGACCCGGAGCGGCTGAATCAGCTCCGGCGCGAGAACCCGCTCGCGGTCTACAACCCCGGCTGGGATGCCCGCCGGCTCTGGCTCGCGAAGTACGTCGAGAACCTCCGTCAGGTGCGCCTCGAGGGGCTCGCTCGCGACGGCGAGGACGTGAGCGAGCTCGCACGGCGCATGGCGCTCTCGAGCTACTTCACCGACGTGCGGCTCCTCCCGGCGAAGAAGACGCACTCGAGCGAGTCGGGCCTCGATCTCGTCCAGTTCCAGCTCGAAGCGAAGGCGAGGTACTGACGTGGCCAAGGGACAGAGCGCGCTCTCCCGTCTGAACCTGCCGGCGAAGATCGGCATCGGCGCCGCCCTCATGGTGCTCGCAGGCGTCGTGTACTTCGTCGTCTTCTACGGGGACCTCGCGACGGACATCAAGGCCGAGCAGGGCAAGGAGCGCCAGCTCCAGGCGGACCTCGACGACGCGAAGAAGGCACAGCACGCCTACCAGCTCGACATGGCCGAGCTCGCCGATCGTCAGCAGCGGCAGCGTGAGCTCAACAAGATCCTTCCCGCGACGACGGAGTACCCGGCCTTCCTCTCCGCCGTGCAGTCCGTCGCGAACGTCGCCGGCGTGAACCTCTCCGCGTGGACGCCGGGCGACGAAGCGCCGGACGTCTTCTACGCTCGCGTCCCCATGCGCCTCGAGCTCGAGGGCCGCTTCCACCAGCTCGCGAAGTTCTTCTACAACGTCGGTCAACTGGACCGGATCATCAACATCGAGAACATCTCGATGACGGACCCGAGGATGAAGGGCGACGAGGTGATCCTGAAGGTGAGCGCACTCGCCACGGCCTTCCACTCCATCGACGACAGCAAGCGCGCGGCCGCGCCCGGGAAGGGGCACTGAGATGGACCGTGTCGCCGTCGGAAGCGTCCTCCTCGCCGCCCTGCTCGGCGTTGCATGCGCCGAGGAAATCTCGAAGCCCGGAACGTGGAAGGGTCCGACCGGATCGCCATCCGCCGCCGCCGCCGCCGCCGCGAAGCCGAAGGCGTCGAGCGACGCGCCGCCCGCCGTCGAGTTCCAGGAAACGGACTTCACGGAGAGCGAGCGGAGCCGCGATCCGTTCCGATCGTTCGCCAAGTCCTTCGCCGAGGAGGCGCGGAGCAAGGTGAAGTCTCAGCGGGAAGTCGTGCTGGACCAGTACTCCGTGGACGAGCTGAAGCTCGTGGGTCTGGTCACCCGCATACAGCCGGAGCGCGCGCTGGTCATCGACCCGACCGGCAAGGGACACATCCTGGTGCGCGGCCAGTTCGTGGGCCGCGCCGAGGTCGTCCAGGGCGGCGCGAGCGGCGCCGAATACGAGATCAACTGGCGCGTGGAGCGCATTCGCGACTCCGACATCGTGCTCGTCCGCGACGACCCCACGAACCCCGACGTCCCGAGCGCCACCCGCATCGTCCCGCTTCGCGCCGAGGGCTCGGAGGAGCAGGCCGCGCTGCTCCAGTAGGCTCCCCGTCGAGCGAAGGATGGGGGGATCTCCTCACGCCGACAGTTTGTATACAAACCAATCTCCCCGAGGACCCCGGGAGCCGCCGGTGACAGGCAACGGATTGGTCCAGCCGTTTCACGGGATCGACGAGGGCGTCGCGGACCCCGCGAGCACGTCGAGCTCGCCCGAAGGGCGGCGAGTCGCCCCGGCGCCGAACGTCGTCGCGTCGAGCTCGCCCGAAGGGCGGCGAGTCGCTCCCGCGATTGGTCCAGCCGTTTCACAGCTACCCGCGAGCACGGCGAGCGCGCGCCGCTAGGCGCGGCAGGGGGAGAGGTCCGAGGCCCGCAGGGCGAAGCCCGAGGACCACAGGAGCCTCGGGGGACCAGGTCCCCCA
>DASZXK010000008.1:0-12210 GCA_035545855.1 Polyangiaceae bacterium
GACGTGATCGCGATCCCCGGTCCCGAAATGCCGACACGGAGGGCGTGACCTCCGTTCTGCTTGGCGCGGCAAAAGTACATCGCGAGGGACGTGCCAAAGACGTGGAAACCATGGCCGCCGTTCGCCTTCGCAGAGCAACACTCGAGCATAACGCCCTGAGCTCTGGCCGAGGTTCGCATGAAGTAGCCACGCCAGCAGCTCTCGGCTTCACACCCCACCAAGCGCATGTCGACGTTGGTGGGGACGGTGGTGTTGCTGGCCTTCCACGTCGTGTCCCAGAGGAATCCCGCCTGCACTTGGCTTGCGGCCAGGGAGCTTCCTTCCGCGGTGTTGTAGACCCAGACATCCTTCACGACGGCTTGCTCGGCATCCTGGAAGACGAGACCAACGTCCGGCTTGTTGGTTCCGAGCGGCGCGACCTTGATGCCTTCGACGTAGCACCGTGGATTCGACACCCGCAATACCGCTGAAGGCGTGCTGCCCGTCGTCCCCGCCCAGAGGAGCGCGGTGTTCGCGCATCCTCCTCCGATGAGCCTGCCGCCGAGGGCGTCCAGCGAACTGGGCCTCGAACCGGCGCTGCAATCGTAGCCGAAGTACAGTTCGCTTTCGATCTTGTAGGTCCCTGGGGGAATCCGCCCCTCTTTTCCGCGGACGGCGTTGAGAAACTGCTGCATCTGTGCCGCGCACGGAGTCTGCCCGGTCGGATCGCATCCGAATTCGGTTGCGTAGATCATCGCAACGAGCCCTCCCTCAGATCCGGACGCCGCGCACTACGCGCTTCCATGCTCCGTTGCCACTGTTGTTGCTCGGCTTGAAGATGGTGCCTCCGTCGTCCGCCCGCGTTTCGGAACTGTCGTAGTAGAACACCCCGCCTCCGCCGTCACACGCCGTGGAGTAGCCGGCAACGATCACAACCTGCCCATTCGTATACGAAGTGAGGAGACGCAGGGCCGCGATCGTCGTCACGACGTCCCCGGTGCTCGTGAGGGGCTCCGATGTCTTGTCGAGCGCCTCCGATGTCTGTGGCGACTCGCACGCTGACAGAGCCGCTGCCCCGAGCAACGCAATTGCCGAGCCCAGCGAGACGATGTTGCGGCGGCTCAGCCGCTCCGTCTCCCGGTCCCTCCCTTGCGCCGTTCCATCGACTGACCCATCACCACCCGTGGTCCTCTGTTCGCGCATTCTTCGCGGCCTCCGTTTCACCCACAACCAATCGTCGATACCCAGGGGCGACACGGGCGTCAACCTGTGCGCGTCCGGTGCGCTCTCTTTTTCGGAACGTGGCGCGCCTCGTTCCCTCGCACCCGCGTGCTCCTCGTGATCCACTGCGTTCATCTTGGATCGGTACACCGCGCGCGCGAGCGCGCGCTCAGTCCACTTGCGTTCGAGCAGGGCCTCAGCGGGGCTTGCCGGCAGAAAACGGCAGATCCATCTGCCTTGCCGGCTTCGCGTCCTTCCGCGGCTCTCGCTCGGCCTTGTCCAGCAGGCGCGCTTCCCGCGCGAGGTCCGCCTCCATGACCTCCTGATTGTCGAAGGCGAACGCGAGCGCGTCGAAGACCTTGCCCGGCCCGAGCTGCGGGTAGCGCTTGAGGAGCGTGTCCACGGGCGTCCCGGATCGGTAGAACCCCCAGAGCCGTCTCACCGGCACCTTGGAGCCCGCGACGTAGGGGCTGCCTGCGAGCACGGTCGCGTCCGTCCGCACGTGAGGGTGCGGCACGAGCACGATGGGGAGATCGGAGGCGGGCCTTCGCTTCACGTCGCGAGGATCTGAGCCGCGACGCGCTCGGCCGTCAATCCGAGCTCCTCCGCGAGCTTTCCTGCCGGCGCGGACGCTCCGAAACGGTCGATGCCGATGGCGAGCCCGCCGTCCCCGAGGATGCCGTGCCAGGGCGGCGTGCGGCCGGCCTCGATGGAGACGCGCCGGGCGTCCTTGCCGAGCACGGCGGCTCGCGCGCTCTCCGGGAGCTCCGCGAACGCTTCCAGGCACGGCGCGGAGACGACGCGCACGCGCTTCCCCTTCCCTTCGAGGATCTTCTTCGCCTGGACCGCGACGTGCACCTCGCTTCCCGATGCGATGAGGACGAGGTCCGGGTTCTGCGCGTCGGACAGCACGTACGCGCCGTCCTGGATCCGCGCCGGGTCGAAGCCGGCGGGACGCTCGAGCGTCGGGAGGTTCTGCCGGGAGAGCGCGAACGCCGTCGGGCCGTTCTTCCGGGACGCGGCGTGGGCCCAGGCCGCGGCGCACTCGAGCGCGTCCGCGGGGCGCACGACGTGAAGATTCGGGATCAGGCGGAGCGCCCAGAGCTGCTCGATGGGCTGGTGCGTCGGGCCGTCTTCGCCGAGGAACACGCTGTCGTGCGTGAACACCCAGACGACCTGCTGGTGCATGAGCGCCGAGAGACGGATCGCCGGACGGCAGTAGTCGCTGAAGATGAGGAACGTGGATCCGAACGGCACGAACCCGGAGAGGGCGAGGCCGTTCATGATGGCCCCCATGCCGTGCTCGCGGATCCCGAAGTGGAAGTTCCGCCCGGCGAATTTCCCGGGAGCGACGTCCCCCGCGCCCTTGATCGTCGTGTTCGTCGACCCCGCGAGGTCCGCCGACCCGCCGACGAGGCCCGGCATCAGCTCCGCGAGCTTCTGCTCCGCGACGCCCGCGAGGACGCGCGTTGCCTTCTCGCTCGGGGCCGTCGCCTGGGCGAGGACGGCGAGGAGGTCCGAGGGGAGCTCCTTGTCCCGGAAGCGCTTCCAGAGGGCGGCGCGGTCGCCGGTGAGGCCCGCCTCGAGCTTCTTCCAGGCGGCGTGAATCGGCGCGACCTCCTTCACCCGGGCCTCGAACGGCGCCGTCGCGCCGGGGGCCACGTGGAACGGATCGAGCGGCCAGCCGGCGGCCTTCTTCGTCGCCTCCACCTCGGCCTTGCCGAGCGGCGACCCGTGGGCGCTGCTCGTCCCGGCCTTCGTCGGGGCTCCCTTCGCGATCGTCGTGCGCGCGACGATGAGCGACGGACGGTCCTTCCGCGCCGTGGCGCGATCGAGCGCGGCGCGAACCGCCGCCGGATCGTGTCCGTCCACGTGCTCGGTCCCCCAGCCGGCGGCTTCGTACCGCTTCGCGACGTCCTCGGAGAAGCTGAGCTCCGTCGAGCCGTCGATGGTGATGTGGTTGTCGTCGTAGACGACGACGAGGTTATCGAGGCGGAGGTGCCCGGCGAGGCTCGCCGCCTCCATGCTGACGCCTTCCATCACGTCCCCGTCGGAGGCGAGGCAGAACACGCGGTAGTCGAAGAGCGTCTCCGTGTCCGTGTTGAAGCGGGCGGCGAGCATCTTGCTCGCGATCGCCATGCCGACGGCGTTGCCGATGCCCTGCCCGAGCGGGCCCGTCGTCGTCTCGATGCCGTCGGCGTGGCCGTACTCGGGGTGCCCCGCGGTCTTCGAGCCCCACTGCCGGAACGCCTTCAGGTCGTCGAGGGAGAGATCGTAGCCGGCGAGGTGGAGCGTCGAGTAGAGGAGCATCGACGCGTGGCCGCAGGAGAGCACGAAGCGATCGCGGTTCGGCCACTTCGGGTCCTTCGGCGCGTAGCGGAGGTGACGGCTGAAGATCTCCACCGTGATCCCGGCGAGTGCCATCGGCGTCCCGGGGTGGCCGGAGTTCGCCTTCTCCACGGCGTCCACGGAGAGGAACTGGATGGTCCGAACGGCGGCGTCGAAGTCGCTCATGGCCGGCTAGTAGTGTGAACCGACGAAGGGATCCACCGGTCCTTTTGCCCGAGCTCAATGCGGCTTGTGGACCGCCGTTTCGTGCTCCTCCAGGGTTCGACTGAAGGTGTGGCGGCCGCCACCGGATGCGACGAAAAAGAGGTAGTCGGTGGTGGCAGGATTGAGCACCGCCGAGAGCGCGGCGACGCCCGGATTCGCGATCGGACCGGGAGGCAGGCCGGGGTGACGGTACGTGTTGTACGGGTTCTCCGTGTCACGGAGCATCGCCGGCAGCACTCGCCCCGCGTAGCCGCGACACGACTCGAGCGCCGGGTTCACGATGCACCCGTACGCCGCCGTGGGATCGGACTGGAGCGAGCGCGCGGGCTTGAATTCGGAACTGGAGAGCCGGTTCCAGAACACGCTCGCGATGAGCGGCATCTCGTCGTCGCGAGCCGCTTCCTTCTGCACGACGGAAGCGAAGGTGACCCAGTCTCGCTCGCGGAACCCGTACTTGGTCTGGAGCTCCTCCACCTTCGCCTCGTTCTGGTCGCGGAGCTTGGCGATCCGCTTCTTCCCTTCCCCGGCGAGGACGCGAACGACGCTCCGGGCGTCGGTGTCGGCGAGGAGGTCGTACGTCGCGGGGAAGAGGTACCCCTCGGGCGAGTCCGCGCCCGAGAGCCCGAGCTCCGCGAGGAGCGCCCCGTCGTCGCCCGCGAGCCGGAAGGACGTAGTGGAGCAGACCCGGAGCGCCTCCAGTCGCTCGCCGATCTGGAAGCGGTTCAGCCCCTCGGGGATCACGAGCTTTTCGTGGGCCCGGGACGACAGGCGGACGAGTCGCCGGATCACCTCCGCCGGCGTGAGATCGTCCGAGAGGAGGTGCAGGCCCGGTTCGGGGTGAAACAGGGGGCTCGCGACCAGGAGGACGAAGTGCATGCTGACCGGGCCGTCGACCGCGCCGGCGTTCACGAGCCGCTGGACGCCGTGCCCGATCGAGCCGTCTTCGGGCCACACGATCGAGACCGCCCGCCCCTCTCCGCGTCGCGGAGCGCCGAGCCAGTGTCCGAGGAACCCGGCGAGCACCGCGAGGAGCACGCCGACGCCGGCGAGCGCCGTGAGGAGCGGCCCCCGGCGGCGTCGGGGCGGACGCTTCCTTCCCGGACGCGAGCCGGAGCTCTTGCGGCGCTTCGGCCGCGGCGCGGGCTTCGCCGGAGCGTCGGTCACTCGTCGGGCCTTCGCCGCGCATCGAGCCAGGACTGGAGCAGCACCGCCGCCGAGGCGCTGTCGATCCGGGACCGGATCTCCCGCTCGTCCCGGCCCTGTTCGTGGAGCCGAGCTCGTGCCTCCCGCGTCGAGAGCCACTCGGGCACGAGCTCCACCGGAAGTCCCGTCCGCTTGCCGAGCTCCGCGGCGAACTTCCGCGCCCGCCTGGCGGGCGGCCCTTCGTCGCCGCCGAGCGTCCGGGGAAGGCCCAGGATGAAGACCGAAACGCCCTCCTCCCGCGCCAGGCGCTCGAGGGCGTCGAGGACGCCGCGGGGGCTCCGACCGTCGAGGAAAGGCCGGGGGTGAGCCATGAGCCCGAGCTCGTCCGACAGGGCGAGTCCGACGCGCACTTTGCCGAGGTCGATGCCGAGTGCCCGCATCTGGTCGCCAGGGTCGGGTTCGTACCACGGCCCCGGGGCCGCCTCCCACGCCACCTGGGCCGGTCCCCCCCGGGCTTCCAGTGCTTGACCCTCCCCGTCCTATTGAGCATAAGCCCGCAGGCGCGCTGGCTTTCGGGCCCATCCGGCGGCGCCCGACTCCCGGCCCTCGACCACTCCGATGCAGTACCGCGCCGCCAAGGGGATGAACGACATCCTCCCCGAGGAAGTCCGGCGCTGGCAGCGGCTGGAGGCGGCGTTCCGGCGGACCGCGGAGCTCCACGGCTACGGGGAGGTCCGGACGCCGCTCCTCGAGCCGACGGAGCTGTTCGTCCGGTCCGTCGGTGAGACCACGGACATCGTCCAGAAGGAGATGTTCACGCTGGACCACCACGGGGACTCGCTCACCCTCCGGCCCGAGGGCACGGCGAGCGCCGCGCGCGCCTACGTGGAGCACACCGTCCACGCGCGGGAGCCCGTGAGCCGCTGGTACTACCTCGGCCCGATGTTCCGCGCCGAGCGCCCACAGAAGGGCCGCTACCGGCAGTTCTACCAGGCAGGCTGCGAGATCTTCGGCGACGCGGGGCCCGCCTCGGACGCCGAGATGATCGACATGCTCCACCGGCTGTTCCGGGAGCTCGGTATCGCCGACGTCCAGGTCCTCGTGAACTCCCTCGGGAGCCGCGGGACACGCGAGCGCTACCGCGACGCCGTCCGCGCCCATCTGCTGCCGCTCCGGGCCGAGCTCTCGGAGGCGTCGCAGCGGCGCCTCGACGACAACGCCCTTCGCATCCTGGATTCGAAGAACCCGAAGGATCAGGAGCTCCTCCAGGGCGCGCCGCCGATCCTGGACCTCCTGGACGACGAGGACCGCGCCCACTGGAACGCCCTCCTCCGGCACCTCGAGACGCTCGGCGTCCCGTTTCGCGTCGAACCGAAGCTCGTCCGGGGGCTCGACTACTACACGCGCACGCTCTTCGAGGTGCAATCGGCCTCGGGCGGCCTCGGCGCGCAGAACGCCATCGGCGGCGGGGGCCGCTACGACGCGATGATCGCCGATCTCGGTGGCCCGGCAGTGCCCGCGATCGGCTTCGCCATCGGGCTCGAGCGCGTCCTGCTCGCCATGGGGGATCAGGCGATCCCGGGGGCTCCGTCGTGCTTCGTCGCACCGATCGGGGACGCGCCGGTCGGCGCCGCCCTCGGGCTCGCGAGGACCCTCCGTGACCGCGGCGTCCGGGTGGACGTCGACGCGCGCGGCACGTCCGTGAAGGGGATGCTCCGCCGCGCGAACTCCCTCGGCGCCCGCGTCTGCGTGCTCATCGGCGAGAGCGAGCTCGGCCGTGGCGTGGTGAAGGTGAAGGATCTCGGCGCGCACACGGAAGTGGAGCTCGCCCGGGACGCGGCGATAGAGGAAATCGTGCGCGTGCTCTCCGAGGGGACCCGTTGAGCCCGTTCCGCGGACTCCGTGCGGCGGTGATCCCCGCCGCTCTCTCTTGGATGCTCGGAGCGACGCCGGCGCTCGCCCAGTTCGGGCCGGGCGGCGGTTTCGGCTCGGGCATGGGCCCCGGCATGGGCCCCGGCATCGGCGGCGCGCCTCCGTCCGGCGGCTCGAAGAAGCCCAAGAAGAAGTCGAACGAACCGGAAACGCACGCCGCCTCCGGCGCGTCGGACGAGGTGGTCCCCGCCGGCGCCGAGCCGACGCTCCCGGCGAAGCCCCTCGAGGTCTCCGACGCCGTGAAGTCGAAGATCGGAAGCGACGCCGCAGTCGACGAGCCGGAAACCGGGCGCGGTCCGACGACCTCCCGGCACTTCTACGGGCTCTGGTACGACGAATCGAGCGGCGGCTACCACTTCAAGACGGCGTTCCCGCTCTGGGCCGAGCGCGTCCAGCCGAGCCTCACGGATCCGACGAAGACGGACCGCGCGTCGATCTTCGGCGGCGTCTATTACAACCGGCGGAGCGCCGAGCACTCGGACGACATCCTGTTCCCCGTGTTCTGGAATCTCCGGAACCCGACGAGCCGGACGACGATCGTCGGACCGTTCGTGAACCGGAGCGCGCCCGGAGCGACGGACAACTGGCTCGCGCCGCTCTACTTCACCGGCACGCGCCCGGGCGGCGGCTACACGATCCTCCCTCCGCTCCTCACGTACCTGAATCACGACAAGAGCGGCGGCCTGAACCTCGTCGGTCCCGCGTTCTGTTCCTGGAAGGGCGGCGACTCGTGCGACACGCGCACGGCGAAGGACATCGATCTCGGCCTGTTCCCGCTCTACTTCCACGGCGAGAACGAGGCCGGCTCCTACACGCTCGTCCCGCCGCTCCTCCACTATCACAAGGAAAACGAGCGCGAGCTCTCGTGGACGGACGTGTGGGGCCCCTACTTCCGGCGTCACACGGAGAAGAGCGACGCGCTCCACGTGGCGCCGCTCTATTTCTCGAGCTGGGGCGAGAACGAGCGCCACACGACGCTGCTCCCCTTCTTCCACTACGGCTGGAAGGGGAACTCCTCGCTCTTCATCAACCCGCTCTACCTCATCGCGAAGGGCGACCAGGGAGAGTCCACGTTCGTCACCTGGCTCTACGCGCGCCACCGCGGCCGCACCGAGCTCGACATGGTGACGCCGCTCTACTGGTCGTACCGGGATCCGGACATCGGTCTCGACCAGAAGCTCCTCTTCCCGTTCCTCTACACGCGGACGAGCCCGCGCGAGGCGAACACGCTCTTCTTCCCCTTCTGGGGCCACTTCGAGCGCTACGGCATCAGCGAGACGACGTTCATCACGCCGTTCTTCCAGCACACGCACGATCTTCGCGGCTTCTCGACGAACATCCACCCGATCTTCTATTTCGGGCGGGACGGCTTCGACACGCACACCGTGGTCGCGCCGTTCTTCTTCGACTTCGCGTCGCGAGACTCGCGGGCGACGGTGGGCTTCCCGATCTTCTGGCGCTTCGCGGAGGAAGACTCGGTGTCCGAGCTCGTCGGGAACGCGTACTACCACGAGCGCAAGGTCGCCCACGGGCTCGACTGGCAGATCCACCTCTTCCCCGTCTTCAGCTACGGGGAGACCCCGAACGGCCACTGGTGGAATCTCTTCTACGGCCTCGCCGGCTACACGCGCCGCGGGGATTTCACTCAGATCCGCACCTTCTGGGTGCCGATCACGGTCTCCGGCGACGACAAGCGCTGAGCTCCGTTCAGCGAAACGCCGGGGGCACGAATTCGATCGGGTGCTCGCGCTCGAGCGAGAAGTACGTCGGCGTCTCGAGCGCTCTCCCTCCGAGCACGACGTAGCTCACGCCGAGGAGCACCTCGGAGTCCTCTCCCGTGAGCGACGCGAGCGGATCCTTGACCCAGTTCACGGCGCCGAACCCCGGGTTTCCTCCGCGCGAGTAATCGATGAGCACGCCGTGATCGAGGCCCTCGGGTACCGGGAGCCCGGCGCTCGGGATCACCTCGTAGTTCCATTCCGTCACGGGCTCTCCGCGTTTCCGGAGCGGCTCGCTCGGCGAAAAGACGCCGTGCTGCGCGACGCGGACGTTCCACCCGACGAGGCGCCCGCTCCTCGGTTCGCGGTAGAACGTCTTCTGGAACGTCTTCCAGGAGAGCTTCTCCACGAACCTCGGCAGGCCGAGGCTCGTGCCGCGGTAGGCGAACCCTTCCATCGCCGCGAGGTTCGGTGGGGTCCCGCTCGCGAGGCGGCGGCGGAGCTCGGCGCGGGGCAGACGGAGCAGCTCCTCCAGGATGGCGGTTCCGGCGGTGGACATGGTCAGGAAGGACGGTGGCGCGCCACGAGGCCTGAACCAGGCTAACTGGTGTGCTTCCACCCGGCAACCGGAGCGGCCTTGCTCGGGGGTATAACCGGGTTATACTCCCGTTCATGAAGACGGCCATCTCGGTTCCCGACGACGTCTTTCGTGCCGCAGAGCGCGCGGCCAAGCGGCTGGGCATGTCGCGGAGCGAGCTGTTCAGTCGCGCAGCTGTCGAATTTCTCAAGCAGAACCCTCCGGACGATCTCAAGGCTTCGTATGACGCGGCCTTCTCGGAGGCCGAGACGGACGAGCGGCTCGCTACCCAGCGACGGCGCGCGGCGAGGGCCGTGCTCCGCAAGGTCGAGTGGAAATGAACCGCGGAGAGATCTGGTGGGCGGACCTCGCCGAACCCAGGGGCTCCGAGCCGGGAGACAGGCGCCCCGTCCTGATCGTCCAGGACGACCACCTGACGGCAAGCGCGCTGTCCACGGTGATGGTCGTGCCGCTCACCACGAACCTCCGTCGCGCCGCGGCGATCGGGAACGTGGCACTTTCGAAACGAGACACCGGATTGCCCAGAGAATCGGTCGCTCTCGTCTGCCAGGTGATGACGCTGGACAAGGCGTTCTTCGACGAGCCCGCGCGCCGCTTGCCCGCAAAGATCATGCGTGCCGTGGACGCCGGGCTCCGCGTCGCATTGTCGCTCGGTACGTGACGAGCGGCGCCCGGTCCTTCGGTGTCAGCGCTCCGGCACGAGCGGCCCGCGCTCCCGCCGCGTGATAAGTTGCTCTTCGATGAAGCCTTTCCGTGCAGCCATCTACGGCGGATCCGGCTTCGCCGGCGCCGAGCTCGTCCGGCGGCTCCTCCGTCACCCGGACGTGGACCTCGTTCGCGTCTGCTCCATCGACCACGTGGGCGAGCTCCTTTCGGCCGCGCACCCGCACCTCGAAGGGCAAACGGAGCTTCGGTTCGAGGAGCTTCCGCCCGAGAAGGCCGCAGCGGACGTGGACGTCGTGCTCCTCGGGCTGCCCCACGGCGCGAGCATCTCCGTCGTGGAGGCGCTGCATCCCGCGAACGTCCGGGTGCTGGACCTGTCCGGCGCGTTCCGGTTCTCGGACGCCGCCGCGTACGCGCGCTACTACGGGAGCCCTCACCCTCGCCCCGATCTCTCGAAGGAGTTCGTGTACGGCCTCCCCGAGGTGAACCGGGACCGCATCCGCTCGGCGCGGTTCGTCGCGTCCCCCGGCTGCTTCGCGACCACCATCGAGCTCTCGCTCCTCCCGCTCGCGAACGAGGGGCTCCTCGGGAGCAGCGTGGACGTCGTCGCGATCACCGGGTCGAGCGGGAGCGGCGTCGTACCGACCCCGACGACGCACCATCCGGTCCGCGCGCAGAACCTCCGGACCTACAAGCCGCTCGAGCACCAGCACGTGCCGGAGATCGAGGCGACGCTCGGCGCCGTGGCCGGGCACGCGGTGAGCGTGCATCTCGTGCCCGTCTCTGCTCCCCTCACCCGCGGGATCTTCTCCACGGCCTTCGTGCGCGTGCCGGAGGGCGTGGACGCGGGCCGCGTGGACGCCGCGTATCGCCGCTTCTGCGAGCGAGAGCCGTTCGTGCGCGTGCCGCGACGTCGATTGCCGGAGGTCGTCGCCGTGTCGGGCTCGAACTTCGCGGAGATCGGCGCGACGGTCGGCCCGGCGCAGAACGGCGAGCGCGTGCTCACGGCATTCGGCGCGCTAGATAACCTCGTGAAGGGCGGCGCGGGCCAGGCGATCCAGAACCTGAACCTGATGCTCGGGCTGGACGAGAAGACGACGCTCGAAGACGTCGGCGGGTATCCCTGAGCAGGACGCGCCTACCGCGTCCAATCTTCGCAGCGAAGGCGCGGCACGCGGCGGAATTTGCGGAGGTCGTTCACCGTCGTCGAACGTCGTCACTCCCGCACGATCACCGCCGTCCCCTCGCCCGTCTCTTCCGTCGTGTTCACGCCGTGCCAGCCGTCGGGGACCGGTGGATCCGTCCACAGGAACACGAGGCGCGCGTCGATCGGGCTCAGGTTGATGCAGCCGTGGCTCCGCGGGATGCCGAAGACGTCGTGCCAGTACGCGCCGTGGATGGCGTAGCCCGACGCGAAATACTGGATCCACGGGACGTCCCGGAGCTCGTAGTTCTGCGAGCCGCGGCGCTGGGTGATGCCGTACTCCGGGAGGCGGCCCTTCTTGATGTTCGCGAGCCGCCGCTGGTCCATCTCGTCGAGCTTTTCACCGGTCTGCTCGGCCTTCTCGAGCCTATCGATCGTGGCCTGGTCGTTCTGCGAGAGCTTGTGCATCGACGCGCCCTCGCGCATGCCGCCGAGGACGGTCGAGTTCTCTTCCGAGTCCATCGCGGCCGCGACGTGCTTGCTCCGGATCCGGAACTCGCCGCGAGGCGTCGCCTTCTGCGTCTTCGGGTCCCCCAGGCGATCTTGCCCCGTGGAGACCAGCGTCGCGTAGATCGGCTTCTTCCCCTCGTAGAGGACCAGCGTCTGCTGGACGAGCGAGACGTCGATCCACTTCTGCCCCTTCTCTGCCGCCTCGGGCCACGTGGGCGGCGGCGTCACGACGGAGAGGTCGTCCGCCTGGAGCCAGCGCGCCCGGTCCGCGCGCGTCTGGTAGAAGCGCTTCCCGGCTTTCAAGCGGGCCTTGTCCGACAACGGAACGATGGCGCGGAGCGGGATCGCGTCGACCGGCTTCGCGACGTCCTGGTTCTTGATGAGCTTCCAGGTCGTCGCGTCCCGCCGGTTCACGAACGCGAACGGCATGGTGAGCCGGTCCGAGAGCTCCGTGCCGTGGAACATGGACGCGGTGTCGGGCTTCACTTTCGTGGCCGGGACGAGCCGGAGGTCCACGGTGACCGCGAACCGGCGCTCGAACTCGCCGTCCTTCGCGACGAACGCGTCCACGAAGGAGAGCCCCGTCTTCCTTCGCACCCGATCCGCGAAGACGGCGTACTCCGGCACGTCGTAGCCCGACACGTTCCGCACCTTCCGCCCGCCGTCGAGCCACCACGGGACGGGCTCGTCCCGGCTTCCGCCGAAGATCTCGTCCATGTCGAGCTCGGAGGAGAGGAGCTGCCCCGGGG
>DASZXK010000009.1:0-9205 GCA_035545855.1 Polyangiaceae bacterium
CGTCCGGGGAAGCCGTCGCTCGGTGCCCCGCGTGCTCGTCCGCGCGCACGCGTTCCTGGAACGGCTAGCGGGCCCGAACGACGGCCTCGTGCCGGCGGCGTCCCAGCGCTGGGGCGACGTGATTTCCGAAATCGACGCGAATCACTGGGCTCAGATCGGCTGGGCGGAGGGGTTCGACGCGCGCGGGTTCTACGTCTCGCTCGCGGCGCACCTGGCGAAGACGGGGCATTGAGCGCTGCATGCCGGCGCGCGACGGCGATGGCGATGAGCGCCACGCAACTCACGAGATCACGGCAAGGGAGTTTCATCGTGGGCGCGGTGTACTGAAGGTTTTTTCACCACGATGAGTGTTGAGTGAGATCGGATTGGCCGGCCCCGGGTTCGCGCTTGACGAGCATCCGGGCGCTCGCGTAACCGGTTTCATGGATCCAGCAATCTGCCGCCCCGCCGTGAACGGCTGCACCCTCGCGGCGACCTGTGGCACGCCACCGTTCCTGAAGGACGCTGGCGCCGCGAGAGCCTGCACCCCATGAAGCAGCTCCGATACGCAGTTCTTTCCGCAATGCTCCCGCTCGGCTGTGTCACGACGAGCGCAGACGCGGCCCGCGAACGTGCAGTGTCCGATCTTTCTTGTCCCGACGAGCAAATCACCACGTACCGCGCCGCGGGTGGAACGACGGTCGCGAAGGGCTGCGGGCGATGGATCCGCTACGCATGCGTGCGGTCCGGTCGGTCCATGGTGTGCTCGGAGGACGGTCCCCCCGGCGAGGTCCCGCTTCGGTGATGGCGCGGCGGCGCCGTTTCCGACGCCGCTCCTTTGCCGCCGTCTCTCGCTCTCACTCCGCCGCAGCCGCCGCTCGCCGTCCCGTTCTCCGCCCGAGTAACTCCGCCAAGAACGGCCCGGTCACGCTCTTCTTGTTCTTCGCGAGCTCTTCCGGCGTGCCCGTCGCGACGACGCGGCCCCCCGCGTCTCCACCCGCCGGCCCAAGGTCGATGACGTGGTCCGCGCGCTTCACGACGTCCAGGTTGTGCTCGATGACGATGGCGGAGTTCCCCGCCGCGACGAGCCGATCGAGCACTTCCAGCAAGCGACGGACGTCTTCGAAATGGAGGCCCGTCGTGGGTTCGTCGAGGACGTAGAGCGTCTTCCCCGTTTGCGTGCGCGCGAGCTCGCGGGAGAGCTTGATGCGCTGGGCTTCGCCGCCGGAGAGCGTCGGCGCGGGCTGGCCGATTTCCACGTACCCGAGGCCGACGTCCGTGAGCGTCCGGAGGATGCGCTTCAGCGACGGGTGCGCGGAGAAGAGTTCGGCGCACGCTTCCACGTCCGTCTTGAGGACGTCCGCGATGCTCTTCCCCTTGTACTTCACGGAGAGCGTCTCGGCGTCGTACCGGTTCCCCTGGCAGACGTCGCACGTGACGTAGACGTCCGAGAGGAAATGCATCTCCACGCGGACGACGCCGTCTCCCTGACAGGCCTCGCAGCGGCCGCCCTTCAGGTTGAAGCTGAATCGCGCGGCGTCCCAGCCGCGCATCTTCGCGTCCGGGAGCTCGGCGAAGAGGGCGCGGATCTCGTCGAAGGCCTTCGTGTAAGTGCCGGGGTTGCTCCGCGGCGTTCGACCGATGGGCTGCTGGTCGATGGCGATGACCTTGTCGATCAGATCCAGGCCGTCGATGCCGTCGTGGTCGCCGACGGGGTCCGTGGAGTCGTGGAGCTGTCGCGCGAGCGCGGGGAGGAGGATGCCGTTCACGAGGGAGCTCTTCCCGGCGCCGCTCGGACCGGTGACGGCGACGAGGCAGCCGAGCGGGATCTTCACGTCCACGTTCTTCAGGTTGTGCTCGCGCGCGCCGCGGACGACGAGCGCGCCTTCGCCCTTCCGACGTGACTCGGGGATCTCGATGCGCCGCCGGCCCGTCACGTAGTCGGCGGTGAGACTGCCCTTCGCCTTCTCGAGCGCGGCGGGCGGGCCCTCGAAGACGACCTTGCCGCCGAGACGGCCCGCGCCGGGGCCGAAGTCCACGACGTGATCGGCCGCGCGGATCGTCTCTTCGTCGTGCTCGACGACGAGCACGGAGTTCCCGAGGTCCCGGAGGTGGCGGAGCGTCTCTATCAGGCGCTGGTTGTCCCGCGGGTGGAGGCCGATGCTCGGCTCGTCCAGCACGTACATGACGCCGGAGAGCTCGCTCCCGAGCTGGCTCGCGAGGCGAATGCGCTGCGCTTCTCCACCGGAGAGCGTCGGGCCGGAGCGATCGAGGGTCAGGTACTCGAGCCCCACGTTCAGGAGGAACTCGAGGCGCGTCCGGATCTCGCGGAGCGCTCCTTCCGAGATCTTCTTCTGACTCGGCGCGAGCGCGAGCCCGGTGAACCATTCGTGGGCATCCCCGACGGCGCACGAGAGGATCTCGGCGATGCTCTTTCCCCCGATTCGCACCGCGAGGCTCTCGGCGCGAAGGCGCTTCCCTTCACAGACGTCGCAGGTCATCTCGCGGAGGAACTTCGCGTATTGCTCGCGCATCCGCTCGCTCTGCGTCTCGCGGTAGCGCTTCATGAGCGTCGGGATGACGCCGTGGAATTTCACGCCCCACGTGCCGTGAGTCTCCGTGCCCTCCTCGCCCCAGGTGACCCGGATCTTCTTCCCCTCGAGGCCGTAGAGGACCTGCTCCTTCTGCTTCTTCGAGAGCTTGCCGAAGGGGACGTCCAGGTTCACGCCCGTCGCCTTGCTCATCGCCTCGATGATGCGGAAGGTCCAGCCCTCGCCGCGCTCCACGGAGGTGGCCCACGGGGCGATCGCACCCTGCCGGATGGAGAGCTTCGGATCCGGAACGACGAGGTCCGGCGCGATCTCCGTGCGCGTCCCGAGCCCGTTGCACGCGCTGCACATGCCGAGCGGGGAGTTGAACGAGAAGCTCTGCGGGGAGAGCTCCGGGTACGTGACGCCGCAGCAGGAGCGAGACGACGAGAAGACGAGGCGCTCGCCCCCTTCCGGCTCCACGGCGAGCTCGCCTTTGCCTTCGCGGAGCGCCTGCTCCACGGAGTCTGCGATGCGGGAGCGCGACGCAGGCTCGATGGTGACGCGATCGACGACGAGCTCGACCGTGTGCTTCCGCTTCTTGTCGAGCGCCGGCGGAGACTCCAGCCGGTGGATTTCCCCGTTCGCCCGGACGCGAGTGAACCCGCGGGACGCGAGGTCCGTGAAGACGTCCTTGAACTCGCCCTTCCGGTGCGTGACGAGCGGCGCGAGCACGAGCGCCTTCGTTCCCTTGGGGAGCGCGAGCACGTCCGCGAGGATCTCGTCCGTGCTCCTCCCGCGGACCTCCTTCCCGCACGTCGTGCAGTGCTGGCGGCCGACCTTCGCCCAGAGCACGCGGAGATAGTCGTGGATCTCCGTGATCGTGCCGACGGTGCTCCGGGGGTTACTGGACGCGCTCTTCTGCTCGATGGCGATCGTCGGGGAGAGGCCGCGCAGGCGATCCACCGCGGGGCGATCCAGCCTTCCGAGGAACTGACGCGCGTACGTGGAGAGGGATTCCACGTACCTTCGCTGACCTTCCGCGTAGAGCGTGTCGAACGCGAGGCTGCTCTTCCCCGACCCGCTCGGGCCCGTGAGGACCACGAGCGCGTTCTTCGGGAGCACCAGGCGATCCACGGAGAGGTTGTGCTCGCGGGCGCCGAGGATCTCGATGGCGTCACTCACGTTCGGCGGCGGAAGGGAGGCCTTTCGGGTCTTTCGGGCGGGCATCGGGGGAGGGGACTCTAGGCGCGCCGCGTCGATCGTCAATCGACCGGGCCGTGCCGCCCGGATCCACGCCGCGAAAAATTCTCCGACGGCGCCAGAATCTCACGGCCCTGTTTCGAGCCCGTGACACCGAAAAGAGCTCGGAAGGCGTCGGGCCAGGGAAGGGGCCGTGTTATGCCCGCTGCCCATGAGGGCAAGCATTCTCGCAGCGTTCGTCGTGACTTCGTTCGGTCTCGCCGCGTGCGGCGGTTCCCAGAAAGAGGCGGAGGAGCCGTCGTCGGAGACCGCGGCCGAAGAGAGCACGCCGAAGCACAAGACGGAGCTCGCGAGCTCTTCGGCGGAAGAGAAGGACGAAGCCGACGGGAAGAAGGACGACGACGGGGAAAAGTCCGACAAGAAGGACAAGAAGGCGGACAAGGAAGAAGAGGAGAAACCCTCTCACACCGCGAAGGACGTCATCGCGAAGCCCGACTCCCTCTGGGTGTACTCCTACGCGGACTCCGAACCGCACCAGAACGCGGAGAAGAAGTGCAAGGAGAAGTCCAAGGACGATCCGAAGAAGACGGCGGACTGCATGGCGAAGACCAGCAAGAACACCGAGCGGGACGCCCTCGCCTTCCAGATGAAGGGGGACAAGCTCTACTTCCTCACGGTCGACCGCAAGGGCGGCACGCTGAACATCACGCACAAGATCCCGTGCGACATCTCCGACGAGAGCGAGACCAAGATCACCCTGAAGCCGAACGGCAAGGACGAGGGTTCGCGCCCGGGCGGCGGCTTCGGCACCCTCGTCATCGAGCTCGACGGCGAGTCGGCGTTCTCCATGAACGACGCGAAGCTCGGGAAGCTCGTCTACCAGGCGAAGCTCGGGCTCATGGGCAAGCAGGACCGCTGAGAGCGGCGCTCGAACGGCGCATCCGGGCACGCCTCGATCGGCGCGCCCGGATCGCGTCTTTCGTTCACTTGTACGCGATTGCGGCGCTCGTCGGGCCCACGAGGGGCACCACCGAGATCCGCTTGAACCCGGCCGCCTTCGTCCAGCGCGCGAAGTCCGCGCCGGTGTAGTCGAAGCCGTCTCCGGTCTCGATGAGCATGTTCAGGGACATGAGGAGACCGAACGCGTTGAGCTTGCGATCGTCGTCGATGACGTTCTCGACCGCGATGAATGCGCCTCCCGGGGGGAGGGCGTCCCACGCCGCCTGGACCAGCTTCTGCTTCTTCTCCTCGTTCCAGTCGTGGAGGATGTTCCCCATGACGACGACATCCGCCTTGGGAAGCGGTCCTGCGAAGAAGTCACCGGCGGCGATCGCGACGCGCTCGGCGAGCCCCGCCGCCTGGACGTTTCTCGTCGCGATCGGCGCGACGGGCGGAAGGTCGAACGAGGTGAGCGACAGGTGCGCATGAGCCCGGGCGAGGGCCATGGAGAGCGCGCCGCCGGCGCCGCCGACGTCGCACACCGTCTTGTACGGCGAGAAATCGAACTTCTGGGCCAGCGTGAGGAACGCGCCCATCTGCACGCCGCTCATGGCGCGGAGGAACTCCTCGAGCCGTCGCTCGTCCGCGTAGAGGGCCTGGAAGAGGTCCCCGCCCTGCTTCGCCTCGTTCTGGGGCGCTCCCGTCCGGAGCGCTTCCGTCAGGTGCCCCCAGAAGCCGTACAGGCGGTGGTTCGCCATCTCGAGGATACCGCCCATGTACGTGGGCTTGTTCTTGTCGAGGAAGAGATCCGAGTCCTCCGCGTTCGTGTAGACGCCCGTCACGCTCGCACCTTCGCGCTTCAGGAAGCCGAGCGAAACGAGCGCGTCCAGGAAGTCCGCGGTGGCACGCGGGTGGAGCTCGAGCTCCTTCTGGATGGCGGCGCCCGTCTTTCCGCTTGCCGCGAGGCGCGTGAAGAGGCCGAGCTCGACGGCGGAGAGCAGTGTCTTCGTCGCGAAGAAGCCGGTGCCAATCTGCATGATCTTGCTGGGGTCGGGTCCGTGTCCGTGTTGAGCCATGGGTCGAATTCCCTCCGTTCGGGTGACCCCAGGAACCTACGGAATTGCGTGGAATCCCGAGGCTAAATGATGACTAACCGGATGCTAAGAAAGCACTAACCGGACCGCGGCAGGCATGGGTGCACTTCCAGCCGGAGCTCACCCTCGACTCGAAGACGGAGCCGCCCCCGACCCGCGGCTTCCACTCGCACGAACGGAAACCGTTCTTCGAGTCGGCGCCTGAGGAGGATGAGCCGCGTGTCCAGGTTGTCTCTCACCGGAGGCAGGCCGAGGGACGCATCGAGTCGGAGCTCCTTCTTCGTGAACTCGGTTCGTCCGGTGGAGAGGTACTCCCGGAGCAGCTTCCACAGGATGCGACCGGGAAGCGACTTGATGACGTAGTCGTTTCCGAAGAACACGCTTCCGTCTTCGTCGAAGTAGCGAGCGACGATCGCGTACGGCCCCGGCAGGGTGACGGCCGGCGGTTCCACGGGTTCGTCCTCCTCCGCGTGGACGTGGGCCGCGAGCTGGTTCGCGACGATCTGGAGCACGCTCGCGTCGAGCGCGCCGTAGCGACCCGCCGCCGTGTCCTCCGCATACAGCACGAGGACGAGCTCTGCGCCGTCGACGGCCGGCACCGCGATCGCGCTCGAGGCGTCCACGAGTCCGGGGAGCAGGATCCGCGTTTCCTCCGCCGCGATCTGCCCCTGGACGGACCGCATCAGCCGGAACCCGAGCGGGAGGTTCGCGAGAGTGACGGGAACCCGGCGCTCGGCGGCGACGCCGATCGGCCCCTCTCCGAGACGGAGCTCCGCGCCGGTTCCACCCGATGGGTACCCGCGACACGAGAGCATCACGAGGCGTTCCGTCCCGTCGGGAACGAGGAGCATCGTGTGGTCGTAACCGAGCGTCGTGTCCAGCAGCTCGAGGGCGACTCGGATGCGCCGCTCCAGCCCCTCGGTCGACGCGACACGAGTCGCGAGCGCCGCGACCAGTTCGAGTCGCCGTTCCGGATCCGGCGCGTCAACCATCTGCGGAGGACGCCACGACCTCAGCTCGAAGCACGCGGCACACGTCCACCGCGCGGAGCCTGAACACGCGCTCCATCCGGAACAGCGACGCGAGCGCGTCGATCTCCGCGCTCATCCGGTCGAAGTGCTCGCCCGCGTACTCGCTCCTCACGTACTCCGCGTCCACGCGAAAGTGACGCATGTCCGCCGGATGCATGAGAAGGAGCTGGATCTTGGGGTTCTTCGCGACGTTCGCGATCGTCTTGGAGAAGAACTGGTTCGAGAGGCCGACGTGCCGATCGTCCAGGTACCAGACCTTCGAGAGGTACGTGACGTTCGGCGTGCCGTCCGGGCTGGCCGTCGCGATGACCGCGGGGAATACGCCCTCGAGCGCCGGACGAAGTTCCTTCAGGGTGACGGAGCTCACGGCGATCCCTGAACCTCTCGTCCCGCGCCCGGACCCGGGGTCTGGTCGAACACCTCGCGCACCCGGAGGGTCACGCGCCGCGCTGGTCCAGGATGAAAGACGCCCGGCGTCGGTGCGCGCACGATGCCGGCCGCACGGAGCGCGTCGAGGAACTGTTCGGTGCGCCGAGTCGCTTCTGCCCTCGCCGCGTCATCTGGCTCTGCGATTTCGACGACGTCCCCCTTCCACTGGAGACTCGCGAGCGTCACCGGATGCGTCGTGTTCACGGCGATTGTCCGCGTCGCGGCGAGGGTCGCCCGGAGCACCTCCGTCTGAGCGTCGAGCAGGATCACGGTGAGTTGGCCATCTGCGAACTCGGCGCCCCAGCCCCGGCACACCTGCGGCTCGAGCCGCGCGGAGGCGCCGGCGACCTGCACGGCGAGCGGGCCGCGGAGGAGCTCGCGTTCACGCTCGGAGAGGTCCCGGTTCCACGCCGACATCGGAAACGGATCGTCGTTCCGCTTCTGGTCGGATGCAAGCGGTAGGGGTCACCGGAACACGACCGTCCGGTTCCCGTAGACGAGGATCCGATCCTCGAGGTGCGCCCGCACCGCGGCCGAGAGCACCATCCGCTCCAGATCCCGGCCTTTTCGGACGAGCTCTTCCACGGAATCCCGGTGCGAGACGCGCGCGACGTCCTGGTGGATGATCGGGCCCTCGTCGAGCTCCGTCGTCACGTAGTGCGCCGTGGCGCCGATGACCTTCACCCCGCGCTCGTGAGCCTGGTGATACGGCTTCTTCCCGACGAACGCAGGCAAGAACGAGTGGTGGATGTTGATGATCCGCTCCGGCATCCGGGAGACGATCTTCGGGCTCAGGATCTGCATGTACCGGGCGAGGACCACGAGGTCGATCCCGTGCTCCTCGAGCAGCGCGAGCTCCGCTTCTTCCTGCGGTCCCTTCGTCTCCGGCGTGATCGGGAACCAGCGAAACGGGATGCCGAACTGCTGCGCGACGGGTTCCAGGTCCGCGTGATTGCTCACGACGAGCGAGAGCTCGCAGCGGAGCTCGCCGGCCCGGTGCCGGAGGACGAGGTCGTAGAGACAGTGGTCGTATTTCGAGACGAAGAGCGCGACCTTCGGCGTCTTCGACGAGTACGAGAGCCGATAAGTGAGCGAGAGACGTTCGCCGACTTCCGCGATGCCGCGCTCGAGCGCGACGCGATCCGTGTGGAGCTCGCCGAGGTCGAAGTGGATGCGCTGGAAGAACTGCCCGGCTTCCTGATCGGTATGCTGATCGGCGTCGAGGATGTTCGCGCCGTGGCCGTAGAGGAGCTGCGCGAGCGCTGCGACGACCCCACGCTTGTCCGGGCAGGAGACGAGCAACGTCGCGGTTTCGGGGAGCCTTCCGCTCATGCGACGAGCTTAGCCGACCCCTCGTGACTTCGGCGCGGCGTCGACGGGCGTGAGCGCCGGAGTTATAGCCGTCTGCCATGGGAACCCCGACCGCCCTCTTCGAACGCGAAGGAGACGCCTACGTTCCGACGACGCTCGCGCTCGGCCCGTGGAGCCCGAACGCTCTCCACGGCGGGCCGCCAGCCGCGCTCCTCGCGACCCTGTCCGAGCGATTCGAGGGAGGGGAGGCGTACTTCGTCTCGCGGATCACGCTCGAGCTCCTCCGCCCCGTGCCCCGCGAGCCGCTCACCGTGAAGACGCGCCTGGTGCGGCCTGGTCGCAAGGTCCAGCTCGTCGAATCGTCCCTCCACACGGCGGCACACGAGGTCGCCCGCATGACGTGCCTCCGGATGCGACAGAAGGACGTGCACCTGCCGGAGGGACTCCCGATGGAACCCGTGACGGCGCCGCCGCCCGAGGGCGGCGTGGACGCGATCCGTCGCGCGGAGTTCCTGACCGGCTTCCACACGGATGGCGTCGAGCATCGCTTCGTGCGTGGACAGATCTCCGTGCCCGGCCCCGCGACGGACTGGATCCGTCTCAAGGTGCCGCTCCTCGACGGGGAAGAGCCGTCGCCGCTCGCCCGAGTCTGCGCGGCCGCGGATTTCGGGAACGGTGCTTCTTCCATTCT
>DASZXK010000010.1:0-24237 GCA_035545855.1 Polyangiaceae bacterium
CGGGCGGTGCCGGCGGCGCGGAAACGGGCGGTGCCGGCGGGGGCGGCGTCGATCTCAGCGGCACCTGGATCAGTCGCATTCAGACGAGCGCGAACGAGACCGTGCCGGTCGTCGGGAGCACGGCCGCGAACCTCGACATCGTGCTCCGCCTCCTGGTCACGAGGTCGGCGGGCCAGCTGAACGGCCAGCTCGACATCTGTCGACTGAACACCGTCACCACTCCGAACGCGAGCTCGCTCGTCGTCACCTTCACCCCGGCGGTGCTCGCGACGCTCACGGCGAGTGCGTCCGAGCCGGATTTCGTCGCCACGGTGGGGAGCCCCGTGCCGCTCCCCCCGATCACGATCCTGAGCGGACGCGACGCGGGCGGCGCGTCCGTCGATTCGGACGCGGACGGGAACCCGGGCGTCACCATCCCGTCGAACATCGGGGGCGTCCTCTCCCTGAACGCCTACGTGGGGCTCACGATCTCGTCGTCCCTGACGTCGACGCTCACGGACCCGACGACGCTGAACGGGACCGCAGACATCTCCACGACGGGGCAGGTGTTCGGCTCGGATAACCCGGTCCTCACGAGCGGGACGATCAGCGTGACGCCGACGTCGCCGTCGGTGGCGTTCACCGCGACGAAGCTCCCGGGCGACGTCCCCTGCGCCGACGTGCTGACGCGCTTCTGAGCGACCCGCGCGCGCTCGAGCCCCTCGTCGTCCGGTCGGACGGCGAGGGGTTCGTCGCTCACCGGTGGCTGCGCGCGGGCCGCGAGCGTCGCCGGCGAGCTTCGGCCGGAACGGAGGGGGGCGGCGGCGTCGGAGCCGGCTCCGGAATCTCGGTGAACCCGACGGCGCGGAGGTCCTTCACGGTGACGACGGGACCGGTCGCGAGCTCGGCGGCGCGGATGAGCACGTCGTCGAGCTCGGCGTCGTTGCCGGGGAACCGGTGCTCGAGGAGCGCGGCCAGGGCCGCGGCCTCGATCCCGAGCGGCTGTCCGTGGCGCTTCATGCCGTGCGCCGCGAGGCGCGACAGGACCAGCGAGCGGAGATCTTCGGCGCGGGCCGCGATGGGTGGAAGCTCCACCGAACCCCGGAGTCTTCCGGCGAGGGCAGGCGAGAGGCGCCCGCCGATCGTCAGGGCTTGCACCGTCTCCGGCCCGGTCACGACGATCATCGGCGGCGGAATCGACGACGCGAGCTCGTCCGGGACGTGTCTCCGCCCGAGCGAACGCGCGACGACGTCCTGGACGCCGGCGGGGAGCGCTGCGCCGTCCAGGACGACCAGGGTGCCGCCGTCGGCGAGCGCGAGCGGGGAGCGAGCCTCGTCGCGCCAGCGTTCTTCGTCGTGCTCCCCGGAGGAAGTGCCGTCCACGACGACGAAGGGCCCGCTCTCCCCGGGGCTCGCCCCGTGCGCGATGGCGGCCCAGCCGATCGGGTCGACCCCGGGCGGGCAGACGAGGAACAGCGGCTCTCCGGTCCTTCCGAGCCGCTCGCACTCGTCGATCGCGAAGCGCGCGGCGGGACTGTACGCGCCGACGCGGGCGCGTCGAGCGAGGAGCTCCGCCCGGCCCCGGTTCCGCCCCGAGGAGAGGTGGATGATCTGCTCGAGCCGGGCGCGCTCGGCGTCCAGGTGAACGGCCTTGCGCGTCGCGACGAGCTCGCGCTCCCGGGACCTCGCGAGGGCCGACGAGACCGCGAAGAGCGCGCTGATTCGATCGGCGAGGAGCCGCACCGCGCGCGCCTCCTCCAGCGTCATCGGTGCGGTGCGCTTGCCCTTCGGGAGCAAGATGAACCCGAGCGGGCCTTCCTCGTCCAGGATGAGCGTGGCCGAGAAGGCGCTCCGCGCCTCGAACCAGGCGAGGAGCGGCCGGACGTCGGGGCGGCGAACCTGGAGGGCGCGGAGAACTTCGACCCGGAGGGTCCGCTCCGGTTCCCCCGCGGCGAGTGCGTAGATGCGCTCGGGCGCCTGCGCCTTCGTCACGTGGAGATACCCGGCCACGTCGACCGAGAGCACTTCCTCTGGATCGTTCCGGAAGAGCTCCGGTCTCGCGTTCGGGTCGCGCGCGGCGGCCTGGAGCGCGACGAGCGCGGCGCGGATCGCCGCGTCCGGATCGGGCTGGAGCGCGCCGCGACTCGCCGCGACGACCGCGTCGAGCCACCGCGACTGCTCGGGGCCGAGGGGCTTCGCCGCATCACGGGCGACGAGCCCGACGACGATCGCGATCGCGGAGCCGACGAGCGCGATGGGCCCGGCATGCGCCGGAAACGCTCGGGCCGCGACCGCGACGAGGAGCGCCGTCGGAACGCCGAGGATCATGATCGCGAGTACGCCGCGGAGCGCGGTCGAGACGGTGGTCGGTTCCCGCGTCGTCGCGGCCCAGGAGCACGCGAGCGCCGCACCCACGACCGCCGCGGGGAGAACGCGGTCGGGGGACGCGAGGTCCGTGAGGGCGGTCGGAAGCGCGACGGAGAGCGCCGTCAGCGAGAACGCGAGAGCTCCGCCCACGCGATCGGCGACGCCGATCTCGATGCGGCGCTCGACCCGGAGCCGCGTCGCGGCCGCCACCAGGACGAGCAAGCTGCCGATCGCGGCGGTGGTCGTCGCGTAGTCGATCGCGAGGGGGTCCACGAGCACGCTGCTCGTCGCGAAGAGGGCGCGGGTCCCGGGGAGCGCGACGGCGATGCCCCAGAGCAGGCCCGCGAAGGCCGCGGCGTCGAGCGAACGCGTGCCGGGTGCCGGGGCGAGGAGCCCGCCCTCCGACGGGAGGCGCGCGAGGGAGACCAGCGCCGCGGTCGCCGAGACGGCCGTGCCGAGGTTCGCGAGAGCGTCGTACGCGGGGCGCCCCGGCGCCCCGAGCCTCGCGGCGACCCAGAGGCAAGCGCCGAAGTGACAGGCGCGGGCCGCCCGGAGCGCCGCGGGATCGATGGGGCGCTCGCCCGTGCGCACGGGTCGGGTCCGGCGCCACACCTCCGCGAGCCACAGGGGGAGCAGGACGAGCGCGAGCAGCGGTACGAGCGGCTTCTCGGCAGTCGCCAGGGCGCCGAGGCAGCCGTACGCGATCGCGAGGACCGCGAGGAGATACGAGCGCTCCCGGAACGGCACGGCGGGACTCTAGCCCAGCACGGCGCCCGGGGCCTTGTTCGACCGCGGGTCGCGTGTGACCCTCTTCAGGAAGTGCCGGAGACGCTCGATATGCGGTCGCTTTCTCGGTTCCTCGCGGACGCCGAGCAGCGGATCGGTCTGCTCGAGCGCTGCCGTCCGACGAACGCTCGGGCCGAGATCGAGCGCGTGAGCGAGGAATGGGAGCGGGGCCGCGAGGCGAGCCCGGCCTTCGTCTACGGCGCGCCGCGAGACCTCGCGCACGTTCGGCGTGGTCTCGAGAGCGCAGCGTGCGCGGCGACCTGCGCCCTCGAGGGCGAGCTCCTCGCCGGTCGCGCGGAGGAGCTCCTGGTCGAGGTGGAGCTCGCCCTGAGCGTCGGAACCGCTCGGGTCCGCGACCTCGCCCCGGCGCGGTTTCCCCTTCCGCGGGACGGCTGGGCGGCCGCCGCGCTCGCGGACGCCGAGCGGTTCGTGGCGCTCGCCGAAGACCCGCCGGGTCGCACCGTGCTCGCCGAGGATCGCTCGGACCCGGAGAGTCTCGTCAGCATCCTGTCCGAGCTCGTGGGGAGCCGAAAGCTCGCCCTCCGCGTCGAGACGACGCCGGAGCTCTCCTCGTCCGCCGCGACGGGCACCGGATTCGTCCGCATCCGGGAGGGTGTCCGTCACGGCCCCGCGGCGGCGCGGCGGATCGCGCTCCACGAGGTCGTCGCGCACGCCGAGCCGCGGCTCGCCGCCCTGCGCGAGCCGTCGGGCGTGTTCGTCGCGGGGACTCGCGGGAGCTCCGCCGACGAGGAAGGGCGAGCGATTCTCGTCGAGGAACGCGCCGCGCTCCTCGACTCGTCGCGGAAGCGAGAGCTCGGCGCGCGACACCTCGCGGCCCTCGCCGTGCGGGACGGCGCCGAGTTCGTCGACGTGGGCCGGCTGCTCGTCGAGCGGGGCATTCCGGCTCGTCGGGCGGTGGCCATCGCCGCGCGCGTTCTCCGAGGGGGCGGGCTCGCGCGCGAGGTCGTCTATCTGCCGGCGTGGCACCGCGTGCGCGCCGCCCTGGAAGAGGACCCGTCCCTCGAGGCCTGGCTCGCGCGCGGCCGGCTGTCGATCGATGCCGCGCGCGCGCTCCGCGTGGCTGCCGCTCAGGAGAACGTCGCGACGACCGGCGTGTGATCGGAGGGCTTGTCCCCTCGGCGCGGGGCCTCGTCGATCTCCGCCCCGGTGCAGCGCGGCGCGAGCGCGCGGGTCGCCAGCACGAGGTCGATGCGGAGCCCGAGGTTCCGCTCGAACCCGCCGCCTCGGTAGTCCCACCAGGAGTAGCGCCCGCCCTCCTCGTGGTGCATGCGAAACACGTCCACGAGCCCGAGCCCGACCAGGTTCGCGAGCGCCCGGTGTTCCTCGGCGCTGAAGTGGATCTTCCCCTCCATCGCCCGCGGGTCGAAGACGTCTCGCTCGTCCGGCGCGATGTTGAAGTCGCCGCAGATGGCCATCGGGACGTCGGCTCCCCCGTCCTTCTGGACCGTCTCCCCGAGCCGTCCGAGGAACCGGAGCTTTTCCTCGTACGACGGCGAGCTCAGCGACTTCCCGTTCGGTACATACACGGAATACACGCGGACGCCCCCGACGGTCGCCCGGATGAGCCGCTTGTCGTCCGGGTCCGGCTCGTCGTGGAAGCCGACGACGATGTCCGTCATCGGGAGGCGCGAGGCGAGGGCGATGCCGTTGTACGTTTTCTGCCCAGCCATCGCGACGGCGTACCCGAGGCGGAGGAACTCCTCGGTCGGGAAATCGTCGTCGACGACCTTCGTCTCCTGCATGCAGAGGACGTCGGGCTCCGTCGCGGCGACCCACCCGAGCACCGCGTCATGACGCGCGCGGATCGAATTGACGTTCCAGGTTGCGATCTTCATGTTCCCCGGTCGCTGCGCCGCCCTAGCATGGTTTCTCGCGAGAAAGTGTTGTTTCCGCCCTCGGACCAGACTACTCGTCGCCTGCTCCAACATGGCTCTTCGCTGGGATGTCCGAGCACGAGCGCGCGCTCGCCTGGCCTGTGGCGTTCTGTCGTGTTGCACCGTGGCGCTCGCTGCGCCGGTCGCGCGTGCGCAGGAGAGCACCGAGCCTTCGTCTCCCCAGGGGGCCGTTCCGGCGGGTGGTCCGAACGCCGTCGTGCGCCCCCCGCCGCCGGCGGAGCCACTCCCCGAGGCGAAGATCGTCATGCCCGTGCAGACGAAGTTCGTCGAGGCGGTGTACCCGAAGGAAGCGGAGGACCAGGGGCTCGCCGCCGTCGTGGTGCTCTTCCTCACCATCGACAAGACGGGCAAGGTCACCAAGGCCGACGTCGCCGAACCCGCCGGTCACGGATTCGACGAGGCCGCGCAAGCAGCGGCTCTCGGGTTCGAGTTCCAGCCCGCGACGCGCGACGGGAAGCCCTTCGCCGTCCGCATCCCCTACAAGTACAACTTCACGCTGAAGGAGGTGCCGAAGCCCGCCTCGGAGCTCCCGAAGCCCACGACGGGAAACCTGTCCGGCATCGTCCGCATCTCCTCGGTGGAGCAACCCCTCGCCGGCGCGGAGATCGTCGCGACCGGGCCAGACGGCGCGGAGCACCGCACGACGGCCGACGAGACCGGAAAATGGTCGATCGATGGCCTCCCGCCGGGCACGTACAAGGTCCACGTCGGCGCCCCGGGCTTCTCCCCGCTGGATTCGTCGGAAGACGTCGCCGTCGGCGAATCGACGGAGCTCACGTATCGCCTCGGCGCCGAGGTGAAGGGCAGCGTGGAGGTCGTCGTGCGCGGGGAGCGCCCGCCGCGCGAGGTCACCCGCCGCACGATCGAGCGTCGCGAGATGACGCGCATCCCCGGGACGTCCGGGGACGCGCTTCGATCCATCCAGAGCCTCCCCGGCGTCGCCCGCCCTCCGGGGCTCGCGGGTCTGCTCATCGTCCGCGGGAGCTCGCCGAACGACAGCGCCTACTTCATCGACGGCGCGAGCGTCCCGCTCATCTATCACTTCGGCGGTCTCTCGAGCGCCGTTCCGAGCGAGCTCCTCGAGCGCATCGATTTCTATCCGGGCAATTTCAGCTCGCGCTTCGGCACCGTGATGGGCGGCATCGTGGACGTCGGGCTCCGCGAGCCGGACACGCACTGCACCGGTGACTACGGCAAGGCCATCGAGGGCAAGACCGGTTGCTTCCACGGCTTCGTGGACCTGAACCTGATCGACACGCGTGCGATGGTGCAAGGGAAGGTCGGCGAGTGGTCGTTCGTCGTCGCCGGACGCCGGAGCTGGTTCGACACGTGGCTCAAGCCGGCGCTCGAAGCGGCGGACGCGGGCGTCACGAGCGCGCCCGTCTACTACGACTATCAGGCGATCGCCGAAACCCACCCGACGAAGTCGTCCCGTCTGAGCCTCCGGTTCTTCGGCTCGGACGACAAGTTCAAGGCGCTCATCTCGGATCCGATCGCGAACGACCCGGGCTTCGGCGGCAGCCTCACCTTCGGCACCAGCTTCTACCGCGGGCAGGCCCTGTACGAGACGGACCTCTCCCCGTCCGTCGACCTCCGCTCGATGATCGCCGCCGGCGACAACGTCGTGGACTTCGGGCTCGGCCCGTTCAAGTTCCAGCTCGACTGGACCATCATCTCGGTCCGAAACGAGCTGAGCTTCAAGATCCTCCGCGGCCTGAAGCTCCACACCGGGATGGACTTCCTCACCGGTCCCTACCACGTGTTCATCCGGCTCCCGCCGCCGCCGCGGCCGGGCGAAGCGACGCCGGGGCCGTTCGTGACGCAGCCGCTCCAGCAGGTGGACGAGAACGGCATGGTCTGGCGTCCCGCGTGGTACGCCGAAGCGGAGGTCGCACCAGAGAAGCGGCTGCTCATCGTTCCCGGCTTCCGCGTGGACTACGCGCGGGACTCGGGCCACACGGATCTCTCTCCCCGGTTGAATGCCCGGTACGACCTCATCGGCGGCAAGGCCGAAGAAGATCGCCCGATCGAGGAGCGAAGCCTCCGGACGACGCTGAAGGGCGGCGCGGGGTTCTTCTATCAGCCGCCGCAGTTCCCCGAGACGAACGCCGTGTTCGGCACGCCGGGGCTCTACTCGAACAAGTCGATCCACTACTCCGTCGGCGTGGAGCAGGAGCTGAACCGCCACGTCGAGGTGAGCCTCGAGGGCTACTACAAGGATCTCACGAAACAGGTCTCTCGCGCCGAGAGCCTCGGAGCGACGTTCGCCTACTCGAACCAGGGCACCGGCTCCATCATCGGGCTCGAGACGCTCGTGAAGTACAAGCCCGACGACCGGTTCTTCGGTTGGCTCGCGTACACGCTCTCACGAAGCGTCCGTGTCGATCGCCCCGGACAGCCCGAGCACCTCTTCCAGTACGACCAGACGCATAATCTCACCGTGCTCGGCAGCTACCGTCTCGGTCGCGGGTGGGAGTTCGGCGCTCGGTTCCGCCTGATCTCCGGCAATCTGGACACGCCCGTCGCGCGTCCTCCGGCGCTCACCGCCCTCTACGCGGCCGACGCCGCCGCCTACACGCCCATCCAGGGCAAGCCCTTCAGCACCCGCCTGCCGGTCTTCCATCAGCTCGACCTTCGCGTCGACAAGGCATGGCAGTTCAAATCCTGGCGCCTCTCCGCGTACCTGGACGTGCAGAACGTCTACGACTACGCCGCGAGGGAGGCCGTCGCGTACAACTACGACTACACGAAGACCTCGTATCAGACGGGTCTCCCCATCATCCCGAGCCTCGGCATCCGGGGGGAAATCTGAGCATGCGCCGCTCCGTCCTCCTCTCCCTGCTCCTTCCCGCACTCGCGGGGTGCGCGCCGGACTTCGAGCCGGCGAGCACGCTGAACACGCTCCGCGTCCTCGCGGTTCAGAAGGACAAGCCCTACGCGAAGCCCGGGGACACCGTGACGCTCCGGATGCTCTACACGGACGCCTCCCCGGACGCGCCCCGACCCGTGCAGGTCCTCTGGCTCGGTGGGTTCTGCGAAAACCCGCTCGGGGATCTGTACGCAGGGTGCTTCGCCGGGTTGGAGGGCGGGTCCACCGGCGCGTCCAACGCGGGCGCGCTCGGGTTCCCGCCCGGCGTCGTGGTGGGGCAGGGGCCCACGTTCCAGATCTCACTCACGAAGGACATCATCTCCAGGCGACCGCCGCCCCCGAACCCGAAGCAGCCCCGGTACGGGATCTCCTTCGTGTTCTTCGCCGTCTGCGCAGGCACGATCGAAGCGAACCCGAACGCGCTCGGGCCGAATCCATCGGAGGCGTTCCCGCTCGCGTGCTTCGGCGCCGGTCACGAACGCATCGGTCCCGAGGGCTTCGTCGCCGGCTACACCGAGATCTTCGCCTACGACCAGATCACGAACGAAAACCCGATCGTCACGGGCTTCCAGGTCGACGGGCAGGACGTGAAGCCGGAGTGCATCGGTGCCGACTGCATTCCGAGCGAGATCACGCCCCCGAGCTCGGACGGCGGGGTCACGCCCGACGGCGCGGCCGCCTCGCTGGATGGCGGGAGCGATGCCGCTCCCCAGACGGGCTCCGGCGGCGCGGGCGGCTCCGGCGGCGCCCCGCCCGTCCAGACTCCCGACCCTTGCAAGTCGGACAGCCCCGCCTGCATCGACGTCTGCCCGCCGGGCCGCAAGGACTCGGACTGCGAGCACACGATCGAGCTCGTCGTCGACCCGGCGAGCGAGGAGCAAGACGGCGTCGCCGTCGCCATCGAGGGCGGCAACGTGTTCGAGCAGCAGTGGATCAACCACTACACCGAGCGCGGCAAGATCCCGACCGAGGTGAAGCTCCTCGGGGACGCGACGCAGGGGTTCCGGGACAGTCATCCGACGAAGCTGGTGGCCCCCCATACGGCCGGTCCGTTCCACGTCTGGGCCGTTGCTCACGACAATCGCGGCGGCGCGAACTGGGTCCGCGTGCTCATGTCGGCGCGCGAGTGACGGCTCCGGCCCGCGAAGACTCGGCGGCCGCTCAGTCCGTCGACCGGCGGGTCTCCCGCGCGGCCATGACGATCTTGTTACCGTAGGCGGGAGGCGGCGCGATGAGCGGCGGAGCATAGTGCTCGTGCCGCCTTGGCTCGCGCTCGGTCACCGGACCCCCCGGCTGCTTCGCCGGGGACGTCGCTGCGCCGCCGCAGGCCACGGCTGCGACGCCGAAGACGGCGGCGAGGATGGCGATCCGGGGTGCACGGTGCATATGAGAAATGTGGCGCTCGAAAAACCGGTCGGCAACGCGCGGCGCGGCATGAACCCGCGTCGACTCGAGCGACGCGGAGTGTCACCCGCGCCTCACAGTCGCTCGCGCCCGCGGCGCTCGGGTCCGAGGTGTGACCACTCGCCCCAGTCACCCCCGCGTTCCAGCGCGGGGCGAACGCCCGGGCGCTCCACTCGCCCGAGTGCCAGCGAGGACTTCTCGACGAAACTTGCTCGAGCTTCAGGCGCGACGCCTGCGGCCGTATCAAACTGGTGAGTAGGAGGACCCCTCGCCCTTGGCTTCGCACAATCTCCTCGTACTTTCGGACGTGCACCTCGGGAGCGACCTGGTGCACTGCGCGCGTCCCGACGCCCCGCTCCGGGACGTGACGAACGACGCGCGCGACGACCAGCTCGCGGCGCTCCTCGACTGGTACCGCGAGCACCCGATCGGCGGCCGCCCGTGGCGGCTCGTCATCGCCGGAGACTTCGTCGATTTCGTCGGGATGAGCGTGACTCCGCCGAAGTCGGGAACCGCGACGCCGCTCGACGAGGACGATCGCATCTTCGGGCTCGGCAGCGCCGAGGACCACACGATCTACAAGCTCCGTTGCGTCGCGCGGCGTCACGCGCGCGTCTTCGAGAGCCTGTCGCGGTTTCTCCAGGCGAAGAACACCGTCGTGCTCGTCCGCGGGAACCATGACGTGGACTTCCACTGGCCCGCGGTCCAAGACGAGTTCTTGAGGCAGCTCGCCATGTACGGGCGCATCGAGCGCGGGCTCATCGAATTCTCTCCGTGGTTCTACTACGAAGAGGGTCGCGTCTTCGTCGAGCACGGCCACCAGTACGATCGCTATTGCTCGACCGAGCACGTGCTCCACCCGGTCTCTCCGCGGGACGCGCGCCGTTCCTCCCGGTCGCTCTCCGACGTTCTTCTGCGTCACGTGGTCCGGCCGACCCGGGGGCTCCACGAAGCGGGACACGAGAAGGCGGGGCCGCTCGACTACGTGCTCCTCGCCTGCCGGCTCGGGGTAAAAGGGCTCGTCGGACTCGCGCTCCGCTTCGCGGACGCGGTCAGGCGCCTCTTCGGCATGTGGCGCGATCACGGTAGTGCTGCGGCCGCCCGGATTCGCGCGCACCACGACCGCCGGATGTCGGAGCTCGCGCACCTCCTCGGAGTCAGCCTGGATCGCCTCCGGGAGCTCGCCGCGCTGCAGCGGGCGCCCATCACTCAGAATTTCGGAGCACTCGCGTCCACGGTCATGCTGGATCGCATCGCGCTCGGCGTCCTCGGCGCGCTCGCCGTCGCCGCCTCGCTCGCCGTGGCACCGCGGCTCGAGAATACGCTCCTCGTGGCGTTCGCCGCGGTGCTGGTCGTCGCCCTCACGTCCAAGGTGCTCGGGCTCCTCCGGAAGGACATCGAGCCGTCGAACGAGCTCCGGGAGCGCGCCGCCCGGGTCGCCCGCTTGTTCCCTGCCGCGTTCGTCGTCATGGGTCACACGCACTTGCCGGAGGTACGGAGCGCACCGGGGAGCCCGTCGACCTACGTGAACCTCGGCGCGTGGGCGAACGCCGACGGCGGCGAGGGCGGCGAGGGCGGCGTCTCGTCGCGGACGCACCTCGTGCTCCTCTCGGACGGGGAGGGGGCGCCGGTGTTGGCGGAGCTCCGGGTCTGGGACGCGGGCGTCGGACCGCGAGAGCTCATTTCCGTAAGCGACGAGAGCGCGAAGCGCGTCTAGAGCGCCTGGTCGCATCCCTAGCCGCCCGTCCCCTTCCCGGGGGGCGCGCGGGTCCCGCCGCCTTGCAGCCCGGGCGAAGATCGACGACTCTCGAGCGGAAACGGCGTATCCTGGCCGTTCTTCCCGAATGGCGACTCCCTCCAAAGGCAAGCCCCCGCTTGCACCCGGTACGGTCGTGAACGACCGGTACGAGATTCGGGAAAGCCTCGGGAAGGGAGGCATGGGGGAGGTGTTCCTGGCGTACGACCGGAGCACCCAGCAGTCGGTCGCGCTGAAGGTCGTCCGGGAGGAGTCCCGGATGCCGGGGGACGACGAAGCGCTCCGACAGGAGCTCCTCCTCGCTCGCTCCGTCAGCCACCCGAACGTCTGCCGCGTCCACGACCTCGCGCCGAGCCCCTGGGGGCCCGTGCTCGTCATGGAGCGCATCGCCGGGCAGACGCTCCACACGCACATCCGCCGGAAGAAGGCCCAGGGCGGCTACACGAGCGACGAGTTCCGGAAGATCGCGAGCGAGGCCTGCGCCGGTCTCGCGGCGATCCACGCCCAGGGGCTGGTCCATGGGGACCTGAAGCCCGGCAACGTGATGGTGACGAACGAGCGGGCCGTCATCCTGGACTTCGGCTTCGCGCAGGAGCGCGCTCGGCTCAGCGCCCGGCGCCCCGGCGCGCCGCCCGACGGCGGGACGCCGAACTACATGTCGCCCGAACGGCTTCGTTCCGGCGGCGCGAGCGCCGAGGACGACATGTACGCGCTCGGCCTCACGCTCTGGGAGATGTGGACGTGTCGCGTCCCCGAGCCCGGCTACAGGCCTCGCGCGAAGCCCATGCGCTCGCAGATCATGTTCGACGTCCCCGCGGGATTGTCCATAGACGAGGTGAAGCAGATCTACCGCTGCCTCGGGGACGACCCGTTGCTCCGCCCCGGAGCGCGGCACATGCGATTCTTCAATCCCACCTCGCTCACGACGAGCCAGGTGCAGATCCCGAGGGAGCGGCTCTCGCCGGGACCGCCGATCGGCCGCTCGGCGTCGCAGAACTTCGATCCGCAGGCCCAGGAGCTCATGGTGACGTTCGCGACGAACTCGTCGGAGCTCGCCGGGCAGATCTTCCCGCTGGACAAACCGGTCATGAAGATCGGTCGTCGCGCCGATCAGGACGTGCACGTGCCGGAACCGACCGTCTCCGGCAACCACGCGAACCTCCGCTTCCAGGCGGGCTCCTGGCTCGTCGAAGACACCGGAAGCACCAACGGGACGTACGCCGACCACAGCTACGAGCGGAAGAAGTCCGTCACGCTCCTCCACGGCGGCGAGGTGCAGCTCGGGGAGTGCCGTTTCAAGCTGGTGAGCTTCAAGGCGGGCTCTCCCCAGCACCAGAAGGCGCGCGAGTACCTGACCCGGCGAGACGGCCTCACGGGGCTCCTCCTCCGGGAGCAGTTCGCGAAGCACCTGGAAGACGAGGTCCGCTTCACGGAGTGGGACGGCGTTCCGCTCACGCTCGCGAAGTACGAGGTGAAGAGCCCGAACCGGCTCGTGAGCGACCGCCCGACGATCCTCGAGATGCTCGCGCTCCGGCGAGCGGCTCAGCGGATCATCGAGCTCACCGAGGTGCTGCTCCTCAGCATCGTGCCCGTGACGGCCGGGAGGATCGCGCCGCTCAAGTTCGCCGTCGCGATGACCGGTCCGAGCGCCGAAGAGGCGCACAACGTGGTCGAGCAGGTCGTGTCGCAGGTCCAGGGCCTCATGCCCGAGACGCTCCGCCTCGCCGCGACGATGGTCCAGCACGAGCCGGGAAAGCCCGCGCAGTCCCTGCTCGCGGATTGACGGCGCTCGGAGACGCGGATGCCGGCGTCCCGCCCGTCATTTCCGAGCGAGCCGCACTCGAGACGGCTCGGCACCGGTGGCGGCCCATCCGGCGGCGAGCGGCTCCTCCGGGCGCAGCTCGTCATCGCGCTCGTGCTGGGCTTCACGATCCTCGCCGTCATCCTCTATCTGTGGCGGCGCCCGAGCGGGAAGGAGAACCAGGAGGCGGCCGTCCCTTCCGCGTCCTCCAGCGCAGGCGTGCCGGAGCCGACGATCGTCCGGACGAAGGTGGAGCCCCCGAAGGCGCCTCCACCGCACGTGAAGACCTCGGCCGTCCAGCACCTGAAGTGCGGCGCCTCGCCGAAGGCGACTGCGGCCGACGCGAACCTCTGCGACTCGCTCCCGTCCTTCGAACAATCGCTCACCAAGGCGATCGTCGACACCGCGGCCGACTGCGTCCCGGTTCCGAAGGAGGAGGGGACCATCAACTTCGTCTTGACCGTGGATTTCCGGAATCACGACGCCCGCGTGTACCCGGGGCGAAGCGGCTCCTGGAAGGGCAAGCAGGCGAAGAAGGCCGCGGAGTGCGTGAAGCACGCCATGACGGCGCCGAACTGGGAGACGATGAGTCACCAGTATCGCTACTACATGCTGTCGGTGCTCGCGACGTATCCGGCGGAGTCGACGATGAGCGGTCTTCCCACGTTCGGCGAGTGAGGCGGTCGGTCGCACGCCTCACTTCTTCTTGGCGGCTTCCTCGGCGAAGGCTCTCCTGATCGCCTCGCGCATCTCGACCTGCTCTGGATCGTCCTTCCGGTTTCGCACGAGCTTGGCGGGGATGCCGGCGACGGTCGCGTAGGACTCGACGTCCGAGAGGACGACCGCGTTCGCGCCGACCTTCACGTGGTCTCCGATCTTGATGGGCCCGAGGAGCTTTGCCCCCGTGCCGATCAGCGCGTGGGTGCCGATGGTCGGTCCCTCGAGCGCCGGGCCGTTGCGACCGAGTGTCACCCACGGCGCGATCGTCGCGTAGCTTCCGATCTCGATCCGACCGTCGATCACGACCTGCCCGTGGAGCAAGACGGCACCTGGCTGCAGGATGACGTGCCGGCCGATACAGACCTGGGAAATGGACATGCACAGGTGGTGCAGCATCTGGGGGATCAGAGGAACCCCAGCGACCATCAGACGCACGCGGATTCGATAGAGCAGCAAGGCGAAGAAAGCGTCGCTCTCCCACGAGAGCCGGACGAGATCCCAGACGAAGGCGACGCCCCGGCGCGGAGGGCGCTCGAACAGCGCCCGCGCGAGGACGTCGGCGTCCGTCTTCACCGCGACGCCGAGTGCCGGCTGCCGCCCGTGCACCTCGTCGATCAGGGCCTTCTTCAGCGCCTTCGCGCCCGCGGGCGTCCGAAAATAGGCATCCAGCTCGGCCCGGCCCTGCTCCGTGGAAAAGTACTCCTGGAGCGCTGCGTCGTCCGGCTTGGCGTCGCTCCCGGCCATCGACGTTCAGGATACCGCACGCGGGCGGCCGAGGTGCTCGCCGTCGCGCCATCATCCGCTATTGTCCGGGACTGGTCCCGGATGCCGACGGTCCTCCGATACGTTCAGCGCGATCCCGGCGCCGCCGGCACGCCGCGGCACCGGGACGTGGCCGTCGCCGGGGGGATCACGCGGGACGAGCTCGACGCATCCATGGATCGTCAAGGCTTCGTCTTCCAGGCGATCATCGACGTCGCAGCGCCGCCGTCCTCGGCGTTTCCGAGGCCGGGCGAGGCGTTCCCTCCGGCCGCGACGGATCGTCCGGCTCGCGAAGAGGACCGTCCGACGCCCGTGGTCGCGTCCCCGCCCGCGGTCGCGGGACCCGTCGCGCCGACACTCGCCGTCGCCGAGCCCAGGGTCGGGCACACCCACCCCGGCGTTCCCGGCGCCGTCTCCCGGGGGTCCGGGGGCGCCGACGTTCAGGCGGGTCCCGCTGCGGAGCTGGCCGCCGAGCTCCGGAGGCGCACGCGCGTGGCGTTCAACCAGGCCGTCGCGCGAAGCCTGGCGGGCGAGGCCCGTCCGGCGGGCGAGCCGGCGATCGCGACGAACCGCGTCGCGTCGGCGTCTCCTCGCGTGGAGCTCGGGGAGGCGTCGATCCTATCCACCCCGCGCGTGACGGCGTGGAACACCTTCGTCGTCTACCTCGCCGTGGCCGGGTCGCTCATCGTGCAGTCGCCGGTCGTCAAGAGCGACTTCAAGCACGACGACTTCCTCCACTTCTACATGGCCGAGGCCGTCCCGTTCGTTCGCTTCCTGATGTCGCCGTTCGCGGGCCACATCATGGCGGTTCACCGGCTCGCCTACGTGGCCTTGAAGGCGGTGTTCGGGCTCGACGCCCGGAAGTTCTTCCTGGTGATGATCGGGACGCACTGCCTGAACGTCGTCCTCTTGTACGTCTTCCTGAGGCGCGTGACGCGGAAGCCGGCGCTCGCCGCCTTCTTCGCGGGGCTGTGGGGGATGGCACCCGTACACACGCCGACGATGAACTGGTTCGCTTGCTACGGACAGCTCCAGTGCGTCGCGTTCACGCTGTGGGTGTTCATCGAGCTCGTGGGGTTCGCCGATCGGAAAGAACCGCCGACCATTGGCGCCATCGTCCGCTGGACGATCCTCCTGTTGCTCGGCGCGGCGTCGTTCGGGCTCGGGCTCGTCATTGCCGTCGCTTTCCCGATCATGGCGTACCTCGTGCTGGAACCGCCATGCGCGCCTCGCCGGACCGCGCTCTCGCTCGTCCCGCTGCCGTTCCTCGTGGCCGCGATGTGGTGGCTTTCTCACGCGGAGGCCGAGGGGAACGCGGCCCCGGCGTCGGCCGCCGTGCACGCGCTATCCATGGTGCCGCGCCTCGTCCTCTCGTTCGCCCAGCTCGCCGCGTACGGGACGGCGACGCTGGTGGCCCCCTTGCTCACGCTGTCCTTCCGCGGCCGCGCAGTGTTCCCCTGGGCGCGTCTGGACTTCGCCCACGCCATCTACTGGTCGTACCCGTTCCTCGCGCTCCTCGTCGCCGCGACGGTCGTCGGTTTCTTCCGGTCGGACTCGCGTGCGCGGCGTCACTACGCTTCCGCGTTCGTGATGATCGGCGCGGCCTACGGCATCGTCGCGTTGACCCGCGGTGCGCTCATCTTCGATCTGAGCTTCATCAGCACACAGAGCAGGTATCACTACGGCCAGACCACCGCGCTCGCGCTGCTCATGGCGCTCTCTTGCGCCGCCTTCAGATGGCCGCGTCTGGAGGTGGGGGAGCGCGGCACCGCTCTGGCGGCGCTCGGTCTCGCTCTGATCGTCTTCCCGAATCGCTGGGCCACGAACGACATGGACGACGGATTCGCCATCGGTTCGCGGGACGTCATGGTCGCGTCGGAGAAGGACCTCGCGACCGCGGGCAGGGTGGGCGCGGCGACGGTCCCCGAGGATCGGCCCATCTACATCACCAACACGAAGTTCTCTCCGCTCCTCCTCCTGTTCGGGATGGGCGTCCAGCGGGAACTCTTTCCCGATCTCGGCGCGTACTGGGTCATCAGCCACGGCCCCGACGCGAAGCTGAACGGTCACGAGGTCCGGTTCGTCGCGTCCGACGAGCTCGTGAAGAAGGTCCGGGCCTCGGACCTGCCGCGGGTCTCGCGCCTGTTCGTCACGGAGCGAGAGGCGAAGAGCCAGCAAGCTTCCGTCGTCGACGTTGCACCGATGTGCTTCTACGCGCCGGGCATGACGGAGGTGGTGCGCGAGATGCCCATCACCGTGACGGATCGGGCGAACATCCAGACCGAACTGGAGCGGTGCACGTTCACGGACCGCGCGAAGGAGGCCATGCGCAGGGAGATCCTCGCCGATCCGGCACTCCTCGAAGAGACCCGGCGGCAGATTCGCGAGACGAAGGACCCGCACGTGCTGATGCAGATCCGCTCGGAGATTCAGTCCGACGAGGGCAAGAAGCGAAGGTACCTCGAGAACGCGGCGCGCGAGCAGGCCACGCAGGAACGCTCGGAAGGCGCGGCCGCGGCGCCCGACCTCTCCGCGACGCCCGCCCTGTCCGCGCCGGCTCCGCCCTGAATCCCGGGGGTGCGGTCACTCCTCCGGAAGGACGAGCTCGCCCGTGATCCGGACGTCCGCCACGGCCTTCCCGAGGACCCGCTTCCGGTCCTCGGAAGGGGTGGCGTCGCGAAGCGCCGCGAGTTTCTCGACGAAGGCGACGATGCGCGACGCGGCGAGAACCCGCTCGAGCTCCTCCCGGAGCCGTCTCGCCAGCGCGGGCGCCCTGCCGTTCGTCGACACGGCCACGAGCACGTCCCCGGCGCGCGCGATGGCCAGGTGTGAAAACGACCCGAACGCGGGTTGATCGACCGCACAGAAGAACGTGGAGCAGGCGCCGGTCGCCGCGTCCATCCGGGCGGCGAGGACCGGGTCCAGATCCGTGAGGACGGCGAGCATGCAGCCCGTCAGGTCGCCCTCCGAGAACGGCCGCTCGTGGAGGTCCACGCCGCCGCGCTGCGACAGGCCCCGGAGGCCCTCCGTCGGCGCCTCGCTCACGGCGACCACCCGTGCGCCGGCCTCGAGGAGCGCGCGCACCCGCTCCTCCGCCGGACCGCCCTTTCCGACGACGAGCACGCGGAGCCCGGAGAGCCGGAGGCCGACGGGGAACACCTCAGATTTCATTCTTCTCCGCGCCGCCGAGCCCGGGGACGATCTCGAACGTCACGAGCTCGAGGATACGCTCCGCTTCGCCCACGCGCTGCATGAAGAGGCCCGTGAAGGTGCTGAAGAGCGCGTCGCCCGGGGCGGCCGTGCCCGTGCGGGCGGGCCGGCTGACCCACAGCTTGATCTTGTCGAGGATTTCCTGGCTCACGGGGTTCACGCTGACCCGCGCGCGGAGGTACACCGGCGTTCCGTAGGAGACCTCCTTGCTGGTCGCGACGAGGAGACGGCTCACCTCCGCGCAACGGCGGAGGACGCCCTCGAGCGTCGTCGTCCACCGGGTGCGACTGCCCTCGGGCCGCGTGAGATCGACGCGGTACGCCTCGTCCCAGACGTGCCACGTGATCTTGCAGGTCTGGACGGTCGTGGAGATGGGGGCGGTCGTTCCGTGGCGGTAGAGCGTGCCGGTGAAGACGATCGTCGTCGGGAGCCCGCGCGAGAGCTTCCGCTGGATCTCCTCGTCGAGGCCATCCCGGAACGCGACGGAGACGAAGAGGTCCTTCTTTGCCGCGTCCCAGGTGAAGGTCGCCTTGCGGGGGGGCGTCGGATCGTCGGCACGCGCGACGCCCGGCCGGGCGAGCGCCGCGAGGAACACGGCCGCCGAGACGAGGCGCGAGAACGCGAGGCGGATCCATCGCGCACGCGTCCCCCGGGTTCCCGCGCGGCCCGGCGGGGTCATTTGCCCTCGCTCAGCGCCGGGAGGAATCCGAAGACGTTCGCGAGCGCGAAGGTGAAGCCGCCCGCGCTCGTGTCCATCTGCACGCCGAGGTTCGCGGAGAAGTCGATGGGGACGAGGGCCGCGCCCGAGTAGCCACCCGGCGGGTGCGTGACGTCCCGCTGCCCGGCGACGGCGAAGAGCCCCGCGCGCGCGAAGAGGTCGATGCCGAAGACGGAGCGGCTGCCGCGGTAGAGCGGGATCCGGTACTCGCCCTCGATCTTGGCGGCGTAGTCTCCGTAGCGGACCTCGACGATGTCCGTGCCGAAGAAGTTCGGTACGGGCCTCCGCTCGACGTTCAACCCGAGCACCCGGCTCGCGCGGAAGTCGCTGAAATCCCCGACGTAGTAGCGCTCGAAGAAGGGCGCTCGCCCCGAGATCGCGCCGCCGAAGAGCCGGAGACGGACGACGTGCTCGTGCCACGGGAGCGTCCACCACTTGTTCGCGAGGACGTCGATGCGCGAGTACGGGTAGTCGCTCCCGAACGGCGAGAGGCTCACCTCCGTCGTCACGGACGTGAACCACCCGCTCGTCGGGAGGATCGGCTTGTCCCGCGTGTCGTGCTGGAGCGTCGCGCTCAGCGTGGAGAGCACGCTCTCCCCGCGGAGGATGCTGAAATCGATCGGCTCCCGGTCGAGCTCCGGGCGCGTGCCGCGGAGGTGGGAGGCCGCGAGCGGCATCTCCGCGTCGATTCGCTCGAGCCGGTAGTGGGCCCAGAGCTGGGTGCTGACGGATAGATCCCGGCCGATGCCGAGCGAGCCGCCGAAGCGTTCGTAGCGGACGACGGCGAACCGCTGGAGCTCCGTCTGGCCGGGGTCGTCGAAGAGCACGTCCGCGTTGCCGAAGAAGTCGTTCGCGTCGTTGAAGAGCAGCGTCCCGTCGGTCATCCACTTGCCGCCGAGGAACGCCGGGTCGAAGAAGCGGATGCGGAGCGCCGTCTGGTCGCGCGCGACGCCGATGGCGGCGCCGAGGGAGATCCCGGTGCCGGCGAGGTTGGTCTCCGCGACGTCCACGCCCGCGTACGGCGTCAGGGGCTTCGGCTGGCCCCGGGTGTCGGCGTCCGCCGAGAGGCCCATCCAGAGGTCGTTCACGACGAGCGTATTCCGCTCGACGACCTCGATGATGAGGACGACGTGCCCGCGTCGCGACCCCTTCCGGAGAGAGAGCTCCACCTCCCGGAAGAAGCCGGTCCCGAGCAACCGGTACCGCGTGAGCTCGACCTGAGGGTCGTCGACGTCGATGACGTCCCCGGGACGGAAGGGGACGTAGCGGAGCACGACGCGCGAGCGGGTCTTGTCGTTCCCGCGAACCTCGATGTCGTCCAGCGTGTACTTGAGGGAACTGTCGTTCTCGGCGTGCTCGGGCTCGTCCGGTCGCGACCTGGAGGCGGCGTCCGGCGTGGGCTCCGGCGGCGGCGCCGCCTCGGGCGCGGGTTCGGCGGGGGCGGGCGGGGGCTCTGCCGGGGTGGGCGCGGGGGCGGCGGGGGCGGGGACGGCCGCCGGAGGAGCCGGAGCAGGCTGCGCGAACGCCGTGGAAACACCGAGCAGCGCCCCCAGAACCCACACCCCGGGGCGGGTCGGTCGCGGGCGGAAGCGCCCCGGGCCAGTCCTCAGGTTCACGCACGGCAACGCTACCACGTGCCGCCCGGCCCTCGCCCGTTAAGCGAGATTCTTCAGGAGGATGCGTCTCGAGCGGGCCACTGGATCCGGCCGAGCTTCGCCGGCGCGAGGACGGAGTAAACCGCCCGGATGCGCCCGGCAGCGTCCATGTCCAGGAGCAGCACCGCTCGCGGCGCGTTCGGCTTGTTGGCGCCGGGATCGTCCGTCACGAGCGCCGGCATTCCGCTGAGCTGCCGGATGGAGAAGCGCGCCTGGTCGCTCCGCTTCGTCGCGAGCTTGCCGTACATGCGGGAGATCTTCTCCGCGCCGTGGACGGCCTTTCGCCCCGCGTGGTGGACGCCGCCGCCGTCGCCCATGTGGACGGGACGCTCGGAGAAGAGCGCGGCGGCCCCGGTGAAGTCCTGCACGGCGATCTTCCCCAGCAGGTTCCGGAGGAGCTCGTCCGACAGCCGAGTGCGCTCCGGGCTCGGGCGGGCGCGGCCCTGGTCGTAGGTTTCCATCGCCTTTCGCGCACGGTGGAGCGTCACCCGCACGTTCTCTTCCGACATCTGGAGCGCGTCCGACGTCTCCCCGGAGGAGTAGTCGAAGGCGTCCCGGAGCAGGAGCACGGCCCGCTCCTTCGGCGAGAGCGCCTCGAGCGCCACGAGGAACGCGAAGGAGGCGCTCTCCATCGCGTCGTACCGCGCCTCCGGCTCCTCCTCGGGCTTCCCGGTCGCGTACTCGAACTCGGCCGACTCGATCGGCGTCGGGAGCCAGATCCCATCGTAGCCGCGACGCTTTCTCTGCCGGAGGTGGTCCTTCGCGAGATTCACCGCGACGCGGACGAGCCACGGCCGCAGCGGTCGCGTCGCGTCCGCCGGCGGTCGCTCCATCGCGCGGATGAACGTCTCCTGGACGAGGTCGTCCGCGTCTGACGCGCTGCCGGTCATCCGGTAGCAGAGGCCCCACAAATGCCGGCGCTCCGCCTCGAGGGCGGAGCGTTCCGGCGCTCGGGGTGGCGGAGGCACGTCCTCCGCCACCATACCGTCGTTCACGCGACGCTCCTCATCCGTTCGAAGGCCCGGAGGATCGAGCTCGACGCGAGCCGGGCGCTCTCGAGGCTCGCGTCGACCAGGAACGAGCCTCCCTGGACCCAGTCCCCGGCGAGGTAGAGGCCGCGGGCCTCCGGGACGACCGCAGCCGGCCGCCCTTCCGGACCTCCGTCGTCCGCTCGATCGAGCCGCTCGGCCGCGACCATTCGCGGGAGCCACTGGGCGTGGACGCACTCGGAGCGCCAGCCGGGCTGCATCAGGTCCATGAGCCCCTCGAGCTCCTTCCGGTCGGCGTCCTCGTCCGTGGTCTCCGCGCCGAGGTACTTCGAGACGTGGATCATCGCGTGGCCCTCCGGCCCGAGCGCCGCAGACGCCGAATGCACCGAGTAGTAGAGGGGACGGTCGATGCCGACCGCGAACAGGTGCTCCGGGCGGGTGAGCTTCCGGAGCGCGAGGTCCAGCGTCGCGACGCGAACGGGGACGACGTTCGCGAGCCCCGAGGGGCTCGGCAAGTGAGCCCCGTCGAGGAGCGCCTTCACGTGGTGGGGGTCGCACGTGAGCACGACCACGGACGCCGAGAGCTCCGTGCCGTCGGCCAGCGTCACGCCCGTCACGCGAGCGCCCTCGTGTCTGAGTGCGGCCACTCGACGGGACACTTCTATCGTCGCTCCGTACGCCTCGGCGCGCTTCGCGAGACCCCTGACGAGCGTCTGCCAGCCGCCGTCGACGTAGAGGACGCCGCCCTTCATCGCATGCTGGAGCTTCCGCACCGGGGTCCGGGCGCTCTCGCGGTCGGGCTCGTTCTGGTACGTCGTCAGACGGAACAGCGCTTCGAGGAGGCTCCGGACGGTGCCGCGCGCTCCTTCGCGGTCGAGGAATTCGGTCACGGTCGTGCCCGAGAGGCTCTCCGCGTCGAGCGTGGGGAGCCGTGCCATCAGTCGGGCGACCGTCGCCTTCTCGTTGAAGCGGAGGAGGCTAGTCCCGAGGAGCGAGAGCGCCTTTCCGGGGAGGTCGTGGAGCGCGCCGCGGTGGATCGCGAAGCCGGCGCCCGAAGGAGAGCGTCCCGGCGTTTCCACGCCGACCTCGGCGAGGACCTTCGCGCCCTCGCTCGCGCGGTAGAGCGCGTGGGGACCGCGATTCAGCGAGAAACCGGACACGACCTCCGTCGCTCCGCGTCCTCCGAGTCGGCTCGCTTTCTCGAGCACCCGGACCGAGCGCCCCGCCGCCGCCACGTAGGCCGCGACCGCGAGCCCCGCGATTCCTCCGCCCACCACCACCACGTCCATGGAAGCCGTTTTTTGGGTCATCTCGTCGTCTCCTGAACCCTTCACGACGGACGCCCCCGGAACGTTACGAGCGGCTTCGCTTTTCTCCGGAACTCGCCTTAAATCCTCGAAATCAGATGCCCGAGCTGCCGGATGTCGTCGTCTACCTGGAGCGGCTTTCGGCCCGGCTCGGCGGCGCCGTCCTCGAGAAGGTCCGCGTCCAGAACGTCTTCACCGTCCGGTCCTTCGACCCCCCGCTGAAGGCCCTGGAGGGGCTCCGCGCACGGACGTTCGAACGGCTCGGGAAGCGCCTCGTCCTCGGCTTCGACGAGGAGCTCTTCCTCGTCATCCACTTGATGATCGCCGGCCGCCTCCACTGGAAGGAGAAGGGCGCTCCCATCCCGAAGCGCCTCGGGCTCATGGCGTTCGACTTCGCGCCCGGCACGGTCCTGTTCACGGAAGCCGGCACCCAGAAGCGCGCGAGCGTCCACGTCGTCCGGGGGAGGGCTGCGCTCGTGCCGTTTTCACGAGGCGGCGTCGAGCCGCTCGAGTGCACGCTCGCGGAGTTCCGCGGAGCGCTCTCCCGCGAGAACCACACCCTGAAGCGCTCCCTCACGGATCCGCGGCTTTTCAGCGGCATCGGGAACGCCTACTCGGACGAGATCCTCTTCCGCGCGAAGCTCTCCCCCGTGAAGCTCACCGCCCGGCTCGAGCCGGACGAGACGAAGCGGCTCTTCGAGGCGACGCGCGCGTCGCTCACGGAGTGGGTGGACCTCCTCCGCACCCAGGTGGGGGACGGCTTTCCGGAAAAGGTCACGGCGTTCCGCGAGGAGATGGCCGTCCACGGCAAATTCGGGAAGCCGTGCCGGGACTGCGGGACCCGGATACAGCGGATCCGCTACGCCTCGAACGAGGTGAACTATTGCCCCCGATGTCAGACGGAGGGCAAGGTGCTCGCCGACAGAGGTCTCTCCCGGCTCCTCAAGGGAGACTGGCCGAAGAGCATCGACGAGCTCGAGGAGCGAGAGGCCGCGCGCGGCACGAAGGAGAAGACATGATCCAGAGATGGGTACTGCTCGTGGTGTTCGGAGCGATCGGGACGGTCGCTCGCGCCGAAGGGAGCGCCTGGGTCCAGCGTCTCTCCGGGTCCACGTTCCCGTGGGGCACCGTCTTCGTGAACCTCCTCGGCTCCTTCGCGTTCGGCTTCGTGTGGAGCGTCACGGCCGGAGGCGCGCGCACGGCGGAGCTCCGCACCGCGGCGCTGACCGGGTTCATGGGCGCCTTCACCACGTTCTCGACGTTCATGTTCGACGGCTCCCAGCTCGCGCAGGCGTCTCGGTACGGCGCCCTCGCCGGAAATCTGATCCTCCAGAACGGCGCCGGTCTCGCGCTGATGTTCGCCGGCCTCGCGCTCGGACGCGCTCTCTAGATGAAGCCGCGCACCGATTTCCCTCCGCACTGCGTGAACCGCCTGCCGATGCGGGTCCGCTTCTTCGAGACGGACCTCATGGGTATCGTCCACCACGCCGCGTACCTCACGTACGTGGAAGCGGGCCGCGTCGAGTACCTCCGCCGCCGCGGCGCGAACGCCCGCGCCCTGACGGAGGGCGGCTTCCACCTGCCCGTCGTCGAAGCGCACCTCGAATACAAGCGAACGAGCCGGTTCGACGAAGAGCTCGTCGTGGAAACGCGCCTCGGCGCCCTCACGCGGGTCACGGTGCGCTTCGACTACCAGGTGTTCCGGAGCGAAGACCTGATCGTCCGCGGCTACACGCTCCTCGCCTGCGTCGACGACACCCACCGCCCGAGGCGCATCCCCGAAGACGTGGAACGAATGCTCCTGGCGCCAGAACCCCAGCCCCAGTGATGGGTCCCGCCGACTCACAGCCCCGCGAGCACGGCGAACGGCGCCGTGGGGGGTATCTCCTCCCCGCACAGTTTGTATACAAACTATCCGCCCCCGATTGGTCCAGCCGATACACGGCTACCCGCGAGCACGGCGAGCGCGCGCCCTATCGGGCGCGGCAGGGGGAGAGG
>DASZXK010000011.1:0-48236 GCA_035545855.1 Polyangiaceae bacterium
GCGCCGCCTGCGCCCGAGGCCCCGCCGATCGCGGCCAAGGAGGAGACGCCGCGGCCGCCCGGGATGAAGGCGCAGGCGCCCCCGACGTCCGCGCCCGCCGAGCGTTCCCCCTTCGAGGCGGCGCTTCTTTCCGTGCCGGCGCCGACCGCTCGTCCCCGCTCGGGTGAATGGAAGGCGGCGGCGCCGTCACCGAAGTTCGAGCCGCCGCGGCCCGAGAAGGGCGGCCTCGCCGAGAAGAAGGACGAACCGGCGGCAAGCGCGCTCCCGTCGACCGTGAAGGAGGGTCACGGCAGCGCGCCTCCTCCGGAGCCGCTCGCGCCGATGCCCGCTCGGACCGTCTCGATCGCGAAGGAGCCTGCGGACCCAGCGGCGCCGAGCGCTCTCCCCTCGACGCGGAAGGAAGGCTCGGGTCGCGCCCCGGCCCCGATCGATCCCGGCGCGACGCCGATCGATCTCGGGGCCGCGGTGATCACGGCGCTCGGGACCGAAGAGCCGCCGCCCGCGCGGACGCCTTCGGAACCGCCGCCGAAGCGTCCCGCGTCGGACCCGCCTCCGCCCACGAGGCCGGAACGCGCGGCCTCGGGCACCGGCAATCCGCCGACGGTGATCATTCAAGAGCCGGCCCGCCGCGAGCAACCGCAGACCTTGCCGCCGAAGGGCCTCGCGCGCGCGAAGGCTCAGGCCGACGCCGTGCCGCCGTCGAAGAAGCCCGCGGCCGCGGCGAACGCGCCGGCGAAGAAGGAGGATCGCGGGATCGGCGGATTCCTCGTCGTCGCGGCCGTCGCCGCCGTGTCCATGTACGCGCTCATCACCGCGGTGATGGGTGGGAAACCGGCGCCCGCGCCCACGCCGTCGGCGCCGCCCGCGGAGACCGCCGCGCCGGCGTCGGTTCACGTGCAGCTCATGCCTCCGGTCGACCTCGACCTTCCTCAGGGCATCACCGTCGAGGCCGGAAAGGGCCTCCTGGAAGTCGAGGCGCCCGCGGGTGCGGACGTGCTCGTCGATTCGGTCGTCGTCGGAAAAGGACCGCTCGCGCGCTTGCCGATCGCGCCGGGTTCTCACGAGGTCCGGATCCGCGGAGAAGGCGTCGATCTCGCGGCCAGCACCGTCGTGCGCGAGGCGCGACGTGCGCACCTCGGTACGACGAGCACGCCGTGAAGTGGGTGGCCGTCGGTGCCGCGCTCGCGTTGTTCGGGCGCTGCGAGAAGAGTGACCCCGAGGCCGTTCCGAGCGCGCATCCGGCTCCGTCCGCCGCGCCGCGTGCGGACGTGCGGACCCCCTCGCTCGATCTCGTGTCCATGCTGCCCGGCTGCGACGTCGAGCACGAGGGGCTCTTCCTGGACGTCGGGACGCCCGCGGTCGAGTCGCGCCGCGATCACTCCGCCGGTCCATTCCGCGACACGCCGGTCTACGAGCGCGCGTCCGCGACGTTCGCGCGGGTCCACTCCCGGAGGCTCGCGTACGATTTCGCGCTCACGGCTCCGCTGAAGCGAGCGTCGGTGACGCTACGGGCCGTCGGCGTCGTGTCGCGGCAGGTGAGCGTCTACCTGGACGATCGTCGTGTGGGGCTTCTCGGGCTCTCGCGCGAGGAACCGACCATCGTCGCGACGGAGCCGCTCGAGGAGCTCCGCCCGGGACCTCACGTCGTGACGCTCCGCTTCGGCGGCGGCGCTCAGGGCGCCGACGATCCGTACGCGGAGGTCGACTGGATCCGCATCGGGCCGCCCACGCAGACCCCGCGGTCCTACGCCCCGCCGACGCTTCGCGACGTCGTCACGGACGTCGTGCTCGACGGCGAGCCGCGCCGTTCGATCGTGCTGCGCGGCCCCGGCGCCGTCCGGTGCCCGCTGCGGGTATCGGTCGGCATGCACCTCGACGCGTCGGTCGGCTTCTGGGGGAGCGGCAGCGGCACGGCGACGATCTCCGTGATCGAGGACGGGGAGGCGCCGTCGATCGTCGCCGAGAAGCAGCTCGTCGGCGGTACCGGCGGCCGCTGGGAGCGGGTCTCCGTGGATCTCGAGAAGTTCGCGGGTCGGGTCGTCGGCCTGGAGCTCTCTTCGAGCGCGGCTTCCGGCGGCGGCCGCGTCGCGTTCGGCGAACCGCGAGTCGCGGGACCACGCGGCGACGTGCCCGCCCCGCCGGCGAAGGTCGTCGTGCTCGTCGTGGGTTCGGGGCTCGATCGTCGGCTCATCCCGCCCTGGGGTCGCGCCGCGGACCTGCCGACGATCAGCAAACTCGCTCGGGACGGCGTCGCGTTCGACCGGTATCGCACGCCGACGACCGTCGCGGCCTCCGTGATGGCCTCCCTTCTGACGGGGCTTCCTCCGCGCTCGCACGGGCTCGAAGACCCGTTCACCCGGCTCCCCGAGGACGTGCGACTCGTTTCCGAACGCGCCGCGGAGGTGACGGCGCACGCCGCGTTCTTCACGGCGGTGCCGAGCACGTTTCCGCCGTTCGGCTTCGATCGCGGATGGGACCGCTTCGAGGCATTCTCACCCGTCCGGGACGTCGCGGCGACGGAGCCGTACGCCCAGGGCGTGGCGTGGCTCAAGGATCAGCTCGCGACGTCTCGCGACGGCAAGCTCCTGCTCGTCGTGCACGCTCGCGGAGGGCACCCGCCCTGGGACGTCACGCGGGACGAGGTGTCGCAGCTCCCGCCGGAGGAGTACAGCGGGCCCATCGAGCCGCGCGCCGGAGCCATCGTCCTCGCCAATCTTCGCGCCGTCCGCGGCGCCGACACGCGCCTCTCGGGCGACGACTGGCGACGCCTCCACGCGCTCGAGGGCGCGGCGCTCCGGAAAGAAGACGGCGCGCTCCGGCGCGTGATCGAGGTGCTCGAGAAAGAGGGCCTCTACGACAAGTCCCTGGTCGTCTTCATGGGCGACGTCGCGACCGGGGACCCGCCGGGGATTCCGTTCGGTCCCGCGCCGCCGCTCCGCGAGGACAACCTGCTCGCGCCGCTCATCGTGAAGTTCCCCGGGGGAGCGCTCGCAGGCACCTCGTCGAGCGTGATGGCGACGACGACGGACGTCGCGGTCACCGTGTTCCACGCGCTCGGGCTGGACGATCAGGGCGCCACGGGCTCGGACCTCTTCCAGCTCGCGAAGAACGGCGTCCCACTGGACGGACACGCCGTGATGGCGACGCTCGGCGTCCGCTATTCCACGCGGTGGGGCCCGTGGCTCCTCTCCGGGGAGTTCGGGCGAAGGCCGACGCTCTGCCTCGTGGACGTGGACCCGTCCTGCGTCACGGACGCCTACGCGCAGAGTCCGTTCTCGGCCGCGGCCCTGTGGCGCCGCACGTACGAGATCGAGAGCGCCGCGCGCGCCGCGCGCGATCGCTCGCGGGAGGCGGCGCGCGCCGACCTCGATCCGGACACCCAGGCCGCCCTCCGCGTGTACGGCTACTAGCTCGCGAGCGCCCTTCTCGCGGCCGGACGGCTCGGGTCGCCGGCGCGGCTAGACGCCACGGCGTCCGCCCCACTTCGCTACGTGGAGGCGGGGACTCGCGCCGTATCCCCGGGTCTTCGCCCACAGCTTCACGAGCGGCTCGCGGGCCTCGAGCGCCTCGCGCGTCGCGGCCTCGGGCATGAGCAGGACGCGATCGCGAGGAAACCCGGAAATCTCCGCGAGTGCCTCGGCCTCCGAGACGTCCGCCTCGTTCGCGACCACGAGCTTGAGCCACGCCCGGCCCGTGTCGCGAAGGGCCGACAGAGCGTCCGCCTTCACGCGGCGGTTCCTCGGCTCGCCGCTGTTCGCGAGCTTGGGGGAGACGTTCCATTGCGTCACGCGGCGGCGAAGGGCGTCGCTCGGTGAGAGAGTACCGTTCGTCTCCACCTCCACGTGGAGCGCGTCCGGCAGGAGCGAGAAGAGTCTCGCGAGCGCCGGATCCTGGAGGAGCGGCTCTCCACCGGTCACGACGAGGTGGCGCGTCGTGTCCGTCCCGATTCGCTCCGCGACGGCTTCGACCGTCTCCGTGCTCACCTCGTCCTCGTATCGGTAGGTCTCCCAGTCCCACGTGTACTTCGTGTCGCACCAGCCGCAGCGAAGGTTGCAGACCGCGAGGCGGAGGAACACGCTCGGAGCGCCGGCGGACGGGCCCTCGCCCTGAAAGCTCTCGAAGATCTCGGAGATCCGGAGCGTTCGGTCGGTGCTCATGGCGGCCGGATACTCCCATGAGCCGGGCGATCGCGCACGGCCGCCCGGCGTCGCGGGTTTCGTCGTTTGCGCCGCTCCCGGGCTTTGGTACGCCGGGCGTCGCATGCCGAACAAGAAGCGCGGCGGGCGCGATCTCCGCACCATTCGTCCCGTCGAGGTGACTCCCGGGTTCCACCGGCTCTCGGAGGGAAGCGTGCTCTACCGCTCGGGGGGTACCGTCGTGCTCTGCACGGCCAGCGTGGACGAGTCCGTGCCCGAGTTCATGAAGGGCCAGGGGCGAGGGTGGATCACCGCGGAGTATCAGATGCATCCGCGCGCGAATCCCAGGCGAAGAGAGAGCCGCGACGGGCGCGACCGGCCGCTCTCGGGTCGGTCGCGCGAGATCCAGCGGCTCATCGGGCGGTCGCTCCGCGCCGCGATCGACCTGGACGCGTTCGGTGAGCGAACCGTCACGATCGACTGCGACGTGCTCGAGGCGGACGGCGGGACGCGAACGGCTTCCGTCACCGGCGGGTTCATCGCGCTCGCGCTCGCGCTCGCGACGCTCGGGAAGAACAAGAAGCTCTCGCGTCCCGCGCTCCGCGACCAGGTCGCGGCGATCAGCGTCGGCCACGTCGACGGCGAGCTGTCGCTCGACCTCTGCTACGCGGAGGACAGCACCGCACGCGTCGACCTGAACCTCGTCGCGACGGCCACGGGCGCCGTCGTCGAGATCCAGGGAACGGCCGAGGGCGAGGCCGTGCCGCGGAGCGACGTGGACCAGATGGTGGACCTCGGGTTCGAGGGCATCCGCCAGCTCACCGAGGTGCAGACGAGGGTGCTCGCCGACGCCGGCGTGGATCTCTCGTCGCTCCTCGTTCCGCGCCGCTGACCTCCGGATCGGCTGCCCTGCCGGCCCGGAAGCGCTATGTTCGGCGCGTGGAGCTCGAACAGGGCGGACGCGTCACGCTCAGGCTCGCGCGCGTGACGGACGCGGCGGCGGAATACGGCGCGGAGCTCGTCACGAAGGACCGGCGCTTCGAGGCCCTCGCTCGGGTCTCCCTTCCGGGCGGCGCCGTCGATTTCGCTCACGACGGCGACGCCGCGCCCTCGTGGCTCGTCGAGGTCGCGCGGACGACGCTCCGGGCTGCGCACCGGACGGTCACCGCCGGCGGGTCGTGGCCGCGGCGGCTCTCGCGCTGGCGGGGTGGTCCCGAGGGGGAAGACTGATGGCGAACGAAGCACAGGCGGCAGCGTGGGACGGTCCCGCCGGCGAACGATGGGTGAAGCGACAACGCGCGCTCGACGGCGCGTACGGCCCCCACGGTCTCGCCGCGGTCGACGCGGCAGACCTCCGCCCCGGCGATTCCGTGCTGGACGTCGGGTGCGGCACGGGCGCCCTCTCGCTCGAAGCCGCGCGGCGCGTGGGTCCGCGCGGGCTCGTCGTCGGGCTCGACATCTCGCGGTCCATGCTCGCTCTCGCCCGAAGCCGGGCCGCGGCGGAGCCCGAGCTCCGCACGCGGTTCGAGCACGCGGACGCGCAGCTCGCGCCGCTCGGGGAAGGTCGCTTCGATCGGATGATCTCGCGGCTCGGGGTCATGTTCTTCGACGATCCCGTCGCCGCGTTCGACAACGTCCGGCGCGCGGTCCGGAAGGGTGGCCGCCTCGCGTGCGCCGTGTGGCAGTCCGAGCAGGAAAACCCCTGGATTCACCTGCCCGAGCGCGCGGCGAAGGGGCTCCTCGAGATCCCCGCCGCGCCCACCGGTCTCGGGCCCGGGCCATTTTCCTTCGCGGATCCGGACGTCGTCCGACGGCACCTCACCGGGGCGGGGCTCGTCCGCGTGGACGTCGCGCCTCTCCTCTGCGACGTGCGGTTCGCCGGTACGGCGGCGGAGGTCGCCGTGCTCGTGTCGGAGTTCGCGCTCCTCGGCCGCGCGATGATGACCGCCGACGCCGACACACGGGCTCGCGTCCACGAGGTCGTCTCCCGTGCGCTCGAGCCGTTCGTCATGCGGGACGCCGTGGTGATGCCGTCCCGCGCCTGGCTCGTCACCGCCACGCGCGGGAGCGAATGACGTGGCACGCCCGGTCGTCGCGCTCCTCACGGATTTCGGCACGACGGATCCCTTCGTCGGCGTGATGAAGGGCGTGCTCCTCGGACGCTGTCCCGACGCCGCCATCGTGGATCTCTCGCACGACGTCCCGGCCCAGGGCGTCGCGGAGGGCGCGTTCCTGCTCGAACGGTGCTTTCGGCACTTCCCGGCGGCCACGGTCTTCGTCGCAGTGGTGGACCCGGGCGTCGGCACGTCGCGCCTCGCCGTCGCGGCTCGCGCGCACGGCCGCGTCTTCGTCGGTCCCGACAACGGCCTCCTCGCGGAAGCCGTGTCGCTCGACGCGAACGCCGTGGTGCGGGTCATCGACGTGAAAGGACTCGGGCTCCCCGAGCCGAGCCGCACGTTCCACGGCCGGGACGTGTTCGCGAAGGTGGCCGGGGATCTCGCGGCGGGGACGCTTCGCGTGGAGGACGTCGGGCCCGAGCTCCCGGTCCTCGTCCCGAGCGATCGGCGGGTTCCTCTCCGGCACGGTGATCGCATCCACGGGGCCGTCGTCACCGTGGACCGCTTCGGGAACCTGATCACGAACGTGGACGTCGCGACGCTCGAGACTCTCTTCCGCCCGGTCGTCGAAATCGGAGATTTGTCGCTCCCGCTCCACGGCACCTACGGAGACGTGCCCGAGGGAGAGTTCGTCGCCCTCGTGAATGCATACGAGCTCCTGGAGGTCGCGCGAAGAAATGGGGACGCCTCGCGGGCGACCGGGCTCGGTCGCGGGGCCAGGGTCGTCGTCCGGCGCGGATGACGTGGCGCGTCTGGGCGGCGGGTGCGTCGGCGCTGGCGCTCGTGCCGCGGTGCCGTCATTGTAGGAAGATGCGCTCGTCGTCCGTGCTCCGGTTCCTGACGGGCGCCCGCGGCGACTGGCCTTCGGCCGTCGTATCGCTTTCGCTCCTCGCGAGCTGCGCCGGTCACTCGATGCCGGCTCCGCCTTCCGGCACCCGGTCGTCGCACGCGGGCGAGTCGGCATCCGCGCCGAAAGGCGACGCGGTCGCGAGGGGGACCGCGGCCTACGACGCGAGCCGGTACGCCGAGGCGGAGAAGGAATTCCGTCAGGCCGCCGCGCAGGGGAGCATCCCCGCGCGGCTCGGGCTCGCGCGCGTCCTCCTCATGACGGGTCGGGCAGCGCTCGCCGAGCAGACGGCGTCCGATCTCGTCGGTGCGACGCCCGAGCTGTCGCTCGAGCTCTCGACGCTCCACGCCGAGGCGCTTCACCGACAGGGGAAGGTGACGGAAGCGCAAGCGCTCCTCGAGAGCATCACGGGCGACCCGGCCGCGCGGCGCGCACGGCTTCTCCTCGGCGAGGTGCTCATCGAGCAGGGAAAGCGGCGCGAAGCGGAGCCCGTCCTCATGACGCTCATCGACGAGTACAACCAGGGCGACCTGAAGGACGCGGCGCGGCTCGCGATGGTGGGCCGCGCGGCGTCGCTCCTCGGGAGCCCGACCGACGCGAACGACGCCTTCGAGGAGTCGGAGCGAGCGGGGCCGGCGGACGCCGAGACGTTGCTCTACCGCGCCGAGGTGTTCCTCGAGGCCTACGATCCGGGACACGCCGAGGAGTGCGTGACGGCCGTGCTCGCGAAGGCGCCCCATCACCCGGACGCGCTCGCCGCAATGGCAGAGGTGAAGCTCGCCTCGAACCTGGATTTCGACGCGGCTGAGAAGCTCGCGCGACAGGCGCTCGCGGTGCACCCCGGCCTCGACGCGGCGGAGGGCGTCCTCGCCGGAGCGGCGCTCCGGGACATGGATCTCGCGGGCGCCGACCGGCACGTGAACGCAGGGCTCGTCGAGAATCCCAGAAACCTCTCGTTGCTCTCGCTCCGCGCGGCGATCCGGTTCCTCGCGGACGACGCGCCGGGGTTCGAGCGAGCGAAGGCCGACGTGCTCGCGAAGAACCCGCGATACTCGCGCCTCTACCAGATCATCGGCGAATACGCGGAGTGGGAACACCGCTACGAGGACATCGTCGAGATGATGCGGGAAGCGCTCTTCGCCGATCCGAACGACGCGAAGGTCCGCGCTCAGCTCGGCTTCAACCTGATCCGCGCCGGCGAGGACGCGGCCGGGGTCTCGGCGCTCCAGCGGGCGTTCCAGGACGACCCGTTCAACGTTCGGGTCTTCAACACGCTGAAGCTCTACGAGAAGGACATTCCCAAGAAATACGTGACTTTGGGTCACGGAAAGTTCGTCGTCCGCTACTCCCGCGAGGAAGAGAAGATCCTGGACCGCATCGTGCCGCCGCTGCTCGAGACGGCGTGGAGCGAGCTCACGAAGAAGTACGGCTTCGTTCCGAAGACGCCGGTCGGAGTCGAGCTCTACCCGTCGCGCGAGGACTTCGCGATCCGCACGAGCGGCCTGCCGCAGACGTTCATCCAGGGCGTGTGCTTCGGCCGCACGCTCGCCGCGATGAGCCCGAACGTGGAGCATTTCAACCTCGGGATGACGCTCTGGCACGAGCTCTCGCACGTGTTCCACATCCAGCTCTCGAAGAACCACGTTCCTCGTTGGTTCACGGAAGGCCTCGCGGAGCACGAGACGCTCGTCGCGCGGCCCGAGTGGCGCCGGGAGTTCGACGCGGAGCTCCAGGTGGCGCTCGCCTCGGGGCGGCTCCCGAAGATCCAGGACCTGAACCGGACCTTCACGCACGCCGAGGACATGGACGACATGGCGACCGCCTACTATGCGTCCACTCAGGTGGTCGGATACATCGTCCAGCACTACGGCATGAAGAAGGTGACGGACATGCTCGTCGCGTGGGGCGCCGGCAAGCGCACCGACGAGGTGATCCGTTCCGTCCTGGATATCGGCGCGGACGCGCTCGACGAGGCCTTCCGCGCCGAGCTCAGGGCGCGGCTCGCCCCGTACGCGAATCAGTTCGTGCCCCCGTCCCGGTCGACCGACGTCGCGACCGCCGAGGCCCGCCTTCGCGAATCGCCGAAGGATCCGGAGCGGCACGCGCTCCTCGCGCTCGCGCACCTGTCCGTCGGAGACGAGACGAAGGCGCGCGCGGCGCTCGACCAGGCGCTCGCTCTCGACCCGAAGCAAGGGACGGCGCTCTGGCTCCGGGTCCAGCTCGCCAAGACGGGCGGCAATCGCGAAGGGGCGCGGCAGGCGCTCGACGAGCTCGTGCAGGCGGGACACGACGGGTACGCCGTGCAGATGACGCTCGCCGACGTCGCGGCGACGCCCGCCGAGCGGCGGAAGGCGCTCGAGGCCGCGCACCGCTTCGACCCGAAGAAGGCGGACCCCGTCCGCGGGCTCGTCGAGCTCGCGCGCGCGGAGAGGGACGAGGGAGCGGAGCTCGGGCTCCTCCGGGATCTCGCGGCGATCGAAGAGAACGACGGCGACGCCTATCGCCGCCTTCTCGGACTCCTGATCGCCAGGAACGAGACGGAGGAGGCGCTCCGCGTGGGTGCGGCCGGCGTGTTCGTCGACGCCGAGAGCGCCGAGATGCACCGGCTCTACGCGGAGGCGCTCGGCAAGTCCGGTGACCGTGCGGACGCGGAGCGGGAGCTCGAGACGGCCGTGCTCGGCCACGGAACCGCGACGGAGCTCGCGCGCGCGCACGGAGCCCTCTCCGCCGTCCTCGCCGCGCGGGGGGACAAGCGGGGCGCGGCCGAACACGCGCGCGCCGCCCAGTCCGCGGCGGAACAGGCGCGCACGGGCCCGATCTGATTCGTCGCTGCGGGGCCCTTCAGTCCTCTTCCGAGCTCGCGCCGCGGAGCCCGAGGGCCTTCGCCTTCTTGTAGAGGTGGCTCCGCTCGAGATCGAGGGCGCGCGCCGTCGCCGCCATCTGTCCTCCGTGCCTGGCGAGCGCCTCCTCCAGGATGGTCCGCTCCGCCTCTTCCGCGAGCACGCGGAAGGGCACGCCCGGGCGGTAGAGACCGGCGGCGCCCGGGGACGCTCCCATCCCGAGCGCGGTCGCGACGTCCTCCGCCGTGATGCATTCCGTCGGGGAGAGGATCACGAGACGTTCGGCGAGGTTTCTGAGCTCGCGGACGTTGCCCGGGAACGAGTGGCGAGCGAGCGCCGACATCGCGTCTCCCTCGAGCTTCATGCCGGGGCGGCCGTTCGCGCGAGCGGCGAGTGCCACGAAATGCGCCGCGAGCGCCGGGACGTCCTCGCGCCGGGCGCGGAGCGGCGGGATCGCGAGCGGCAGCACGTTCAGCCGATCGTACAGATCCGCGCGGAACGCGCCGGTGCGACACGCTTCCACGAGGTCCTTGTTCGTCGCCGCGACGACGCGGACGTCCACCCGGAGCGTCTCTCCCCCGCCGACGCGTTCGACCTCCGACTCCTGGAGGACGCGCAGGAGCTTCGCCTGCATGGGTTGCGGCATGTCGCCGACCTCGTCGAGGAACAGCGTGCCGCCGCTCGCCCGCTCGAACTTCCCGCGGCGGAGCTTCGTCGCGCCGGTGAACGCGCCCGCTTCGTGGCCGAAGAGCTCGCTCTCGATGAGCTCGGCAGGAACGGCGGCGCAGTTCAGCTTCTCGAGCGGGCCGCCCTTCCGCGGGCTCGCCCGGTGGATCGCTCGGGCGACCAGCTCCTTGCCCGTGCCGCGCTCGCCCGTCACGAGTACGGACGCGGCGGAGCGCGCGGCCCGCACGATCTGATCGCGGAGCGCCTTCATGGCGGTGCTCTCGCCGACGAGCTCGTCGAAGTGCCCCGCCTCGGCGCGGAGGGCCTGCGCTTCTGCCTCGGCGCGAAGGAGGCGAAGGGCGTTGTCCACGACGAGGAGCAGCCGGTCCGTCGAGAGCGGCTTCTCCAGGAAGTCCAGCGCTCCGAGCCGGGTCGCGCGGACGGCGGCTTCGATGGTGCCGTGGCCACTCATGACGATCGCGGCGACGTCATTTCCGCCCGCGCGGAGCCGTTCGAGGAGCGCCACGCCGTCGCCGTCGGGAAGCGACACGTCGAGGAGCACGATGTCGTAGTTGCCTTTGCGGATCTTCTCTTCCGCGAGACCGACGCCGCCGGCGACGTCCACGGCGTACCCTTCGAGCGACAGGGCCTTCCTGAGCGTGCCGAGGATGGTCGCCTCGTCGTCGACGACGAGCACGTGACCCTTGGGCATGGGAACACGGTACCATCGCGGTACGGGGGTGCTAGTCTCCCGGGTCCACCATGAGCGGAGCCCAGGCGACGGCGACCGGGACACTCGGGGCGACCCCGCTCGCAAACCTCCTCGTCTACTCCCTGGACAAGGTCCTCACCGGGACGATGGTCTTCGAGGATCCGATGGGGCGGAAGGCGGCCGTCCTCTTCCGCGGAGGCGCCCCGCTCAAGGTCAAGCTTCCGGAGGCCGAGCACCTCCTCTCCGAACTCCTCGTCGAAATGAAAGAGATCGATCGAGCGACGGCCGACGATCTCTGGGCGGTCGCGGCGCGGGACTCCCAGCCGTTCGGACGGGTGCTCCTCGAGCGGACGGGCGTCCAGGAGGCGACCCTGGACGAGGCCCTCACCGAGCAGGTGTACCGGAAGCTCGAGACGGTCGCTCTCCTCGATCCGGCAACCGTCTACGGCTACTACGACGGCGTCGATTTCCTGGAGAGCTACGGGCCGGCCGCGGGCGCCACGGCCGATCCCCTCGGCGCCATCTGGCGCGTCCTCCGGATCTCCGCGAATCCGGCGACGATCGATCAGACGCTCACCCGTCTCGGCGCGAAGGACGTCCGCCTCCATCCCCGGTCGCGCGTCGGTCGTTTCGGGTTCGACGCGAAGGAACGGAGCATTCTCGACGTCCTCCGGGTGAAGCCGCAATCTCTCTCGGCGCTCGTCGGCATGGGAATCCTCCCGGAGTCCCAGGCGAAGCGCGTCCTCTACGGGCTCGTCGTGACGCGCCACATCGATCTCGGCACCGGACTCTCTCCGCTCGGCATCGAGGGCTCCGGTTCCATGGGCCGCCCGAGCATCGCGCCGTCCCTGCCGCCCGGGCCTTCGCCCGCGCCGCCCGCACCGTCGAAGCCCGCGGCGTCGCCGTCTCCGCCCCCGTCTCCGGAGCCGCCCAGAGCGGCGCTCAAGGCGCCGCTCGCGGAACTGGCCGCCGAGATCGAAGAGCGGCTCCTCGCCGTCGGGAAGCAGAACTACTACGAGATCCTCGGAGTGGACCCGACCGCCGCGGCGACGTCGATCCAGGGCGCGTTCTTCCAGCTCGCCAAGCGGTTCCACCCCGACCGGCTCCCACCGGAGCTCGCCGCGTCGAAGGACTCCGCGGTGCGGCTCTTCGCGAAGATGACCGAGGCGCACCAGATGCTCGCGAACGAAGAGCAGCGCCGCGAGTACGATCGGCTGATGAAGGAGGGAGGCGCGTCCGCGGACGAGCAGGCGGAGGTGCAGCGCGTCCTGAAGGCAGCGTCGGCTTTCCAGAAGGCCGAGGTGCTCGCTCGCCGGGGAAACCTCGCCGAGGCGGAGGCGCTGGCCCACGAGGCCGTGGAGGGGGACCCGGACCAGCCCGAGTACGTCGCTCTCTACGCGGATCTGGTGTCCCAGAAGCCCGAGCGCGTTCAGACGGGGCAGTACCGGGACCTCGTTCAGATGGTGAACGAGGCGAAGAAGCGGCAGCCGAACAACCAGCGCATCTGGCTCTATCGCGCGCGGGTGCTGAAGCGCGCCGGCGAAATGAACGCCGCGATCGCGGAGTTTCGCGCCATCGTCGACAAGGACGTGAACAACGTCGAGGCGGCGCGAGAGGTTCGTCTCCACCAGATGCGAAAAGGGAACGCGCCCGAGGCGCGAGACCGCACCGGCAAGGACACCGGGCGCACGAAGAAGGACGAGAAGGAAAAAGACGAGGGCAAGGGCGCCAGCCGCGACATCGGAGCCATGTTCGGCAAGCTCTTCAAACGTTGAGCGATCGCGCCCGCGTGGTTCACTGCGGCGTGCGCCGGACCGCGACGCTCGCGACGATGGGGAGCGTCCCGCCGCCTTCGAGCCAGACGGAGACGCGGCCGTCGGGGCCGGCGCATTCCCGGGTCGCGTCTCCGCGCGACAGGCGCACGCTCGCTCCACGCCGGTCGATGCTCACCGTGCTGCCCGAACCTTCGGGGAACGGGCAGGCGCGGTCGCCGTAAGCGTTCGGCCCGAGGTGCACGACGGGGAACGCGGCCCCGGAGACGCCCACCGCGACGTGGACGTCCGCGTACGTCGTGTCGGTGAGCGAGAGACGCGCGCCGCCGCCGAGCCGCACCGTGCGCGACGTCTCGTCCCAGTTCGACGCGGGAGCGCGGTCGAGCGACACGCCGGAGAGATCTTCGGAAACGAGCGTGGACACGTCGGCGGACCACGGGTTTCTCGTTCCGTATCGTGCGCCGGAGAGCACGCCTTTCGTGTCGAGCCAGACCAGGAGTCCGTGGTCCGGCGCGACGAAGCGAGCACGCGGGCTGCCGGATTCGCCGTCGCCGGACGCGGCGATCGCCGGCGCATCCGGGAGGGAATCGTCGTCCACGAAGGCGCCGAGGAACGGATCGAAGACGCGGAGCAGCCTGGCCGCGTCCGGGTCCGGAGCCCCGCCGTCGGCGACGAGGAGCGGCCGGCCGTCCCGCCCCGGGACGAGTACCGGACGATCGGAAGGAAAATCCAGGGGCGAGAGCTCGGTCGAGACCCCGTCTCGCGTGATCCAGAGGACCTGACCGGACGGCGTGCAACCCGAGGCAGTCGTCACGCAGCCCCCGGCGACGAGGACGCTTCCACCCGGCATCGCGACGAAGGCACGCCGCGCGGTGGGGGGATCGAGCGTGAGGGTGCCGTCGGGGTTCGTCGCGTCCGGCGTGAGCCACTCGAGCGTGTCCACGGGAGTTCCGGGCGAATCCGGGTCCGTCCCGCCCGCGACGAGGATTCGACCGTCGGTGAGGTGGAGCACCACCGGATCGAGCCGCCCGAAGGCGAGCTCGGCGAGCCCGGCGATCCGGTACGTTCGCGTCGCGGGCGAGACGATCTCGAGCCGCCGGATCGCTCGACCCGCCGAATCGACCCCGCCGGCGAGGAGCGTCTCGCCGCCATCGAGCACGACCGCGCCGTGCCGCGCGCGAGGGCGCTCGAGCTCGATGCGTTCGGGCTCGAAGCGCCCGCCCGGCGCGTCGAAGACGTCCGCGGAGCCGAGCGCTTCGCCCGTGTCGGGCGCCTCGCCGCCGGAGACGAGGAGGCCGTCGCCGAAGGGCGTGATCACGGCGGAGACCCGCGCCGCGCGCGGTCCGTCCGCGCCGGTGACGTCCGTGGTCTTTCCGGTCGAGAGATCGACCTCGAGCGCCGACGCCGCCCCGCGGCCGCTTCCGCCCGCGACGAGGACGTAGCGGCCGTCCGTCGTCGCGCCCAGGGCTTCGCCGGCGCCGCCCGTCGGGTACCCGCTCGCTTCATCCCCGGCGAGCACGCACCCCGCGCGGGCAGGCCAGAGCGAGACGTCCACGGCCGAATCCGCGCCTTTCGTGCCGAGCCCGAGGAGAGGCGTCGCGCCCGACGTCCCGTCGAGGACGACCGCCTCGGTCGTCGGCGGCACGACGAGCGCGCGCCCGGAAACCCCCGGGTCGTCGAAGCTCTCGAACGTGACGCCGGTCGGATCGAAGTCGCCTTCCGCGGAGAGATCGAGCCGGAAGGGCGTCGTCGACGCGGGCGTGCACGAGGGCAGGAAGTGCGCGCGGATCGGGTGGTTTCGGACGGGCCCCGGCAGCGTGCGACACGCTCCGGCGAGCACCCCGACGAGGACGGCGGTAGCATGCAAGAGGCGCGTGTTCCCCCAGATTTTCGGCAAGTACGTCCTCGAGCGGGAGCTCGCGTCGGGGGGCATGGCCGTCGTCTACCTAGCGACCCTGAGGGGGGCGGGGGGGTTCGAGAAGCGCCTCGTAGTGAAGCAGATCCGGGCGGAGCTCGCCTCCGACGCGGCGTTCGTCGAGCGGTTCGTCGCCGAGGCGAAGACGACCGTCGGGCTCAGTCATCCGAACATCGTGCCGGTCTACGAGCTCGGCGTCGAGCAGGGCGTCTACTTCATCGCGATGGAGCTCGCGCAGGGAGTCACCCTCGCCGACCTCCTCAAGCTCTCCGGGCGGCTCTCGCCCGAGGAAGGCGCGTATCTCGGCGTCGAGATCTCCCGGGCGCTCGACTACGCGCACCGGAAAGCGGGCGTCGTTCACCGGGACGTCACGCCGCGGAACGTGCTCATCGACGACGAGGGCGCCGTCCGTCTCATCGACTTCGGCATTGCGGCGCCCGTGTCCGAGGAGGGCGCGGCCCGGGAGCGCGTTTTCGGTTCTCCGGGGCACATGCCGCCCGAGCAGACGAAGGGCGGCCGCCTCACGCCCGCGACCGACGTCTTCGCGGTGGGCGCGCTGCTCCTCGAGGCATGGACGAACGAGGCTCCGTTTCGGAGGAAGACCCGCGCCGAGAGCGAGGCCGCGCTCGAGGTGCCGCCGCCGCCGCCGTCGCGCGTGGATCCCGCGCTTTCTCCGCTGGACGAGCTTCTGGCCCGCGCCGTCGCGCTCGCGCCCGAAGCCCGCCCGCAGACGCCCGAGGATCTGGCGCGGCCGCTCCGCGAGTTCCTCCGGACCGCGGATCTCGGTGACATCGCGCGCCGGCTCGGAGCGCGGGTCCGTCGCGTGAAGCGAGAGAGCAAGGCGAGCGTGCACCCGGATTCCGGCGCGCTCGCCGGCGCACCCGGGGGCACGAGACCGATGGCTCCCTCGACGCCGTCGACCCGGCCGCTCACTCCCGCGACGCCGGCGACGCCTGCCTCACCGTCGACCAAGGCGGGAACGGATCCCGCGACGCACACCTTCGCGGCTCGCGACGAAGTGTCCGAATGGACGCGGCCGCTCTCGGTGCCGCCGAGCGCGCCGCCGCCCCCGCCGCTACCCCCGCCGGCGCCGCCCGAGCGGAAGGGACGCCGCGCCGCGATCGTGCTGGTGTCGCTCGCCGGGGCGGCGGCGTTCGGCGCGGTGGTGGCGCTCGAAACGGACCGCGTGCCGCAGGAGGCGCTGCCCGCGGTCGGGACCGCCGGATCCGTCGCGACGGACACGCCGAAGGCGGCCGCGCCCGCGCTGCCGGCGGCCGGGCCGTCGGCGACCGCGGTCCCGCCGATCGCCGCGGAGAGCGGCCTCCGCCCCGTGGGCGCCGAGATTCGAGCGCCCGCCACGAGGGACACCGCGCCCGCCGCGTCGCTGCCCTCCGCCGCGGGTCTGCCGCCCGTGGGAGCGAGCGCGGTCGGCGTGCCGTCCGCGCCGTCCGCCGCCACCGAGGACCACGCCGATGCGACGTTCACGTTCACGTCGGACCTGCCGGCGCGCGTGTCGATGGACGGTACCTCGCTCGGCTCGACGCCGATCCGCGGCCTGAAGCGTGCGCCGGGTCGTCACCTCGTCACGATTTCCGGGCTTTCGCTCGACGAACGGCTGAGCGCGACCGTCTCCGCCGCTCCCGCACAGAGCGTCTCGGTCCACGCCGAGTTCACTCGCGCCGTCCCCACGCTCCGCGTTCACTAGCGATCGCTCCGCTCGGCCGCGGCGGCGGCGACGTCATCGTCAGAAGTCCGCGTCGGGATCCACGGCGAGGGCGCCGAGGCGACGGAGCGCTTCGTAGACGACGATCGCGACGGAGTTCGCGAGGTTCAGCGATCGGACGGCGCCGAGGGTCGGGATGCCGAGCACGGCGGCCCCGCGCTCCTCCAGCAACGCCGGCGGGAGCCCGACGCTCTCCTTGCCGAAGACGAGGACGTCACCGAGCGCGACGTCCGCGTCGAGATAGCTTCGCTTCGCCGTCCCGCTGTAGAGCCAGGTCCGTGGCGTCCCCGGCGCCTCCCGTTCGCGGATCCGGAGCTCGGCGGAGGCGAGATCGGCGTGTGTCGAGACGTCCACCAGCGGCCAATAGTCAAGCCCCGCGCGACGGACCGCGTGGTCGTCGATCGAGAACCCGAGGCGCCCGACGAGGTGGAGCGGGCTCGCCGTCGCGGCACACAGCCGGGCCACGTTGCCCGTGTTGGGCGGGATCTCGGGCTCGACCAGGACCACGTGGAAAGCCCGCGCGAGCCGCGCGGCGCGGAGGCGGTTCGGAAGCACGGGTTCGGCGACGTACGGCATCGATCCAGGGGCCCGACCATAACGCGGGACACGGGAAAAGACCCCGCCGGCCCCTCGAGGCGGGGCGCCTGCCCCGGGCGCCCCGACCCGAATGCCCGGGCACCTTTGGTTTCGCGCGCTTGACGCGCGCTCCGGGCGGAAAGTAGCCTCGACCTGGCGGAGTCGACCGTTTGGTGAAGCCTTCACATCTGCTGGGCCTCGGTGCCGCGGTGGGCCTCCTTCTGGCCTCCGCCGAGGCAGCCGCTAGTGATTCCCTCAATCCGTCGTTGAGCCGGCTGGTCCTGGACCATCGGTGCAACAACGTCGGGGTCGGGGGGACCGGGTCCTTCGCGGACTACCAGAACGCCGTCAACTCCGGAAACAAGGTGTTCGTCGGACGGTTCAACGACGGTCCGCAGCGAGCGGCGTACACGGAGGCCACGGGGCGGGACTCATGCTTCCCGGACGGCGCCGCGTTCAAGAAGCTCATCAACCAGTGGGGCTTCGCGCTCGCGCCGACGGCGATGCACAGCGCCCGCACGACCGGCTTCGGCGGCTTCCACTTCTCGATAGAGGCCGTCTACTCGAAGATCAACGGCGACGCGGACTACTGGAAGCTCGGCAGCGAGGGTCCTCGCGACTCGAGCTCGGGCGGTGCGTCGGCGTTCAACAAGAGCCCTCCCGGGGTCGTGTCGCAGTACTCCGCGCGGGTGCGGAAGAGCTTCGGGTTCGGTCTCGAGGTCGCGACGACCGTCGGCTTCGTCCCGAGCACCTCCATCCTCACGGGCGGAGCGGATGCGCGGCTGGCGCTCCTCGAGGGCTTCCGGACGGGCTTCCTCGGCATCCTGCCCGACGTCGCGGTCGGAGCCGGCGTACGCACCATCACCGGTACACCGGAGTTCCAGCTCACCACCGTCGGGCTGGACGCGCAGATCTCGAAGCCCCTCGCGCTCGCGAGCCAGTCCGTGCTGACGCCGTGGATCGGCTACCAGTACCTCTGGATCTTCGGCGACTCGGGCCTGATAGACACGACGCCCGCGACGGATCCCGTCGGGTACTGCAACTACGCCGGGCAGAACCTGCCGGGCGCCCCGGCGAACCCGAAGAGCGGTACCCGGGACGGGCAGCCGATCTGCGCCGGCGGCTCTCCCATCGACTTCAACAACAACGTCGTGTTCCCGAACGCTCGCCTCGAACGGCAGCGGATGATGTTCGGCGCGAACTACCGGTACGAGATGGTGTCCTTCGGCACCATGTTCATCACGGACGTCGTGGACCCGGAGGACGCGCAGACGGGCGGAAGCAACGTCATCGTTCCCGTGCAGACCGCCGGGAAGTTCAGCGGTTACAAGGTCATCTCGGACAAGGAAGCCCTGAAGGGCGAGCCGCGCCAGTGGAGCCTCGTGCTCGAGCTCGGCGCGATGTTCTGAGAGACGCGCGGCAGAGCGGCACGACCGGACTCAGTGGAGCGTGCGCTCGTCGCTCTCGTCGGGGGAGAGCGGAGCGAGATCCTTTTCGGCGATGAACTCGCGGACGTCGATGTCCTCGATGCTTCCGCCGAGGCGCGCCGCGACGAGGACGCCGAGGACGCCGATGCCGAGGCTCGCCCACAGGCCGATTCCCCAGTCGTAGTCGACGGGCAGAAGATGACCGCCCCGCGGCGGCAGGAGCAGGAGCTGCGCCGTTTCCACGACTGACATGGCGGCGAACGTCGCGGTGATGATCCGCACGCCGCGCATCTTGTAGACGGTGCGCCGGGTCACGACGAGCGGGATCGTGACGAGCCAGGCCGCGGCGGCGCCGAAGAACCAGCCCCCGCGAACGCGCGCGAGCGTGAGGCCCGTGTACGTGATCTCGTCCGGCTTGTGCAGCGTGACCCACGGCAAGAAGAACGCGAAGAGGCCGAGCACGGCGAGGGCGACCAGCGCTCCACGACCGCGACGCCAGTACCAGAACGGCACCTGTCGATCCTCGGGCGCGATCGCGGCGAGCTCCGCGGCGAGCGCGACGCGCTCCTCGTACGAGGCGGGCAGCCGGTCGACGGGCTTCAGCGGGACCCCGCAGACGGGGCAGTGGTCGGCTTCGCCTTCGGTGAAGAGCTCGCGGCAGAAGGGACAGCCGATCAGCGCCATCGTCATCTCGGACCCTAGCGCGGCGCGGTCCTTCGAGAAAAAGAGCGGGGATGACGCAGCGCGGCAATTTGCGGGAACGAGGCGGGTTTCGGGCCGGTGCCCGCGCTTGCATACTGGGCGGACCGGACGATGACGGAACGGATCGCGGAGCTCTTCGGCGTCCCCGTGACGTCGGCGCTACTCGAAGAGGCGCTGACCCACCCGAGCTACGCGAACGAGGTCCGGGTCGCGCGTCACTACCAGCGGCTCGAATTCCTCGGGGACGCCGTGCTCGGACTCTGCGCGTCGGAGCTCCTCTATGAGCGCTTTCCGGCGGCGGACGAGGGTTCTCTCACCCGTCTCCGGGCGAGCCTCGTGAACGCCGAGGCGCTCGCGTCCTGGGCCAGGGACCAGGCCGTCGGCGCCGCTCTCCGGCTCGGCCGGGGTGCGGAAGCGACGGGCCTCCGGGAGAGCACCAACGTCCTCGCCGACGCCGTCGAGGCGCTGGTCGCGGTCTCCTACCTCGAAGGGGGCCTTCCGGGCGCGCGCGAGGCCTGCCGCGCCATCCTCACGCCGGCGCTCGCGCTGCTCGAGGCGGATTCGGGTCGCGACCCGAAGAGCGAGCTCCAGGAGCGCGTGCAGAAGACCGGGAGCCCGGCGCCCGCCTACGAGGTGACGGACAGCGGCGGCTCGGCGCACGATCCGTGGTTTTCCGTGTCGGTCGTCGTCGCCGGGCGGAAGGTCGCGGAGGGACGCGGCCGCTCCAAGCGACTCGCCGAGCGCGCGGCGGCGACGGCCGCGCTCGCGGCGCTCGCCGACGAGTCGAACGTTCGAGAGAAGGGCAGCACGTGACCTCGCGCAAGCGCCGGTTCGCCGCGCAGCTCGCGCTCGCCACGGCGCTCCTCGCGACGCTCGCGTTTGCGGGGACGTACCTCGATCGCGCCGGGATCCTGGTCCGGCAAGCGCGGAGCGAGGCGGACTACCTCGAGTACCGGCTGTCGGACAAGGAGCTCGCCGTGCTCGTGCATCGCATGACGGTCGCGCGACTCGAGGCGGCGCGGGACATGGGCGTCCCGAAGGAGGTGATCCAGGCGCACCCTCATCTCCTCCTGATGCTCGAGAACTGCGAGCGGGCCGCGGATTCCGCGGAGCAAGGCGAAGGACAGAAGTTCGTCGTCTACCAGCGTCGCGCACGCGACGAAGAGCAGATCTTCCGCAGCATCATGCGAAAGCTCGGCTTCCCGCTCGAGGACGAGAAGAAGAAGTGAGACGCGGCGAAGCCGCCGTCTAGCGGAGGCCGCGGTCGGTGGCGGAGGGGACGGGGTTCACGGGGCGCATCAGGCCGAGCTTTCGCTCGGCGGGGGCGTCCGTGGCCTTTTCCACGGGAAGGATCGCGAGGGGGGCCGGATCTTCGTCCTTCACGTGTTCGGCGCGGAGCTTCGCGGTCAGGTCCTTCACCGTGCGGTCGACGCGCTCGCGGACGAGCAGGGAAACGATCGCGGGCTTCTCGACCTCGAACGGACGATCCATCTTCGGGAGCGTGCCGCGCCGCCAGACGACGGCGAAGCGGTTGCCTTCCTTCACCGGTTCCGGAACGACCTCGCCATCCCGGACCTTCGCCGCGGCGGCGTAGAGCGCCGGCTCGACGGCGAGCTGCGGCACGTCGGTGCGCCCGTCGGGTTGGACGAACCCGAGCGCGCCGGCGCGGAGCTTGGTGGCGGGGTCGAGGGAGCCGTCGCGGGCGAGCGCGCTCCATCGCTCCGGACCGCCGGGTCCCTTCACGTCGGCGATGATCTTCTTCGCGGACGCCTCGTCGGCGACGAGGATGCGGTAGAGGCGGAGCCGCTCGTCGTGGTGATAGTCGGACAGGTGCGCGTCGTAGTACGCGCGAACCTCCGCGTCGGGGATCCCCGCGGCCTCCGTGTCCTTTCGAATGGATTCCACGAGAGCGCGACGGAGGGCGTCGGCGATGCGTCGCTTGACGGCGGGGCGTTCCTCCACGTGCTCGGCCTTCGCCTCCTGCGAGTAGAGGAGCTCGGGGACCAGGACCGCATCGACGAACCGCCTCTTCGCGGCGTCGGGAGAGGAGGCGAGCGCGGTGAGCTGGAACGCGGGGAGGCCGGCGAACCGTCGCGTCACCTCCGCGGTGCCGAGCGTCGCGGTTCCCACCTTGACGACGACGGGGTCCTCGTCGGCGCGAACCACCGAGGCGACCGTCGCGAGGGCGAGCACGCTGGAGAGGAGGCGGCGGGGTGCCACGGGCCCGTTCTAGCGTCGCCGCCGAGGTCGGAGCAAGCGGCCCCGAAACGGGCGCCGTCGCCGGCGAGAGGTCGGCTCGGACGGTCGGCGGAGCGGAAGCCGCGGCCGTCAGGCGGCAGTGACCGCGGCCCGACGGCGGGAGCCGGCCCGCGCCGGCGCCGGGGCGACCTCGCGGAGGGTGGCGCGCATCTGGAGGCGTTCCAGGCGCTCGGCGGCGATCGCGATGGCCTCGGCGTTCTGGTCGATGGCGACGGCGCTCCGGCCGAGCCGCGCACAGACGGCCGCGGTCGTCCCGCTGCCGCAGTAGGGATCGAGGACGACGTCGGCCGGGTCGGTACACGCCGTGACCAGGCGCTCGAGGAGCAGCTCCGGCTTCTGTGTCGGGTACCCGGTGCGCTCGCGCGACACGGGCGCGACGATTCCGATGTCCCAGACGTCCCCGAGCGGCGCGCCCGGCGTCTCGACGCTCGTGGTGCTCGAGCGCGCCCGGCGTCCCGTGTCGTCCACGACGGCTCGCTGCTTGCGTGTCCCCCACGTCGCGAGCGTCGAAGGCGCGAGCGGCTCGTAGAGCTGCGTGAACCGCGGCTCGACGTCCGGGTCCTTCACGTAGCGGAGGAGCACGTCGTGCACGCGCTGGAAGTTCGCCGTCTTGCTCGGCCAGCGCCGGTAGCGCCAGACGATCTCGCTCGCGAAGGCCCGCGGTCCGAAGATCGAGTCGCAGAGCACCTTGGCGTAGTGGCTCGTCTTCGAGTCCACGTGGAGGACGAGGCAGCCGTGCGGCAGGAGGAGGTCGCGGGCGGCACGGAGTCGCGGAGCGAGCTCGGAGAGGTAGTGTTCGAGCCCGTCCCAGCGATCGTCGAACGCGGGGCTCTTCTTCCGGACGAGCTTTCCCGTCTCGGGATGACGGGACCGGAGCACGCGGTCGTGCCGGCGTCCCGTGAGGAACGGCGGATCGAGGTAGGCGAGCGTCACGTCCGCTCCCCGGTCGCGGAGCGCGCGGAGCGCGAGGAGGTTGTCCCCGGTTATCAAAACGCTTCGTGGGTCGCCCCGCCGGGTCGTCAGGAGCGAGGCGGGCGTGGTCGTCTCGGGCCCGGATTCATCCAGGAAATTGAGGCGGACGGGGAGATCGCGCATCGGTTTTGAAATCGTAACGGGGGGGCGCCTCGCGGGGCCAAATTCGCGGGCGAGGCCCGCGCTCGTCGCCGACGAGCTTGCCCGCACTTCTGCCCGGGGGTACCGAGAGCGGGCTCATGGAACCGAGACGGCGAGTCCTTTCCGGCATGCAACCCACCGGCGAACTGCACGTCGGCAACTGGCTCGGCGCGCTCCGGAACATGGCGGCGCTCTCCGTGGATCCGGCGTTCGAGGCGCTCTTCTGCGTCGTGGACGCGCACGCCATCACCGTGGACTACGACCCGAAGGAGCTGCCGAACCGCGTCGTGGACACGGTCGCGATCTACGTCGCGGGCGGCATCGACCCGGCTCATTCCACCCTGTTCCTGCAGAGCGACGTGCCGGAGCACATGGAGCTCACCTGGTATCTGATCTGCGTCACGCCCATGGGGGACCTGAACCGCATGACGCAGTTCAAGGACAAGAGCGAGCAGCACAAGAACAACGTGAACGCCGGCCTCTTCGCGTACCCGGTGCTGATGACGGCGGACATCCTGCTCTATCGCGCCGAGGTCGTCCCGGTCGGAGACGACCAGGTGCAGCATCTGGAGCTCGCGCGCGAGATCTGTCGCAGGTTCAACGCACGCTTCGGGCCGATCTTCCCGGAGCCGAAACCGCGCCTGTCCCGGACTCCGAGGATCCTCGGGCTCGACGGGAAGGCGAAGATGAGCAAGTCCCTCGGGAACACGATCGGGATGCTCGACCCGGCGCCGGTGGTGGAAAAGAAGCTGAAGGGCGCGTTCACGGATCCCGCGAAGCTCCGCAAGGGGGACCCGGGTCGACCGGAGATCTGCAACATCTTCACGATGCACCAGGCCCTGAGCCCGCCCGACAGGGTGGCGGCGGTCGATCGGGATTGTCGCTCCGGCGCGCTCGGCTGCGGGGACTGCAAGAAGGCCCTCGCGGACGTCATGAACGCCGAGCTCGACCCGATTCGCGCGAAGGCCGCCGAGCTCCGGTCGGACAAGAAGCGGGTGCTCGAGATCCTCCGGGACGGCGGCTCGCGCGCCAGGAGCATCGCGACGGCGACGATGAAGGACGTCCGGTCGGCGATGGGGCTCACGACGGCGGGACGATGACGGTCGCATGGCGCGCCGCGGGAGCGCTCCTCGCCGCAGCGGCGCTCGTCCCGGCGTGCGCCACGCATTCCGGGGACGGGTCGCCGGAGAGCGTCGTCGAGACGTTCATCGACCGGATGCAGCGCGTTCACGGCGACCCGGAGCCCGCGAAGCAGGCGTACGAGCTCCTCTTCAAGCAGGCGAGGAAGAACCTGATGGAGCGCGCGAAGCGGGCGAGCGCGGTCGCGGGTAGACAGGTGCAGCCCGAGGAAATGCTCGTTCCGTCGCGCTTCTCGCTCGGGTTCCAGCCGAAGACGTACACCTCGACTCAATCGGGAGACTGGGCCGTCGTCACCGTGCTCGGGTCGTCCCCGGCGACGGAGCACGCCGAGGTACGCTGCGTCCGCGAGGACGGGCGCTATCGCGTCGCCCTCGAGATCCCGGAACCCGCGCCGATCCGGTCGCGGTGAACGCCGGGCGACGCCGCGGCCCGGGTCCGACCGCCTCCCGTCCCGCGGACAAAATGACGACGAGCGCCCGGAGGCGCCCGTCAGTCCGTTCCGACGAAGCCGATCAGTTCGCGAAGAAGATCGCTTCGATCTCGTTCTTCACGTGCTCTTCGGTCTGGCTCCGGGCGATCGCGATCTCCTTCACGATGAGGGTGCGCGCCGTGTCCAGCATGCGCCGCTCGCCGAAGGAGAGCTGCTTGTTCGCCTTGAGCCGGTAGAGGTCACGGAGGACCTCCGCCACGTCGTAGATCGACCCGGTCTTGATCTTGTCCATGAAGCCGCGATACCGGCGGTTCCACGTCTGCGTGTCGAAGCCGATCGTGCGCTCCTTCAAGATGTCGAAGATCTCGCGAATCTCCTGCTCGCTGATCACCTGGCGGAGACCGACGGCGTTCGCGTTCGAGACCGGCACCATGATCTTCCGATCCGTGTCGAGGATTCGCAGGACGTAGAACTTCTGGCGAGAACCAGCGATGTCTTTCTCGTCGATGCTGATGACCTCGGCCACTCCCTGTGCGGGATAGACTGCCTTGTCGCCGACCTTGAACTCGATTTCGGGGCTCTGCATGACCTCTCCTTGGAGCGGGACAGCACGCGACTATGCGCCGCGCGTGATCTTGTATTCAGCAGCTGGTACTGAACGGGTTGGACGGGCGTCTTATTCCCGATTCGGGAGCCCGTCCGGCGGAGCGAGGGAGCAGCCGGGCTGCCTTTCGGCGTGGCGGCTCCCGCCAGGCGCGAAACTCTAGTCAAGCGCACCCCTGTCGTCAACGCCGAAAGATCGTACCCCGCAGAATCCAGCGGAATCGCCCCCGCCGCGGAGACCGCGGGGTGCGGGCGCTCCTCAATTACCCGAGCGATTCTGAGGGCTCCGGGGCGACGCAGGGGAGCCGTCGCGGCCCTCCGGCGGAAAACTCTCAGACCGAAGACAGCGCGAGTCGCGCGAGACCCCAGCGTACGCCCTTGTCGGAAACGACGATTTCCGTCGCTCCGGCCCAGTCCAAGACCGCGACCGCGAGCACGCCGCCCGCGACGATCACGTCGGCGCGAGCCGGAGGGAGCCCCGTCACGGAGCGGCGCTCCGCGAGCGGACGCTTCGCGAGGTCCGCCGTCATCCCGGCGAGCGAACTTCTCGAGAGGCGCGCGCCGTGCACGAGGCTCGAGTCGTACACGGAGAGGCGGCGCTCGATCGCCGCGAACGTCGTGATCGTCCCCGCTACTCCGACAAGTGGCGTGGTCGGACGGAACGAAACGGCGGAGAGCGCGGCCTCGACGGCACGGCGCACCTCGTCGAGGTCGGCGGTCGTCGGAGGATCGGAGCGCACGCAGCGCTCCGTGAGGCGAACGCTCCCGACGTCCAGGCTCGTCGCATGGAGGATCTCGGAGGCTTCGTTCCCGACGATGATCTCCGTGCTCCCGCCGCCGACGTCGAACACCGTCGCCGCCGAGACCGGCAGATCCGTCAGCGCTCCTGCGAACGTCAATCGGGCTTCCTCCTCGCCGGAAGCGATCCGCGGGGCCGTTCCGAGGACGTCCGACGCGCGCTCGAGGAACTCCCGGCCGTTGTCCGCGTCGCGAGCGGCGCTCGTGCACACCGCGTCGACGTGCGAGACGCCGAGACGGCGGATCTCGCCCGCGTACTCCGACAGCGCGGCGAGGGTTCGGCTCATCGCGTCTTCCGCGAGGCGTCCGGTGCGATCCACGTCCTGACCGAGCCTCGTGATCGTGGCGCGCTCGACGACGGCGCGCGGGGACGCCGCGCTCCCCTCCGCGACGAGGAGGAGCACCGTGTTCGTGCCGACGTCGATGGCGGCGACGCGCTTCGAGGTCATTCGCGCGTCTCCCCTCCCGCCACGATTCGCCTCACTCCGTGAGGCTGTTCAGGTTGAGCATTTCCTCGACGTTCGGCACGACGACGAGCTCGACGCGGCGGTTCTTCTCTCGCCCTTCGTCCGTGTCGTTGTTCTCGACCGGGTCCGTCGAGCCGTAGCCCGCTGCGCTCCAGTTCTTCGGGTCCAGGCCGCCGCCGCCCTCGGCTTCGGGCGTCGTGAGAAACACGAGAACCGAACGCGCGCGCATCGCCGAGAGGCCCCAGTTGTCCTGGAACGTCCCGCCCTTCAGCGGCTTTCCGTCCGTGTGCCCCGCGACCTGGAACTCGCGATTCTTCAGGTCGTCGTCGCCGCGAATGACCGCCGCGACCGCCGTGAGGATCTCCTTTCCGCGGGGCTTCAGCTTGTCCACGCCGGAGTCGAATAGTACGTCGCCCGGGAGCTGGATGAGCATGCGGTTGTCCCGCACGGCGACCTTGAGCCCGAGGTTCGTGAGCTGCTGGAGCTTCTGCTTCAGCGTCTCGAAGCGCTTCTTGATCTGATCGAGCTGTTCGGCGCGACGCTTGTACTCCTCGAGTGCCTTGCGCTCCTGCTCGAGGCTCTGCGTGAGGTTGTCGACGTTCATGCCTCGCTCGCGGAGCTTCTGCTTCAGGTCTTCCACCTCGTGGAGCGCGGCGGCGTAGTCCGTCTCGCACTTCTCGTGCGCCTGCCGCTGCGCGGAGAGCTGGCTCCGGAGACTTTCGTTCTCGCGCACCTTCTGATCCCACTCCTCTTGCGAGTAGCCGCAGGCGAACGTGCCGAAGCACACGGCGGTGGTCAGGGCGACGCGGACGAGGGCGCGGTGGCTCAAGGGGGGACCTCCAGAATCGCGGCCCGTGCCGCGAGGGAAGACGCCCGTATCGCGCGGCGGGAGAGCGAGTCAAGGGCACTGAAACTGCTTGGTTTTCCCCGGGACCTCGCCGTCGCGTCCGAAACCCGCGCCTTCTCCGAGGAACCGCGCCGCTACGCAGCCGTTGCGAGCGCTTCCCGCCGGATCGCGGGGATGGGGAAGCCCGCCGGAGTCGAGTCCGCAAGTTTTTTCGTTGACAGGTACACTAGGTGGCAATATACGTCTTGCAACATACCTGGCGCGCGTTACCGCGCCGTCGGGTCTCAGGAGGCATCCACATGGCCGCGAAGAAGACGAAGACGAAGAGGGCGAAGAAGCCCGCAGCGAAGAAGGCTGGCAAAGTCGCGAAGAAGAAGAAGGCCGCTCGTAAGAAGGCCTGATTCGTCACTCGCTGACAGGGCGTACACCCGGAAGGCCTCGCGGCCCCGGGTGTCGGTCTTTTGTGGCAGCGGCGACTCGCCGCCCTTCGGGCGGGCTCGACGCGACGACGGGGAACGTCGTGAGGTTGGTTCGGGGGCGACTCGCCGCCCGTCGGGCGAGCTCGACGCGACGACGGGGAACGTCGTGGGGTTTGGTTTGTGGGGGACCTTGTCCCCCGAGGCTCCTGTGGTCCTCGGGCTTCGCCCTGCGGGCCTCGGACCTCGCCCCCTGCCGCGCCTAGCGGCGCGCGCTCGCCGTGCTCGCGGGTAGCCGTGTATCGGCTGGACCAAGCGCGGGGGCGACTCGCCGCCCTTCGGGCGAGCTCGACGCGACGACGATGAGCGTCGTGGGTTTGTTTTGTGCGGGGACCTTGTCCCCCGAGGCTCCTGTGGCCCTCGGGCTTCGCCCTGCGGGCCTCGGGAACCTCTCCCCCGCGCCTAGCGGCGCGCGCTAGCCGTGCTCGCGGGTAGCCGTGTATCGGCTGGACCAAGCGCGGGGCGAATAGTTTGTATACAAACTGTCCGGGGAGGAGATACCCCCCACTGCGCCGTTCGCCGTTGGGCCGTGCCGCCCTTCGGGCGCGCGAGCTTCGGGCCCGGAAGGACGGCGGCAAATCTGCAGATTCGGGCTGCACGCCGGGTGCGCCTCGAAGGGCACCGCTGCCTTGCGCCCTGCGGTCCCGCGCTCGATACTTTTCGCTCCGTTCCATCGCTCCGGAGGTCACTCATGAGCACCGCTCTCATTCTCGACGCCGTTCGTACGCCTCGTGGTCGCGGAAAGCCGGGGGCCGGCGCGCTCTCGTCGCTCCATCCGCAGGAGCTCGTCGCGCAGACACTGAACCAGCTCGCGAAACGGACCGACTTCCGGAAAGAGGACGTGAGCGACGTCGTCCTCGGCTGCGTCTCCCAGGTGAAGGAGCAGGGCGCGTGCATCGCTCGAAACTCCGTGCTCGCGGCGGGCTGGCCCGACGCGGTGACGGGCGTGACGCTGAACCGCTTCTGCGGCTCGGGGCTCCAGGCCGTGAACTTCGCCGCGATGGGCGTGATGAGCGGCCAGCAAGATCTCGTGATCGGCGGAGGCGTGGAGAGCATGTCGCGCGTGCCCATGGGCTCGGACGGCGGCTCGATAGACGGAGAGAACCTTCGCCTCCGTGAGAAGCTCTTCCAGGTTCCGCAGGGCATCAGCGCCGACCTCATCGCCACGCTGGACGGGACGACGCGGGAGGAAGTCGACCGCTTCGCCGTGGAGAGCCAGGCGAAGGCCCAGCGCGCGATCGCGGAGGGGCGGCTCGCGAAGAGCCTCTTCCCCGTCGTCGACGCGGACGGCAAGGTGCTGCTGGACAAGGACGAACACCCGCGCGCGAGCACGCTCGAGAAGCTCGGCACGCTCGCGCCCTCGTTCGTGCAGATGGGCGCGCTGCCGGTCGGGCCGCACGGGGAGACGTTCGACGAGCTCGCGCGGCTCCGCTACCCGGAGGTGAAGGCGATCGACCACGTCCACCACGCCGGGAACTCGAGCGGCATCGTGGACGGGGCGGCGCTCGTGCTCCTCGGCTCGGAGGCGTACGCGAAGGCGCACGGCCTGAAACCGCGGGCGCGCATCGTCGCGACGGCGACGGCCGGGACGGAGCCGGTGCTCATGCTCACCGCCCCCACGCCGGCGTCCGAGCGAGCCCTCGCGAGGGCGAAGATGAAGGTGTCCGACATCGACCTCTGGGAGATCAACGAGGCCTTCGCGGTCGTCCCGCTGAACACGATCCGCCGGCTCGGCATCGACCCGGCCAGGGTGAACGTGAACGGCGGCGCCATCGCGTACGGGCATCCCCTGGGCGCGACGGGCGCGGCGCTCCTCGGCACCGCGGTGGACGAGCTCGAGCGAAGCGGAAAGGCGACGGCGCTCGTGACCCTCTGCATCGGCGGAGGGATGGGAATAGCGACGATCATCGAGCGCGTCTGAACTATCCTCGGCGCATGCGAGGTCCGGGGCGCCGGGGGTTCGTGACGGCAGGGAGCTCGCGGCTCCTCGCGCTCGGGTTCTCGTGCGTCTTCGCACCGCGCGGCGCGCACGCCCAGACGTCGCCCGGGATCCCTCCGCCCGCGCCGATCGCGCCCTCGCCGCCGCCTCCGCCCGCGCCGATCGCGCCCTCGCCGCCGCCTCCTCCGCCTCCGCCCCCACCTCCGCCGCCCGCTCCGGGTGCGCCGACGAATTCGAGCGTCGCGCCGCTCGGTACGACGAGCGCCTCGCCGCCCGGTGCGCCCCTCGGCACGACGAGCGCCTCGCCGCCCGGCGCGTCGCCCGGTGTCTCGAACGGGCCGCCGGCTGCGCCGTCGCCGCCCGGTGCGCCCGCTCCGCCGCCTCCCGGCGCGCTTCCCGCCGGGGTCTCGTCGGACCCGACTTCACTCGAGTCGCCGCGAGGCATCCACGAGCACGACGGGTTCTATCTCCGGCTCGGCATCGGGCTCGGTCGCCTCTACGCGAAGATGCACAGCGACGCCTCGCGCGACTTCGGCAGCTCGGCGGACGGCTCGGTCGCCGGCGGTGACATCGCCCTCGAGATCGCCATGGGCGGCACGCTCGCTCCGGGGTTCGTGCTCGGCGGAGCCCTGCTTCTCTCGGGCGCCGGCAAACCGAAGCTCTCGGACTTCACGGTGTCGGCGCGCCCCACGGGCTACCAGGCAGAACAGCTGACGCTCGCGCTCCTCGGCCCGTTCGCCGACTGGTACGTGAACCCGAAGGCGGGCTTCCACCTCCAGGGCGCGCTCGGACTCGCGTCCATGCACGCCGCGGCGTTCCACGACGCCGCGGGCAACACCTTCGGTCGCGAGCGACAGCTCGGCGGCCTCGGCATCATGGTCGGCGCCGGCGCCGAGGTGTGGACGGGGCGAGAGTGGAGCATGGGCGCGCTCCTCCGCCTAACGTACGTCTCCGTGGAGACGAATCGTTCGTCGTCGGAAGACGAACGGTGGAGCTACCAGGGCCTCGCCGCGCCGGAGATCCTGTTCACCGCGACGTATCAGTGACGGGCTGCCGCGCCCGATGGGGCGCGCGCTCGCCGTGCTGGCGGGGCCGTGTATCGGCGGGACCAATCGCGGGGCGAATGGTTTGTATACAAACTGTCCCGTGAGGAGAGACCCCCCACGGCGCCGTTCGCCGGGCGGCCCCTGCGATCCGCGAGCCGCTCCCGCTGCCGGCCTTCGGGCGAGTGGGTTTCGCGAGCATTGCTCATTGTGATGCGATCGTAGAATTAGCCGGAAAAGGAAGGTCTGGCGTGGCCGCTGGGCCCGGCGCATCCTCCTCGCCCATGGCACTCGGGAAGCAGACGAGCTTCGGTCTCGCCGCCGCGATCCTCGTCGCGGCCGCGTGCTCCAGCACGGACGACAACGGAGACGGCGCGAACCCGCAGGGCAGCTCCGGCAGCCAGAGCTACGGCGGCCAGCAGAACTACGGCGGCGCGCAGAACAACGGCGGCTCCGTCGTCGGCGCCTCCGGCACCGGCACGGGCAATTCCGGAACCGTGCCCGCCACGTGCGGCAACGGGCGACTGGATCCCGGCGAGGCGTGCGACGGAACTGACTTCGGCGGCGCGAGCTGCAGCTCCGCGACGGTCGGCGCCAAGCCGAATGGCTCCCTCTCGTGCGCCGGTTGCACCCTGGACACGAATGGCTGCTCCGGTAACGGCGGCGGCGCGGGGGGCAACGTCGGCACGGGCGGCGGACCGAACGGTTCCGGCGGGGCCGCGCAAGGAAGCGGCGGCGCCGCGACGGGGAACGGCGGAAGCGGAAACGCCGGCAACGGCGAGACCGGACGCATGGTGGGCATGACGGACGCCATCAACCAGGTCCGTCACGGAGTGAACACACAGACCCCGCTCCCCGACATGACCTGGTCGGCGGACATCGCCGCCACGGCGCAAGCCTACGCCGACAAGCTCAAGAACGAGCAAGGGTGCAATATGGTCCACTCCCACGCGCCGGGGCTCGGCGAAAACCTCGCGTGGTTCAGCGGGCAGCCGGGAACCGCGCAGGCGGCCGTCGGCCTCTGGGCGAGCGAGGGCGATTGCTACAATTACGCCCCCATCACCGCGAGTGACTCCTGTCCGTGCGCCATCGGCGGCGCGTGCGGTCACTACACGCAGCTCGTCTGGCGAGACACGACGGAAGTGGGCTGCGGCGTCGCGAGCTGCGGCAGCTCCGAAATCTGGGTGTGCAACTTCAAGCCCCCCGGAAACTACCTCGGCCAGTACCCGTACTGATTCGCCCTCAGGGGAAGGGCGGCCCCTGCGCCGGGCCCTTCTGATCCATCTTCTTCGCCGCCGCGTCCTTCGCGAGGACGCGTGAGGCCTGGGTCAGGATGTCGGGGTTCGCCGAGATGTCGGCGTCGTAGCCGCTCACGGCTCCGTGACAGCTCGCGCAGACCCCGTTGAAGAGCTCCCGCGGGAACCCCTGCCGGACGATCTCTCCCGGATAGAACTGCATCTCCTCGAGCTGGTGGTGCTGGCGTGGGCTCTGCTCCCCGGCGAGGGAAACGACGGGGGCGAGCACGACGGGCACGCCGCCCGGGAGCTGGAGATGCACGGAGCCGTCCTTCTCCGGCGTGGCGGAGCCGATGAGCCTCCGGCGGACGTAGACCTTGCCGAACGCGTCGTCCACGACGAACGAGCCGCCGTCCGCGAAGCTCTTCACGCCGGACTCCGGCGGGAGATCCTCGTAGACGTCCAGCGGGGCGGCCGAGCCGAGCACCCGCTTCGAGCGCGTGTTCTGGAAGAGCAGGCTCTCGAGGAGCGGCGCGTCGAGGATCGTCACGTCGGAGACGGCCGCGTCGGCGGCGTCCGTGGAGACGCGCGTCGCGCCGTTCGGTTCGTCGAGCTTCGAGTGATACACGCCGCGATTGAACCGGGCGTACACGGCCGTCGGCCAGACGAGGTCGTTCCCCGTGTCCGTGAGCACGTCGGTCGTCGCGCCCGTCACCGGATTCACGACCGCGAGGTGGAACGGGACGGTGAAGTTTCCCGCGTCCGGAACGCCGGACGCGACGGAGACCAGGATGCCGCCGCCGGGGAGCCGCGCGGGGTTCCGGTACACGTTCCCCGACTCCCCGGGCTTGCCGACGCCGTCCAGGATCCGAATGCCGTGCTGGTAGAACCGCGGGTTCGGCCAGTCCTTCGCGTTCTTGTCCTGGAGGTAGTCGTCCGCGTTTTCGCTCTGCTGGTCGACGCCGAGGCTCCGGTTCACGACGGCGAGGGCCCCCGCCGAGTGCGCCGCGCCCGGCTCGCTCAGGATCGCGGCGAAGTTCTTGTCCGCGAGCTCGATGATGTCCGTCACCTGGTGAAAGCCCACCGTGGCACGCTGACCGAAGAGCGGGTGATAGTCCCCGCCGTCCAGGTTCTCCCGCCGCCCGGCGAGCTGATAGAAGCCCTTCGCGCGCTTCTCCGTCGTCATGATCAGACGCCCGTCTCCCATGAAGGACGGCGTCATCTCCTGGTTCAGGAGGAACGTGAGCTGGCGAATGGAGGGCGCGTCCCCGCCATTTTCGAGGACGTAGAGGTTCGCGTTCAGCCGGGACGGATCCGCGGGCGACCGCTGCGGCCCCTGGTAGTCGAAGGACGTGACGTTCATCACGTTCCCCCGCGTGGAAGCGAACACGATTCGCCCGTCCGGCGCGAAGACGGGGTCGAAGTTGTGGACGAGCTCGCCGTTGTCCCCGATGGGCGAGGCCGCGTCGATCGTCGGCTCCACGGCGCAAGATCCGGAGGGACCGATGACGTAGATGCGCCAGGGCTCGCTCTCGCTCGCCCGCGCGGAGAACGCGATCTGCGTCCCGTCCCAGGAGACCTCCGGGCGGCGCAAGTCGACCCCGGCCGCGAGCCCGCACCCGGCGAGGAGGCTCGTCCCGGTCGAGACCGTGAGGGTGCCGTCGGCCGCGAGCGTCGCGTCCGCGCGGACGAGGTCGGCGCCACCGGCGAAGGTCTCGAAGTCCTGCGGGATCTCGGCGTCGGTGCGCGGCGGGCGCTTCACGTAGACGATCGCGGAGAGCGGCGCCGCGGTCGCCATCCGGTCCGCCCGCTCGATCTCGATGAAGTGACGGATCACGCAGTACGGGTCCTGCTGGTCCAGCGTCGCGGGGTCGAACGCGGTCTCGTCGGTCGGGCAGGCGTCGTTGCCGCGTCCGAACAGGGACCCGCCGCGGTGCAGGATGCCGAGCGGCGTCTGCGGCGCCGCGCCGCCGGCCACGAAGGGCTCGAGGTTCTTCCGCAGGATGCGGCTCGCGTTCGGGTCCGACGAGTCGAGCGCGAGCTGATCCAGCGTGAGCTGGTAGTTACGTCGCGTGGCAGGAAGGCCGAAGTGCCCGGCGCTGCCGCTCCGGAGGCGGTAGTCGTGGCCCATCGCGGGGGCGTGGCAGCCGAGGAGCATGCAGCCTCGCTTGACGAGCATGGGCTGCACGGCGCGGGTGAAGAACTGGAACCCCTGATCCTGCGGGATGTGCGCGGGATCGGGCCCGCCTTTCTCCGTCGCCCACTGGAGGATCGCGCGGTACCCGGCGTCCGCCGTGGACTGGAAGAGCGTGCCGCCCTCGTGAAACACGCCCCCGGCGGTGAGCGAGACCGTCCTCCGGAGGAGCTCGCTCGACTCGGCGTCCGCGGAGACGTAGTCGCCCGCGGCGAAATAGTTCCACCGCGTCTGCTCGGGCGTCTTGCCGCAGGTCAGGTAGAGGGAGTTGGACGGTGACCCGTGGCAGTTGCCGGCGGCGCACGTCGAGCCGATGACCGGATTCACGCGAGTCGCGAAGGTGTCGTAGTCCGGCGTGGTCGGATCCGTCGTCGGGTCGAAGAGCGGGTCCGCCCCCACGGCCGTGGAGCAGGGCGTGCGACCGAGGTCCTTCGGCGGCGGGAGCGAGTTGTTCTCCGCCGCGCCGCGCTGGATCCAGCTCGAGAGCGTGTTGAACGACGTGCTCGTGATGTCGATGAGCGAGCCGCCGGCGTGCTGGATGTCCGTCGTGATGACGATCGGGTCGCTCCGGTCCCACGTGGACAGACGGATCTGGAAGCCGGGGAGCACCTTCGCGAGGAGCCCGGGCATGCCGTACGGACCGTAGGAGACGAGGAGGTCCTTCCGCTTCGTGAACGTCGCGTAGGACGTGACGTTCAGGTTCCCGAACGCGTTCCCTCGATCGTCGGCCGCCACGTGGCAACCCGACTGGGTCGGGCTGTTGGCGCAGGATTCGGAGAGGATGGGTTCGATGCGGCGCGAGTAGAACGTCGACTTCGCGTAGGTCTGCTCCTTCCGGCAGGCGGATGAACAGAGCCCGAGCCCGGAAACGGCGAGAACGGCGAAGAGGCGGGCGTATCTCACGATCGCCATACTACCCTCGATTTTCACCGCGGGGTCGAGCCGGGGACGCCGACCCCGCGCTTTGTCTCTCAGAGACGGCGCAGCGCGATCTTCGCGACGGACTGGACGAGCGCGTCCGGATCCGACAGCGCGGCGGTGACCGCGTCCTTCGCGGACGGGTCGGCGATGCGCCCGAGGGCCGCCACGGCGGCCGTCCGGACGCGCGGATCGCTCTCGCGATCCGGAGACGAGAGCGCGATGAGTCCGACGACGCCGTCCGCGGCGCGCATGGATCCGAGCACCTCCGCGGCGCGCTTGCGAACGTCGGGGCTCTCGTCGCTGAGACGCCCGGCGACCGCGTCGATGCGGGAGAACACGTTGATGCGCGTCGTCGCCTGGAGCGCGGCGAGCCGGACCTCGGGCGACTGATCGGCGATCGCCGTCGCGAGCTCACCCGTGGGGCCCTCGTCGTTCAGGCGCTCGAGCGCGTGTACGGCCGCGACCCTCACGACCGGGGCCTGGTCGTTCACCGCGGCGTTCGCCACGAGCGGCACGCCGTCCCCGAGGAGGAACTCGCCGAGCGCCTCCGCGGCATACGCGCGGCGGTCGTCCGACGTGTCCGTCTTCAGCGTGTTGATGACCTGCGAGTAGACCTCGCCCGGGCCGAACACGCCGAAGATCCGGCGACGGAGCCACCAGGCGCTGATCTCGCGGGTCTTCGCGTTGCCGTTGTAGAGGAGCTTCGCGACCTGCGGGATGCAGTCGAGGCACTCCACCTTCTCCCCGTGCTCGAGGGCGCGCCAGATCTCCGTCGGGGCGACGTTGCCCATCGTGATCGCGCGGATGCGATCGGCGGTCGTCGTGTGCTCGAGCGAGTTCTCCTCGAGCTGCTGGTAGACGGCCGCGCGACCGGAGTACGCGGACCCGGTGTCCGCGGCGAGGCTCGTCGCTCCCGTGAGGAGGAGCGCCGAGGCGAAGGAGGCGATGCTGAGGCTGCGGATGGTCGTGCTCATGGCTCTATCCTCTTCTCTTCTTCCTTCAGGGCGTCGCGGGGGCGTTGCCGTAGGCGACGAACCCGGTGTTCTGGCGCGAGTAGAACTGCCCGCCCATGTCGAACGCGCGGATGAGCGCCACGCGCTCTTCGCGCGAGAGCGTCACGCCCACGTCCTCCGGGTGCATCGCACGGGCCGTGCCGTGGATGTTCGGATCCGAGTACGGCTGTCCGAGAGCCCACGCCGTCTTGGTCTGGTCGAAGGCGCTCGTGACGTTCAGCACCTCGATGAGCTTGCTGTTGCGAGCGTCGCTCGGGATACCCCACTTCGGCGGGAGGGTCCCGGTGACCTTCGCGCCCTTCTCCATCTCGAGTGCGTTCGGGTAGAAGATGGAGACGTAGGAGATGGGGTAAGAGGCCGTGCGCCGGTCGTAGTGGACGGTGACCTCGCGCGTGCTGAAGTTCAGGCGGTCGAGCGGGTACGTCGTCGTGACCCCCGTGTTCTCGTCCGTCATGGTCACGCTGTAGTGCTCCTGCGGCTGGCTGCCGTTCGTCGTGTCGTTGTGACAAGACACGCACTTCGCATCGAGGATCTTCTGGACCTCGGTCGGGCTCGCCGCCGCCTGGAACCACGGGTACTCCGTCCGGTCCGTGATGGCCTTCATGAAGTCCTGCGGCTGCGACGCGGCGAGCGGCAGCTGCTGCGCGCTCGGGAGGTTCGGCGTGGTTCGCTCCTCGTGGCAGCCGCCGCACACGCGGTCTTCCCCGGGCATGCCCTGGATCCACGTCGTCTGGCTCCGGATGGCGAGGTCGAACTCGTCCACGGCCTGGAGGTGCATCGGAATGAACGGCGGGACCTTCGCGCGCCAGGACCCGTCCGCGAGGACCGGCGCCTCGCCGAGGATCGCCGCGCCCTCGGCCATCGTGAGGCCGAACATCGTCACGTTCTTCGCCGCTTCCGACGAGAACCCCTCGATGATGCGGACCTTCACGGCCTGCTTCAGCGCGTCATCCATGTGCGTGCCGTCGAACTGCGCGCCGCTCACGGTGTTCCCGTGGAGCGAGAACAGGGACGTCTGCCGCACGTCGACCGAGCCGATGACCATCGGGATCGTCGTGTCCTGCGAGTTCTGGATCGAGGTCAGCGGAGGGGGCTCGGCGTGCGGCGCCACGGGCTGCGCGTAGAGCTCCCAGGTTCCCTCGTTGTCGAACACGAGCTTGTTCTTCCGCGTCGCCGGGTCGTAGATGTAGACGCCGAAGTCGGGCGGCGTGAGCGAGAGCTCGCTCTGGTCGTTCACGGGGCCGTCCGCCCAGGAGACGAGCAGGCGTCCGTCCGGCAGAACGTGCGGCGACCGGTACCGGCCGATCGGAGACGGGTCGTCCCCGCGCGGCACGCCCGGCGTGAGCACGTCGAACGCCGCACGCTCCTCGTCGTGGCGCGTGTCGTCCGTGCTGGAACGGGCGTCGATGCGGACGAGCGCGCCGGCCTGGATCGTGTTCTCCCGGTTCGTCGCGACGGCGATGAACACGTTGCGATCCGCCGTCTCCGCGACCTGCACGAGGGAGTTCGCCGGCTTGTCGTGCTGACCGGCGAGCGCGATCATCTGCGTGCAGTCCGGGTTCATCGCGAAGAGCTTCGAGTCGTTCACGTTCTCGAGGTGCTCCCACCGCGAGTAGCCGATCTGACCGCTCTGCATGCGGAACGGGTTGAACGTGTGGGAGAGGTTCTGCGAGCAGACCTTCCGGTCTGCGTCGCCGCCGACCTCGGAGATCGTCGCGAGCTGCGTCACGCGGCGCGCGTGGTTGTACTCGTCGGCGCGCGTGCCCATGTCCGTGTACATCTGGTTCGTGACGAACACGATGTGCGAACCCGCCGCCCAGATGGGCGTCATGTCGTCGTCCGTGCCGGCGGTGAGCTGGCGGATTCCGTAGGGGTTCTTCGCGTCGCTGCCCCGCGAGAGGTTCGCCGTGTACACGTGGTACGAGTCGTTCCCGTCGAGCTTCATCGAGAAGACGATCTTCGTGGCGTCGAAGGAGAGGTCCATGCCTTCGACGTCCGCCTTCGCGTAGCGAGCGCCCTCGAGGATGTTCTCCGTCTCGCGCGTGACGAGGTTCCGCACCTCGATGCGAGCGCCCGGAACGTACCGCCCGTAGTCCATCACCTGACCCATGCCGTCGGCGACGTCGATCTGGATGTCGTTCCCGTTCACCGTCGACGTCTGCCGGACGACGTAGACGACCTTGTCGAACCCCGCTTCGTCGGCGGTCGTCCCGTCCTTCGGGACGTTCGAGCTACAGGCGCCGAGGGGGACGGCGAGCGCGGCCAGGAGCCGGGCGAGGTGCGGACCGCGGAGCGACAGGGAGCGCAGCATGGGATTCCTCCGAGGGTCTCCCTATTGCACGGAGCGATCCAGCGCCAACTAGCGGAAATGAGCGGGTATCGGCGGGGAGGTAGGGGCCCCGCCCCCCAGGAAGGAGGAGCTCGGCCGGGGGAAATGGCCCCCGAGCTCGTCCGACCGTTCCGACGGGAGACAACCCCTCGGAAGCCCGGACTCTTCCCGGGCAAGGCTCCCGGCGGGAGGTACGCTCGCGCCCCCCATGGAATCGATCCGTTTCGACGAACACGGTCTGATCCCCGCCGTCGCCCAGGACCGCCTGACGGGACAGGTCCGCATGGTCGCGTGGATGAACGCCGAGGCGCTCGCTCGTACGCTCGAGAGCGGACGCGCCACCTTCTTCAGCCGCTCGCGACGGTCGCTCTGGCAGAAGGGCGAGACCAGCGGCAACGCGCTCGCCGTCCACGCCGTGTACGCCGACTGCGACGCCGACACGTTGCTCCTCCTCGTGGATCCCGCGGGGCCCTCCTGTCACACGGGCCGTCCGACGTGTTTTTTCCGGCGAGTGGAGAAGAGCGCGCTCGTGGACACGGAGCACGAAGCCTCCGCCTTCCTCGCGTCGCTCGAGGACGAGATCCGCGACCGTCAGGCATCGACTGCCACGAAGAGCTACACGAAGAGCCTGCTCGACGGCGGCGCGGAGAAGATCGGAGACAAGCTCCGGGAGGAAGCCTCCGAGCTCTCGGTCGCCCTCGCGTCGGAGACGGAAGAGCGCGTCGCGAACGAGGCGGCGGACGTCCTCTATCACCTCCTGGTCGGCCTCCGGCTCCGCGACGTTCCCTTGCGGCGAGTTATCGAAGTGCTCGCCAAACGTGCAGGAACGAGCGGCCACGCCGAAAAAGCCGGCCGAAAATAGCCGTAGTCCCACGATCGACCGGCAGGTCGCCGCCGCGGCGCTGACGCCGCCGTTCCTGCCATCGCGGCGCCGGCGCCGCGATTCCTGAAGCAGGCCGCGGCTTCCTGAATGATTCTCCCCAATTCGGGGGGGCTTGGCGTAACCTGGCCTACTCTCGGGCGCCTCTCTGCCCTCGCGCGCCCGGCGGGAGAGTGAATTCCGGATGCCGAACGTACTGGTCTTCGAAAGCGACGCCGCTTTCGCCTCCGAGCTGAAAGCCGAGCTCGAAGCTCGATCTTGCACCGTGACGGTCGTCGACGACGCGAGCGTCGGTCTGCAGACCGCCGCCAGCGACAAGCCCGACCTCATCCTCCTCACGATCGAGCTGCCGCGGATGAACGGCTTCTCGGTCTGCAACAAGCTGAAGCGCGACGCGGCGCTGAAGGAAGTCCCGCTCATCATCATGAGCAGCGACTCCACCGAGGAGACCTTCGAGCAGCATCGGAGGCTCCGGACGCACGCGGAGGACTACGTCCACAAGCCCATCGCGTTCACGGACCTCCTCGGCCGCATCCGGAACCACGTCCAGATCGGTGACCCCGCGGCGGGCGCCGTCCCCGCCGCCGAGGAAGACATCGTCATCGACGACGACATCGACTTCGAGGAAGAGACGACCCAGGAGGCGAAGGCCGAGCCGGAGGAAGCCGCTCCCCCGAGCCACGTGGACGACGAGGTGGACGCGTTCACCGAGTCCGCGTTCGGCAACATCATCGAGGAGAAGGCCGGGGAGGCCGCGCCGGCGCCGGAGCCGGCCGCTGCACCCGCGGCCGCCGACGACGTGGACGCGCTGGACCTCGAGGCGGAGTCGCTGCCGCCGTCGAAGGCGGCGGAGTCCGTTCCGCCGCCTTCGCCTCCCGTCGAGTCGAAGAGCCCGTCGAAGCAGGCGTCGATTCCTCCGCGGCCGCGCGCGGACAGCATCGATCAGTCCCTGAAGGACGATCTCCAGAAATCCCAGGACAGGGTCCGGGAGCTCGAGCGCGAGGTTCGCGACGCGAAGAGCCGTATCTCGGAGCTCGAGGACGACGCGAAGCGCGCGGCCACGAAGGACTCCGAGGTCCAGCGGCTCCAGCGCGAGCTCGACGACGTGAAGGCCAAGGCGGCCGCCGGGGCGAAGGGCGGCGGGTCGGCGCGAGAGTTCCTCGATCTCCGCGAAGCCCTGAACAAGAAGGACAAGGAGATCCTCGACCTCCGCGATCAGATAACTCACAAGGAAAAGGAGCTCCTCGGGCTCCGGGACACGAACCTCGGGAGCGAGCGGGAGAAGGCGGATCTCGGGGACCGCATCGTCGAGCTGGAGAAGCAGGTGTCGGACCTCGGCCGGCAGCTCGACAGCTCCAAGGCGGACAAAGACCAGGCCGCGAAGCGCGCCGAAGACTTCAAGCGGAAGAGCGAGAAGCTCCAGAGCGAGCTCGACGGCAAGGTGAACGAGCTGGTCGAGGCGAAGCGCAAGGCGGAGGAAGACACCGCGACGCGCGACGCCCGGGAAGCGGCGCTCCGGGCCGAGCACCAGGAAGCCCTCGAACAGGCGGAGCGGGACAAGGAAGCCGCGGTCGCCGCCGCGCGCGAGGAGGCGACGACCATCGCGCGCGAGGAGGGAGAGAAGGCGAAGGCCGACGCTCTCGCCTCCGCCGCGGAAGAGGCGCAGCGGGACAAGGCGAGCGCCATCACCGCCCGCGAAGCGGAGCTCAAGAAGGAGCACGATTCGAAGCTCGCGGCGCTCCACCGCGCCAACGAGGACGCGATGGGCCGGCTCAAGGCCGAGCACTCGGTCGCGATGTCCGACGCCGAGAAGGCCGCGGCCCAGCGCCTCGCCGACCGGGAAACCGAGCTCCAGACGGCGCACGAGGGCGTGGTGAAGGAACACGTCGCCGCGCACGACCTCACGAAGGACGAGCTCTCGCGAACCAAGGCGGCGTTCGAGATACTCCAGAGCGACAAGGCCGAGGGGGAAGCGACCCGGGACGCGCGCATCGCGTCTCTCGAGAACGACCTCGCCGATCGGATCCGGGAGCTCGACGCGGCGAAGCAGCGGCTCGAGGAGCGCGAGGCGAGCCTCGCCGCGACGGAGGCGAACCTCGCCGCGACGAAGCAGGAGCTCACGGAGTCGAAGAGCGCCCACGCCGCGGAGAGCGCCCGGCTCGAGAAGGCGCGGGCGAAGTGGAACGACGACCACGCCTCCATCGAGCGCGTGAAGGACGCGCTCGCCGCGGCCCTCGCGCAGATCGACGACATCGAGGGGCGGCCGATCGAATGATCAGCCGCCTGCGCACTCCCGGACGACGTCCCGGAGCGCGCGGACGCCGTCCACCAGCCGCGGGCCGGGCCGACCGAGGTACGCCTCGGGGATCCGGAAGATCCGTCCACGCCGTACGGCGGAGAGCTCCCGCCAGGCAGGTCTCCGCGACACGACGACGGGACGGTACTTCTCGAACGGCACGCCGCACCACGCGATCACGACGGCGTCCGGATCGAAGGCGCGCGCCTCGTCGTCCGTGATGGGCCGGCTCTTCACGGGCTCCGCGTCCAGCGGTCCGCGAGCGCCCGCGGCGGCGAGCATCTGCGCGACCCACGAGTCCCGGCCCGGGACGATCACGGGCTTCGGCCACCACTCGACGAGGATCTGCGGGCGATCGGCGCGGGGCGGCCTCGCGTCGAGCTCGACCCGCATGTCCCGGACGAGCTCGGCGGCGCGTTCCCGCTCCCCGAGGAGCTCCCCCACGCGGATCACGTCGGCATAGACGTCCGTGACGCTCACGGGCTCGGTGACGACGAACGGGAGCCTCGCGCGTTCGAGTCGTTCCACGATCCGCTCGTGGCCCGGCACCGTGAGCGACGCGAGGACGAGGTCCGGCGCGAGCGCCGCGACGCGCTCCACGTCGACGTCCAGATCGGGGCCCACGCGAGGCAGACGGGAGACGACGTCTTCCGGAAAGTCCGAGTGGTCGTCGACGCCGACGAGGTCGCCCGCTCGCCCGAGAGCGCAGACGATCTCCGTGTTCGAGCAGGTGAGAGTGACGATGCGCACGGCGAAAAATCGGTGTCGATCGCGCGGGAGGTCGCGCGCGGGCGACGGTGACTTCTCTGTCACGGTCCGCCGTCGCCGTCGAGCCGCGACGGGAAAGGGGGTACCGTCCTCGGGGAATGGACGCCGAGACCCGCCGCCACCGCCGCCGCGTGTGGGTCGTGTCGTGGATCGCGTATGCGACGTACTACGTCGGACGGAAGGGACTCAGCGTCGCGAAGAAGTCCCTCGAACGGGAGCTCTCGGTCACGCGGAGCGACCTCGCCGCGATCGACACCGGCTACCTCGTCGCGTACGCCGCCGGCCAGTTCGTCCACGGACTCGGCTCGGACCGGTTCGGGCCGAGGCGCCTCGTCGGACTCGGAATGCTCGCGTCCGCGCTCGCCTGCGCGGCGTTCGGTGCCGCGAGCTCGGCGACGCCCTTCTTCCTCGCCTTCACGGCGAACGGGTTCGCGCAGGCGACGGGCTGGCCCGGCACGACGCGCGCCATGGCGGACGCGACGACGACGGAGGATCGGCGCCGCGTCATGGCGCTCTGGACGACCTGCTACCAGTTCGGCGGGATCTTCGCGACCGTCTCCTCGGCGTACCTCCTCCGCTTCGGGTGGAGGAGTACCTTCTTCGTACCCGCGGTGGCGCTCGCTCTGGTGGGGGCGCTCTCGTTCGCGTTCCTTCCCGGAGCGGGCGCCGCGACCGACGACCGCGGCCGGAGCGCGGTCGATCGGGACGCTCTCGGGGAGGCGCGCCGGGCCGCGCTCCGCTCTCCGGTGCTCTGGTGCTACGGAGCCTGCTACTTCGCGATCAAGCTCATCCGGTACAGCCTGCTGTTCTGGCTCCCCTACTACCTGTCGGACTCCCTCGGATACGCGGAGGGAAGCGCCGGGTATCTCTCCACGGCGTTCGAGGTCGGGGGCGTCGTCGGCGTCGTCGGCGCGGGCCTCGCGACGGATCGCGTGCGGAGCGTGTCCCGCCCGGTGCTCTCCGCCGTCATGATGGGCCTCCTCTCCCTGTCGCTCCTCCTCTACACCGTGGTCGCCCCGCTCGGTCCGGCGGCGAACGCGCTCGGGCTCGCGCTCGTCGGCGCGCTGCTCTTCGGGCCGGACTCGATCCTCTCGGGGGCGGCGGCACAGGACGCGGGCGGGCCGCTCGCCGCAGGCGCCGCGACGGGTCTCGTGAACGCCGTGGGATCCGTCGGCGCCGTCCTCCAGGGGGCGCTCAATGCGTGGCTCTCCCGCGCGTTCGGGTGGCACGCGGTGTTCGTCGCGCTCATCGTGCTCGCGTTCCTCGGCGCCCTCGCGCTCACGCCGACGTTCCGCCGGGCAGACGCGACCTGAAGCCTGCTTCCCTCTACCTGTCGCGACGGAAGACGAACGGCTCGGGCAAGAGGAGTTCGATCGTGGTGCGCTTCGTCTCTCTCGGCGTCGCGGTGACGATCAGCGCGCGCGGACCGAGCTCCGCGATCACCTGACGACAGAGGCCGCACGGCATCGCGGGGCTTTCGCCGTCGACGAAGACGGCGACGGCCGCGACGGACTTCTCCCCGGCGGCGACGAGCTGCACGATCGCCGACCGCTCCGCGCAGATCGTCGCGCCGTAGCTCGCGTTCTCGACGTTGCACCCGACGTAGATCTTCCCGCCGTCCGAGAGCACCGCAGAGCCGACCTGGAACCCGGAATACGGGGCGTAGGCGTGGGTTCTGACGGCGCGGGCGGCCTCGACGAGCGCTTCCAGGACTTTCGTGTCCATTCAACCCTCCGGCATCACCGAGATGCGCGTGACCCACTCCCGGAGGAGCGCCTCGAAGGAGTGCTTCGCCGCGTTCGCCGCCTGCTCCACTTCGTGGTGACTGAGCGCGGCTCCCGAGATCCCCGCGGCGAGGTTCGTGATGCAGCTCACGGCGCCGACCCGCACCGAGAGCGCCCGGAGAGCGATGGCTTCGAGCACCGTGCTCATTCCGACGGCGTCCGCTCCGAGGGTCCGTAGCATTCGGACCTCCGCCGGCGTCTCGTAGCTCGGCCCGAGGAGGCCCGCGTAGACGCCCTCGGCGAGGGAGACACCGGTGGTTCGCGCGGCCTGCCGCGCCGCGTCTCCGAGCTCGACGTCGTAGACGTGCGTCATGTCCACGAATCGATAGGACGGACCGGCGATCGGGTTCTGACCGGTGAGGTTCAGGTGATCCGTCACGAGGAGCAGCGACCCCGGGGCGAGTCCCTTCTGGATGCCGCCGGCGGCGTTCGTGAGGAGCACGGCGCGGCAGCCGAGAGCGACGAGCAGCCGCACCCCGAACACGACGTCTCGGACGGCGTGTCCCTCGTAGAGGTGCACCCGTCCACGGAGACACGCGACGCTCACCGTCGCGAGCGAACCGACCGTGAGATTTCCGGCGTGCCCGGCGACCGTCGGCCGCGGGAGGTGCGGAATGCTCGAAAATGGAATCGAGACGGCGCCCTCGAGCGACTCCCCGAAGGCTCCGAGCCCCGAACCGAGGACGATGCCCACCTGCGGAACCCGCGGCAGGAGGGTCCGGACGGCACGGACCGCCTCGGTAAGTCGGGGGTCCACGGCCGCGAGCGCTTCTGAAACCGGCACCCTCGAACCCTGCGATCGACGGCCTCCGGGGGAAAGGAGTACGTGCTATGGTCCGCGCCCCCGACTCACCGGGGCCCACCGAGCATTCGTTCAGCCATGGCATCGAAGTTCCAAGAGTTCCTCGCCTCCAAGAAGATCGACCCCCGCCGGATCCCGGCTGCCTCCGCGACGCTGGAGAAGCTCCGACCGGAAGATCGTGCGCTGAAGCTGAAGAAGCGCACCGCGAGGAAGGCCGAAGGGGGAGCTGCCGAGGGAGAGAAACCCGAAAAGCCGCGAACGGGCCGCCCCGTGACGGACCGCCTGCTCTCCGCCGCCCTCGCCGGCAAGCCCGTCCCCGGTCCCGGGAAGTCCCGTCTTCTCCGCGCCGTGAACCGCATCCTTGAGCAGAAGAAGCAGGATCCGGTCGATCTCCGAAAACTGTTCTGACGCAGCGTGGCAGTTTTGAAAGACCCGGGCGTCGCTCGCACCCAAGCGGGTGATGAGTGGTGCCCTGCTCAGTCTACGTGCGCCGTACGCGGGAGCGATCCTTCGTCCGGCCGAAAGCACGTCTCGGAGCGCCTCGGCGAACGCTAAGATCCGGCTCGTGAGCGACGTGGGCGATCTCGTGAGTCGGGCCCGAGCCGGCGACAGAGAGGCGTTCCGGGAGCTCTTCCGCGCGCACCGGGAGGACGTCACCCGACTCGTGTTTCGGATGACGGGTGCGACGGCGGACGTCGAAGATCTCGTGCAGGAAGTCTTCCTGCAGGTGCACCGTAGCATCGGGGAGTTCCGCGGGGACGCACGCTTCTCCACCTGGCTCTACCGGCTCACGGTGAACGTCGTGCTGATGCACCGCCGCGCGGCGAAGAGCCGCCCGCACCTGGTGGGCGAAGACGCGGCGGCGCCGCCCCGCGAGCTCGCTCCGGGGCCGGACGAGCAGGTCGCCCGCGGTCGTCGCATCGAGGCGTTCCATCGCCTCGTGGACCGGCTGAGCGAGAAGAAGCGCACGGTGTTCGTGCTGCACGAGCTCGAGGGGCTCTCGCCCGCCGAGATCGGCAAGATCGTCGGGGCGCCCGTGCTCACGGTGCGCACGCGCCTGTTCTACGCGAGGCGCGAGATCCTCGCGATGATGCGGGAGGAGCCGGCTCTCGCAGGGATTCTGGCAGGGGGTTCGGAGGAGCTCATGACGCGCGGTGCGCGGGGGGAATCGACATGACGAACGAACGCGCCGAAGCGGCGCTTCGCCGCCTGATAGAGGACGCGAAACAGGCGGCTCCGCCTCGCATCGACGCCGATCGCCTGGAGGCGGCCCTGATGCAGAAGGTCGCCGCGACGCCGCGACCGGCTCCGACGTCGCGGCGCGTGGTCCCCGTCGTGCTCGCGCTCGCCGCCGCGGCGCTCGGCGCGGCGCTCCTCGTGCACCGGACGCCCCGAACGTCCGTTCCGACCTCGGAAACGCCGACGGCGACGCGGACGGACTCGGTGAACGGCGACGGGCTCTCCGTCGGCGCCCGCGTGTCGTCCAGCGCGAGCGCCGTCACCGTCGTCCACGCCGGACACGTGACGTGGGAGCTCGCTCCCGAAGGCACGGCGCTGGTCGAGCGCACGGGCGAGATCGTCGAGATCGCGCTCGAGCGCGGAACCGTCTCGGCGCAGGTCACGAAGAGCGACAAGCCCGAGTCCTTCGCCGTGCGCGTGGAGAACACGCGCGTCGCGGTCCACGGCACGCGCTTCCGCGTCGAGCGCCTCGAGCACACCGTTCGCGTCGTCGTGGACGAAGGCGTGGTCGGAGTCGGTCCGGTTTCGGGCCCGTCCTTCGACCTCCGTGCTCCGTCGAATGCGGTCGTGTCCTTCGACGGCGTGCGGCAGGACGGCACGGCCGGCGGCGGCGCGCCGAAGCCCGTCGAGGTCGCGGAAGCCGCGCCGAGGCCGCGCCCGTCCGCGTCGACGCCCGTCGAAGAGAAGCCCGCGCCGGAGAGAGCGGCGGAGGGCCCCGGACCGGGCCTCGACCGCGTGATCTCCGCGGTCCGGCACTGCCTCTCGACGAATACCGTGGCGGGTGGGGACCTTCGCGTGACCGTGCGGACGCGGATGTCGCTCCGCGTGCTCGCATCCGGTCACGCGGCGGAAGCGCGGTTCGATCCGCCGCTGTCGCCGCGCGTCCAGACCTGCGTGGACTCGCAGGTCGGCTCGATCGGGTTCTCGGTCTCGAACGGCGGCTTCGCCGTGGACCGCGTCATCGAGCTCGAGCGCTGAGCGTCCGGTGGCCGCTCACTGTTCGCGGCGAAGGACGACGCTCCGTCGCTCGTCGATCTTCCAGCGAAGGTAGCGGTCGCCGTCGAGCGTGAAGCGCGCGCGGGTCGGCGCGCCGCCCTTCTCGTCGGAGATCGCGACGACCAGGTCGCCCTCGTGAGCGGACTCGACCTCGAAGCGCCCCTTCCGCGGGTCCTCGGCGGGGATGGCGACGGTCACGTGACCGCCGGAGAACTCGAGGCTCGTCCCCCGAGCCCAGCCCGTCGCGGGAGCGACGTCGGTCGGGTCGAAGTTCTCGACGCTGTCCCCGAACCAGCGGCCTTCGAGTGCGCGGGCGGCGGGGTGCCCGCAGCCGCTGACGAGGGCCGTTCCGAGGACGAGTGGGCCGAGAGCACGACCGTTTTTCCAGCAAATCATGGTGATTCCGAATGGTAGGTACTCCACCTACATCTGCCCACATTTCGACGACCGCCCGACGCGCCGGTGTCCGGGAGACGCCCACTTCTCGAAGTGCTCATGCACCCGGGGCGCCGGTCCCGCCTCCCCGCCGGAGCCGGCGATGACATGATGAACTGCCCTCGATGCCGAACCTGCTGACGCTGACGCAGCTCAGGGACCTGGTTCAGGCGACCATCGAAGACGTCGCGGCGAGCACGGTCGCGAAGCCGCGCCTGTTCGAGCTTCCACGCCCGGACCAGCAGATCCAGTTCGAGCTCGCCGCGCGGCTCCGCGACGGCATCCGCGAGCGCCTCGGGAACCCGTCGTGGGACCGCCTCTTCTTCGACGCGAGCGACCCCGCGCCGGGGAGCCCGATGACGATGATGAACCGGCCACCGATCTACGTCGACACGCGCCAGCTCTTCGGCGCCGTCGCGAGCGGAACGCGCAGCGCGACCGAGCCGGACCTCGCGATCGCCGTGCACGTCCTCCGCTCGAGTCGGGACCGCCTCGACGTGGACGAGAACGGCGCTCCGACCCAGCAAGCGTGGCTGCCGCGGAACCTGCTCGTCGAGGGAGCGATCCTCGAAGAACGAGTCGCTCAGCTCGAGCGGCTGTCCCGCACGCTCTGCGACGGCGCGCTCTTCGTGCTCTACTCGAACGAGGCGCGGCGACGCACCGCGGTCGACACGCGAGACGTGGCCTCCTGGGCGTCCTGGCAGACGCCCCTCGACACGCTGTGGTGGACGGTGCGCCATTTCCGGGCGAAGGCACGGTGAGAGGGACTCCCCGGCGTTCGTGCGTCGAGCGACTG
>DASZXK010000012.1:0-29279 GCA_035545855.1 Polyangiaceae bacterium
TCACGGCGTGAGGCAGCAGCGCGTCCCGAGCGAGTAGTCGTAGTAGTCGTAGGAGTGCACCTCGACGCGCGCGTCGCAGCCCTCGCGCGTGCTCCGCGCGTAGAAGCCGCCGACGAACGTGCCGTCGGGGTCCGCGACCCACTCGTCGAGGTTGCCGACCATGTCGTAGACGGCGTCGCCGTTCCACTCGCTCGCGCAGCCGGGAGTGCCTCCGGTGAGTCGAAGCAGCGGATCGGTCCCCTCCGTCACCTGATTGAGCCGCGGATCGAGGTGGCCGGCGGAGGCGTCGCCGTGGAGGAGTCGCGCCGGGTGCGTCGCTCGGTAGACGTTGCAGCGCCCGTCCTCGAAGTGGTGGCCGTACGGGAACTTCCGGTTCTTCTCCCCCCGGCAGGCCGTCACCCATTCCTCCGGCGTGCAGAGCCGCTTGCCGGCGCGCGTACACGCCGCCTCGGCGATCTGTCCACTCAGGTAGCCGTTCGGGATCGCGTTCGGCGAGGACACTGCCATGGGTTCGAAGCGCGGCGCGGAGAGCTCCCATTCGGGCGGCGGAGGCACGGGCATCGATCGCCCCTCCACGGGCCGTTGCTCCGAGCGGAGCCGCTGCCAGCGCTCCCACTCCCTCCGCGTGCACTCCGGGGTCGGGTGGTAGTACGGCGAGAGCGGCCGCCCCCGCGTGGCGTCGACGAGCGTCTCTTCCCAGCGATCGATGCAGAACTGGCTCCGGATGGAGACCATCTCCGGAGGGCACCGGGAAGCGACGCGCGGCGCCGGAACCTCGGGCGCCGGGAGCGGAAGGGGCGCCGGGGCCGCGTCGGGGAGATACAGCAGGCGCGGCCCGGCGACGGCCGGAGCGGGCGCCGCGGGCACGAGCGGGACGGTGACCGAGTCGGTCTTCGGCTTCTCGCTGCACCCGATGAGGAAAACGGCCGCGGCGAGCGCCGCGCCGAACCGGGATCCGCTCAGCCACCCCCGCCCGGGGGCGGACGGCGCGCCGTCACTTGCCGCGGTAGACGATGAGGCCGTGCGAGAGGTCGTACGGGGACACGGCGACGCGGACGCGATCCCCGGGGAGCACGCGGATGTGATGACGCCGCATGCGGCCGGAAAGCTGGGCGCGCACCATGGCCCCGCCCTGGTCCACCTTGATGGTGTACTGGCCGCCGCCGAGCGCGTCTTGAATGACGCCTTCCATCTCCAGAAGGTCACCCTTGCTCATGATTTTCCGAAAAGCGAAACGTCGGGAAGAAAACGACCGCGCGGAAGCTCGCACAGGAGCCGCCGTCGCGCAAGGCGCGTTCCGTCGAAAACCGAGACGGAGACTGTGGAAAGCCGGGCGGATGCGCGCTACTAGGCGCGTTCCCCCGTGTTTCCGGCCACGCTATTCGACTACAACGGCGTCTTGGTGGACGACGAGGCCGTCCACCTGGAGGCGTTTCGCGACGTGCTCGGGCCGCTCGGGCTCGAGCTCTCCGAGCGGGCCTACGTCGACAGGTACCTGGGGTTCGACGACGCCGGGGCGTTCGACGCCATCCTCCGGGACGCGGGGAGAACTCCTTCCGAAGCCGAGGTGCGCTCGCTCATCGAAGCGAAGCGGCCGCGGTACCTCGCCCGGGCGGAAGGGACGCTCCGCGGCTTCCCCGGCGCGCGCGAGCTCGTCCGGCGTCGTGCGGCGGCGGGGCCCGTGGTGATCGTCTCGGGCGCGCTTCGCGACGAGATCGAGCTCGGGCTCTCCGTGCTCGGTGTCCGGGACGCCGTGCAGAAGATCGTGTCGGCGGAGGACGCGAGGCGGTCGAAGCCCGACCCGGAGGGGTACCTCATCGGCCTCGTCGCGCTCGCCGAACGGATCGGTCCGGAGAAGGCCTCACGCGCGCTCGTCGTCGAGGACTCCCTCGCCGGAGTCGAGGCGGCGAAGGCCGCGCGTCTCGCGTGCGTCGCCGTCGCGCACAGCTACCCGGCGGCGGACCTCTCTCTAGCGGGAGCGGACCTCGTCGTCGAGACGCTCGACGCCATCACGGACGCCGCACTGTCGGCACTCTACGAGAAGCTCACGCCCGCATGACCCGCGGGTCGCTCGCCGCGGCCGCCCTCGGCGCCCTCCTCGCCGTTGCGCCGGCCGCGGCGCGAGCCGACGCGCATCTGCCGCCCGGACCGCTCGCGTGGCGCGACGCCGGCGGCGGGGGCATCCGGGGCCTCACGGTGGGTCCAATCGAGAGCACCCTCCACCCCGGCAAGGGCTACGGCTCCGAGCCCTGCGCTCGCACGATGCGCGAAGCGGCGACGCTCGGCGCGAACTGGGTGAGCCTCACCCCGTTCGGCAGGACGGACAGCCTCGCCCCCTTCGGAGTGGACCCGACGTTCGAGGTCCCGTTCGCCGAGAACCGCAAGAACGTGGAGCGCGCCGTGAAGCAGGCCCACGAAAATGGGCTCCGCGTGCTCCTCGTGCCGCACCTGTGGGTCGAACGCGGCGGCTGGCGAGGGCTCCTCGATCCCGGGGACGACGCGGCGTGGGCGCGCTTCGCGAAGAGCTACCGGCACTTCGTCGTGGGCTGGGCGAAGGTCGCCGCGGCGGCGAAGGTGGACATGCTCTCCGTGGGCGTGGAGCTCCGGACGTGGGTCACGACGACCCACGCGCCGCTCTTCCTGGACGTCATCCGCGACGTGAAACGCGTCTACGGCGGGCTCCTGACGTACGCGGCGAACTGGGACGACGCGGACGACACCGTCGTGTGGGGAGACCTCGACGTGATCTCGTTGAACGCGTTCTACCCGCTCGCGAACGAGGCCGGGGCGCCGCTCTCCGCCGCCGTCGAGGGCGGCGCGCGCGTCGCAGCGAAGGTCCGGGCGCTCGCCGAGAGCTGGCAGAAGCCGGTGATGTTCAACGAGATCGGCTACACGACGCGGAAGGACACCACCGTCGAGCCCTGGCTCTGGCCCGACGACATGAAGAGCGTGACGGTGGACCAGGAAGCCCAGGCGGAGGGTTATCTCGCGCTCCTCGCCGGACTCCTCGGCGAGCCGTCCTTCGCCGGCTTCTTCGTGTGGCGCGTCTACGCCGATCCGGACGACATGTCCCAGGAGGCGGAGTGGGGGTTTTCGCCGCGCGGAAAGCTCGCGGAGCTCGTGATGCGGGACGCGTTCCAGCGAGCCTGGGCGGCGGACGGCGACGCGGCCTGGTCGCGGGAGACGTTCCCGCCGCGGTCGGTCCACCCCGGACGGTACTGACGCGATGCCCGCGGCTCGCAGCGTCCTCGTCCTCGGCCTCGCGCTCCTCCTCGCCCAGGGATGCCGTCGCGATCCGCCGCCGCGGATGCGCCTGAAGAGCCTCCACAAGTGCGAGGACGGAACGCAGCGGGCGCTCCGGGAACGGACGCGCGAGGCGGCGCTCCAGGTCTTCTACGGCGAGTGCGCGGATCTGTTCGTGGAGCTCCCCTGTCGGAACGCCCTCGTTCACGCATCGCGATTGCACGAGGCCGACCAGCTCCCCGCCATCATCGACGGGTGCAGGGAAGCGTACTGTCCGATCGGCAAGGACGTGGAAGCGTGCCGCCCGAACTTCGTCCTCGACCGGGCGCGCGCGCCCATCGTCTGGCACGAGCTCTCGTCCGTCATCCTGACGTACGAGGCAGGCGCCTACCTCCCGCAGGTGCAGGAGGTGCTCTACTGGTGGTCGCTGGGCGTCGCGAAGATGCCGGACACGCCTGCTCCCGCGCCTCCGCCGAGCGGCGGCTGAACGGCGGCGCTCCGCTCCGCGCGCCCGACGAGGCTCGTCCCGACGCCGACCACCGCGCACACCTTCGCCGCGAGGAGCACGAGGCCGGGGATGGGGAGCAGGAAGGGCTGCAAGGAGACTGCGGACAGCGCGAGGAGCGCGCGCGTGGGACGCGACTCCCCTCTCCCGACGACGCACGCCGCGGCGAGCGGAAGGAACAGGAGGCTGTAGTCGTTCGCGATCTCGGGCACGAAGGACGCCACGGAGACCGTCCAGAGGAGCGTCGGATACAGGACGTCGCGGGAGCGCGCTCGACGAACCCGGAGAAGCACCCAGCCGAGGAGCGGCAGGACGGCGAGGAGCCCGACCGCGGCTCCCGGAACTCGCGCGAGGAGCTCGTGCAGGCGCGAGGGCCCGAGCGAAGCCACCGCGTGCAGATAGGCCATCGAGAGCGAGTGGGACCACACCGCGTAGGTGTCGGGAGCGACGCCGCGGCTCACCCGCTCGATGGCCAGCCTGAGGACCCCGAAGCTCTCGAGCGTCTCGGCGGGCATCGCGAGGAAGATCCCGACTCCGCCGACGACGAAGCCGGCGAGCGCGCGGTGCCGCCGGAGCGCGACGAGCGCGAGCCCGAGGAGCCCGGGATACACCTTCACCCAGGGCCCGAACGCGAGCAGCACGCCGCCGAGGAACTCGAGCCGCGGATCTTCCGTCTCGAAGAGCGGGACCGCGAGGAGGATCCCGGCGAGCGTCACGATGTCGAAGTTCGCGCGCTCGAACAGGTACACCATCGGGAACGTCGCGAGCACGAGGGCGAGGAGCGCCGGAAACGGGACCGACCCGGCGCGGAGCCGTTCTCGGACGCGGTAGGCCAGCAGCACCGCGGCGAGCACGAGCAGGAAGAGCACGACGATCCAGATGCGGAGCGCCGTCGCGATCGAGAAGTACGGCGTCCAGAGGAACAGCCGGATCACGATCGGCGGGTAGTGGAAGAGGTGCCGGTCGTTTTCGTACGGGTCCACGCCGCCCCGCCAGAGCCGCGCCGCGAAGTCGGACTGTGACCAGAAATCGGCGCCGAACGCGGGGGCCGTCATCCACGTCCGCTCGGCGAAGCGGAGCCGGAGCGCCGAGAGCGCGTCCAGCCACCAGGCCGCCCAGAGCGCGAGGAACGCGCAAGCGACGAGGACGACGACGAGCCGGAGCGCGCGAGGAGACGGCGACGTCACGAGGCGTCCGCGAACCGGGGCGAAGCGGGCCTCACCCCATCGGGTAGAGGATGTCCTTCGTCACTTCGTCGCACTTGGCGAGCGCCTGCTCGGGGATCTTCACGTCGGACGCTCGGAGGAGATCTTCCAGCTGCTCGACCTTCGTCGCGCCCACGATGGTGGAAGCGACGAAGTCCCGGCTGAGAGTCCACGCGACGGCGAACGTCGTGAGACCCATCTCGCACTCGTCCGCGATCTTCGCGATGCGCTCGACCGTCGCGAGCGTCTTGTCGTTGACGAAGCGCTTTGTCATCTGCTCGGCGCGCTTGCCGCCGTGCCGGTACATGGAGAAGCGCGCTCCGTCCGGCCACGCGCCGCCCTTGTACTTCCCGGTGAGAACGCCGCCCGCGATGGGGCTGTACGGGAGGCAGCTCACGGATTCGCGGAGGCAAACGGTCTTGAGCTCGTCCTCGAAGCGCCGGTTCACGAGGCTGAAGTTGTTCTGGATCGTCTCGTAGCGGCAGATCCCTTCGTACTGGGAGACGACGAGGGACTTGGCGAGGCCGTACGCCGTCTCGTTCGAGCAGCCGACGTAGCGGACCTTGCCCGCCCGCACGACCTCTTCGAGGCCGCGCATCGTCTCCTCGATCGGGAAGTCCGGGTCGGGCCAGTGAGTCTGATAGAGGTCGATGTAATCGGTGCGGAGGCGTCGCAGGCTGCCCTCCACGGCGCGCTGGATGTTGTGGCGGTCGAGCGTCCCGCGATTGGCGCGAACCGGAGTCTTGAACCATCCCCCGCCCGGCCCGGCCACCTTCGTGGCGACGACCACCGCGTCACGGTTCTTCTCGGCGAGCCAGCGACCGACGATCTCTTCCGTCCGCCCGGCGTGGTCCTCCATGGGAGGCACCGGATAGATCTCCGCGGTGTCCAGGAAGTCGACCCCGCGATCGAACGCGGTGTCCAGGATGCGACGGCTCGTCTCCTCGTCCGCCATCGTCCCGAACGTCATCGTCCCGAGGCAGACCTCCGAGACCGTGAGCCCCGTCTTGCCCAGTCGCCGACGCTTCATGGCTCCAAACGGTAGCGGGAAAGACGCCCTCTTTCATCACCCAACTAGTAGTCCTCGTCCTTCACGCGTCTTCCCTGGGGCAGCTCGAGCGGAATCGGGCCGACCGCGCGGGGGCCGTCCGCGAGGTAGGCGTAGCGGGCGACGTTCGAGACGACGCGCGCGACGTAGCTCCGCGTCTCGGCGAACGGGATCCGAGCGACGAACACGTCGAGCGGCAGGTTCTCCCCCGTCGCGAGCCACCGGGACACGGCTCGGGGCCCTGCGTTGTAAGCGGCCGCCGCGAGCGGCACGCTGCCCCCGAATCGATCGAAGACCCGGCGGAGGTAGTACCCGCCCAGTCGGACGTTCGGCCCCGGCAGCACGAGCGACGACGTCTCGAACGGCATGCCGATCTCTCGTGCGGCCTTCTCCGCGGTATCCGGCATGAGCTGGAGGAGACCGACGGCGTTCGCCGGGGACACGGCGTCGGGCCGGAACGCGCTCTCCTGCCTCATGACTGCGTGGAGGAAGCCCCTCGGGAGCGCGCGCTCCATCTCCACTCCCGTCACGATGGGATCGAACGCTCGCGGATAGAGGCACTCCCACGCCCAGCGCGTCGCGTCCGTCGGTTCGTGCTCGAGGACGTCGCCCTTCACCGCTCGCCGGCCGATGCGGTACCGGAGCGCGCCGGTCCCCACGGCGGCGTACGCCTCGCAGAGCGCTTCGCTGCCGCGCGGTGCGTACCGCGCAGAGAGCTCGTTCTCGTGGAGCGAGAGCTCCTTCTCCGCGTCGCCGGCGAGCCCGAGCCGGGCGAAGAGCGCGACTCGCTCCGGAAGCTCGACGTCGAGCTTCGTGGACGGGGCGGGCGGCGCGAGCGGCGGAGACAGCGGCGGCGGAGGCGTCTCGTTCAGACGCTCGAGGCGGCCCGCGGCGAGGAGCGCCGGAAGCGTCAGCGGCGCGTCGTGAATCACGGAGGCGAGCGTCGCGACCGCGTCCTGCTTCTTGCCCGCGTCGGCGAGCGCCGCGCCCTCGAGCTCGCGGAGCGACGCGCGCTCGGTCGAGTCCTTCTCCGCGGCGGCGAGGGACGCGAACTCGGGCGCGGCCTCCGCGGCCTTCCCGGACGAAAGCATCGCGAGCGCGAGCTCCGTGCGCGCCGCCTCGCCGAACCGGGCCCTGTGCTTCCTGTCGAAGGCGTCGAGGTACGCCCGGTAGCCGGAGATCGCCGCGTCGTAGTCACCGAGGAGGAAGTGGAGGCGCGCGCTCTGGTAGCGCGCTTCCTCGGCGAACGGCGAGTCCGGGTGCTGCTTCGCGAACGCTTCGTAGCGCTCGATGGCCGCCCGGTCGTCGTCCGAGCGGGAGAGGGCCCGAGCGGCGTAGAACGCGTCCTTGACGGCGTCCGGACCGGAAAGCGCCGCCGCGCGCCCGAGCTCCTCCGCGGCCTTCGCGTAGTCCGAGCGCGAAAGGTAGAGCGCCCAGCCGCGGGCGTGCGAGAGCACGGCGGGCGAGACGTTCGCCGTCTGGTCCGCCGCGAGCGCGTCGAGCTCCGCGAGCGCGCGCGACGCCTGACCGGCGCTCGCGAGGTTCCTCGCGCGCTCCAGTCGTCGTTCGGTCGTGAGCCGCGCGGGGGGCGAGAGGAGCGGGAGCGCGCGCATCGCGGCGTCCCCGGCTTCCGTCTCCGGGTCCTCCACGGCGAGGATGCCGTAGTCCGCCGCCGCGGAAGCGTCGTCCCGGAGCGCGTGCGCGGCGCGGGCCCGGATCCAGAGCGCCTCGATTCGACAATGGGACTGGTCGATTCTTTCGCCCGCCGCCCGGACCGCGCGATCGGCCGCCGCCTTCGCGAGCCCGTACGCATGCGCGCGTTCCCACGCCGCGGCCGCCTTCACGAGGGACTCCGGATCGCTCCGGGCGCCGAAGAACCGACCCCCCTCCTCGAACGGGCCCGCGGAGACGGCGATCTCGGCGCGTGCCTCCTTCACGGCGTCCGCGAGCGCGGGAACCTGGTCGACGAGCCCGTCGAGGAGACCGCGGGCCTTCTCGTAGTCGTGGACCGCCGTCGCGACGCGGGCGCGGACGAACTTCATCTCGGGCCGCGCTCGGTCGGACTCCGGAAGCGCGTCGAGAAGCCGCGCGGCGTCGTCCCAGTCGCCGGAGCGGACCGCGTCCCGCCAGGCGTCCGGGCCGGGTGGAGCCTTCCCGGACGGCTGCGACGGTTCGACCCGCGTCTCCGCCGCGAGGAGGCGCGCGCTGAGCCCCGGCTTCGCAGACCCGCCCGGCGCCGCCTGCTTCGGGCGGGGCGACCGTGCGCACGACAGGGCGCAGAGGAGGCCGAGGACGGCGGAGCCGCGCATCGCCCAGGTAAGTTATCGATACCCCGGACGAAGCGCCACGCCGGCCCGCCGACCCGCAGGGAGTGCCGAGGAAACCTCCTCCAGGGATCCCGGGGTCGTCCGTTCTCGGGGGTGATGGAGCCCGTCTCGAGCAGCCCGCCCGTGCAGGACCAGTATCAGGTCGCGATGCTCCGGAAGCAGAACGACGCCGTCGAGGAGCAGGGGCGCGAAGCAGTCGCCCTCATCGACGCCGCGAGCGCGCCGGCGAAAGCGACGTCCGGCGACGTCGGCCGCCGGCTCCACGTCGTCGCGTGATCCGGGTCGCTGGAAGGCGCCCCACCCTGCATCCCGCCGGGCGTGGCACCGACCGCCCCGGATGTCGGCTGAGGATTCGTTGCATCCCGGAGGTCGAACTCGCCGGTTCAGGTCGTTCCAGGGTCGCGCCAGGGAGACGCAGCGACGAGCGTTACCTCGTGTCGGGCGCGATGCTTCCGGAAGAGTGATGATGGCGCGTTCGATGCGCGTGGAAGGGACGACGGAGAGCCGCCCTGCGCCACCCTCACTCTTCCGGAAGCCTGGGTTCGGTCTCTCACACGCCGACGACAGGGTCGAGCCGCTCTTCGGCCCCGTAACAGGCCATCGTCCCCGCACTTCGTGCCCGAGCCCCAATTCGGACTCGAGACCGCGCACGTGAGCCCTCGCTTCGCCGGCTTCCCGGGCTCTCCCTGAACCGGCTTTCGAGAGCGCGTCGACGGCGAAGAGGCGCACCACGAACTCGAGAGCCGAGAACGGCACGCCGGCGACCCTCTCTCGGAAGCACACACCCCGCGAGTTCCCTGCACGTCGCGGGGCGCTGCCGAGGGTGTGCTCCGGAATTCGTTCATCGGTCACGCGGCACCGCCCCACGGCCGCGCGGAACCCGGCTTCCGGGTGAGCACGGACGTTTGGGGCGGTCGGCAGCCCGCAAGGCGGGATGCCGGGTGGGGCATCCACGACCTCCCCTCATGCCGGCGCAATTTGATGCAACGAGGAGGGGCCGACTCACTCCCGCGTGTACATGAACGGCCGTCTGGCTTCCGCCTCGCGCGCGTAGAGGCGGAGCGTCGCGACGGCGATCGACATCGCGATGGGCCCGACGACGAGGCCCTTCAGCCCGAACACCTCGACGCCGCCGAAGAGCGCGACGAACGTCACGAGGGTCGGGAGCCTCTCGTCTCCGCCGACGAGCTTCGGACGGATCCAGTAGTCCGACACGCCGACGATGGCGACCGCACCCCAGACGAGCTCGACGAAGCCGGCGGCGGCATGCCCCGTGACGACCTGGAAGATGCCGATCGGCGCCCAGACGAGCGTCGTCCCGATGCCGGGGACGAGCGAGGTGAGCGCCGTCGCGACGCCGAAGAAGACGGGCTCCGGCGCGCCCGTCAGGAAGTACCCCACGGTCGCGAGAAGACCCTGGGCGAAGCCCGTGACCACCGTGCCGAGGAGCGTCGCGCGTCCGACGCGCTCGAACTCGGCGAGGAGCGCGCGCGTGTACTCGCGGCGGAGGGGCGAGACGACCTCCAGCCGATCGGGGAGCCCGTCCCAGTGCTCGAGGATCCAGTGCATGGAGAGGAGCGCGAAGAAGAGCGAGAGGAGCCCGCTCGCGGTCGCCGCCGCCGCCGACTCCGCGAACGAGGCGGAGAGCGACGCGATCTGCGCCGCCGCATCCCGGAGTTTGTGCGTGAGTACGTCCACCGAGAGCCCGACGCGCGCGAGGAGCCCCGTGACCGAGTGGAGCTCGTCGGCGAGCGTACCGTTCGGGCCGAGGGCGGCGAGCAGAGACCCGGTGAGCACCACGCCGCGAGCGACGAAGAGCGAGCCGAAGCCGCCGACGGAGCCGATGATGAGGAGCGCCGTCAGCGTGACCGTGAGCAGCGCCGCGAGCGCGGGCCGCGCGAGCCTCCGCTGGATGGCCTCGTGGACGGGCTGAATCGAGAAGGCCATGAGCGTCCCGAGGAGTAGACCCGGGGTGACGGGCGTCGCGATCCACAGGATGACGACCACCGCGCCGCCCGCGCACCATTCGAGGGCACGGCTCTCCCTCGCGGCGACCTTGCGACCGATGCTCTCCGGACCGGAGCCGCTCGGCCGCGACGGATCGTCCTCACCAGCCAAAGCGGTACTCCGCGCCGACGAGGAACGTCGTCTGCAGGGACACCGGCGGACTCTCGCCGAGGATCGCGTGAAAGCCGACGTCCCCGCCGAGCGAGAACGACCTCGAAACCAGGTAGTCGACCCCGCCGTGCAAGGACCAGCCCGCCGACTGATTCGACGCCCCCTTCGGCCCCTCGTACCGGTAGTAGCCCCCGAGCGCGCTCACGTAGGGGATCCACTCGAAGACGTCGATCTTGTAGGCGATGCCGGCGGACGCGGTGAGCGCCGTCGGCCCGGCGGAGCCGTCGTGGCGAGACGCGGTCGCCTGCATCACGACGTCGAAATAGTCGGACAGCTCGTAACCGGCGTGGAGGTCGAGAGCCGGCCCGAGCGAACCGTGGCGGACCGTCGCGGCGCCGAGCCGTCCACCGACGTGCCACTCCCCCGCGCCGGCGAAGGCCGGCCCGGGCGCGAGCACGATGCCCGCCGCGCCGAGCGCGACGGGGAGGGTGCGGCGGGTTCGGAGCTTCGGCATGACTACTCGAGACGGAAGGAAGAGTCTGGTCCCCCGCAGCCGATTCGTCAGGGCCGCTCCCCCACGTTTTCTCACAGCATACTCACGGGGTCCACGTCGATCGCGACCCGCGCGCGGCGGTCCGTTTCGGCGCGCGCGACCGCGACGAGCGCGGTCCGGAGCGGTCCGCGCGCCGGGCCGCGGACGAGGAACCGGTAGCGATAGCGGTTCCGGAGACGAGCGAGCGGCGCGGGCGCGGGCCCCACGACGTCCACGCCCGGAGGCGACGCGCGCCGTGCGACGGACGCGAGCCGTTCCGCTTCGCGACGGGCGACGGCTTCGTCCACGGCGTCGATGCGGACGAGCGCGATGCGCGAGAACGGCGGATAGCGGACGTCCTCGCGTTCGCGGAGCTCCTGTTCGACGAAGCTTCCGACGTCGTGCTTCACCGCGGCGAGGATCGCCGGGTGCTTCGGGTTCCGCGTCTGGATCACGACGGTACCCGGCCGATCCCCGCGACCTGCCCGTCCCGCCACCTGGACCAGGAGCTGGAACGTCCGCTCCGCGGCCTGATAGTCCGGCATCGCGAGCGCCGAGTCCGCGTTCAGGACGCCGACCAGGGTGACCCCGGGAAGATCGTGGCCCTTCGTGACCATCTGCGTTCCGACGAGGACGTCCACCTCGTGACGACGCATCCGATCGAGGATGGCCTCGCTCTTCAGCCCCGCAGCGACGTCTCGGTCGAGGCGGGCGATGCGCGCCTCGGGGAGCGTCTGCTTGAGGAGCGCCTCGATGCGCTCGGTTCCGGCGCCTTCCTCGGAGAGGCGCGTCGCCTTGCAATCCGGACAGACGGTGGGGAGCGGCGCGGAGTAGTCGCAGTAGTGACAGTGCACCCGTTCGCCCCGCGAGCGATGGAGCGTCAGCGCGACGGCGCAGCTCGGGCATTCGAGGACGTGCCCGCACTCCTCGCAGATGAGCGCCGGGGAGAAGCCGCGCCGGTTCAAGAAGAGGATCGCCTGTTCCTTCTCCGCGAGGGTGCGTTCGAGCGCGCGATGAAGCGGAAGGGAGAGCAGACGATCCCCGGACGGCCCGGCGCCGACGACGCGGAGATCCACGATCTCGACCTTCGGCAGAGCCGCCGCGCGGTGCGCGCGCTCCGGGAGACTCAGCCGTTCGAGCTTCCCGGCGCGGACGAGCGCTTCGCTCGCGAGGGACGGCGTGGCCGAGCCGAGGACGCAGACGGCGCGAGCGCGATGCGCGCGGAGGAGCGCCATGTCGCGGGCGTGGTAGCGGACCCCTTCCTCTTGCTTGAACGAGCCGTCGTGTTCCTCGTCGACGCAGACGAGCGCGAGGTTCGGCGGCGGCGCGAAGAGCGCCGACCGAGCGCCGACCGCGACGCGGATCGCGCCGCCCCGGAGCGAGCGCCACATGGCATGACGTTCGCGATCGGAGAGCCCGCTGTGGAGCACGGCGATGCCCTCTCCGAGCCGCGAGCGGAACCGGTTGACGAGCTGGGGCGTGAGCGCGATCTCCGGTACGAGGACGATCGCGGAACCTCCGCGTTCGAGCGCGTGGGAGACGGCGCGGAGGTACACCTCCGTCTTTCCCGACGCCGTGACGCCGTGGAGCAGGAACGCGCCGCCCGCGCCGGATTCGATGCGCGACGTGATGGCGGAGACGGCGCGCGCCTGCGCCGGGGTCAGCTCCGGAGGGACGTCGCGGACGGCCTCGGTGGCGAAGAACGGATCCGCCGCGGCGGGCTTCTCCTCCACCCGGACCGCGCCGAGCGCCTCGAGCTTCTTCAGGCGCGAGCGCGCCCCCTTCTGCGTCCTCTCGAGCTCTGCGACGGGCGTCGGACCGAGCTCGCGGAGGACGTCGAGGAGCGCGCGGTGCTTGTCCGAGAGCTTCTCCGGCGCGGGCGCGCCCGGGACGACGGCCGCGACCTGGACGAGCCGCCCGATCGCCGAGACTCCCGCCGTGTGGAGGAGATCGAGCGTCGCGCCGTCGCCGACGGAGCTCCGCTCGACGGCCGGGAGCGCGAGGCGCATCACCTCGCCGACCGGTGCGAGGTAGTAGCGCGAGAGCTCGACGAGGAACGCGAGGAGCTCCTCGGGGATCACCGGGTGCTCGTCGACGACCGCAGTGATGTACTTGAGCTTCTTCTCGTCGAACGAGAGCTTCTCGTCCGAGACGGCGAGCACCACGCCGAGCACGCTACGAGAAGGACCGAACGGACAGAGGACGCGCGCGCCCGGCACGACGCGCGCCGCGAGCTCGTCGGGGATTCCGTAGCTGAACGCCTGCCCGAGCGGCACGGGCACCGCGACGAGCGCGTGCCGCGTCACCGTCGCCCGAAGACGAAGAGCGCGATCGCGGCCGCGACGAGCAGCACGACCACGACGATGATCCAGTTGTTCGCGCCGGACGCCGGCGGCCCGGGAGGCGCCGGGGGCGGACGCGAGGAGATCCGCCGCCCGGAGGACGGCGGAGGCCTGTCCGACGGACGCGCGGCCGTGAGCGCGCTCGCGTTCGGATCCGGCAGCGTCGGGAGCTCCGAGCGGGGCTTCGTCGGCGCTGCCTCGTCCGCGGGCGAGGGGGCGGCGATCTCGGCCCTCGCGGCGCGCTCCCGCTCTCGCCGTCGCGCGACGATCTCGGCGCCGAAGTGCTCGACGAGGAAGTCTCCGAATCGGAGCGGGCTCGCGACGAGCCGGTTGTCCGCGACGTACGCCTCCAGGTCGTCCAGCATCTCCTGCGCGGACTGGTAGCGCGCCGCCGCCTCCCGCTGGACCGCGCGCCTCACGATGGCAAAGAGTCGGGGTTCGTCCGCGTAGCCGCGCTCCGGAAGATCCGGGATGAGGCCCTCGCGCGCCTGCGCGATGATGGTCGCTCGGCCGGCGCCGCTCCGGTAGAGGCGCTGCCCGGCGAGGAGCTCCCAGAGGAGGATCCCGACCGCGAAGACGTCCGAGCGCGCGTCCACGCTCTCTCCGCGCGCGGCCTCCGGGCTCATGTAACCGGCCTTTCCCTGGATCGCCTCCTCCGGGAGCGCGTCCCCGGTCGTGAGCGCGCGGGCGATGCCGAAGTCGCAGAGCTTCACCTCGCCCTCCACGGAGAGGAGCACGTTCGACGGCGAGACGTCCCGGTGCACGATGCCGAGAGGACGGCCGTCCGGGCCCTTCTTCTTGTGCGCGTACTCGAGCGCCCGGAGCGTCTCCAGGATGACGAAGAGCGAGAACTCGACGGGGAGAGGGATCTTCTTCTGCGAGCAGCCGCGGAGGAGCTCGCGGAGGTCGAGCCCCTCCACGTACTCCATCGCGATGTAGAGGCGGCCGTCTTCGCGCCCGAGGTCCGTCACCTGGACGACGTTCTTGTGCGTGAGGTCGCTGCAGAGCTTCGCCTCGTCCACGAGGAGCTGACTCATGTCCGAGCTCGCGGCGAGGAGCGGCAGGATCTCCTTCACGACGAGCAGGCGTTCCCCGCCGAGGCCGCCTCCGCTCCGCGCGAGGAAGATCCGGGCCATTCCGCCCTCTCCGATCTTGTCGAAGAGGACGTACGGGCCGAAACGCCGGGGGAGCCCCTCTTCCGAGCCGGGGGCGAGCACGCCCGCCGCCATGATCAGCTCGGCTGAGCGGCGGCGGCGGGTGCGGCGAGGCCGAAACCGTCGTGGAGCGCGCGAACCGCGAGCTCCGTGTACTTCGCCTGCACGATGCAGCTGATGCGGATCTCGCTCGTGCTGATCGCCTGGATGTTGATGCCCTCCCTGGCGAGGAGGGAGAACATCTTCGCTGCGACGCCGGCGTGGGAGCGCATCCCGAGGCCGACGATCGAGACCTTCACGATGTCCGAGTCGTACTCCACGCGCTCGGCGCCGATGGTCTTCGCGTGACCCTCGATGAGCGTCTTCACGCGAGCGAGGTCCGTCTTCGGGACGGTGAACGTGACGTCCGTGCTCGCCTCCGCGCCGCGGGACGGGCTCTGGATGATCATGTCGACCGAGACGTTCTCGTTCGCGAGAGCGGCGAAGACCTGGGCCACGACGCCCGGCTTGTCCGGCACCGCGACGAGCTGAACCTTCGCCTCGTTCTTGTCGTAGGCGACGCCGGCGACCGTGACGGCCTCGAAGCCCTCCTCGCCCGTCACCAGCGTACCCGGCTTGTCGTTGAAAGAAGAACGCACGTGGATTGGCACATTGTACTTCATCCCGACCTCCACGGAGCGAATCTGCAGCACCTTCGCGCCGAGCGAAGCGAGCTCCAGCATCTCCTCGAAGCTGATCCGGTCGATTTTCCTGGCCGACGGACAGACGTTCGGGTCCGTCGTGTAGACGCCGTCGACGTCCGTGTAGATCTCGCAGACGTCCGCGCCGATGGCGGCTGCGACCGCGACGCCCGTGGTGTCCGAGCCGCCGCGTCCGAGCGTCGTGATGTTGCCCTGGGCGTCCACGCCCTGGAAGCCCGCGACGACCGCGATCTTCCCGCTCTTCACCACCTCGAGGAGCTTCTCTCCCTCGATGCCCTGGATGCGCGCCTTCGTGAAAGCGTCGTCCGTGTGGATTCGCACCTGGTGACCGAGGAGGCTCTGCGCCTTTCCGCCGAGCGCCTGCACCGTCATCGCGACGAGCGCGGCGCTCACCTGCTCGCCCGTGGCGGCGAGAGCGTCGAGCTCGCGGCGATCCGGGGCCTCGGAGATCTGGTGGGCGAGCGCGAGGAGGCGGTTCGTCTCCCCCGACATCGCGCTCACGATGAGGACCACGTCATTTCCGGCGCGCTGGGTCGCGAGCGCGCGCTCCGCGACGTGACGCATCCGTTCCAGGGACCCGACGGAGGTCCCGCCATATTTCTGTACGATGAGTGCCACCGGGAGGAGAGCCGGTAGCGGAGGGCCAGATCCGCGTCAACGAGCCGTTAAGCGCCGGCCTTCGGTATCGGGTCCGCGCCCGGCTCCAGAGCGACGAGCAGGGCGATCGGGCTCCCGCGCGGCGCGATTTCTCCGGGCGCCAGGGGGCGAATCATGACGGTGCCTCCGGGACCACGTCCGGGCGCGATCGCGACCCGGACCGCGGCGTGACCGACGAGCGACCCCTCCGGCGGGCCGCCGTCGGCCGGGGTGAGCGTGACGAGGAGGTCCCGCGGGACGAGCTCTTCTTCGGCAGGGGCGGGCGCGGTGGTCTTCGCGGCGCGCGCGGCGACGGAGAGCGCACCGGACGCGGAGGCGGAGCTCGCCGTCGACAGCGCGCCCGAACGACGGGACGGAAGCGGAGGGGCCTTGCCGCTGACCTTCGGCAAGCCGCCCGACGAACGCGAGCTGGCCTTCATCGAACCCGAGCCGGCCGCCTTCATCGAACCCGAGCGGGACGACGCGACCGGCGGGGAGCCCGACCGCGGTGCCTCGGGTTTCTTCGCACGGTGCTCGTCTTCCATCGCGACGGAGAGCGAGCCCGCGGCGCGCTCGAGCGACTCGGCACGTGAGGCGTTTCCGGCGACCCGGGCCGCTTCCGCAGCGCCACGGACGGCGGCCAGCGCCGCCGACTGATCGCCTCGATCCCAGTCACGGACCGCCTGATCGAGAGCGCCGCGAACCGCATCGGGATCGGTCGGCTCCTTTCGCGGCAGGACCACGGAATAGCGCATGGTAAGCCCCTTCGGCCGAGGCCCGGAACGGGCCCCGCTCCAAACTTCGGAGAGTACGGCGAGCGGGATCTTCTTTCCAGTCCGCGCTTTTGCCCACGTTTCCCCACCTCCCGCTTTCTTTTCCGCCGGTACGTGCCTCCGCGAGCGCGCTCCCGTTCTTCTCCGGAACCTGGAAGCCGGGCACCCGAGCCGAAGCGACCGAAACCGTTACCGTTCGGTGGGCGGGAGCGCGGCCACGGCGGGCAGATTCATTAAAGAGATCGCCCGGCTGACCGTTGAAAAGCGACGTGGCCGCTTCTCCGCACCAGGTGCCCCGCCCCCAGATCCCCCGACCCGCGGACGTCCGGCGTGACGCGCCGGTGTCGGGCCGCGTCGCGCCGTCGATTCCGGCCGAGCTCACGCTCGGATCGATAATCGGCGGACGCTACGAGATCCGCCGTGAGCTCGGCAGAGGCGGCGCCGCGAGCGTCTTCGCCGCCGAGCACACCATCGTGAAGCGGCACGTCGCGCTCAAAGTACCGCACCCCGATCCGGAGCTCCGCGAGGTGCTGAACGCGCGGCTCCGGCGCGAGATCCAGGCGCTCGCGCAGGTCCGGCATCCCGTCATCGTGGACGTGCACGACGCCGGCGAAAGCGACGGCATGCCGTTCCTCGCCATGGAGCTCATCGAAGGTCGCCCGCTGTCGGGGCTCATCACGGCGCGTGGCAAGCTCGAGCCCGACGAGGTCGCGAAGATCGGCGTTTGCCTCGCGGCGGGGCTCGCGGCCGTCCACGCCGCCGGGATCCTTCATCGCGACGTCAAACCCGCGAACGTGATCGTCACCAAGAACGCGTGGAACCAGGTTCGCCTCTTCGACTTCGGCGTGGCGAAGTTCCAGGGAACGGCCGAGTCCCACGAGCCCAAGCTCACGCAGAGCGGGGCCATCCTCGGAACGATCGAGTACATGGCGCCCGAAGCGTTGCTCTCCCAGCCCGGAAACGATCACCGGGCCGACGTCTACGCGCTCGGGGTCACGCTGTACGAGTGCCTCACCGGCGCCGTTCCATTCGAAGGGAACCTGGGTCAAATCCTCGTGCGGCTGACGACGGAAGAGGCGCGCCCCGTCGGCGCCGTCCGTCCCGACGTGCCGCGGGCTCTCGCCGACGTCGTGCACCGGTGTCTCCGGCGCGATCCGAACGAGCGATTCACGAACATGACGGAGCTCCGCGCAGCGCTCCAGCATTGCCTCGGCAAGAAGCTCGACGCCGTCGACGTCCTCGGAACCGAGCGCACGCGCGCCGTTCCACCGCCGCTTCCCAAGGCACCCGGTGCGGGGGCCCCTTCCGCCCCGACCGCCGGCACCGCGGAAGCGCGCCGCGTGTTTCCCCGTGCGCCGTACACGGCGCTCTGCAGCCTCGCGGTGGACGCCCGCACGATCGACGCGAAGATCGAGGACATCTCCGAAGGCGGCGTGCTCGTCGTCGCCGAGGAGCAGTGCGCGCCGGGTTCGACGCTCCGGCTCAAGTTCGCCCTCCCCATCTCGGGCCGCGTCGTGGAGGTGCCGTCGCTCGTCCGGTGGTCCCGCGCCTCGCGCGGCCTTCGCGCGACGGGCTTCGAGTTCAAAGCGCTCGGCGCCGCCGCGCTCGCGGAGATCCGCCAGTACGTCACGCTGATGGGCGGCAGCTGAGCCAGAGCCCGCGGGCACTCCCGGGCGAACGGCTCGCGGCGACGGTGCCGACGACAGGGACCGGGGTCCGCGTAGGCGGCGGTCGTCGGCGGAGTGAGAGGGGGGGTACGAACTCGCGTATTCCAAATTGGAATATCGCCCCAGATTCGCCTCGATCGACGCCTGCGCTGCCGCGATCGGGCTCCGGCGCGGTCGCAGCATTCCGAATTCGAATGGCCCCGGTGGCCCGCATGGGCAGCCGCGACCAGCGCGCCCCGTATTCCAGTTTGGAATGTTGCGGCCGACGGCCCCGGTAGCCCGAACGCGAACCGCGACCAGCGCGCCCCGTATTCCAGTTTGGACTGTTGCGGCCGGCGGCCCCGGTACCCCGAACGCGAACCGCGACCAGCGCGCCCCGTATTCCAGTTTGGAATGTCGCGACCGAAAACCCCCTCGTGATCGGCCGTCGCCGTTCCAATCCGGGAAATCGCGATCGAAGCCGCGCTCCGATCGCGCTGCGGAGCGGGAACCGCCGGCGCCCTCCTTCGCCGAGCCGCTCGCGGCGCCCGTTCGACGCCGAACGGTGCGGTTCGGTGGTTCCCGGGCGGCCGGGCGGAGCGTAGAGTGCGCGCCGGGTGTCTCCGCTGGCGTCCTACGTCGTCCAGACGGCCGTCACGCTGATCGGCGTGGGTGCGGTCGCATTCGTGCTCGTCCACGGCGCGAAGCGCGCCGGCGTCGGGCGCGCCACCGGCCCGCTCGACGTGGTCGGTCGGCTTCCGCTCGATGCGCGGCGCACCGTGTATCTCGTGCGCGTGGGCGAGAAGATCTACGTCGTCGGCGCGAGCGACGCCGGCATGGTGAAGCTCGGCGAAACGACGGACGGCGCGCTCTTCCCGAAGCGAGAAGGCGCGGGACAGCATGCCGGGTAGCACGGACGAGCTCCTGAATCGGCCGCTCGCGCTGGTCGTGGCGCTGTCCATCGTCGGGCTCCTGCCGTTCCTGTTCATGACGCTGACGTCGTTCGTGAAGATCTCGACGGTGCTCCACATCGCGCGGAGCGCCCTCGGAGCGCCGGAGGTGCCGTCGAGCAGCGTCGTGGTCGCGCTCGCCGCCGCGCTCACCCTGCTCGCGATGGCGCCGGTCTGGAGCCGCATCGAGGACCGCGTGACGCCGCTCCTCGAACCGCGGCCGGGACAGACGACGAGCGTGTGGGTCCACGACGTCGTCACGGCCGTGCGAGAACCGCTCCGGGACTTTCTCCGCGACAACGCCTCTCCCCGCGAGAAGGCCCGCTTCTCGGCGCTCGCCAGGAAGCACGGCGCGAGCGCCGCCCCGGACGACTTCGGCGTCATCGTTCCCGCGTTCCTCGTCTCCGAGCTCGTGTCGGCGTTCCTGCTCGGGTTCGCGCTGTTCCTCCCGTTTCTCGTCGTGGACCTCGTGGTCGCGAACGTGCTCGTCGCGCTCGGACTCTCCGCGCTCGCGCCGGCGCAGGTTGCCCTGCCGCTGAAGCTCCTCCTCTTCGTCGCGGCCGACGGCTGGGGCCTCCTCGCCGAGACGCTCATCGGCGGCTACAAGAGCTGACGTTCCGCGGTCGCCCCATTTTTTTGCTGGAACGCGACATGACGCGCTGCGCTATGAACGCATCTTTCCCCCCGGGGGAATAACGGCGAACTCCGCGGGTTTTCGGCGGCGCGAGCCGGGTTCGTGGTGAGCGCCGGAGCGGAAAGAAAGCAGTAGTCCCCGTGTTGACAGAGATCGATGGGCCGGTACCATCGCGCGCCCTCAAGGGGCCCGGCGAGCCATCTCGGCTCGCGGATTCTGAAATCAATCGGAGAGAGGTGATCGACCGACCATGACGGACGTCATGATCCAGGCGAGCGGACTGTCGAAGCAATTCGGGCACGTCCGCGCTCTCGACAACGTCAACTTCGAAGTAGCGAAGGGCGAGGTCGTCGGGTTTCTCGGGCCGAACGGCGCCGGCAAGAGCACGACGATGCGCATCCTCACGTGCTTCATCTCGCCGACCAGCGGGACGGCCAAGGTCCACGGGCACGACGTCTTCGACGATCCGCTCTCCGTAAGAAAGAAGCTCGGTTACCTCCCCCAGCGCGCTCCGCTCTACACGGACATGAACGTGTGGGAGTACCTCGAGTTCGCCTCCCAGATCCGCGGGATGGACGCGAGCACGTTCAGGACTCGCCTGAAGAAGGTCGTCGAGGTCTGCGGTCTCGCCCAGGTCCTCGGGAAGGACATCGGGACGCTCTCCCACGGCTACCGGCAGCGCGTCGGCCTCGGCCAGGCGCTGATCCACGACCCGCCCATCCTCATCCTGGACGAGCCGACGAGCGATCTCGACCCGAACGAGAAGGCCGAGGTCCTCAAGTACATCAAGGAGATCGGGAAGGATCACACCATCCTGCTCTCGACCCACAACCTCTCCGAGGTGGAAGAGGCCTGCGCCCGGGCGATCATCGTCTCCAAGGGTCGCGTCGTGGCGGACGGTCCGCTCGACGACATCCGCGGCAAGACGGGCTCCGTCCGCTACTTCGTCACGGTGGACGACAAAGGCGGCGAGGCCGGAAACCCAGCGCCGAAGGCCGCCGAGCTCGAGAAGGCGCTCGCAGGCATCACCGGTGCGAACCGCGTGAAGGAGCTTCCGACCGACGAGAAGGCGCACAAGTTCGAGGTGTCCGCCGCGCAGACGTCGGATCTCCGCGCGGAGATCTTCCGGCTGATGGTGCAGAAGCACTGGACGCTCCTCGAGCTCCGCCGGGACGCGCAGAGCCTGGACGCCGTGTTCCGCGATCTGACGCGCGGCGACGAGAAGCTCGACCGGGGCGCGGACTGGGAAGACGACGGCGACGACGACGGTGACGACGAGGGCGCGGAAGCGCCTGCCGCCGACCAGAAAGACGCAGGCCAGTGATGAATCCGATGCTGACGATCGCGCGGCGCGAGTTCCGCTCCTACTTCGACTCGCCCCTCGCCTACGTGGTGATCTGCCTGAGCCTCCTCGGCATCGGGCTGATGTTCTTCCTCTATCACGGGGGTTTCTGGCAGGTGGACAAGGCCACCGTGCAGGGGATCTTCGAGTGGGCCCCGATCGGGCTCGCCACCCTGGTGGTCCCCGTGGTCACGATGCGCCTCCTCGCGGAAGAGCGTCGCTCGGGCACCCTCGAGATGCTCATCACGCTCCCGGTCTCGGACAGCGACGTGATCCTCGGGAAGTACTTCGGCGCCCTGGGCCTGGTGCTCGTCGTGATCGCGTCCCTCCTCGTCTACCCGATCGCGATGTTCCGGTGGCCCTGGAACCTCGGCCCGCTCGACTGGGGTCCGGTGACGGCGGGCCTCCTCGGACTCTCCCTCTACTCCGCCGCGTCGGTGGCCATCGGCCTCCTCGTGACGGCCCTCACGGAGAGCCAGTCGATCGCGTTCTTCGTGACCTTCTTCGTGCTCGCGTCCCTGTGGTTCGTTCCCGAGTTCGTGGCGTCCGCCGCGGGCGTCCAGGCGAACGTCCTCGAGTTCGTGAGCTTCCAGACGCGCCTCGAAGGGTTCGAGCGCGGCCTCATCGATACGAGAGACGTCGTCTACTTCCTCAGTGTGACGGCGCTCGCGCTCGCGTTCGCCTTCCGGGCGCTCGAGCGCAGAAAGTGGGCGTGACATGGCGAGCCAGCAGGACAAGCGCAAAGCTGCCGCTCAGACCGGCTTCTATCTCGTGGTCATCGCCGCGATCGCGGTGATGGCGAACATCCTCTCGGCGGGAGCGTACAAGCGCTTCGACTGGACGAAGGCGGAGCGTCACACGCTGTCTCAGGGCAGCGGACGGCTCCTCCGTTCGATGAAATCCACCGTGCAGGTGGACGCCTACGTGACGCACGGCCTCGCGCAGATGGACGCCTTCATTCGCGAGCTCACGGATCTCCTGAAGGAGTACGAGCGCGCCGGCGGCGGGAAGTTCCAGTACACCATCATCGAACCGAAGACGGACGAGCTCCGCGAGCGGGCGAAGGAAGCCGGCCTGGAAGAGCTCCAGATGGGCGAGCAGAGCGCGACGGACGACGCCGCGTCCATCACGCAGGGCTACATGGGCCTCGTCTTCAAGTACGGGAGCGAGAAGGGCGTCATTCCCGTCCTGAACCCCGGGCAGACGTCGGGCCTCGAGTTCTGGATCACGAACAAGATCCGTGAAATCCGGGACAAGGCGGACGACATCAAGCACAAGGTCGGCGTCGTCACGGGCAAGGACGAGCTGAAGCTCAGCGACCAGAACCTGCTTCCCAAGCAGGGGCAGGGCGGCGCGAGCATCGACGCGATCATCAAGCGCGCCTTCCCGTTCTACGAGACGGTGGACGTCGATCTGAAGGACGGCGAGAGCGAGATCGATCGCACGCTCGACGGCCTCATCGTGACGCAGCCGCAGAAGGCGTACACGGACAAGGAGCTCCGCCGCATCGACCAGTTCCTGATGCTCGGGAACAAGTCGCTCGCGGTGTTCGCCTCCGCCGTGACGATGAAGCCGGCCGACGCGACGATGAACGCGACGCTGGACCTCCACAACCTGGACAAGCTGCTCCTCGGGTACGGCGTCAACATGAAGAAGAACGTCGTGCTGGACTACGGCGCACAGTTCCAGATGCCCGTCCTGACGCAGATGGGCGTCGGCCAGATCCGCAACCCGGCCATCATCCACCTCATCGACGACCCGACGCTCGACGGCGACGAGAAGATGCTCGACACGAGCTTCCCGGCGTTCTTCCGGCTCCCGGAGACGGTGTTCCCGTTCGCGTCGTCGCTCGAGATCCAGCGGGACAAGCAGCCGTCGGACGTGAAGATCACCGCCATCGCGCGGAGCTCGGATCAGGCCGGTTCCTCCACCGAGGGCACGGTGGATCTGAAGATCAAGATGGACTGGCCCCCGAAGCCCCCGTACGACCGGCACGTCCTCGCGGCGACCGTCGAGGGCAAGCTGAAGAGCGCCTTCGCGGGCGGCGGGGACGACATGGGCGTCAAGGTTCCGGAACGTGCTCCGCAGCCGTCGCGCGTGCTAGTCGTGTCCTCGTCCGAGTTCCTCACGAACCCGTTCGCCTACTCCGGCAACGGCCCGGACCTCGGTCCGCAGTTCGCGATGTACGGCGGGGCGCCCGGGGACAAGCAGCTCCTCATGTTCTCCGGCCAGTACGCGAACCGGTATCTCACGAACACGATCCTCGCGGTGAAGAACACCCTCGACTGGATCAGCGGCGACCAGGATCTCCTCGCGGCGAGCGCGAAGATCATCTCCGAGCCGAACCTCACGTATCGGGACGTCGCGAAGCCCAAGATCAAGGCCGAGGACGACCAGGCGGCGATCAACAAGAAGAACGAGGAGTACCGCACGGAGCGGAAGCGCATCCAGTCGCGCGTCCAGCTCTCGCTGTCCGCGGGGCTCCCGCTGTTCTTCGCCTTCTTCGGCCTCCTCCGGTGGCGCGAGCGTCAGAACAAGAAGGACAAGTACCGGGTCTGAACGGAGGCCCGGGACGCGCGCCCGGGCCCCGCTTTTCTTCCCTCAGAGGACGACCATGCCCACGGACAAGAAACTCATCATCGCCATCGTCGTGCTCCTCGGCCTCGGCGGCGCCGTCGCGCTCCAGAAGAAGAGCCAGAACGCGGACCTCGCCGCCCACAGCCTGGAAGGCGAAGCCCAGAAGCTCCCGAAGGTCACCTTCACGGACGACGACATCAAGAAGATCGACAAGGTCGAGCTCACGCGGCCGCTCGAGAAGGACGGCGGCACGCCGGAGTCCATCACCCTCGTGAAGAAGGGCGAGGAAGACTGGGACGAGGAAAAGCCGGTCCAGTCGAAGGGCAACGCGAGCAACGTGAAGTCGATGCTCGACGCCCTGAAGCGGATCGAGGTGAAGGAGCTCATCGACCCGAGCAAGGAGAGCTACGACAAGTACAAGGTGAGCGACGCGAAGGCGCTCCACGCCGTCTTCTACAAGGGGAAGGACGTCGCGTTCGACGCCTACTTCGGCGAAGACGGGTCGCGCGGGCAGATGACGCGCCTCGCCGGCAAAGACGGTGTCTTCGCGGTGAAGGGCTACTCGAGCTACCTCTTCAACCGGGACGCGAAGTCCTGGCGGGACAAGACCATCTTCAAGTTCGAGGAGAAGGACATCGTGAAGGTGACCCTCCAGAACGAGAACGGCACGTTCGTGTTCGACAAGGCCGGCGAGGACTGGAAGGCCAAGTACGGAAAGGGCAAGGGCCCGGCCGAGAAGGACATCGAGAAGTTCGACAAGTCGAAGCTCGAGAGCCTCGTCCGCGCCTACAAGGCGCTCTCCGCAGCCGACTTCGGCGACGGCAAGACGCCCGCGGACACGGGCCTCGCGGAGCCGAAGGGCACCCTCACGTTCGAGGCCGCCGGCGGCGCGGCGAAGTACGTCGTCTCCTTCGGCGGCACGGCGGAAGGCTCGAACCGCTGGATGAAGAAGAACGGCTCCGACGAGATCTGGAGCATCTCCTCCTGGGCCGGGGACTGGGCGACGGCGAACGTCGACAAGTTCCAGAAAGCCGAAGAGAAGAAGCCGGACGAGAAGAAGCCGGACGACAAGGGCAAAGAGAAGGACAAGAAGGCGCCGGAGAAGAAGTAGCCGGAGCGCATCTCCGGCGTGAACGGGCGAGGCCGAGGCGGTCTCGCCCGTTTCGTTTCGTCCCGCTCGGCGCGGTTTCTCGGGAGACGGCGCGAGCCAGCGCTCGTACCGACCATCGCGTCCACGAGCGACGCGTCGCACGCTTCCGCAGGCGTCATCCGGCGGGGAGCCGCGAGACTCCCTCGTTCACTTCCGGCTGCCGAATCCGCTGAACGGGTCCGCGGCCGCCGGCGCGGGCGCCGGTGGAGCAGCGGGCGCGGCCGGTTTCGGCACGGGACGTCGAACGACGCCCCCGGGACGGGCCGCGACGGGCGCGGCCGTCGCGGGAGGCGGCGCCTGCATGACCGTGGGCGCGACCGCGGGCGCCGCCGAAGCGGATTCCATGGGCGCGGGCTGGGCGACCGGGGCCGCAGGTTTCTCCTCGGGCGCGGGGGCGGGCGCCGCGACTGGCGCGGGCGTGAGTGGCACGGCGGCAGCCGCGGGAGCGACCGGAGCCGGCGGCGGACTCCCGCCCTTCGACACGAAGAACGCCGCCCCGCCGCCGAGGGCGACGACGGCCAGGGCGGCGATGCCGATCATCGCTCCCTTGCCGCCGGACTTCTGCTCTGCGGGCTTTCCGCCCGTGTCCGTCCACGCGGCGGCGGTTCGCGCGTAGGCCGTGTTCGCGACTCCCGGAGCCTGCGCCGTGGAGGCGGGCGCGACGTTCAGCCCGGAGATCTTGAGCACGCGGGACGCGCGTTCCACGTTCACGCGCGTGCGAGCGGGGCCGTACGGCGCGAGCGCGCCGGCGAGATCCGCGACGGTCGGGAACCGCGCCGCCGGATCCTTCGCGAGCGCGCGCATGACGACGGCCTGGAGCTCTTCCGGGACGTCGGGGCGGCTCCCTCGAATGGGCGCTGGCTCGTCCAGGAGCACCTTCGCGGAGAGCTCGGGGATCGACTCGGCGTAGAAGGGCGGCTGCCCGGTGAGGAGCTCGTACAGGATGATGCCGAGCGCCCAGACGTCCGTGCGCGGGTCGACGTTCTTCGCCGACTTCATCTGCTCGGGCGACATGTATAGCGGCGAGCCCATCATGGAGGACGTGCGCGTCAGGCTCGGGTCGATGCCGGTCGACGACGTGACCGTCGCCTTCGAGATGCCGAAGTCGAGCACCTTGATGCGCGCCGAGCCGTCGGGCTGTTTGGCGAGGAAGAGGTTCGCGGGCTTGAGATCCCGGTGGACGATGCCGACCGAGTGCGCCTCGGCGATGGCGTCACACGCCTCGAGCACGTGAGCGACGGCTTCCTCCACGGGGAGCGTCTGCCGGTCCTCCAGGACGCCGGCGAGGTCCTTCCCCTCCAGGTACTCCATCACCATGTACGGAGAACCGGTGTCCAGCGTGCCCACGTCGATGACGCGCGCGACGTGGTCGCTCTGGATCTTCACGGCCGCGCGCGCTTCCCGGAGGAACCGAGCGGAGGCTTCCTGGTGCTGCGCGTACTCCGGCAGGAGGAACTTGATCGCGACCCGGCGCTCGAGCTGCTGATCCGTGGCGAGCACGACGACGCCCATGCCGCCTTCTCCGAGGACGTGGTCGATTCGGTACTTACCGGCTAGGACGGTGCCGGGCTCGACGGGGGTGGGCATGAGCGGAAGGATCCATCATAGCGTGCCGCCGGAGACCGAACGGAACGCAGTGTCCGTTCCTCTTTACGTTCCGGCGTTCGAAACGGATGCGAAGAATTCTCTGACCCGCCCCTTCGTGCCCGGCGCAGTCGGACTTCCGGCCACACGGCGCCTTCGGTTTCCGAGACTTAGCGAAGCTCCGAGGAATCCGACCAGGGGACGGGTCGAACGCCAGTCCGAGGGTACGCAAATACCGGCGCGGCCCGCAAAAAGTTACACGCCGTGTCACCGATTGACGGGGCCTGGTGACGAGGGTCCTATTGGAGGATCGCCGAATTGTTCGCCCTGCTCTGCACGGAGTGAGCGCACCCCGCCACCGGCATGATCCGGAAGGGATCGGCATGAGCCGGGAACGCCATGAAGAAGATCCTTTTGGGGTGCGCGCTTCTATTTTCGGTCAGCTGCACGAACCGAGAAGAACCGGATTCCATTCCCGCGCCCCCGCCGGTCCAGACCGAGGAGGTCGGGATCGCGCAGCAGCTCCTCAGCACCAGCCTGCATCCGACGGACGACGACGTCGAAAGCGGCGCCTCCCGCTGGGGTGGAGGGAACACGTGGGAGTGGGTCGGGGTAGCCGGGTACTGCTCCGCGGCGGACAAGACGAACCGCGCTCGACGGATGAACGTCAAGTTCGACGTCAGCTCGATCCCTCAGTGCGCCACGGTCAGCGCAGCGTCGCTTCGGTTCACTCAACAATCCTGCCACACCTGCACCGGCACCCACACGCTCTCGCTCTACGCGGCGAGCGCGTCGTGGACGGAGAGCACCGTGGGCGGAGCGTGCTCCGGCGTGGCTTCGGGTTCGGGCGACACGACGGTCGCCTCGGGCGGCCTGAGCCTCCGTGATTCCGTGTCTGTCTCCGCGCTCGCCGACCCGGGCCCGGCAGGCGTCACGACGCGAGCGACCATCTCCTCCTTCACCGGCCTCGCGACGGACGTGTCGACCTGGATCGCGACCCCCGCGAACAACTTCGGCTGGCAGGTCCGGAACACGACCGCGTCCGGCAGCACCCCCACGCCGACCCAGTGCGATTCGACGATTCCCGCCACGTGGTGCGGCCGCGCCGGCGGACCCGGCTGCGGTGGCAGCCGAAAGATCCTCGTCGCGAGCGAGGACGCGACGGCCGCCGACCAGCCCACCCTGACCGTCACCTACAGCCTCACCGACGCGAACTGCGACGACGGCAATCCGTGCACGGTGGATGCGTGCACGGCGGGCGGATGCACCCACACGGCCGGCAATGCCGGCACGACGTGCCGCGCCGCCGTCAGCACTTGCGACGTCGCCGAGACCTGCAACGGAGTCTCCACGTCGTGTCCGGCGGACGCCTTCGCGAGCGGCGCGACCCAGTGCCGCGCAGCGGCCGGCGTCTGTGACAGCGCCGAGTTCTGCACGGGGTCGTCGTCCACGTGCCCGGCGGACACGTTCAAGAGCTCCTCCACCCAGTGCCGAGCCTCCGCAGGCGTCTGCGACGTGGCCGAGAATTGCACCGGCTCGTCCGCGTCGTGCCCCGCGGACGGATTCGTCAGCGCCGCGACCCAGTGCCGCGCTTCGGGCGGCGTGTGTGACAGCGCCGAGAACTGCACGGGCTCGTCCGCCGCGTGCCCCGCGGACACGTTCAAGAGCGCCGCGACGCAGTGCCGCGCGTCCGCGGGCGTCTGCGACGTCGCCGAGAACTGCACCGGCTCGTCCGCGTCGTGTCCCGCGGACGGATTCGTCAGCGCGGCGACGCAGTGTCGCGCGTCCGCAGGCGTCTGCGACGTCGCCGAGAACTGCACCGGCGTCTCCGCCGCTTGCCCGGCCGACGGCTTCGCGAGCGCCGCCACCCAGTGCCGCGCAGCGTCCGGCGTCTGTGACGTCGCCGAGAACTGCACCGGGTCGGCTGCGGCCTGCCCGACGGACGGCTTCGCCAGCGCCGCCACCCAGTGCCGTGCAGCGTCCGGCGTCTGCGACGTGGCCGAGAACTGCACGGGCCTGTCGTCCTCCTGCCCCGCCGACGGGTTCGCCAGCGCCGCCACTCAATGCCGCGCCGCCAGCGGCGCCTGTGACGTCGCGGAAAACTGCACCGGCTCTTCGTCCTCCTGCCCCGCCGACGGGTTCGCCAGCGCGGCGACCCAGTGCCGGGCGGCGAGCGGCGTCTGTGACGTCGCGGAGAACTGCACCGGCGCGTCGGCGAACTGCCCGGCGGACGCGGTGGCAAACTCCTCCACCCAGTGCCGAGCGTCCGCAGGCGTCTGCGACGTCGCCGAGAACTGCGACGGCGCGACGAAGAGCTGTCCGACGGATGCGTTCGCGAGCGCCGCGACCCAGTGCCGCGCTTCGGCGGGCGTCTGCGACGTCGCCGAGAACTGCACCGGCTCCTCCGCCGCGTGCCCGGGCGACTCCTTCGCCAGCGCGGCGACCCAGTGCCGGGCGGCGAGCGGCGTCTGCGACGTCGCGGAAAACTGCACCGGCTCCGCCGCCGCCTGCCCTGCCGACGGCGTGGCGAGCGCCGCGACCCAGTGCCGGGCGGCGGCGGGCGTCTGCGACGTCGCCGAGAACTGCAACGGCACGTTGAAGACGTGTCCGGCGGACGCGGTCGCGAGCGCCGCGACCCAGTGCCGGGCAGCGGCGGGCGTCTGCGACGTCGCCGAAAACTGCGACGGCGTCGGGACGAGCTGTCCGACGGATACCTTCCAGTCCGCCGCCTCCCAGTGCCGCGCCTCCGCCGGCGTCTGCGACGTCGCGGAAAACTGCACCGGCTCCGCCGCCGCCTGCCCGGCGGACACCT
>DASZXK010000013.1:0-83089 GCA_035545855.1 Polyangiaceae bacterium
CGACGCTCTCTCGGAAGCCTGTTTCCGAGAAAGCCATGAAGCTCGCGAAGCGAAGGCTCACGTTCACGGCCGTCTCGGTGCCGATTTTCGACTCTTGCATGAATGCTCAGGGACGAGGCGGGACGGCCCACCGCGGCTCGCAGTGCGGGCCCTCCCTGTCGTCGCCGCGTGACGGACTGAACCCAGGCTTCTGGAAGAGTGATGCCGGCGCGGGGCGGCGCTCCGTCGTTCCTTCCACGAATACCGAACGCGCCGGTATCACTCTGCCGGAAGCATCGCGCCCGATACGAGCTGACGCTCGTCGCCACGTCTTTCGGGAGCGACGCCGGAAGGACCTCACCCGGCGGATTCGACCGGAAAGAGTGACGAATGGTCAGCGCGCGATGGGGGGCAGCTCATCCCCCTCGACCTTCTCCCGCGTTTCGATCCGGCTGTCTCCGGATCGCGATCGGTCATTTGGTGTCCCGCCCGCGGATTCAGCGCGGCGACCAGGCGACGCCGAGCTCGAACCCCTGCGCGAGGAGACGGAACTGATTCGTGTCCTCGTGGCTGTACGTCTCTTGATAGAAGAAGCTCTGACGGTACGCCAGGTGCGCCTCGACGGGGTCGAATCGATATGCGACGCCGAGGATCGCGTCGAGGTCCGTCTGGGTGAAGTGCATCGTGCCGCCCTCCTTGTAGAAGCTCGGCAGAGCTCGAACGAACGCGACCCGAAACTCGCCGTACGCGCGGACGTCCCGCAAGAGCGGCTGGCTCGCCGTGACGCCGAGGATGGGCAAGGGGAGGAGCTGCTTCGCGAAGTTCTCTCGCTTCTCCGTCTTCACGGTCTTCGGCGAGAGCGGTCCGTCGATGTGGAAATCGAGCGCGTCGAGCACGAGGCCGGCTTCGCCGAGCACCCTGCCCGTCGCCGGATCGGCGGTGCCGACGAAGCGGTGCTGGTACAGGACGAGCCCGCGGTAGTACTGCGTGCTCCCGATGTCGACGTGTCCGCCGCCCTGGTAGAGGGTGCCGTTGAACCACTCGTCCCTCGGTAGAGTCGCGTCGCCGCCGAACAAGGTGGCCTGGAAGAGAATCCGCAGCGCGCCCCGGGGTCCGAGCGGCATCCTCCCGTCGGCCTCGAGCGCGTTCACGGAGCGGAGGCCGAGGTTCTCGCGGAGGCCGAGTCGATCGCCCTCGAACTGGAACTCCCGGACCTTCACGAAACCCGTCGGGGAAAACGCGTGGAAGACGGAGAGCCCGACCGAGGGACGCTCCTTTTCCGGCGCGGCCGGCTCCTCCGCTCGAGCGACTCGCGGCGAAGACCAGAACACGCTCGAGCACAGGCAAGCGACCAACGTGCTCCGTTGCCGGATCCAGGACGTGTTCATGAAGCTCCTCCGCGCGACGATCGCGCAGCCTCCGCGAGTGCAATGCGCGCGCCAGGACGATCCGCGAGACATCGGAGCGACCCCGGCGCGCAGAACGCGCAACGCGCGTCTCGTCGCGCAAGTAATTCGTCCCCCTCGCTCCGGTGTGGGCGCTCCCGCCGAGGTGGCACATGCAGTGCAAGGAATGCGCGCCGCATGACCTCCACCGAAGCTTCGCGAACGGACGGCGACGGCGGCCCAACCGATGCGGCGAGGATGCCGCCGCTCGAGCCAGCACCGCGCCACGACCCCCTTCCGCCCGAGAGCCTGCGGAGGCGCTGCGACGCGGCGGCCCTCGGCTTCGTGACGACGGCCGATCTCCGGGGCGACGAGCCCGCCTTCGGCCAGGAACGAGCGGCCAGGGCCGTCCGTTTCGCGATGTCCATGCGCCGTCCCGGGTACAACGTGTTCGCGCTCGGCTCGAGCGGCGTCGGAAAGCACGCCATCGTCCGCGAGCTCGTCGCGGAGTACGCATCGGAGCAACCTCCGCCGAGCGACTGGGTCTACGTCGAAGATTTCGCGCGTCCCGCCGAGCCTCGCGCCATCGAGCTTCCCCAGGGCCATGGCCGCCTGCTGGTCGAGGACATGAAGAAGCTCGTCCAGGATCTCCAGGCCGCCATCCCGGCCGCGTTCGCGACGCGCGAGTACGCGACTCGCCTCGAGGAGCTCCAGCGCGAGTTCCAGGCCAAGCACGACGCGCTCTTCTCCGCGATCGAGGCCACGGGGGCCTCGCGGGGCATCGCGGTCCTCAGGTCCCCGTCCGGGGTGGTCTTCGCGGCAGTGAAGGAGGGCGAGATCCTGTCTCCGGACCAGCTCGAGAAGCTGCCCGACGAGGAGAAGACCCGGCTGCGTGCGACCGTGCAGGAGCTCCAGACGGAGCTTTCGGACCGGTTGAAGGAGCTACCGCGGATACACCGGGAGCTCCGCGAGCGTCTTCGCGAGCTCGAACGGAGCGTCACCCGGTACACGGTCGACGGCGTCATGGAAGACGTCGTGCGACGCTACGCGGCCCTCCCCGAGGTCGCGCGATACCTGAGCGACGTGCGCCTGGACGTCGTCGAGGAGGCGGCGCTCTTCCGGCTCGAGAAGGACGAAGAGTCCCCCATCCCGCCGCCCCTGCGTCCGGATCGGCGACTCGTCCGCTACGCCGTGAACCTCCTCGTGGATCGCTCGGAGTGTCCGGGTGCGCCGGTCGAGTACGACGACCATGCCACCTACGAGCACCTGGTCGGGCGCGTCGAGCACTACGCCGAGTTCGGGAACCTCGTCACGAACTTCTCTCTCATCAAATCCGGATCGCTCCATCGGGCGAATGGAGGCGTTCTCTTGCTGGATGCGCGAGATCTCCTCGCCCAGCCGTACGCCTGGACGGCGCTCAAGCGGGCGCTCTCCGGCGGGCGAATCGAGATCGAGCCGCTCTCGCAGGTCCTCGGACTGTCCACGTCGGAATCCCTGAGACCGCGGCCGATTCCGCTGAACGTGAAGGTCGTGCTCTTCGGTCCGCGCGAGATCTACTACCTGCTCGCGGAACACGATCCCGAGTTTGCCTCTCTCTTCAAGGTCGAGGCGGACTTCGAGGACGTCATCGAGCGGACCTCGGAAGCGGAGCGGCGTTTCGCTTCGCGGCTCGCCGCCATCGCGCGCCGGAGCTCCGTTCGCCCCCTCTCGGCCGAGGCCGTGGGTCGGCTCGTGGAGGAGGCGTCCCGCCTGGCGGACGACGGCCGAAAGCTGTCCACGAACGTGCGCGGTCTGGTCGACATCGTGCTGGAAGGCGAGCACTACGCGGCCGAGCGCGCGAGCGTGAGCCTCGACGTGGAGGACGTCGACCGAGCCATGGTCGCGCGAACGGAGCGACGGGACCGGATCCGCCGGGATCTGGTGGAAGCCGTGACTCGTCGGACGATCCTCATCGACGTGACGGGCGAGCGGATCGGTCAGGTGAACGGCCTCGCGGCCGTGTCCCTCGCCGACTTCACGTTCGGAAGACCGACCCGGATCACCGCAACGGCCCGGATCGGCGAAGGTCGGATCGTGGACATCGAGCGCGAGGTCGAGCTCGGAGGACCATTTCACTCGAAGGGCGTGCTGATCCTGACCAACTACCTCGCGGCGAGATACGCGAAGCAGTATCCGCTGTCCCTGTCGGCGAGCCTCGTGTTCGAGCAGTCCTACTCCGGGGTCGAGGGGGACAGCGCGTCCCTCGCCGAGCTCTGCGCGCTGCTCTCGGCCATCGCGGAGATCCCCGTCAAGCAGTCCATCGCGGTGACGGGCTCCGTGAACCAATCGGGAAAGGTGCAGGCCGTCGGCGCGGTCAACGAGAAGGTCGAGGGGTTCTTCGACGTTTGCCGCGCCGTCGGCCTCTCCGGGTCCCAGGGAGTGATCGTCCCGCGGGCGAACGTCGACTGGCTGATGTTGCGGGAGGACGTCGTTCTCGCCGCACGAGAGGGACGCTTCCACGTCGTCCCGGTCGACACGGTGAACGAGGCAATGGAGGTCCTCACCGGCGTCCGGGCCGGTGAGCCCGACGCCGACGGAGACAGCCCTGCCGGTACGCTGAATCAACGGGTCGAGCAGCGCCTCATCGACTTTGCCGTCGTCGCCAAGCGATTCGGAGAGCTCTTCGAGCTCGGGGGCGAGGAGGAGCCGAAGGATCGAGACCAGTCCGATGGCCGCAGCGCGACGGGAGTCGCCGTGAGCGCCGCGCGTCCCTTGCAAGCGTCGCGCAAACCGTGCGCATGACCTGGCGCTCGTCCCGGTGCCTCGGCGAAATTGCCGGCCCCCGCGCCCACCGAGTCACCGAGCCGGAGGCGGCACGAACGTTGCTGCAGGAGCGCGCATGAACCAGTCGGGCAATTCGGCGTCCGCCGAGCAGAAGAGGCTCTGGACCATCGTGCTCGCCGCGGGAGAGGGGACCCGACTCCAGGCGCTCACGCACGCGCTCCACGGGGAGGCCCTGCCCAAGCAGTTTGCGCGGATCCAGGGCGGACGCTCCCTGCTCCAGGCGACGCTCGAGCGGACGTCTCACTGGAGTCCGCCCGAGCGGACGGTCATCGTGGTCTCGGCGGAACGAGAGGCGCTCGCGCGGCGCCAGGTTCGAGCGGTCGAGGGCGTCGAGGTCGTCGCCCAGCCCCGGAACGTCGGCACCGGCCCGGGTCTCATGCTCCCCCTCTGTCACGTCCTCGCGAGGGATCCCGATGCGGTCGTGGCCGTCGTTCCCTCGGACCACTACGTGAAGGACACCGCGCCGTTCGTCGAATCCGTGCGGCGCGCGGAGGCGATGGCGAGGGCACGGGACACGGTGGTCCTGGTCGCGGCCGTCCCGAACCGGCCCGAGACGCAGTACGGGTGGATCCTCACGGAGGGGACGAACGGGAACCGCTCCGTGGCGAGCTTTCACGAGAAGCCGGAGAGCGCGGTCGCGGAGCGCCTGTTCGCTTCGGGCGGCCTCTGGAACACGTTCATGATGGTCGGGTCCGCGAGGGCGTTCTGGCGCATCGCGTCCGCGCACCTCCCCGTCCAGGCGATGCTCTTCGGGCCTTACCGCGCCGCGATCGGGTCGGTCGCCGCAGGGCCGACACTCTCCCGCATCTATCGGGCGATGCCCCAGGCAGATTTCTCGCGTGACGTGCTCGAGCGCGCCCCCGACCTCGGCGTCGTTCCGCTCTCCTCGTGCGGCTGGTCCGACTGGGGCACGCCCGAGAGGATCCTCGACAGCCTCCGCGGGAGCGCCGACTACGACGCACTGCTCGGTCGCATGGAGGAGCGGCGTGAATCCGGCGTCTTCTCCAAGCGGGAGGCGACGACGAAGGGAAGCGAAGCGGCGTGACTCACGGCGGCGGCTCGGCCGCCCGAGAGACGAGGATCCGATGAAGCTCTCCGAGACCGGATACGACGACTCCGAGACTGGCTGCTGCGCGAGGCTCGATCGCTCTCTCTGGGACGAGAAGACGTTCGAATGGAAGGACAAGCCGTTCCTGAAGGATCACGTGCATGCCTTTCTTCACGTCCCTCTGAACTACGGATCCGTCATCAGCCGGGACAACACGCGCGTGGAGGGCGCGGCGGCGTACGCGAAGCCGCCCATCCATCTGACGGACGAGGTTTCCCCGTGGGGCTCGGACGTCTACATCGCCGTGGATCGACCCGTCCCGAATTCCAAGATGACCACGCTCTCCGGCACCTTCATGACGAAGGTATTCGAAGGGCCGTACCGGGACGTCGGAAAGTGGATCCGGGCGATGGAGGAATACGTCGCGGCGAACGGCTGGACCGTCGACCACCTCTATTTCTACTACGCCACGTGTCCGAAGTGCGCGAAGCACTTCGGCAAGAACGAGGTCGTGCTCTTCGCACGGGTCACCGGCGGGAGCGCCGGGCTCCCTGGGTCGGCGAGCGCATGACCGCCGGAGGAGCGTTCGTCGGGGATCTTCCATGACCACGCAAGCTGCCGAAGAAGATCTCGTGTCGCTCGTCGAGTCCACGGCACCGTTCGGCCGGGCGGACGCCGAGGCAGCCGTCGAGGCGACGCTCGAGGCGCTCGGCGCGGCGCTCCTGCCGAGCGAGCGAAGGGCCCTCGCGGAGTACGTTCCACGGGCCTTCCTCGCCGCGTTCCGGTCGGCGACGCCCGTTCCGAACCTGGACCTCGACGCGTTCTTTCACAGGGTCGCGAGGCATGAAAGAGCGCGGCCTGGTCGGGGGCGCGAGCACGCTCAGATCGTCTGCCGAGCGCTGTCGGAGATGCTCTCGGAGGACGTGCGGCAGGGACTCGTCCGGCACGTGCCGTGGCTCGCCCCGCTCTTCCAGCTCGACGAACGACCGGCTCCCCCGGAGGAGATCCCGCACGAGCGACCGCACCCGGAGACGCCCTCGGACCCGCTGGAAGGTCGGAACACGCTCGCGCGGGGACGTCCGGGAAGTCGCCACCCGCTCAGCACCTCTCGCCCGGACCGGGCGCAGACGCACTCCGTCGCGCGCTCCGATGGCCCCCACGAGGACACGAAGCTCTCCTCGGCGCGCGGAACGACACAAGAGCGCGAATCCGAGACGCTTTCGACGGGACGCCCGGGACCCCGGCGGCCGCTCGGCGGCTGAGACGCCCGCGGGCGCCCGCGTGTCACCCGGAAACCCGCCGGGGGGCGCGCCTCAGAGCTCCGGTTCCGGAACCGCCGGCGGGAACGCCTTCGGCTCGGGAACTTCGGTGAGCGTCGCCTCCGTGAGGAGCAAGATGCCCGCGACGGATACGGCGTTCTCGAGGCCGAGCCGGACGACCTTCGTCGCGTCGACGATTCCCGCTTCGAGCAGATCGACGTAGGTCCCGTGCTCGGCGTCCAGGCCGAACGCCCCCTTGCCGGAGCGCATGCGGTCGACGACCACGCCGTCGTCCGCCCCGCAGTTCGTGGCGAGCTGCCGCGTCGGCACCTCGAGGGCCTTCTTCAGGATCCGGAGGCCCGTCTTCTCGTCGCCTTCGGCCTTCGATTCCTCGCGCTCCACGGCGTCGATGGCCCGGAGCAGCGAGAGCCCCGCCCCCGGGACGATCCCCTCGGCAATGGCGGCCTTGGTCGAGTGAATGGCATCCTCGAACGCCTCCTTCTGTGCCTTCATGTCGGCCTCGGTCGGCGCGCCGGCTCGGATCACCGCGACGCCTCCGGAGAGCTTCGCGAGCCGCTCTTCGAGCTTCTCCCGGTCGTAGTCGCTGGTGGTGTCCTTGATCTGACGGCGGAGCTGCTCGCACCGCGCTTTGATCGCGTCCCGGTTGCCGGCTCCGCCGATGATCGTCGTCGTGTCCTTGTCGACGACGACACGGCTCGCTCGACCGCAGTCTTGCACGGTGACGTTCTCGAGCTTCGAGCCGAGTTCCTCGGCGATGAGCTGTCCGCCCGTGAGGACGGCGATGTCTTCCAGCATGGCCTTTCGGCGGTCGCCGAAGCCGGGCGCCTTGACGGCGCAGCAGGCGAACGTGCCTCGGAGCTTGTTCACGACCAGCGTCGCGAGCGCATCGCCCTCGACGTCCTCCGCGATGACGAGGACCGGATGCGCGAGCTTCACGGCCTGCTCCAGGAACGGCACGAAATCCTTCAGGTTCCCGAGTTTCTGCTGATGGATCAGGATGATCGGGTCGTCCAGCACGCACTCCATGCGCTCGGCGTCGGTCACGAAGTAGGGCGACAGGAACCCGTGGTCGAACTGCATGCCCTCGACGACCTCGAGCGTCGTCTCGGTGGTCTTCGCCTCCTCGACGGAGATGACGCCCTCGTCGCCGACTTTCTCGACCGCGTCCGCGACCAGGGCGCCGAGCTTGCGGTCGTTGTGAGCCGAGATCGTCGCGACCTGAGCCTTCTCCGTCTTGCTCTTCACGGGTCGTGACAGCTCCTTCAGTGAGGCCACGGCGGCTTCGAGCCCGCGCTGGAGCCCGCGGCGGATCTGGATGGCGCTCGCGCCCGCGACGACGTTGCGGACGCCCTCCGAGAAGATGGCGTGCGCGAGCAACGTCGAGGTGGTGGTCCCGTCCCCCGCGGCCTCGCTCGTTCGCTCGGCGGCCTGGCGGATCGTGCGAACGCCGAGGTTCTCGACCGGGTCCTTCAGCTCCATCTCCTTCGCGATGGTGACGCCGTCGTCGCAGACGATCGGCGCACCCCACTTCTTCTCGATGAGCACGCGCTTCGATTGTGGGCCGAGCGTGATGCGCACGGCGTTCGCGAGGGTCGTCGCGCCCCGGAGCACTTTCTCCCGAGCCTCCGAGTCGAACAGAACTTGTTTGTGGGCCATGTACTCGATCTGCTTGCAGCAACCCACGTGCCATCTCGCGCCTGAAAAGCGCCTGGGGCAGCCTGAGCGTTCGGGGCCCGGGATCCCACCCGATCGGGTCCGGCAGCGCCCGAACTCGGCGCTCTCCGTTCGAGGGGAGCGTCCGGGTTTTACGCGCTTCGTGCGGCGTCGCGCCGAATTTGCGCGAGGTGCGTTCCTCGGCGCACGGGACGCTGCTCGGTCGCACGCCGTCACGCAACCCCAGCGTGCCGGCGGGGTTCGCATTCGATCGCCTCTCCAGGCCGTTCACCAGGAACGTCGGCACACGCCTTGCTCGGAAGAGCGTGCATGTCGCCCCACCTCGCACTCTGGATGAGCCTCGCCATGTCCCTCGGCTGGATGCTGATCGGCATCGCCCGGTCCGGGCCGGTGCGGCCCCTGCCACGAGCTCTCGCCCCTACACGGCGAGCGATTCACGCGCCGTGATCCATGGGACGCGGTCGTCGCGGCGGAGGGGACGAGATGAGTGACGAAGGCGCAGGAACGTTTCGACGGATCCTCGTACCCACGGACTTCGGGGATTCCGCGCGCCGAGCGACCGACGTCGCGGTGGACTTCGCGAAACGGGACGACGCGGTCGTCACGCTCGTCCACGCGTTCGAGCTTCCGTTCGATTCGTACTCCGGCTTCATGAGCACTCCCCAGGAGGTCGTGACGCAGCTCGAAGAGGCTGCCCGCGGGCAGCTCGCTTCCGAGCTCGCGGAGCTCCGGAAGAGGCTACCGTCCGCGCAGAGCTTGCTGCTCGTCGGCTACCCCGCGACGGAGATCGTCGTCGCGATCCAGACGACCCGGGCGGACCTCGTGATCATGGGGACGCACGGCCGCCGCGGCCTGTCGCGCTTTCTCGTGGGCAGCGTGGCGGAGCGCGTGCTGAGAGAGTCCCGCGTGCCGGTGCTCACCGTGAAATGAGCGGGCCGCGGAGCCCGGGCGAGCGTCAGCCCGGGTCGGCCGTCAGCGGAGGGACGCCTTCCAGCGGAGGAACCGCGACGATCGATTCGAGCCACGACGTCCGCGGGCGGACGCGCGCAACGATGGTCCGCTTCGGCGTCCGCCGTGCCTCCGTCCGCCACACCCGGAGAGAAGGGCGTCCCGCGTTCCCGGCGAGGAGCACCGGCATCCCGGTGATCGGGTCGCTCTCGTAGACGAAGAAGGAGTGAAAGTGCACGTGCTCGGGGTCCCAGGGCGTCTTTCCCCTGAGGAGCACGGCGTCGCCCGGTGAGAAGTCGGCAGCGTGATCGGCGAGGTAGCCGTAGAGTGCCTCCTCGTCGCCGAGAGCGATCTGCGGGAAGTCTTCCGCTACTTCGAATGCGTCCGGACGTGTCTTCGCGAAGGCGATGAACCCCGGGGCCCGCCGGAGCTCGAGGCGGGCGGCCTCGGGCATCGCGTCGAAGTCGAGCTTGCCGACGTTTCGTCCGGGGGGCTCGAGCGGTCCTCGAAACCAGGTGCCGCTCGTTCGTTCGAAGGTGTCGGTGAGGAAGTCCACGCACACCTGCGGTACGAGCGGGCGTCCCTTCGCGTCGAAGACGTCGTAGGCGTCCCCGGTGAAGTCGTAAGTCCTGCGACGAGCCTCGTAGGCCTGGCTCCACTTCCAGCGCAGGAGGCCGTCGTACTGGAAGCCGTATTCGTGGACGGGCTCGTCGAACGGAAGGGCCTCGTCGACCTCCTCCAGGATCACCCGCCGGAGCGATTGAAGCGCGAGCTCTCGGCGCGCGGCCTCGGCCCGCGTCGCGGCAACCCCGTCACGGTCCGCGTCGGCGATGGTTTCGCATTCGAGCGAGAGATGCGCGCCTCGAGCGGCGAGCAGGCTGGGGATCCACCGCGCTCCGTACCGGAGATCGGCGATGATCTGGGTCTCCGTGACGTGGCGGACGCGCATTCGGTCGAAGTGCAGCTCTCGGCGGAGCGCGCGGAGATCCCGGTGCAACGGCGGCGGCGGGGCCTCGCCGTAGCCCGCGCGGTCGAACAGGACGAAGCGCACGCGGCGCCCGGCGAGTGGCCCGTCCGTGAAGTGGAACCGACCGGAGCGGCGGAGCGCGTGCCACGTGCTCTCGCCCCGCTGAACCCAGATGCGCTCTCCTCCGAAGAGGTGCTGGGGCTCGACGAGGTCGACGAGCGCCGAGCCGAGCTCGGGAGTATCCGCGAACAGGTAGCCGTCGCGGAGAAGCGCCTCGCGAGCCTGCTTCTGGAAGCCGGCCGACTCTTCGAGGATGCGGCTCACCGTGCCGAACGGATTGCGCCCGGAGAGCAGCATTTGCCGGTACCCACGGACCGGCAGCGTGCTCGGTTCGGAAACGTACTCCGGTGCCCTCACGAACAGGAGCGGCTCGGCCTTCACCTTCGCCAGGAACGCCGCCCGGGACTCGTCCAAGCGACGAAATCCGGGTTCAGCGGGGGAGGCGAGCGCGAGCTCGATGCGGGCTTCGCAGCTCGGCTCCGCGACGCGTTCGGGCAGTGGCCCGGTCTCGGGTTCCGGCTTCAGCTCGGGCACGAGCGCGCCCGCCTCGTCACCGGATGGCTCTTCCGTGCAGCCGGTCGCGGAACTCGCGAGAGCGCAGGCCAGACAGAGTGCGAGCCGGAGGGAGATGGTGCCGGTTCGGTGCAACTGTCGGGCCGAACGACGCTCGGTCACGTGGCACACGTCGTGCTCTTTCCGAGACCGGCGCGAGCCCGCGGACTCAGAGCTTCGGTGAAGGCGCGCCGGCTCCGGCACCCAGCGCTGCAGCGACCTTCTCACCGCATCTTACCGCTCCTTCGACCCACGGGTGATTCAGGTAGTCGCCGCAGAGCCAGATGCCGTCTTCGCCCTGGCCGCGCCGCCAGAACTCCTTCACGCGGGTCACTTGACCGACCCCGTGAATCGGGAGCGCGCGGGGAAGGCGATCCACCGAGAGCGAGGTGAGCCGACCGTCGAACTGGGGTAAGAGGGCCCCGACCTCGCGCGCCACGGCGTCGGACACGAACGCGTCGTCGCGCTCGTGAAGAGCCTTCGCGCCCTCTTCGTGCAACCAGACGCTGAGCACGCGACGCGGCCCCGAATCGAAGGGCTCGCACAGGTCGTTCGAAACGCCGGAGACCAGGGGGCTCTCCCGGAACGGGACCCATGCGCCCTCGAAATGTCGGGCGGCCTCGAGCGGAACGGCGTAGGCGCACAGGATCGTCTCGGACGACTCGGCGTGCTCGAGGACCGAGCGTTGGGCCGCGCTCGACGATACCAGCAGCGACCTCGCGACCTCGGCCGGGACGGCGAGGACGGCGGCGTCGCATTCCGCGGAACCGCCCGTCCAGCGAACCTCCACGCGCCCCGGGCGCGGTTCGACGGATCGAACGGCGACCCCGTACTCGACGGGCAGCCGCCCCGCGAGGGCGTCCGGGAGCACCCCCATGTGACCCCGGAGCGCACAGGGCCGAAATCGCCCCTGGGAGAGCAGCAGCGCGGCGAGCGCCTCGAAGTAGGTGGCGCTCATTCGATTCGCCCCGTGGAAATGGAACGTCCGGATGAACGTGTCGACGACGTAGTCCGTGGCTTCGTCGCCCAGGTGGCGTCGCGCGAACGCATCGCAGTCCTCGCCGTCGGCGCCTTCGCCGACGGACAGGTCGAAGAAGTCCAGCTCGTTCTTCCACTCGCGGGCCCTGAGCAGCGTGAGGAAGAATCGGGCCCGGCTCCCGAGGGAGAGCCCGCCGAACCGGAGGACGTCGCGCGCCCTCTCCGGCGAGAAGGACTCGATTTCTTCCCCGTGGACGATTCCGCCTTCTCCTTCGGCGAGGCAAATCCACCGATCGCCGAGCCCGACCTCGGCGGCGAGCCTCCTCGTGTGCGTGAAGCTCGCGAGGAGCAGGTGAGCGCCCGTGTCCACGGCGAGTCCCGAAGCGGAGGTCGTCCACATCCGCCCGCCGGGGTGCGGCGCGGCCTCGAGCACGCGGACGTGGTGCCCGGCCGATTGCGCGCGAAACGCCGCGGTGAGCCCCGAGATCCCGGCGCCGACGACGACCACGTTCACGACGCGCTCCGGCCGAGACGCTCGAAGAGGCGCATCCCCGAGGCCACCGTCGCTCCGACGCTCGGATACCCTGCCGTGGCGTTGACCAGGAACAGGTTCTCGATGGGGGTCTCGAAGTCGACGCGAGGCCACCGCGTGTTCTCCGGCGTCAGGGCGGCGCCGTAGGAGTTGCCGCGCGGCGCCCAGCAGAAGTGCTCGTTCGTGAGCGGCGTCCCGACCACCCGCATCGCGAGGTTCTTCCGGAGCCCGGGCACGAACTCCGCCTCGAGGATGTCCAGGATGGTGTTGCGGACCTTCGTCTTTTCGTCGTTGTAGGCCCTGCGGCCCCGCGCGCGTGCTTCCTCGAAGTGCGCGTAGTCCGAGCTCGTCGCCACTTCGAGTATCTGGTGGCCAGGCGGAGCGATTCCCGGCGCGTCCGTGTGGAGCGTGGGCGTCGCGAGGAACAGCCAGGGGTTCGAGAGGTCGTGCCGGCCCAGTTGATCGCGGTAGATGCGGTTGATGTCGTCGTGAGGGTACCGCCAGACGTTGAAGGAGCCGAACCCGTGGTCGCGCAGGTCGCAGTTCCGGACGCCGAGGTACATCGTGAAGGTGCTGCACGAGTACTCGTATCGGACCTTCCGCGTGTAGTCGGATGGGAACTGCTCCGCGCCGGCGAGGGCGACCGTCTTCGCCGGATCGAGATTGGAGATGTAGCAACGCGCGCGATGGATGTTGCCGGTCGTCGTCTCGACCCGGTCCACGCGACCCCGTTCGACGACGATCCGAGAGATCTCGTTCGAGTAGAGGATCTGGCATCCCGGGTGGGAGAGGATCCGGCCGACGATCGCGTCGACGAACTGGGAGAAGTGATTCTCGGGGTAGTACGCGCCGCTGTCGTACGAAGACACGAGGGACACGTGGAGGAGCAGGGAGACGCGCTCCGGCGGCAGGAGGTAGTCCCCGGATTGTCCGGCGAGGACGGCCTGGAGCCGTGGAGGCATCTCGAGCTCGTCGTAGAGGCGCTGGAGCGTCCAGTTCCGGTATCGAAGCAGGTGCCGGAACCGGAACGGCGCGGTCGCGAGATCCGTCAGGGAAGGGTGCTCGGGAAGGCGTCCTATCTCTTCACGAATGGCAGAGAGGACGTCGAAGTAGCGCCGCAGCGGGCGCGCCGCGGTCGGGAACCGGTGGATCAATCGATCGCGGAACTTCGAGAACCCCGTCGGGATCCGGTACCGCTCGCGATCGATGACGATGTGGTCGAATCCCTCGGGATCCAGGCGCCGAAACCGGACGTCGGCGCCTATCGTTTCCAGGAACCGGTGGACCGGCTCCCCTTCGCCGCATCCGAAGACGTAGTGGACCTGCGCGCAGAAGCGGTATTTCCCCATGGGGAACGAGTGCGCGTACCCCCCGGGGTACTCGTGCGCCTCGACGAGCAGGACACGCCGCCCCGCGTGCGCCAGCAATGCGCCGACGGTGAGCCCTGCCATCCCCGTGCCGATGACGAGGTCGTCGTACGTCGCATCCATCGAAGGCCGTCTTCCGAAACCAGCAACGTTCGTGCCCGGTCCGCCATCCGTGCGGGCGGGAGCGGTTCGTCGAAAGGCTGGAGTCTCCGGGAGTCGACGAGTCGAGGGCGCCCACGCGAGCCGTGCGCGGCCGCAGCGAAAATCGTGCGTCTTCGTCTCGTCTCGCCCCGCCGGTGAGTCGGCGGTTCTCTCACCGCCGCACGAGCGAGGCGTGGCACATGGGATGCAACGAATACCGCTCGGGGGCTCAGAGCGTGAGTTTCGCTGAACGAGGTCGTCATGGAAACGATGCAAGCTGCGGTGTTCGTCGAAAAAGGAAGGATCGAGCTACGGGAGGTGCCGAAGCCGACGCCCGGACCGGGTGAAGCGCTGCTTCGAATCACGCTCACGACGATCTGCGGCACGGACGTGCACATTCTCAAAGGGGAGTATCCAGTGAAGCCCGGCCTCGTGGTCGGGCACGAGCCGGTCGGGCGCATCGCCGCGCTCGGCGAGGGCGTCACGGGTTTTTCAATCGGCGATCGCGTGATCGTCGGCGCGATCACGCCGTGCGGGCAGTGTCGCGCGTGCCTCTCCGGCGACGGCGCTCAGTGCAGTCACGGCGGGGACGGCTTCGAGGCCATCGGCGGCTGGCGCTTCGGCAACACGATCAACGGCTGTCAGGCGGAGTACGTCCTCGTCCCGAACGCCCAGGCGAACCTGTCACGCATTCCGCCGGACCTCTCCGACGAAGACGTCATTCTCTGCCCGGACATCATGTCCACGGGATTTTCGGCGGCGGAGCGGGGACACGTCCGGATCGGAGACGCCGTCGTCGTGTTCGCGCAGGGGCCCATCGGTCTGTGCGCGACGGCGGGCGCGCGGCTCGCCGGGGCTGCGCTGGTGATCGGCGTGGACAGCGTTCCCGCGAGATTGCAGCAAGCGAAGCGGATGGGCGCGGACGTCCTCCTGAACCACAAGGAAGAAGACGTCGTCGGAGCCGTCCGGCGGCTGACCGGGGGCGGAGCAGACGTCGCGATCGAGGCGCTCGGGACCCAGGAGACGTTCGAGGCCTGTCTCCGGAGCGTTCGGCCGGGGGGCGTCGTCTCGAGCCTCGGGGTCTACTCCGGACATCTGCGCGTCCCGCTGGACGCCGTCGCCGCCGGGCTCGGCGACCATACCGTGGTCACGACGCTCTGCCCGGGAGGCAAGGAACGCATGCGGAGGCTCATGGCCGTCGTGCGCGCGCAGCGGGCGCCTTTCCGCGATCTCGTGACGCACTCGTTCAAGCTGTCTCAAATCGAGGAAGCGTACGAGCTCTTCGCGCACCAGCGGGACGGCGTGATGAAGGTCGCGGTCAGGCCATGAACGTCATCGAAGCCATTCATGCCCGGCGCGCCGTTCGGTCCTACTCGCCTCGCGCCGTGGAGGAACGGGAGATCTCGTCCCTGCTCGGCGCCGCCGTCCAGGCGCCGAGCGCGATGAATGCCCAGCCGTGGAGCTTCGTCGTCGTTCAAGATCGAGCGCGGCTCAAGCGATATTCCGACCGCGCGAAGAGCCTCCTGCTCTCCTCCGCCGGGGACGGCAAGACCCGGAGGTACGAGGGGATGCTCCGGGACGAGAACTTCAACGTCTTCTACGACGCGGGCACGCTCATCGTGATCTGCGCGAAGGAAGGCGGGCCGTACGTTCAAGCGGACTGCTGGCTCGCGGCGCAGAATTTGATGCTTGCCGCGTGCGAGGCGGGCCTCGGGACGTGCTGCATCGGCTTCGCGGTTCCGGTCCTGAATACGCCGGAGGTCAAGGCTGAGCTCGGCATACCTTCCGACGTCGGGGCGATCGCGCCGCTCATCGTGGGCTATGCCGCCGGTCGCGTGGAGGGGCCGGTGCGCGCCGAGCCTCGCATCCTCTCCTGGATCCGATGAGAGACGCGCCGATGACGATGCGGCTGCCGAGGCCCAGGCTGTCTTCCAAGAAGGCGCTCTCGGACGCATTTCGAGAGCGGCGAACCGTTCGCGAGATCGGCGCGCGGAAGCTCACGCCCCAGCTGCTCTCCAATCTTCTCTTCGCCGCGTGTGGCGTCAATCGCGTCCGCGGGCCGTTCGGCGGTCGCGGGATCACGGCCGCGTCCGCGAGCAACTCGCAGGAGATCGACGTGTACGTGGCGCTCGAGGACGGGACGTACCTGTTCGATGCTCGGCGTCACGTGCTCCGGAAAGTCGTCGACGACGACGTTCGCGGGCTCGCCCTGGGTCCCCGGCAGCCGAACCCCTCGCCGGACGCGCCGGTGCAGCTCGTCTTCGTCGTCGACGTCGACAGGCTGGAGCACACCGCGGGATTCGAGGAGCCGGGGCTCCACGATCACGAAGTCCAGAAGTCGTACTACTTCGTCGATACGGGCATCATCGCCGCAAACGTCCATCTGTACGCGGCGTCCGAGGGGCTCGCCTGCTGGTTCCACAACTGCGACAGGGCAGCCCTGACGCGGAAGCTGAAGCTCGGCGAGACCCAACGGGTTCTCTTCGCGCAGACGATCGGCCATCCCGTGAAGAGCCCGGGCCGCAGCCGCGCTCGCCCTCACTCGTAGCGGAGCGCTTCTATCGGCTCGAGCCGCGAGGCTTTTCGCGCGGGGTAGAGGCCGAAGACGATGCCGACGACGCCGCTGAACGCGAACGCGAGCGCGGCCATGTCGAGGCGCAGGGTGAACGGGAACGCGAAGCGCGACGACACGATCCTCGCCGCGACGATTCCGAGCCCGACGCCGAGGCAGCCGCCGGCCGTCGAGAGCGTGAGCGCCTCGACGAGGAACTGGGCGAGGACCTGCCAGGGTTTGGCGCCCACCGCCATGCGGACGCCGATCTCGCGTGTCCGCTCCGTCACGCTGACGAGCATGATGTTCATGATGCCGATGCCGCCGACCAGCAGCGAAACGACGGCGATCGCGGCGAGTAGACCGGTGAGCGCTCGAGTGCCCTGCTGCTGGGCATTCGCGATCTCGGTCAGGTTGCGAACGGAAAAGTCGTCTTCCGTTCCGGAGGTCACGTGGTGCCGATCCCGGAGGATGGCCTCGATCTGGCGCTGGGCGCGCGTGGTGTCGGCGGCCGAGGTCGCGCTGACCGCGATGGCGCCGCCGATGTACTTCTGAAGGCCGCCCTGGATCTTGGTCTGGAAAGCCGTGACGGGCACGATGGCCGTGTCGTCGTAGTCGGTGCCCATCGGGGACTGACCCTTGCGCTGGAGCACGCCGAGGACGAGGAACGGCACGGCCCGGACGCGGACGGTGCGCCCGACGGGGTTCACTCCCGCGCCGAAGAGCCTGTCGGACGCGGTGCGCCCGAGGACGATCAGGTTCGCCATCGCCTTCACGTCCGCGGCGTCGAACGCGGAGCCTTGCTCCACCCGGAGCGCGCGGACGTCGAAGTACTCCGGAGTCGTTCCGATGACGCCGGTCGTCCAGTTCGCGGCGTCGGTCACCAGGGTGCCTCGCGTCATCATCGTCGGCGCCGCGCGGAGGACCGCGGGCGCTTCTCTGCGGATGGCTTCGAGGTCCTCCCAGGTCAGGGTGGGCAGGGAGCCGAAGCCGCCCATCATGCCCCCGCCGCGCGTGGAGCCCGAGAGCACGATGAGGAGATTCGTGCCCATGCCCGCGAACACTCCTTCGATGCGCGCCTTCGCTCCTTCGCCGACGGCCACCATGGAAATGACGGAGGCGACGCCGATGACGACTCCGAGGGTCGTGAGGAGGGACCGCGTCTTGTTCCGGAGGAGCGCCTTGAGTGCGAGCGGCAGGGTCTGGAGCAGGTTCACGCCGCCCTCGAACCCCGCGGAGGCACGGCGCGCTCGGGCGCCTGCTCCACGTCCGAGACGATGCGTCCGTCGCGAACGACGAGCACGCGTGACGCGAAGCGCGCGACGTCGGGCTCGTGGGTCACGTACAGGATCGTGAGCCCTTCGCGCCAGAGCTCCTGGAAGAGGGCCATCACCTCGATGCTCGTCTTCGAGTCGAGGTTGCCCGTCGGCTCGTCGGCGAGCACCAGGGACGGCGCGTTGACGATGGCCCGCGCGATGGCGACACGCTGTTGTTGGCCGCCGGAGAGCTGCGACGGGCGATGCCCCGCTCGGTCCGCGAGCCCGACGCGAGCCAGGGCGGCCCGGGCGCGCTCGCGCCGTTCCTCCCGGCCGAAGCCCGCGTAGACGAGCGGCAATTCGACGTTCTCGAGCGCGCTCGTCCGCGGGAGAAGGTTGAAGCTCTGGAAGACGAAGCCGATGAAGCGGTTCCGGATTTCCGCGAGCTCCGAGCGACTCGCGTGCGAGACGTCCTGCCCGGCGAGCAGATAGCGACCGGTCGTCGGACGATCGAGGCAGCCGAGCACGTTCATCAGCGTCGACTTGCCGGAGCCCGATGCGCCCATCACGGCCACGAATTCGCCGCGTCGGACGCGGAGGCTCACGCCGTCGAGCGCGCGAAACTCCTCTCCGCCGAGCGCGTAGACCTTGGTCAAGGCGTCGGCCTCGATGATGAGCGGTCGTTCCGGAGCGGCGCTCATGGGGTCGAGCCTTCCTTCACCACCTCGGAAATGGCGACGTCGCCCGCCTGGACGGGCCCGGAGACGATTTCCGTCCAGGTGCCGTCGGTGATGCCCGGGCGGATGGGCACGCGAACCGGGGCCCCGGCGCGGAGCAGCCAGACGGGTCGCTCGTCGGGCGCGAAGGACGCCTCCTTCGCGTCGTTCGTCCCGTCGCCGGGCGCGGGCCGGTAGCGCAGCGCCGCGTTCGCGACGCGGAGGACCTCCGCCTTCTCCGCGTACACGATCTCGACGTTCGCCGTCATGCCCGGCTTCAGCAGCCGCTCGGAGTTGTCGACGTCGATGACGACGTCGTACGTGACGACGTTCTGTATCGTCTGGGCGTTGTCGCGAAGCTGCCGCACCGTTCCCGGAAATCTTCGTCCCGGGTAGGCGTCCACCTGGAACGAGACGACGGTCCCTTTTCGGATCTTTCCGATGTCCGCCTCGGGGACGCTCGTGTCCACCTGCATCCGTGTCGGATCCTGCGCGATGGTGAAGAGGATCGGCGCCTGAAGCGTCGCCGCGACCGTCTGGCCCACGTCCACGTTGCGGGAGATCACGACGCCGTCGATCGGGGATGCGATGCGCGTGTAGCGGAGGTTCAGATTCGCCTGGTCCAGGGCCGCCTGGCTCTGGGACACGGCCCATCGCGCGGACACCACGTCGGCCTTTGCCACGCCGAGAGCCGCTTCGGCCGTGTCGAGCTCGGAGCGCGAGGCGATGCCTTCGAGCTGGAGCGCCCGGGCGCGCGCGTACTGTCGATCGGCGTTGACCGCCTGCGCCTCGGCGCGCGCCAGGGCCGCGACGGCTGCGCCGTTGTTGGCGCGCGCCTGCGCCACCGCGGCTTTGAAGAGCGACGGCTCGATCGTCGCGACGACCTGCCCCTTCCGCACCTCGGAACCGAAGTCCGCGCTCAGCGACTCGATGCGCCCGGACACCTGACTGCCGACGCTGACGGTGACGAGCGCGCTCAGCGTACCGCTCGCGGTCACCTTCGCGACGATGAGCCCACGAGCGACCGGCGTGGTTTCGTAGCGTACGGCGGGCTTCGAGGGACGGTTCACGGCCCTCCAGAGTACGAGGGCCGCCGCGGCGAGCGCCGCGACGAGTGCGCCCCAGCGCACGACGCGCAGCCATTGCCGGCGACGCGGGCGAACGTCTCCCGACGGTGCCGGCCGCGCGACGTCGAGTACCTGGGCGGCCGACATGACGATCGGAGCGTCAGCAAGGATCGTGCCCCCGGAGCGCATCCACGCGGAGCAGCCGCGGATTTCGGCTCCCCCGCTCCCGCCGCTCGAGGAAGCTCGCGACGGCGTCGTCGAGCGTCGCGAGTGCCGCTCCGGAGGGGCGCAGAGTTTGCGATTCGTCGCAGGGGGCGCACGGGAACCGGGGCCGCGGCCCCGCGAGCGCGACCCGTTTCTCGGGTGCGTGTCTCGTGCGGGTGCGCGCGAGCGGCTGGCACGGGCGCTGCAGCGCTGGCGACAGCACCCGGGGAGACGGACGGGCAGAGACCCCGCGCACCTCGAGCAGGAGCACGCCAGATGTTCGACCGAGAACCCGTCGGTGCCCTCGCACCGGCTCGGATGACGCCCGAGAGGTCGTGATGTCGTCGCTCCGCGCGCTCGCGGTGGCCCTCGTGGCCTGCGTCGGCACCCCGGCCGACGGCGACGAGGCGCGGTACTCTCGCAGCCGTTCCTCCCCGTCCGAGCTCTTCGAAGTTCCGTCGGCGGCAGCGGCCACTGGCCCAGGCTTCCGGATCGTGGGCCGGACGAGCGGCACCCAATCTCCCCGGTTCCAGTGGTCAGGAGTCAGCATCGACGCTCGCTTCCGGGGTCGGTCCATAGTCGCGGATCTGGATGCCGGCGAGGACGGCTGGTTCCAGGTGGTCGTGGACGGAAAACCGCTGTCGCGAATCGGAGGGGTCGGGGGACGCCGGAAGTACCGCCTCGCGGAAGATCTCTCGCTCGGGATGCACGAAGTCGTCTTGTGGCGGCTCACCGAGCCCGACGACGAGGCGCCTTCGACCTTCTACGGCCTGTCCGCGCCCGGGGGCCGGCTCCTCTCGCCTCCGGTGCACGCTCACGCCCTCGAGGTGATCGGGGACTCCATCACGTGCGGCTACGGCGCGGAAGACGTCGACCCGTGCCGGTTCCGTTACACGACGGAGAACAACTACGCGGCGTACGCGTCGGTGGCGGCTCGCGCCGTCGACGCGGATCTGCACACGGAGTGCTGGTCCGGAAAGGGCATGTTTCGCAACTACGACGGCTCGACCGACGAAGCGATGCCGGCACTGTTCGCTCGCGCTCTCCCGACCGACCCGAAGAGCCGCTGGGACTTCTCGTTCGTTCCGGACGCCGTGATCGTCAATCTGGGCACCAGCGACTTCCACAAGGGAGATCCGGGTAGACGGTTCGTGACCGCCTACGAGCGCTTCGTCTCCCAGCTCCGAGAACGCTATCCGCAGGCGTACCTGTTCGTCCTGATCGGCCCGATGCTCACCGGGCAGAGCCTCCAGCGCGCCCGTGAGTATCTCGACGAGGTCGTCCACGATCGGCAGACGCGCGGAGACGCCCGGATTCGTCACATTCGCGTGCCTCCGCAGGAACCGAGGAACGGCCTTGGCTGCTATCGCCACCCCACCGTGGAAACGCACCGCCTGATGGGCGAAGACCTCGCGGCCGAGATGCGCGCCGTGCTCCGCTGGTGAAGAGCACGGCGGCGGACGGTGGAGACCGAGTGCGTCCGTCTCGCGATCAGTCGACCGCGGAAACTCCGCTGCTCAGGGGCGCGCAGACGAACCAGTCGGGCGGCGGCGGCGCGCTCGACGGCATGGTCACCTCGTTCGCCGGCTCGCCGACGGCGCCGGCGGTCGGGACGCCGGCGAGCACCGCACCCCCTCCTTCCAGATGACCGCGGAGAGCGTCCTCCAACCCTCGCGAGAACTCCTCCATCCCGCGGAAGCGTGCGTCCCGCGACTTCGCCAGCGCGCGCTCGAACACGCCGTCGAGCGCCGACCCGAGGCCGCGGAGCAGCATGGAGACGGGGGGCAAGGACGCGCTGCGGACGCGGTTCAGCGTGGCGGCCACGTCGCGTCCGGCGAACGGCCGCTGGCGCGTGAGCATTTCGTAGAGCACGAGGGCGAGCGCGTACTGGTCCGTGCGCGCGTCGACGAGGTCGTTGCAGCCGTTTGCCTGCTCGGGGGCCATGTACTCCGGCGTCCCGAGCAAGCCTTCACCCGCGGACTCCGGGACGTCGGAGTCGAGCTCCTTGGAGATGCCGAAATCCAGCAACTTCGCGTGGACCCGTCCGTCCTCATCCGTGCAGAGGAAGATGTTCGCCGGTTTGACGTCGCGATGAACGATCGCTCGAGCGTGGGCAGCCGCGAGCGCCTCGCCGATCTGGCCGGCGATGCGGACGCAGTCACCGAGAGGCATCGGCCCGCGGCGGATGCGATCTCGAAGAGGCTCGCCCTCGAGGAACTCGAGCACCAGGAACGGCAGACCAGAATCCGTCCAGCCGTCGTCTTTGAGGCGCACGACGTGCGGGTGCTCGACCCGCCTCAGCATGTCGGCCTCGGCGCAGAATCGCGCTCGGACCTCCGGATCGAACGCAAACGCGCTTGCCAGCAGCTTCACGACGACCGGCTTCCCCGAATCCGCGTCCTGTCCCGCGAACACGGTCGAGGTGCCGCCCTCGTCCAGCTTCTCGACGATCCGATACTTCCCGCCGACGAGGCGCCCGATCCACTCGGCGCTGCGCGGGGTCTCCGTCGGGCCCGTGTGTGACGCCAGCGTCTCGGCGCGATCGAAGGCTTCGGCGTTCATGGCCGTTCGCCTCTGCAACTTCGGTGCCGGTCCGTTTGCTCGGCGCGCAGCGGAATCGCTCCCCGACGGAGGCGCACGGATTGCGCAACCGGCGCTGGCGGCGCCGCCCTAGTCCGGGGGCGAGGTCGCGAACACCCCCGCCAGCACCTCGAGGAGCTCTTCGACTCTCACGGGCTTCGTGAGGTAGTGATTGAAGCCGGCTCGCGTCCCGCGCTCGCGATCGCGCGCGGTGGCCGCTGCGGTGAGCGCGATGACGGGAATGTGACGCGTCTCGGGCAGGCTCCGAAGCACCTCGAGCGCCTCCAGGCCGCTCATGCCCGGCAAATTGATGTCCATCAGGACGACGTCCGGACGGAGGCTCTTCGCCGTCGTCACGCCCTCCTCGGCCGTCGGAGCCGTCGTGAGGGTGACGCCGTCGACGCTTCCGAGGAGGTCGCGCATGAAAGCCACGTTGGCGGGGTTGTCCTCGACGTAGAGTACCCTGCGCTCGCGGGCCCCGACGAGATCCACGTCACGCGCACGGGTACTCGGGGGAGGCGCGGCCGGCCTGCCCGACTCGTCCACGGGAAGGTCCACCCAGAACGCGGACCCCTCGCCCGGGGTGCTCCGGAACCCGACGCTTCCGCGCATCAGTTCCGCGAGGCGCTTGGTGATGACGAGCCCGATTCCCGTTCCCTGGATGGGGCCGGCTTCTTGCCCTGCTCGCTGAAACGGTTGAAACAGCACGCTCTGCTTCTCGAAGGGGATGCCCATTCCGGAGTCCTCGACCAGGATCCGGACGTGCCCCGGGTCCGGGACGGACACCTCGAATACGACGCGCCCGCCATGGTCCCGGTTGTACTTGATGGCGTTCGAGCCGAGGTTCATGAGGATCTGGATGAAGCGAACGCGATCGACCTTCGCCATCGCCAGGGCCGGCGGTAGCGGCCTCGTTTCGAGCGCGATTCCGCGGCGAGCCGCGATGGGCCCAAGCGAGCTCGTCACCTCGGCGAGCACGTCCGAGACATCGACGGGCTCCGTCGAAACGGAGACGCGACCCGACTCGATCCGGGCGAGGTCCAGGATGTCGTCGATCAGGCGGAGCAGGTGTTCGGCGCTGCCGAGGATCTGCCGGACCCGATCCAGGTTCCGCTCGGACAGAGGCTCCTTCCGGTCGCGCTGAAGGAGCTGCGCGAATCCCAGGATCGAGTTCATGGGCGTTCTGAGCTCGTGACTCATGGACGACAGGAAGTCGCTCTTCGCCTCGCTGGCGGCCTCCGCGTCACGGCGGGCGACGCGAAGCTCCTCGCTTCGCTTCTCGTCTTCGGTGACGTCCCAGACGACCTCGACGACACCGCCTTCGGGCGTCGGCTGGCTGAAGAAACGAAGGCTCCGCCCGTCCGCCATGCGAACGTCGATCGTTCGCGGTCGCTCCCGTCGGCCGCTCGAGCATTGTCGCCTGAAAGCGTCCCGATCGACCCCGGCGGGTAGCGCGGCTCCCGGAAGCCATCCATCCAGAAGGTCCTCGTGGGTCGATCCGAGCAGCGGCCCCTGTGTGGACGGGAACAGACGGCGATAGACGCTGTTACAAAGCACCATCCGGTCGTCGGCGTCGAACAGCGCGACGGCGTCCTGCATGCTCTCCACGGCGCTCGCGAGGCGATCGGCGACGAGCCTGGCCGCTGCCTCCGCTTGTCTTCGCTCCGTCGTGTCCCGGATCGCGGCGGAGACCGTCATTCCGCGGTCCGTGCGAAGGGGACTCAAGCTCACCTCGATGGGGACCTCCGTGCCGTCCTTCCGGCGGCCGAAGAGCTCCAGGCCGTCGCGCATCGGTCGAGCCGTGGGGCCGGTGAAGAAGGCCGCGACGTGGCCGCGGTGCACGTCCCGAAATCGCTCGGGCACGAGCAGGTCCATCGGCCTGCCGAGGAGTTCCGCACGAGCGTAGCCGAACAAGGATTCGGCCCTCGTGTTGACCAGCTCGATCGACCCGCCTTCCGTGACGACGACGATGGCGTCCGGGGCCGTGTCGAGGAGCTGCGCGAACCGCCTCTCGGAGCGAACGACGAGCTGCTGGACGGTCTCGTCGTGGCGCGCTTCTCGCTCTCTCAGCTGCACGAGATCCGTCACGTCCTCGACGCAGTGGATGATGTACTCCACGCTTCCGTCATCGGTCAGGACGGGCGAATTGACGGGGCTCCAGTGACGCTCCTCGAAGCCTCCGCCCTCGGACTCCGGTCGCCGGATGTCGTACTTCTGGATCTCCATCCTGTCCGGGCGCCGATGCGAGAGGACTCGCTCGAGGGAGGCACGGAGCTTCGCCACGCCGTCCGCCGCGGGATCGTCCGGATTGTCCGGGAAGACCTCGAAGAGAGGTCGCTCGACGATGTCCTCTCGTCGAGTCATGGTCGCGCGGAGGTACGCGTCACTCACGCCGACGATGGTGAGATCGGGCGAGAGGACCAGGTAGCATCCGGGGGCGGCCTGGAACAGACGACGGAAGTCCGGTGACGCTCTCACGATGTTTTCGGCTCGGCCGGGCGACGCTCAGCTCTCGATACCACGGGTAGTGACCGAACGTGCGCCATCGCGCGCGGACGTTTTTGTGGCCAGGGGGATGGACGCACGCGCTGCGCACGCGACCGAGCAGGGGGCGCGCGGTCGCAGATCTTGCGCGGGACGAACGCCGGCGCGTCGATGAACCGTCTGGCGAGCCCTACCTGGACGACAGGGGGAGTTCGTAGAGCGCGCTCCCCTTTCCCTGGGGAGCGTCGCCGACGAAGTAGACCGTCGATGCCTCCGCGGCCAGGGACGTGAGCGGCGTCTTTCGTCGCGCGACGAGCTCCGGAGCGGCGTTACCGTCGGCATCGGCGGCGACCCTCCACACTTCGGCGGGATGCTCGCCTTCGATCCAGTAGAGGAAGCCCGCGTCGAGGGCGAGCGAGCGCGGGTGCCGCCGGCGCTTCGAGAGAGCCTTCAGTTTGCCGCTCTTCCTGTCGAGCGACAGGACTCGGACGTCCTGCGCGAAGTAGAGCCGGTCTCGATCCATCTGGAGCTCGTCCGGACAGAGGGCGTCGAAGGACTCGCTCGTGCAGCGTCCGTGCGAGCACTCGACGCGCGAGAGGGGCTTCCCGGCGTCGCAGCAATACGTGCCCTCGCGATCGGCCGTGAAGGTGCGGGGCCAGACGTTGCACTCGAACGTCCGGGGCTTTTCCTTTTCCCCCAGCGCCTCGAGGGAGACGGAGAAGATGCGACGAAGCGCGGCGGGCGGCGCCGCGCGGTCCCGTGCCCCACCCGCCGACGATCGTTCCGCACGGTTCGACCACGACACGGTCCCGTCCGATGCGACGACGAGGGGCGTATCGCTCGCCAGCGGCCCGGCGATCCGGCGGGGGGTCGCCTTCGCGTCGTCGAGCGGTCGCGCGAACACGCCGTGGTCGGCCGAGACCCAGACGACGCGGCCGCCACCGACGGCGAGTGCCGTCACGCCGGCGACGTTCGATACGACGGACCCGTGCGTGCCGTCGGGTGCGGCGCGTTCGACCTCGTCGCCTCGCGCGCCCCGGAAGTAGGCGACGCCGTGGTCGACGGCGAGGACGCCCGCCGAGACCGCGTTCGCGAGGACGGTGGGAACGCAGAGGCCGTCCTCGCACGGGGTGCTGCCGCAGGCGGCGCCGCACCGCCCGCAGTTCGAGGCGTCGCTCGAAAGTGCCGTCTCGCAGCCGTTCGACGGAGAGCGGTCGCAGTCGCCGAAGCCGGCGCGGCACGTGCTCTCGCACCGGGAGGCCACGCACCGGACCTGCTTCGCGCCGTTCTCGCTGCACGACGCGCCGCAGGCGCCGCAGTTCTTCTGGTCCGTGGCGAGGTCCGTCTCGCAGCCGTCGGACGGCTCGTGGTTGCAGTCTCCGAGGTGCGGCGCGCAGCTCGCCGCCCGGCACGCGCGATCTTCGCAGGACGCTCCGGGGCCGCAGGCGGTCCCGCACGCGCCGCAATTCGCCGCGTCCCGGCGGAGATCCGTCTCGCAGCCGTCCGTGCGGGCGCCGTTGCAGTCGGCGAACCCGGCGGGGCACTCCAGGGGCCTCCGGAACCATCGGTAAGCCCCGGCCGCCACCCCGCCGAGCGTCGCAACGACGAGGAACGCGACCAACGCGCGTCCGGTGCGTCGAGCGCCGGCCGGAGGGGGCTTCGATGACTCGAGCGCACCGGCCGACGGCGATCCCGCGCCGGAGCCCGCGCCGGGCTCGGGCGGCTCGGCCGGGGGAGCCGCGTTCGCGGCCGCCTTCAGGCGAGCCCAGAAGTCCGAGAGGACCCCGGGGCGCTCGAACTGGTCGATGGCGAGCGCCTCCGCGAAGAGGCCCTCCACTTCCGGCGAAACGTGGGCGCCGCGGCGGTTCGGCGTCGGTCGGTCGTCGCGGTTCGTCGTCGCCGCGCGGAGCTCCGCGTCCGTGATCCCGCGGAGCGGCGGGGCGAGCGTGAGCATCTCCACGAGCATCAGCGCGAGCGTGTAGATGTCGGTGTTCTCGGAGAGCTCGCCGTACGCCTCTCGGTCGTAGTGCTCGGGCGCGGCGTAGTCGGGGCTTCGCGCGAGCAACGTTCCGTCGACTCGTTGCAGGCGCAGCGCCTCGGTGCGCGCCACTTCCTTCGCGAAACCGAAGTCGATGAGCTTCGCGCGCGGGGGCCTGTCCGGTCCGGAGATCTCCAGGAACACGTTCCGCGGGTTCACGTCCCGGTGGACGATGCCCGCTTCGTGGCAGACGGACAGCGCGCGCGCCACCGGCTCGAGCAGCTCGATCGCTTCCCCGAGCGTGTACGGACGGCCGTCCATCGCGCGGCGCTCCAGCTCTTCGACGAGCGGATGCCCCTCGAGCCAATCCACGACGATGTACGGACGCTCGGCTCCGTCTCCCGGACAGACGACGCGGCCGTGGTCGAGGGCGCGGAGGATGTCGTCCGAGCGGAGCTGACTCAGGATCTGCGCCTCCCGCAGGAACATCTGCTCGAGCGTCGGGCGAACGGCATCTTCCACGAGCTCCGGGCGGAGCACCTTGATGGCGACGCTGCTCTTCAGCGCATCGTGCTCTCCGCGATAGATGAGCGCGACGCCACCCGCCGTCGACAGCTCGCGCACGACGTAGCGCCCGAGGTGCTGGCCGACGAGCCCGAGTGGATCGGCGTAGGGCATCTTCCGGCGATCCTTTCGTACGCGATGTCGGACCGCAACCATCCGCCCGCCCTCGGCCTGAAACGCCGTCGCGGCGGCCGTTCCCACATCTCGGGATGTCCGCCGTCGGCACCCGACCGCCCGGCGACTTCGCGGGCTCCGAGCTGGCACGCGCGCCCGAGCAGTACGCGCACGAGCGCGACGGAGCCGCGTACGAGGATCTTCCCGAGCCCGGACGAAAGCGGCATTTGCCGAGACTCTGGCTTTCCGCAGCCGGCGTTTACGACACGATGCCGCGTTTCGACGGATGACCGTCGGCTTGGACCCCTGGCGCGTGATTCGCGTGGGACATACGCTCCGGGTCCGTCGAGGCGAGCGAACCCTCCGCGAGCAAAGCTCGAATCGACGGCCGCGCTCGCGCGAGCGACCCTAGGAGCACCCATGTCGGATCACTCGAAAGTCCTCACGCGACGCGACGCCCTCGTCGCGCTCGCCTCCAGCACCACGACACTCGTCGGATGCGCGCACCCCGCTCTCGCCAAGAGCGCTCCGCCCGCGCCGGTCGGACCGATCGCCGAGCGGCCAGCGAGCGCCCAGCCGGCGTCCTCGACGCCGTCTCCTCCCGCGCTCGCGGGCGGGCACACCGTCGTTCCGCTTCCTTTCAAGTCCACCGCCCTCAACGGCATTTCCGAGAAGATGATCGTGTCCCACCACGACAACAACTACGCGGGCGCCGTGAAGAACCTGAACAAGGTCGAGCAGGAGCTTTCGCAGATCACCGCCGACACGCCGGCGTTCGTCGTCGCAGGCCTCCGGCAGAGCGAGCTCACGTTTCGCAACTCGAAGACCCTTCACGAGGCGTACTTCGGAAACCTCGGCGGCGACGGAAAGCGTTCCGGGACGATCGAACGAGCACTGACGGAGGCGTACGGCACGTCGGCGCGCTGGGAGGAGCATTTCCGCGCCACGGGCGCCGGGCTGGGTGGCGGTAGCGGCTGGGTGATCCTCGCGCTCGAGCTCGACACGGCGGCACTTCGAACCTGCTGGTCGGGGAATCACACGCAGGTGCCAGCGGCCGCCGTTCCCCTGCTCGTGATGGACATGTACGAGCACGCGTATCAGATGGACTTCGGCGCCGCGGCCGCGAAGTACATCGAGGCATTCTTCGGGAACGTCCGCTGGGACGAAGTCAATCGGCGGTACGAGCGTGCCTCGGCCGCGGCGAAGGCGCTCCGAGGCTGACGCCGGCGGAGCCCGCGCCGGGTTTGCCATTGCCTCCGAGGGAATCGTGAGGCCGCGCGCCGTCCCGATGCTGGTGGGCAACGGAAGAAAGCCGTGTCCAGAACGCGCGAGGATGAACGGACTCGGAAAATTGCCGGGTCCGCCGCGGCGCGTGACCGGGCGCCGCGTGTGGCGACGTCACCTCGGGCGTGTCACGGTGGGAGTGCGGAGGCGAACATGGTCCGCGGACGACACACGCGCCGACAGGCAAGAAGATTCCTCGGCGGCGTCCTCGCCGCGATCGGGATGGCGGCGCTCACGGGATGCAGCGGCTCCTTTCAGGCGGGGCTCTCGAACGCGCCCCGCGCGACACGGGTGAGTCGGCCACAGAAGCAACACGACGCGGTGGCCGACGGTCCGGAGTCGCGCGCGCCTGCCCCCGAGGCGTCGAGCTCGTTGATGCGTTTCGAGTGGTCACGCCGAGAAGAAACGCACGGCGCGGCTCGTTGAAGCGCCGTCACGTCCCCGTCGTTTCCGCCGGCTCGCGCGAGAGCCAGCGCGCGAGCGTCTTGTCGTCGATGCCGAGCCTCTCGGCGGTGACCAGCTTGCGGAAACCGAGGCGCTCGTAGGCCCAGACCACGTACCTCCGCTGCAACTCGCGGAGAGGGAGGACGCTCGCTCCGAAGTCGATGTCGATTTCGCCGTTCCGGGTCATCGCGGGCGGAAGATCCTCGACTTCCACGACGGAGTTCTTGCCGAGGAGGACGGTCCTTTCGACGTAGTGTTCGAGCTCGCGGACGTTACCGGGCCAGCCGTACTCGACCAGACGGCGCATCGCGTCCGGGGAGAAGCGCTGGATCCGCGAGCCCGGATGCCTCGCGAAGGACTCGCGGAGGAAGTGCTCGACGAGCGCCGGGACGTCCTCCCGACGTTGCCGGAGCGGAGGGATCTGGATCGTCACGACGTCGAGCCGATAGAGGAGATCCTCCCGGAACCGTCCTTCCGTCACGCTGTCCCTCAGGTTTCGATGCGTCGCCGCCACGACACGCGCGTCGACCGGGCGTTCGCGGTTCGCGCCGACTGCCCGGACGACGCTCCGCTCCAGCACGTCGAGGAGCTTCGCCTGGAGGCCCGGCGACAGCTCGCCGATCTCGTCGAGGAACACGGTGCCGCCGTTCGCCGCCTCGAACAGCCCCACCCGGTCCGTGGTCGCGCCCGTGAATGCGCCCCTCGTGTGGCCGAACAGCTCGCTCTCGAGGAGATGCTCGGGGAGCGTCGCGCAGTTCACGGTCACGAACGGCGCGCCGGCACGGGCTCCGTTCGAATGCAGGGCGCGCGCCACGAGCCCCTTGCCGGTTCCCGTCTCTCCGACGACGAGCACGGGCACGGCGGTGTCCGCCACGCGATGCACGAGGTCGGAGACGGCTCGCATGGCTTCGCTCTCCGCGACGAAGGCGCTCACCGAGAAGCGCTCCTTCAGCGCCCGGCGGAGTGAAACGGTCTCCCTGCGGAGCTTGAGCTCGTCCAGGGCACGTTCGAGGAAGAGGGCGAGCTCGTCCACCTTGAACGGCTTCGTGAGGTAGTGATACGCGCCGCGGCGTATCGAGTCGATCGCGGAGTCGACGGCGCTGAACGCGGTCATGACGATGACCGGTCGTCCCGGGTCCTGCCGCTTGGAGACGTCCAGCAAACCGATCCCGTCGAGCTCCGGCATGCGGAGATCGGTGACGAGCACGTCGAAGTCCTGGACGACCTTCGCCGCTTCCCGGCTCGAGTCCATCGGGGTCGCGTCGAACCCGCGCTCGGCGAGCCCGTCGGCCAGCGTCTCGGCCATCGGGAGCTGGTCGTCCACGACCAGCACGCGGGGCTTTGCCGGTCGGGTCCGAGACCCGTTCGGAATCGTCATGCCTGCCTCTTCACTGCCGGGAGGTCGACGGAAGCGCGGGTGCCCCGAGTCTCGTTCCGATTTTCGTCGATGCGCCTGGGGGCGATCGAGAGGTCCCCGCCGTGGTGTTTCACGATCTCGTTCGCGATGGCGAGCCCGAGGCCCGTGCCCTGCCCGGCGGGCTTGGTCGTGAAGAAGGGTTCCGTCGCGCGGGCGGCGGCTTCCGGAGTGATCCCGCTGCCGTCGTCCGTCACGACGAAGCCCACTCGTTCGCTGTCCGCCCGGACGAGGAGCTCGACGTGTCCACCCGGCTCGCAAGCGTCGCAGGCGTTCAGAAGGAGGTTGATGAGCACCTGCTCGAGCAGACGAGGGTCGCAGGCGACGTCGGGGAGGTCCCGGTCGAGGCGCACCTCGAGGCGGACGCCGGCCTTCTCGAATCGGTGCTCGACCAGCTCCTCGACGGCCTCGACGACCGCTCGCGGGCTCACGTGCTCGAGCGTGGGAGACTGTCCTCGCGCCAGGTTCAGGAAGCCGCGCACCACCCGGTCGATGCGGGTTCCTTGGTCGATGATGGATTCGACGCTCTTCTTCGCGCGCGCGTCGTGAGAGACCTTCGGGAGCAGCTGTTCCGCGCGTCCGACGATCACTCCGAGCGGCGTGGAGACCTCGTGAGCGATGCCGGTTGCGAGGGCCGCCATCGTGGCGAGCTTGTCGACGTGCACGAGCTCTTCCTCTCGCTCGTGCTCGAGTTCCTTGATCGCGAGCTCCCCGGCGAGCTCTAGCTCCTTCCGCTGCCTTCGCATGGCCATGCCGCCGAAGAGGAGGACGAGCCCCGACGCGAGCACCGTCCCGCCGACGGACCGCCACTGCGCGCGGAGCTCCCGGTCTCGCATGCGGAGCGCGGTCGCCGCGACGACGATGGCCCCGTTGCCTTGCGGCGCGTCGAACCCGGCGATGCCGACCACCGCCGTGCGTCTCGGAAGACCGAAGGCCGGCGCTTCGTTTCGTTCCAGCCGGACCCACGGCGTTCCTTCGGACACGGCGCGCTCGACGGCTGCGTCCCGCACGCTGTGACCGTCCGACGTGGACAGCCCGCCCTGGCCGGGACGGACCAGCAGAAGACGCAAGCTCGCGGGACGCTCGACCGAGCGCACGTCCGAGAGCAGGTCGTTCGCCGCCGCCGGAGCCGCGCCGAGCGCCCGGGCCCGGCCCGAGACGGCGGACGCGAGGCCCTGCGCCAGCGTCGCTTGTTCCTGAGCGAAGTCCGCCAGCGCCCGGTCCCACTCCTGCGTCACGTCCCAGTAACCGAGAGCGACGACCAGGGCGATGGCCACCGCCATCGAAGTTCCGGGGCCCCAGGCCGACACTCGTGGTGGCCGCCGGTGACTCGGCACGGCAACGATCCTGGTCGGAAGGCTCCGCACGTCGTGCCCGCAAGAGCAAGACGCGGACCAGCAGGAACGCCGGCGATTTCACGGGAGATCGTTCCGAGCGCCTTCCCGCGATCCGGCGTTTCGCCGACCCGGGGTGGGAAAATCTCCGAGCCGCCGCTCGGAAGCCGCGACGATCTCGGGTGTTTTTGGGTGGTTCGCCGGCGGCACGCAACGTGCTTGCGCCGCTGTCGCCGCATGGCAGGCGTCCTCTCGAAAAGAACCTTCTTGCTGTCGTTGCTCGCAGTGAGCTCCGTGCGTGCCGAGCCTCTTCTGCCCCCGGCTGCGGCGCCACGGGCCGTGGGGCTCGCCGAAGCCATCGCCTACGCGAAGGCTCACCAGCCCGCCATTCGAACGGCGATGGCGCGGATCGCCGCCCGGAAGAGCGCCGCCGACGTTCCGCGAGCGGCGTGGCTTCCCCGGTTCGGCGTCACGGCCCAGCTATTCGGTGCCACGGCGAACCAGACGACCGCGAGCTACGTCACCGTGGACGTCCCCGATCTTCCTCGCATCGGCGGGACGCGGGCGGTCTCGAAGGGAACCTTTCGCCCCTACGCGTCCACGCTCGCGGGCATCGGAGCCAATCAGGAGGTGTTCGATTTCGGCCGCATCGCCGCCGAGGCGGCCGCGGCCGACGCGCTCGTCGACGTGGAGAGGGAGCGTGCCGCGAGCACGGCGCTCGACGTGACGTTCGACGTCGAGGAGGCGTACTTCGCGGTGTTCGCGTCGAAGTCGATCGTCCAGGCGTCCGAAGACGCTTACGAGCGCGCGCGCGTTCACCGCGATCTCGCGAAGGCCGGCGTGACGGCCGGCCTCCGTCCGCCGATCGAGCTCACCCGCGCCGAGTCGGAGCTCACGAAGCTCGACATCGGGCGAATGCGCGCTCGGGGGAATCTCGCGACCGCGGAGACGGTTCTCGCGGCCGTGGTCGGCGCGCCGGATTCCGCCCTCGACGTGGCGTCGAGCCCGCCGAACCCCGCGGAGATGCCGTCGCTCGCGGATGCGATCGAACGCGCTTCCGCGAGGGACCCGCGTCTCCGGGCAGCCCTCTCGGAGCTCCACGCCGAGGAGGCTCGAACGCGCGCCATCGGCGCGTCGCTTCGCCCCGATCTCTCCGCGACGGGCACGTTCTCCGGTCGGGCGGGGGGCGCCACGCCGTCGAGCGGTCCCGGCGCGGACGGCAGCGGCTTCATTCCGAACGTACCGAACTGGGATGTCGGCCTCGTGCTCACGTGGCCGCTCTTCGACGGGGTCGTCAACGCCCGAGAGAGCGCTTCCCGCGCCGAAGAGCAGGTCCGTCGCGAGGAAATGGACCTGGTCCGCCAGGAAGACGTCGCGGTAGTCCGGGAAGCGTACGTGGCGGTCGACGTCGCGAGAGAGGCGTTGCCCGGGCTCCGCCGCGCCGTGGACGCGGCCAAGGCGAACTACGACCAGGCCGACGCTCGGTTCCGAGCCGGCCTCGGGACGAGCGTCGAGCTCGCCGACGCGGAAGCCCTGCGGACGGACGCGGACATTCAGCTCGCGCTCGGACAATTCGAGCTGGCCCGGGCTCGCGCAGCGTTCGGGCGATCCATCGCGGAAGGACCGTGACGTGAACGACGTGGCACCAAAGACCGATCCGGAAGGGCTCGAGCAGCGCGCTGTCGGGGAGGCGATGAATTCGCCCGGCACGCGCTCACGGATGCTTCCGCTCGGAATCGCCGGCGGCGCCGTCATCCTCGTGGGCCTCGGCGTGGTCCTGCTCCGCCACGCGGAGTCCAATACCAACACCGTCTCGTTGAGCAACGCGCCGAAGCTCGTGACGGCGATCGCGGCAGCCGAGACGACGTTTCGCGCGTCCCGCACCTACGTCGGCACGATCGAGCCGTGGGTGAGGGCCGACGTCGGCCCGCAGCTCGTCTCCGCGTACGTGGACACGGTGCTCGTGCGACCGGGCGCCGCCGTGAAGAAGGGAGACGTGCTCGCGACTCTCGATTGCCGGAACGCGAGCGCGACGAGCCAGGCCGTCGCCATGCAGGCCCGCGCCCTCGAGGCCCAGCAGAAGGCCGTGGCGCACGAGGCGGCCCGCGTGCAGGGCCTCCTCGACGGCGGGTTCGTCTCCCCGAACGAGGCCGAGCAGAAGACCGCGCAGAGCGCGGCCCAGCAGGCGCAGTTGCTCGCCACCCAGGCCAAGCTCCTCGGCAGCACGCTCGAGGTGAACGACTGCGTGCTCCGTTCTCCCTTCGATGGCGAGGTCGCGACGCGAGCGATCGATCCGGGGGCCTTCGTCCGTCCGGGGAGGTCGATCGTGGCGGTCGTGGATCGGAGCGTCGTCCGGGTCTCCGGCGACGCGCCCGAGGTCGACTTCGACGTCGTCGCCCCGGGGACCGAGGTCGGCATCCGCGTGCTCTCGACCGGGAAGGAGCTCGTCGGGAAGGTGGCCCGCCGCGCGCCGGCCGCCGACGATGCGACCCGGACGGTTCATTTCGAGATCGACGTACCCAATCCCGACCGTTCCATCCCGGTCGGCACGACGGGCGAGCTCCGGATCGACGTGGGCGATCCCGTCCCCGCCGTCGAGGTCCCGTTGCTCGCCGCTTCCGTCCGCGGGTCGAAGGCGAGCGTGTTCGTCGTGGAGAACGGGATCGCGCACACGCGGGTGGCCCGGATGCTGGGCGAGCGCGGCGGCAAGGTGTACCTCGAACCGACTCTGAAGCCTGGGTCGCTCGTCGTCACGGAGGGCCGAGCTCTCCTGAACGACGGAGACAAGGTGGCAGCCGAGATCGAGAAGGAAGGGGGAGCCGGCGGACCGCCTCGCACCGAAACGCAGGAGAAGCCCCTGCAGCGGGTCTCCCTCCCGGCCGCGGCCGCCGTGGGCGGGAGAACCCTGTGACTGGACTCTCGCTCCGGAACCCGATCGCGATCTTGATGATCTCGATCGCGCTCGTGGTGTTCTCCGCGGTGGTCACGCCCCGCATGAGCGTGGACACGTTCCCCGAGCTCACTCCCCCCGTGCTCGTCGTCGGGACGCTGGCTCCCGGGCTCGGCCCGAAGGACGTCGAGAAGACGCTCACCTGGCGCATCGAGAAATACGTGAGCGCGACTCCGGGAGTCGACCACGTGGAGAGCCTCTCCCGGAACAACCTCAGCATCGTCTACGTGTGGCTCAAGTGGGGGACGGACCTCAACTCGGCGCAGACGCTCGTGCAGCAGCAGGTCGCCTTCGCCATGTCCGCGGTGCCGAAGTCCCTCGGCGTCCTGCCACCGTTCGTCCTCCAGTACGATCCGTCGAACGCTCCCGTCGTCCAGGTCGCGGTCTCCGGCGGCGGCCTCAGCGGTCCACAGCTCTACGACTACGCCCTGAACAACATCGAACCCATCCTGGAAGGCATTCCGGGAGTCGCCAGCGCGTCCATCAACGGGGGCCGGCAGCGGCAGATCAACGTCGTGGTGGACCCGGTCTCGGCGCAGGCGCGCGGCGTGACGTCGAGCGACGTCGCGGCCGCGGTCTCCCAGTCGAACGCGCTCCTGCCGTCGGGCGTGTTCATCTCTCCGAGGTTCGACTCGAACGTGTACACGAACGCGGTGCCGCAGCGGGTCGCGACCATCGGGGACGCGCTCGTCAAGATGCGTGGCGACAAGCCCGTCCTCATCCGGGACGTCGCGAGGGTGGAGGACGGCGGCAGCCCCGAGACGCAGGCCGTGTCCGTGAACGGAGAGGGCGCGGTCTATCTCAACGTGCTCCGCATCCCCGGCGGAAATACGATCGAGATCGTCGAGTCCGTGAAGAAGGCCGTCCAGAACCTGAAGGATCTCCCGCAGGGCGTCTCGGTCAAGGCGGTGTTCGATCAGTCGACGTTCGTGCGGACGACGTACCACGGCCTGAAGCAGGAGGTCGTCCAGGCGCTCGTTCTCATCGCGCTCGTCATCCTCCTGTTCCTACAGAGCGTCCGGGGGACGCTCATCGTGTCCGTCGCCATCCCGCTCTCGTTCGCCATCACGTTGATCGTGCTCTATGCGACCGGGCAGACGCTGAACGCCTTCACGCTCGGCGGGCTGACGCTCGCCATGGGCCGTCTCGTCGACGACGCGGTGGTGGTGCTCGAGTCGATCCACCGGCACCAGCGCCTGGGGCTCGGGACGTACCGGGCGGCGCTCGAGGGGACGAACGCCGTCGCGCTCCCGGTGCTCGCGTCCACGCTGACGACGATGGCCGTCCTCTTGCCGGTGCTCCTCCTTGCCGGACTCGCGAAGAAGCTCTTCGCGCCGCTCGCCCTGACGGTCGCGATGGCGATGACGGCGAGCTACTTCGTGAGCGTCTGCGTCACGCCCGTCGCGTGCCGGTTCTTCCTCGGCCACGCCGAGCAGGGACGGCTCGGCAAGGCCGTCGCGGCGTTCATAGACGGCGTGGCCGAGCGCTACGCCTTCGCGCTCCGTCGCGTGCTCCCGTTCCGGTGGACGGTCATCGGCGCGTGCCTTGCGCTCACCGTGTTTGCCGGCTGGGCGGCGGGGCGTCTCCCGAGCACGTTCTTCCCGGAGATCGACGAGTCCATGGAGCGCGTCTACGTGCGCCTCTCCCCGGGCATCTCGCTCGAAGATGCGGCGAAGAAGATCGCGGAGATGGGAAAGACGCTCGCGGCGGAGCTCCCGAAGGGGAACGTCGAGCTCGTCCTCACGAACGTCGGCTCGCCGAACAATGCGCGGAGCGCGATGACGAGCCCGAACAACGGCCCTCACATGGGCTTCATCCGCCTCGCGCTCGCGGACGAAGAGAAGCGCACGCTCTCGCAGCGAGAGATCGCGGACCGGATGCGGGAGATCCTGAACCGGAAGTATCCGGGCGTGGAGTTCCTCCAGTGGCCCGGCGGGCTCGTCGCGAGCGTCTTTGCGAACGGGTACGTCGCGCCGCTGGTCGTGGAGGTGAGAGGGAACAACCTCGCCGAGCTCGACTCGCAGGCTCGAGCCGTCGCGGAGGTGGCCCGGACGGTCCCGGGCGTGCGGGACGTTCGCGTTTCTCTGGAGACGAACTACCCGGAGGTCCGCGTGGAGACGGCGCGCGACGAGGCAGGCCTCGTCGGCGTGACGGCGCGCAGCGCCGCGCAGACCACGCTCGAGGCGACCCTCGGCAACATCAACACGCCGAGCGTCTGGATCGATCCGAACAACGGCCAGTCCTACTACGTCGTCACGTACTACGACGGAAAGGCGGTGGCCGATCCGAACGCGCTCGCGCAGATCCCGGTCCGGGTGAGCGAGGCCGGCAAGGCGGTCCCGCTCGGCGCCTACGGCAGGGTCGCGCGCTCCGTCGGTCCCATCGCGATCGAACGGAACCAGCTCCAGCGCGCGGCCCACGTGCTCATGCAGACGGAGGGTCGAGACATCGGGAGCGCGGCCGCCGAGATCGAGAGGAAGCTCGCGGAAGATCCGAAGACCCGCGGCGTCGATTTCTCGTACGTCGGCCAGGTCCAGCTCATGCGGACGACGTTCTCCGGTCTCGGGCTCGCGATCGGGCTCGCCGTGATGGTCGTGTTCATGATCATGGCCGCGCAGTTCAAGTCCCTTCGCCTGCCGTTCGTGATGCTGTTCACGATCCCCGTCTCACTCTTCGGAATCGTGGTCGCGCTCCTCGGGGCGGGGCAGGGGTTCTCGATCACGGCGCTGATGGGCATCCTCATGGTGGTCGGCATCGCCGTCTCGAACGGCATCTTGCTCGTCGACGACGCGAACCGCCGGTTCGCCGTCGAGGGAGTCGACAAGGTGGAGGCGGTCATCGCCGCGGCGCGCTCCCGGTTCGTACCCATCGCGATGACGAGCCTGGCGACCGTCATCGGGCTCGTGCCGACGGCCCTCGCGCTCGAGAAGGGGACGGAGGCGAACCAGCCGCTCGCGCTCGCGGTGGTCGGGGGTCTGACGTCGTCCACCGTCCTCTCGCTCTTCCTGGTTCCCGTCATGTTCCTCTTCTTCGCGAAGCGCGGAGCGCCCGACGAAGAGGAGCATGACGTGGGCCATCCATCCCTCGTGTCGAGCGCCGGGTGAGGGTCGCCGCCGATGTTCAACAAGATCCTCGTCGCCCTCGACGCTTCCGAACGGGCTCCGGCCGTCTTCGAGGCCGCGATCGGCGTGGCGAAGATGGCCGGGGCCCGCCTGTACGTCCTGCGCGCCGTGACCGTCCCGCCGGAGTTTCCCGCGGCGGCCGCGGGTAGCGCCGCCGACCCGCTCGTCGCGCGCATGGCGTCGCAAGCGATGCAGGAGCTGACCCAGATCGTGGCTGGCGCCCCCGACGACGTCGCGGTTCAGCCGCCGATGGTGAAGCTCGGCACGCCCTGGAAGGCGGTCCTCGAGGCTGCGGACGAGCGGGACGTCAATCTGATCGTGATCGGAAGTCACGGCTACCACGGCTGGGATCACGTGCTCGGGACGACGGCCGCGAAGATCGTGAACACCTCCAAGCGCCACGTTCTCGTCGTCCACGGTCACGAAGCGTGAGCGCGCGGCCGTCGGGCGCTCACCCGAGCACGGTCACCCGAAGCTTCGCGGCGAACCCCGCGGGGGTCTTCGTCGAGGCGAGGAGCGGCGGCATGCCGCCGGTGTGCGCCGTCGCGTCCGCGGCGTTGGTCGTGTCCTTCCCTCCGTGAGCGTCGTACGGCGCCGTGGTGTAGACCTCGGCCGTGACGTCTTCGGGGAAGTAGAGCTGGGAGGTGACGACCGACGTCGGCGTCAGGTGCACCTTGAAGTGAACGTGAGTCGTGCGCCCGGGGTACCAGCCCGGGTAGATCGTCCGGAAGGTGACGCGCCCGTCGGCTCCGGTGATCTGGGTTCCTCGGAGCGCTCGCTCTCCGGTCGTGTCCAGGCCCCCGAGCTGTCCGGGGAAGCCCGAGTAGACACCCGCGGCGTCGCAATGCCAGACGTCCACGGCTGCGTCCGCCACGGGGCTGCAGTCCCGTGCGCGCACCACCTCGATCTCGAGCTCGAGCGGCGCGCCGGGTTTCCCTTCCGTGATGTCGGAACGGAGGAGCCCGAGGTCCAGGTAGTAGGGGCCCTCCGTTTCCTGCGGATAGAGCGCGCACACGGTCGTGTCGGGCCCGCCGCCGCTTCCGCCCGCGCCGCCGCTTCCGCCCGTGCCGCCGTTGCCGACCGTGCCGCCCCCCGTTCCGCCGTCTACCGCGCCGGCGGCGCTCCCGTCGCCGGCGTCCCCGCCGCCGCTGTTCGCACCGCCGTCGTTCGCACCGCCGTTGCCCGCGCCGCCGTTGTTCGCGCCGCCGTGCTCGTCGGCTTGCGTCGGCTCGAAGCCGCCGGTGCTGGCGCCGCACGCCGCTGCCCACACCGCGCCGAGAGCGCCGTGGAGCGTGTCGATCACGAAGCGACGACGAGTCGCGGGGCGTTCGAAAGGACTCTGGGCCATGACTCCTCCTCCGGGCAGGGCGATCTCATCCTGCGATGGGGGAGAGTGCATCGTCCATCAACATGTCCTGCGAGGCGCCGTGAAGGCCACCTACATGGTGCGCACGCAGAGCCGTGCCTCGCCGGCGAGGACGGCCAGCAAATCCGCGCGGGTGGAGAAGGTATACTTTAAGTATACCTTCGCGAGCGCGCGTCGAGTACACTCCCGCTCAGGGATGCGCCTCTCGGCCGTGCACGTCGCATGGACCGCGCTGGTCAGCGCGTGCTCGGTCTACGACTCGTCGTTGCTCCACGAGTCGGCGTCCGGAAGCGCCGGATCCGGCGACCAGGGCGGAACCGGGGCGGAGGGCGGTTCGGCGAGCGACGGAGGCACGGGAGCCGGAGGCGTCCTCGGCGGGAGCTCCGGAGGCGTCTCCGGGACGAGCGGCGCGGGTGGAACGCTGGCGGCTTCCGGCGGGGACGGCACGGAGGACGCGAGCGTCGGTCCGCCGGGCGATGCGAGCGTCGCCTCCGACGGGTCGACCGGGGGCGGCGTCGCCACGGGTGGCTCGACCGGATCGGGCGGGAGCGCCGGTTCGGGCGGCGTCGCGAGCGCCGGCGGAAATGCCGGGTCCGGCGGGACTCTCGCTGCCGGTGGAGGCGCAGGCGGCCCGGGCTCGGACGCCGGCTCACCGACATGCACGGATCAGGCCCAGAACGGCACCGAGACCGACGTGGACTGCGGCGGGACGTGCGGCGGCTGTCCCACGGGAAAGAAGTGCAACGGCGCCTCCGACTGCGCGAGCGGGGTCTGTCGCGGGACGTGCGCCGCGGCGACCTGTTCCGACGGTGTGAAGAACGGCGCCGAGACCGGGATCGACTGCGGCGGAAACCCGTGCCTGCCGTGCGGGTTCCGGAAACCGATCACGATCCACGGCGCGCAGGTCACCGCGGATCTCGTCGACTTTCCCCTGCTGGTCGTCCTGTCCGACGCCGACCTGGCGGCAGGGACCCGCGCCGACGGCGCCGACCTCGTGTTCCGCGATGCGTCCGGCACGGCGCTGGATGTGGAGGTCGAGAGCTTCGTCCACGCTTCGGGTCGGCTCCTGGCCTGGGTGCGGGTTCCGGTGCTGCCGGGCGGCGTCGATACCACCCTCTATCTCTACTACGGTGACGCGACGAACCACTGGACGACGCCGTCCGGGGTGAACCCCACCGGAGTGTGGAAGAACGGGTACTCGCGCGTCTGGCACATGCAGGACGTCCTGAACCTGAAGGACTCGAAGGGGACGGGCGACGCGACGAACAACGGCGCGACCAACGTCACCGGCTTGATCGGGGGCGCGGCCTATCTCGACGGCACGGACAACCTCTACGCCGCGCACGCCGCCATCGACGGAACGAGCTTCACGGTCTCCATCTGGTCGAAGCGCGCGGACGTCTCCGTGGACCGGTGCATGATGGCGCAAGGGCGCATCTCGGCCGCCCCGGGCACGCGCCAGATGTTCCACCTCTGCTACGAGCAAGACGGAAGTCCGGCCATCAACAATCACCTGCGGTTCGGCTTCTGGGGAGACGATCTGCTCTCCACGAACGCGTACACGGACACGACGAACTACGAATACTGGGTCGGGACGTACGACGTCGCGAACGACGCGCGGGCGCTCTATCGGAACGGCGCCTCGGAGGGCAGCGGCAAGAGCGGCGGGAGCCTCGGGACGGGCACGGATGCGCTCGAGTTCGGGCGACGCGTCTACTTCTGGGACTATCAGTGGAAGGGAAACCTCGACGAGATCCGCATCTCCACCGTCGCGCGTTCCGCGGCGTGGATCGCCGCCGAGTACGAAAACCAGCGTGCGGGCTCCACGTTCCTGACGGTCGGCGCGCAGCAGGCGTTGTGACGCGGGAGCCGGCGCTCGAGCCCGCGTTACGCGGCGCGCTGCGAGAGCGCGGCGACGACGGGCGCGTCGAGGTGTAGATCCACCTGCGGGAACGCCATCCGGATGCCATGGTCGTGGAGGGCGTGGAAGAGCGCCTCGCGGACGGCCGCGCCGTGCGGCCGCAAGAGCCAGGGGTCCTCGATCCAGACCGAGACCTCCCACTCGACGGCGGACTCCCCGAGCTCGTTCAGGAGAACGAGCGGGTCCTTGGCGCGCGAACGGAACGGGAGGTCTCGCGCCGTCTCCTCGATCACCTTCCGCACCGCGCGCTGATCCATGTCGTACGCGACGCCCACGAGCACGCGGACGCGGCACAGCGTGTCGAGCAGGGTGTAGCTCCGCACCGTCGCCTGGACCAGCGTCGAGTTCGGGACGATGAGCACCTCGTCGTCCCGGGAGCGGACCCGCGTGGAGCGGACGCCCATCTCGACCACGCGCACCTGCTTGCCCTCGATGTCGAGCACGTCCCCCGGACGGATCGAATGCTCGACGAGGAGGATGATCCCGGAGACGAAATTCTGGGCGACGTTCTGCATCGCGAAGCCGATGCCGACGGCGAAGAGGGCGCCGGCGGCGAACAGGCCCCGGAGATCGATGCCCGCCGTCTGCAGCGCCACGGAGAAGCCGATGAGCACGATTCCGTAGTGGAGGAGGCGCGTGATGGCGTGGACCGCGCCGCTGTCCGCCGTGCCCGAAAGGGCCCGGTCGATGCCGCGCCGGAGCAAGTACGAGAGCAGGTACGCGAAGGCCAGCGTCAACGCGGACGCGATCAGCGTGCCGAGCGTGATGGTGCGTCCGCCGACCTCGAAGAGGCCGAAGTCGATGCGTTCGGTGACGTGGTGCAGGGGATTCGGGTTCATCGCTCCTCCGAGGAAAGGAGCGAGTATCGCACGGAGTTCCGCGTCAGCGCGCGACCGGCGGCGGCCCGCGACGTCCAGGGCGAGGCGGTGGCACTTCGGTCAGCCCCCCTCGACGAGCAGGGGCGACACGGCGCGGGTCTCGTCGAACCAGACGAACTCGTCGAACTGCCGCGGCAAGCTGGCGCGGAAGTAGTGACTGGCGCGCTCCGTGTCCGGCCGATAGACGACGCCGATGGCTCGCTCGAGTCGCGATTCGAGCAATTCGTCCCGGACGGCGGCGCGGCGCGGGTTCCGCAGGGGAAGCAGGAACGCGCGCAGCTCGCTCTCGTGGAAGAGGCGTTCGTAGCTCCCGGGAAGGCCGGGTCGAACCGTCATGAGCTGCATGGGCTCGTCCCAGTCGTGAGCGGCGGCGACGGTCCCGTGATCCGTGCCGAAGCCGACGATGTACGCGCCGTCGCCGAACCGAGCGCGGCAGAGCTGTCCGACGTTGAGCTCGTCTCGCTCGCTCATCTCCGTCGCGAGCGCGTCCCCCACGTGGGAGTTGTGCTCCCAGACGATGCCCCGGGAACCGGGCCCGTAGAACGAGAACAGCGCTTCCAGCGTGTCGAACATGTGGGAGTCCCGGAGGTTCCAGGACGCGACGGACCCGTAGTACATCGCGCGGTAGTAGCGCTCGGCGTTCGCGACGACGCGCGCGTTCTGGGTCGCGTCGAAGAGCCGCTCTCCGTCTTTTCGCGCGTAGTCGAGCCTTCGCTCGAGGAGATTCTTCAGGATGGACACGACCGCCGTCTCGGCCTCCTCGTAGCGTCCTCGGAGGACGGCGCGGCCATAGGCCGCCGGATCCCGTTGCCAGGGAGTGAGGAGGCCGTATCGGGCGCGCGCGACCCGGGCGGCGTCCGGATCCACGTCGTCCAGATACGTGAGCACCGCGGCGATGGACGTGAAGAGGCTGTAGAGGTCCAGCCCGTGGAACCCGGCGCGGCGCCGGCGATCGGGCTCCTTCGCGTTGTGCGCGCGGAGAAAGCTCGTGAACTCGGCCACTTCCCGGTTCCGCCACATCCAGGTGGGGAACCGGGAGAACGGCGTGAAGTCCGGGCGCTTCCTCGGGGGATCTCCCATCACGTACTGGTCGATCGTCGCGGCGTCGGGCCAGTCCGCCTCCACGGCGACGAAATCGAACCCGCGCTTCTCGATGAGCGCGCGAGAGATGCGGGCTCGCATCCGGTAGAACTCGCTGGTCCCGTGCGTGGATTCTCCGAGCAGCACGAGCTTCGCGTCCCCGATCCGTTCGAGGAGCGCATCGACGGAGGCGGGCTCCGCGGACTCCACGGGCTCGGCGGCGTCCCGGAGGAGTGACCGCAGGGCGGCTTTCTGGGCGGCCGAGCCGGAGAGGGTCACGCCGGTCTTCGGCGACGCGATGCGCGGCGAGTCGGCCCAGCCCTGTTCGCCGATGAGCGGCACGAAGCGCACGTCCCCGAGCGACTCTCGCCGGTAGTGGTCGTCGGCGTCCCGCACGATCCGGACGAGCTCCTGCGACGACTCGTCCCCCACGGGAATGACGAGCCGTCCGCCGATGGCGAGCTGATCCAGGAGCGCCTTCGGCACGTCCGGCCCCGAGGCGGCCACGGCGATCGCGTCGAAGGGCGCGTGCTCCGGCCAGCCGAGGGTGCCGTCGCCGAGGAGGACGCGCACGTTGTGATGGCCGAGCCGCGGGAGGCGTTCGCGGGCTTGCTCCGCGAGCTCCGGCACGCGCTCGACGGTGAACACCTCCCGGGCGAGGTGCCCGAGGATGGCGGCGGCGTAGCCGGATCCCGTTCCGATCTCGAGGACCCGCTCGCCGCCCCGGAGCCCGAGCGCCTGGACGGTGAGGCCGACGATGTACGGCTGCGAGATCGTCTGACCGGAGGCGATCGGGAGCGCCACGTCCCGGTACGCGAATTCCTCGAGTCCGGGCGGCAGGAACGCCTCGCGCGGAACGCTTCGGAACGCCTCGAGGACACGCGGGTCGGAAATGCCGCGAGGCACCAGATGCCGATCCACCATCCGGGAGCGTTCGAGTTGCCTGGCCATCGATTCACCCTTCCTCGTTCGAACGGGAGAGCAGTTTCCGCGCCCCGAGGTTCACTTCTCCTTCGAGAGGCGCGCTTCGAGCTCCCGCACGGCGCCGTCGACCGTGAAGAACTTGGGTAGCTCCCGCTCCGGGATGTCGACGCCGAGCGCGTCGTGGATCGCGAGGACGAACTGATTCAGATCCATGGAGTCCACGTCGAGCGCTTCGCGCACGTCTGCCTTCGGGTCGAGGGTGGCGAGGTCCGCTTCGGGCGCGATGCGCGCGAACGTCCGGAGCACCAGCGTACGGATTTCTTCTCGGGTCACAGCGCCTCCGGCTTTTCCAGGTTCTCGGCGATCCGCGCGAGGAAGAGCGCGCCCTCGTGTCCGTCCGTCGCGCGGTGGTCGGCGGCGAGGGAGAGGTGGACGACGGAGCGCGGAGCCACGGCGCCGTCCACCACCCAGGGACGGAGGAGGATGCGTCCGAATCCGACGATCGCGAGCTGGGGCGGGTAGATGACGCCGAGCACGCTCTCCGTGCCCCGATCGCCGAGGCTCGTCACCGTGATGGTGGGGTCGGACATCTCGCTGCTCCGGAGACCGGACGCCCGCGCGCGAGCGACCAGGTCGCGGAACGCATGCATCAGCTCGACGAGCGAGAGTCGATCGGTGTCGCGAATCGCAGGTGCGACGAGGCCGCCTCCGCGGAGCGCGACGGCGGCGCCCACGTGGATCCCGGAGCTCGGAGTCGCTCGTCCGTCCATCCAGAACCCGTTGAAGGCCGGGAACTCGCGGAGGGCGAGCGCCACGGACTTGAGGAACGCGACCCCGGGGATGATCCGGTCGGGGACCTGCGCCGCTTCGTTGAATCGCTCGATCCAGGAGAGCAGCGGCGTCACGTCCACGGTGTGATTCACGTAGTAGTGGGGGATCTCGCGCTTCGAGCGGGCCATCGCCGCGGCGATGGCGTGTCGCATCCGGCTTCGAGCGTCCTCCGGGGCCCGAGGGACCGCCCCCTCCACGTCCTCCAGCGTCACCGCGCCTCCCGGGCCCGTTCCCGCGACGGATGCCGGATCCACGCCGAGCTCCGCCGCTCGTTTCCGCGCCGCGGGCGAGATCCGAGGAGGGGCTTCGGGTTTCGCGGGGGCCGGCGTCGGTGGGACGGGCACCGGTGCGGCGTCCGTCCGTGACGGAGCGGGCGCCGGGGCTGCCGAGGGCGCGGGTGCGGCCGGCGTGGCTCCGTCCTCCTGCAAGATCGCGAGGGCCGTTCCGACCGGCACCTTCGTGCCTGGCTCGACGAGGAAGCGTTCGACCACGCCGCTCGTGAACACCTCGACCTCGATGATGCCCTTCTCGGTCTCCACCTCGGCGATGATGTCGCCGCGCGACACCCGGTCGCCCGGCTTCTTGAGCCATTCCACCAGCGTTCCGGCGTCCATGTCTGCGCCGAGCGACGGCATGCGAAACTCAGCCATGAGCGAGTAGTCCTTTCGCGGCGCTCGCGATCCGCTCCGCACTCGGGAGCGCCGCGTCTTCCAGGTGCTTCGCGTAGGGTATCGGCACCTCCGCGCTGCAGACGCGCGCGACCGGCGCGTCCAGAGAGTAGAAGGCCCCCTCCATGATGCGCGCGCTCACCTCCGCGGCGAAGCTTCCCGTGAGCCAGCCTTCGTCCACCACGACGGCCCGGTGCGTCCTCTCCACGCTCCGCACGATCGCCGGGACGTCGAGGGGTCGGAGCGAGCGCAGATCGAGGACCTCGGCGTCGATGCCGTCCCGCGCGAGGGCGTCCGCGGCGAGGAGCGTCTTCCCGACGGAGCCACCGTACGCGATCAGCGTCACCCGCTCGCCGGGCCGGCGGATCGCCGCGTGCCAGACGCCGTCGACGGGTGCCGCTTCGTCGACGTCCGCCTCCACGTTGTAGAGCAGCTGGTGCTCGAAGATCAGGACCGGATCGGGCTCCCGGAGCGCGGCGAGGATCATCGCGTGGGCGTCCTGGGGGACGCTCGGCGTCAGGACCTTGAGTCCGGGCACGTGCGCGTACCAGCCCTCGAGGCTGTGCGAGTGCTGGGCGCCGAGCTGTCGCCCGGCCCCGGTCGCCATGCGGATCACGACGGGAACGCCGATCTGCCCGCCCGACATGTGGCGGAGCGTCGCCGCCGTGTTCACGATCTGGTCGAGGGCGAGGAGGCTGAAGTTCACCGTCATCACCTCGACGATCGGACGGAGCCCGCCGATCGCCGAACCGATCCCCGCGCCGACGAAGCCGGATTCGGAGAGCGGCGTGTCGACGATGCGCTCGGGGCCGAACTCCTCCAGTAGCCCCTTGCTCACGGCGTAGGAGCCCCCGTAGCGGCCGACGTCCTCGCCCATCAGGAACACGCGACTGTCCCGTTTCATCGCCGTCCGGATCGCGCGCTTCGCGGCCTCGCGAAACGTCATCGTCGTCACGGCGTGGGCTCCGCGTAGACGTCCGCGGTCAGTCGTTCCAGCGGTTCCAGCGGGGCGGCCTCCGCTTCGGCCAGCGCCGTGGCGATCTCCGCCGCGATGCTCGCGTCGATCTCCGCGCGCGCATCGTCCGTGAGCCATTGCCGTTCCCGGAGCCACGCCTCGAACGTCCGGATGGGGTCGTGGTTCGCCATCCAGTCTCGCACCTCGTCCTTGGAGCGATAGAGCTCGGCGTCGTACATGGAGTGGGCGCGGAAGCGGTACGTCCGGAACTCCAGGAATCGAGGCCCCGGGGTCTCGCGAATCGCCGCCGCGGCGCGCTCCGTGGCCTCGCGGACGAGGACGACGTCCATCCCGTCGACGGATTCCGCGGGAATCCCGTGGGCGCGTGGCTGCGCGCACAGGTCCGTCGTCGCCTGATGCCGCGAGAGCGCGGTGCCCATCGCGTAGCGATTGTTCTCGCAGAGGAACAGAACGGGCAGCTTCCAGAGCGCGGCGAGGTTCAGGGATTCCTGGAATTCCCCTTCGGCGACGGCGCCGTCCCCGAAGTAGCACGCGGTCACCGCGCGCCGGCGGAGCCGCGCGTCGGCCAGGGCGAGACCGACGGACAGGGGAAGCCCCGCGGCCACGATGGCGTTTCCGCCGAACAGGCGCCGCCCGGCGTCGAAGAGATGCATCGAGCCGCCGTGGCCCCGGCTGCAACCCGTCGCCTTGCCGAACATCTCAGCGAGGATGGTACCGAGCGGAGTCCCCCTCACGATCGCGTGCGCGTGCTCCCGGTAGGTCGCGACGACGTTGTCTTCCGGTGCGAGCGCGGAGAGCGAACCGACGGCGACCGCTTCCTCGCCGTCGTAGAGGTGCAAGAAGCCACGGATCTTCCCCGCACCGTAGGCTTCGGCGCACGTCGCCTCGAAGCGGCGGATCAGCACCATTCGTCGGAGGAGTTCCAGCGCGCCGGCACGCTCGAGGGTCATTCCGGTCCCCCTTCGAGCGTGGAGGTATCCCCTTCCTCGAGGCCGAGCTCGCGGGCGCGGAGCAGCCGCCGCATCACCTTCCCGCTCCGCGTCTTCGGAACGGATTCGACGAACGCGATTTCCCTCGGCGCGACGGCAGGCCCGAGCTTCTTCCGCGCAAAGCCGATGAGCTCGTCCCGGAGCGCGTCGGTCGCGGCGTACCCCGGCCTCGGAACGACGAAGGCCTTCACGATGTTCAGCGCCAGCGGGTCGGGCTTGCCGATCACGGCGGCCTCCACGACCGCGGGGTGGGAGAGGAGGGTGCTCTCGACCTCGAACGGGCCGATGAGGTGCCCGGCCGTCTTGATCACGTCGTCTGCGCGCCCGACGAACCAGTAGTAGCCGTCGGCGTCTCGCTTCGCGAGATCGCCCGTCAGGTACCAGCCGGCCTCGAAGCACTTCTCGTAGCGCGCGGGCTCGTTCAGATACGCGCGGAACATGGAAGGCCATCCCGGTCTGAGCGCGAGCTCCCCCTCGACGTCGGGCTCCCGGATCTCCTCGAGGCCGTGCGCTCCCCTGCGCACGATGCCGGCCTCCACCCAGGGGAGGGGCTTGCCCATCGACCCGGGGCGCACCGTCATGCCCGGTACGTTCGCGATCATGATGCCGCCCGTCTCCGTCTGCCACCAGTTGTCCCGGATCGGCATGCCGAAGGCCTGCTCGCCCCACGTGACGGCGTCCGGGTTCAGTGGCTCGCCCACGCTCGCGACGAACCGGAGCCGCGAGAGATCCCGGCCGCGCGCGAGGTCGGCGCCGGCGCGCATGAGCATGCGGATGGCGGTCGGCGCCGTGTAGAAGACGGAGACGCGTTGCTTCTCGAGGTTCTCGTACCACCGTTCCGCCTCGAACTCGGCCTCGTCGACGATGCTGGTGACGCCGCACGTGAGCGGCGCGACGATGCCGTACGAGGTGCCGGTCACCCAGCCCGGGTCCGCGGTGCACCAGAAGACGTCCGCCGGTTCGAGCCCGAGGGCGTACCGCGCGGTCGCGTGGTGAACGACGACGGCTTCGTGGACGTGAACGGCGCCCTTCGGGCTCCCGGTCGTGCCGCTCGTGAAGTGAAGGAGCGCCGGGTCGTCCGGTTTCGTCTGGCCACCCACGAACGACGTGGCCTGACGGTCCACGAGACGATGAAAGGAGAGCGCTCCGTCCCGGTCCTCGGGTAGGTCGATCGAGATCACGTGCTCGAGCGCCGGCAGCGCGGCGCGGATCGGCAGGATCTTCTTCCGGTAGAGCGCGTCCGTCGTGACGAGCACGCGCCCCTGGCCCTTCTCGAGGCGCGTCCGGATCGGCTCCGGGCCGAAGGCGGCGAACAGCGGGCAGAGGACGGAGCGGTTCTTCAGGGTGCCCAGCACCGTCTGGTAGAGCTCCGGAACCCGCCCGGTCAGCGCGAAGACCCGGTCCCCGGCGCCGACCCCGAGTGAGCGAAGCGCGTTGCCGAACTGGTTCGCGAGCGCGGCGAGATCGCGATACCTGAGATCGACGACGTCGCCCCGTTTCCCGAGCCACCGGAGCGCGACGCGGTCGCCGCGTCCTTCGTTCACGTGTCGATCGACCGCAGCCTCGGCGATGTTCAGCCCTCCCGCGGCCGCTCCGCCGGCGAGCTCCGTGCGCGCTGCGGCGAGAAGCGGGTGTTCCGACGGGGAGGGCATGGCGACCGTGTCCGGAGGAGCGAGCAATCCCCGTACCAGCGCGGCCCACGAGGGAAGATTCGCGGGCCGCGAAACGCTGCGCGGGCCCCGCGGTTTGCGCGACGGTCCCTTCGCGTGAAGCAGGTGCGTGCGACCGCAAGGATTGCGCGTCGCTCGGTGCGATGAGGAGGCGAGAAGCGCGGGCGGCCGCGGGCGCGCGTTCGACGTCGACGAGGAGCGCGGTCCGCCGCTCTCCCGGCGGGGGTCGCTACTGCGTGATCGCCTTCAGATCGAGCATTTCCTCGACGCTCGGCATCACGATGAGCTCGCAGCGGCGGTTCTTCTGCCGGCCTTCGTCGGTATCGTTCGAGGCGATCGGATCGGTGTCGGCGAAGCCGCCGGCGCTCCAGTGCTCCACGGGAAGGCCGCCGCCCTTCTCCGGATCGACGAGGAACACGAGCACCTCGCGGGCCCGCATGAGCGAGAGGCCCCAGTTGTCCTTGAACGGACCGTGCTGGAAGGGCTTGTTGTCCGTATGGCCCGCCACCTGGTAATCGCGCGACAGGAGCTGAGGGTCCGCCTTGATGATGCCTGCGACCTTGGAGAGGATGTCGAGGCCGTCCTTCTTCAACGTCTCGCGGCCGGAGTCGAACAGCACGTCTCCCGGCAGGGAGATGACCATCCGGTTGTGACGGACGTTCACGGCGAGACCGAGCTTGGTCAGGGCGTCGAGCTTCGACTTCAGCTTCTCGAACCGCTCCTTGATGAGCTCGAGCTGGTGAGCGCGCGCCTCGTACTCAGCGAGCGCCTGCTTCTGCTTCTCGAGGTCGGCCTTCGTCGTCGAGACCTCGATGCCGAGCTCCTTCAGCTGCCGCGTCAGCTCCTCGATCTTCGCCTGGGCGTCCTTGATCTTGCGATCGTCGTCGGCTTTCAGGTTGTTGTACTTCGCGAGCTGCGCTTGCCACTCGTCCTCCGAGTAGCCGCAGGCGACGAGGTTCGTGGCGAAAAGGGTGGCGAACGTGAATCGGAAGAGGCGGCGCATCGTGGCACGCATGGTAGGAGGAACCGCCGTCCGTGTGAAGCGTCAGCTTTCGGGTCGTTCGAGTAACTCCCGGACGCGGGCCATGAGCCCGTCGTACGTGACGGGCTTCTCGACGACGCCGACGACGTCTCCGGGCACGCCGTCCGCGTGACCGCTGAAGTACGCGACCTTGAGGCGCGGCGCGAGCTTCGCGAGCTCGGCGCGCACGGCTTCGCCCGACTGGACGGGCATCGAGCGATCGAGCAGGACGAGGTCGATGCTCCGGAGCAAGGCGTCGTCCGCGAGCAGGGCGAGGGCTTCCCGTCCGCTCGCAGCGACGTGCACGACGTACCCCTCGCGCTCGAGCATCCGGCGCGTGACCTCCCTGACCGGAAGCTCGTCGTCGATGACGAGGATCCGGTGGGAGCCGGATCGGGGCGCGTCGCGTCCGACCGTGGCCTGCTCCACGGGCGCGACCGGCGCGACGAGCGGCAGGAACAGCGCGAACGTGGTCCCGGCGCCCGGGACCGTGCGGCAGTCGATGACGCCGCCGTGTTCCCGTACGGTCGCTCGCGCCGTGGACAGGCCGAGCCCGGTACCCTTGCCGACGTCCTTCGTCGTGAAGAAGGGCTCGTAGAGGCGGGCGCTCGTCGCCGCGCTCATTCCGACGCCGTTGTCGACGACGCGGATGGCCACGTACTTCCGTTCCGCGTCGAGGCCCTCCGGGAGCTCCGTCGCTGGAGCTTGCACGCGCTCCACCTCGATCGCGATCTTCTTCGGCGCGACGTCGGACTCGAGCACGGCGTCTCGCGCGTTGATGAGCAGGTTCACCAGGGCCTGCTCGAGCTGAGCTGCGTCCGAAAGGACGGGTTGCTCCTCCGGAGGGCACAGGACCGAGACCTCGATGCTCTGGTCGAATGCTCGCCGGCACATCGTGACGGCACGCTCGACCACGAGACGGACGTCTTCGGCGCGGCGTTCCGTCTGGCGGGAGCGGCCCGCGAACGCCACGAGCTGGCGCACGAGCTCGGCTGCGCGGAGCGCCGCCTCCCGGGCGCTCCTGAGCATCGACGCGGATTCCGGCGAAGCATCGGCCATCGCGAGCTCGATGTTCGGCAGGATCACGGTCAGCATGTTGTTGAAGTTGTGCGCGACCCCGGCGGAGAGCTGCCCGATGGCCTCGAGCTTCTGAGTCTGACGGACCCGGTCCTCGAACTCGCGCTGCTCGGTGATGTCGAGCACCCCGCCGACGAGCTTCTCGATGCTGCCGTCGGCCGCACGGGTGACGCTCGCCTTGCTCAGGGTCCGTCGCACCGTCCCGTCGGGCCGCACGACCCGGTACTGGCGGTCGGGAAAGTCCCCGCTCTTCACGGCTCGAGAGATCGCGTCCCGCTGGAGCGCCTGATCTTCCGGGTGAATCGTCCGGAGGTAGGCTTCTCGCGTCCGGGGAGCGGTGTCCTGCGTGACGCCCCAGATGCGGCACATGGCGTCGTCCCACGCGATCTCGTCCTTCTTCGCGTCCCAGCTCCAGAGCCCCATGCTCGTTGCAGCGACCGCGAGACGGAGCTTCTCCTCGCTGTCGCGGAGCGCGGCCTCCGCCTGCTTCTGGGCCGTGATCTCGGTCGCGATGCTCACGAGCGCGAGGATCCGTCCGCCCTCGACGACCGGGGAGATCCGGGTGAGGAAGTCGTGCTTCGTGCCGTCGGTGTACCGGGCATGGCTCTCGAGGCTCACGGTGTCCCCCGTGGCGGCGACCCTGTCGATCACGGCGCGGATGCGGTCGGACTCGGTCCCGAGGTAGTCGAAGACGTTGGTCCCCACGACCTCGGCGATCGTCTTCCCCGGCCGAGCCCGGTTCAGGAAGAGAATCGTGCCGTCCATGGCGAACATCACGATGAAGTCGGGAACGTTCGCGAGGAACAGACCGAAGAGGGCGACGAACTGCTCGGCGCCGCCGCCGGCCGCGCTCGCCGCCGAGACGAGCCTCGCGAGCTCCGCGCGGAGTCGCTCGATCTGCGGATCTGCGCCCATGCAACCCCTCACTCTACTCTCGACCGCGCCCCTGTGAAGGCACCGGTTTTTCGCGAGTGCAGCCCGCGAACCCTCCGTCGAGATCCACAGGACCCGGTTTTTTCTCCCCGATGGCGCGTCCGTCCTATAGGGTCCCCGCGCATCTTCGGAGGTATTTCGCCATGACCCTTCGCGTCCTTTCCTTGCTTTCCTGCGCTCTCCTCGTCGGTGCTTGCAGCAGCGACGGCAAATCCGGAACGGGAGGCGCCGCCCCGGGCGACTCCGGCGCCGGCGGCTCGAGCAGCGGCGGCAACGGCGGTTCTTCCGGCTCCGGGGCGGGCGGTTCGTCCGGGTCCGCGACCGGCGGCTCGAGCGCCGGAGGAGCGAACGGCGACGGCGGCGCGAGCTACGGGGACGGCGGCGATCCCTGTTCGTCCTGCCTCACGGCTCACTGCTCGACCGAGGTCGACGCCTGCTCGGCCGCGGATAGGTGCCTCGCCGAGCTCGGATGTGCTCAGGCGTCGTGCCACGCAGTGTCCGGCATCGACGCCGGGGTCGCGTGCCTGACGGCCGAATGCTCCGGCGACGGAGGGCTCGCGCCGGAGCTCGTCGACGTCGTGACCTGCATCACGGCCCACTGCAGCTCCGTCTGCCAGTGATGCGCAATTCACTGAATTGATTGGGTAATTTGTGGGGACTGCTCCACGGGGGGGACTGGCCGTATGAGACTCGGAAGGCGTGCGGGAATGCCGCAACGCTCCGATTTCACTGCTATCCCGCCCGAGCCTGGATGAGGTAATGGGCCAAAGCTCGGCCCGATCCACGCGGCGCCGCTCGAAGACTGGACTCGGCTTGAAAGCATCGACTTCCCCGCGTCGCGGAACCTTTCTGAGATTCAGAGCTGACCGGCAGTCCGTCGCGTTCGTGCTCCTCGCGTTCGGAGCTCACGTGGCGCTGTACGCGTACGCCACGCCCTGGCTCGCGCTCTCATCGACCATTCCGCTCTTCTTCCTCTCGATCATGGTGGCTCCGCTGAACCACCATCATCAGCACGTGAACGTGTTCCGGAGCGACGTGCTGAACCGCCTCTATGATCTGGTTCTCGCGCTGCAGACGGGCGCGGGGCCCTACACGTGGGTCTTGCACCACAACCTCGGCCACCACCTGAACTACCTCGCGCAGCCGCCGTCGACGCCGGCCGACGAGTCTCACTGGGCGCGCTCCGATGGGAGCAAGATGGGGCGGTTCGAGTACACGTTCCACCTGTTCCTCGACCATCAGCGGGACGTCCACCGGAACGGGCGCCGTCATCCGAAGGTCTATCGCGCGTTCTGGCTCATGCGGGCCCCGCTGTTCGCGGTGATCGTCGTGCTCGCCGCGCTGAAGCCCTGGAACTTCGCCTTCGTGGTCGCGCTGCCCGCGGCGCTCACGTTCCTTCACACGTGCTGGGCGACGTACGAGCACCACGCCGGGCAACCGACGACCTCCCACTACGAGGCGACGGTGAACCGCATCCACCCGCTCTACAACGTGATGAGCTGGAATCTCGGCTATCACACGGCGCACCATCTTCGTCCGGGCGTGCACTGGTCGGAGCTCCCGGCGCTCCACCGGGAGATCGAAGCCAAGATTCCGCCCGCGCAGATCCTGACGACCTTCTGGTGAGGTCTGGTACGGCGCCTGCAGGCTACCCCCGTCGACGGAGGTATCCATGTGGCGCCGAATCTCGCTTTGTGTCGCAAGTGTCGCGGGCATCTCGCTTCTCGCCGCATGCGGCGGAGACGTCGGCTCGTCTCCGGGGAACACGGCTCTGACCAAGGAAGGTGACGGAGGATCGACGGCGAGCGCGGGCGACTCCGGCGGTACTTCGATCGACCTGGAAAGCGCGACCGCCGCGGCGAATCTCACCGACGCGGAAGTCTTGCAGGTGCTCATCGATGCGAGCGCGGGGAACACCGGCATCGGCATTCTCGTGAGCCGGTGCGCGCAGAACCCGGCGGTGAAGACCTTCGCGGGCGAGATGGCCACGGAGCACATGACTAACGAAAAGCGGGCGACGGAGCTCGCCGGAACTCTCGGGATCTCGCCGGCCGACAGCGCCATCGCGGAACGGCTCCGGTCGGACGCCGCGAACACGCAGGCCGAGCTGACGGCGACTTCGCCTGGGCCGGAGTTCGACCGGCTGTACCTCCAGGAGTTCTCGAGCCAGCACGGCGAGTTCCTCGGCTGCCTGGACCGGATGATCGAAACCACGGACTCGCCCGATATCCGGATGTACCTCGCGGATCGGCGGGACGAGGCGGAGGGGGATCTCCGTGCCGGGACGAGCCTCCTCATGACGATGGAGCGGTAGCCCGCCGGCGCCCGCCCCGCTCAGCGGTTCGAGCCCTTGCGCCACTCCGCCGGGCTCTGGCCGAACCAGCGCTTGAACGCCCGGCGGAACGCGCCGGCCTCGGAGTACCCGAGCATCAGCGCGACGTCGTCGATGCCGAGCCTCGGTTCGCCGAGGTAGCGCTCGGCGAGATCCCTGCGAAGTCCGTCGAGGACGTCCTCCCAGCTCGTCCCTTCCTCGCCCAGGCGTCTCCGGAGCGTGCGCTCGCTGATCTTCAGATCCGCGGCGAGCTTCGCGGCCGTCGGTGCGCCGTCCCGGAGCTCGGCGGCGCAGAGCTCGCGGACCCGGTGAGAGAAGAGATCCACGCGGGGAGTCTTCGCGAGGATCTGGCGCGCGTGCCGCTCCAGGATGTCGCAGAGGCGCGGATCGGCGCCCGGGAGCGGGTAGTCGAGCGCGGCCGCGGGAAGGACGATGCCGTCGCGCTCGGCCTCGAAGCGCACCGTGGCGCGGAACAGTCGCGCATGTTCTGCCGAATACGGCGGCTCGGCGTGGACGAAGGTCACCTCGACGGGGACGAGGTCCCGTCCCGTGAGCTCGCGGCCGATGACGATGAGGTTCGCCATCGAGTTCTCGACCATCGGCGGCGGCATGACGAACCCGCCGAGCGTGCGCTGCCAGACGAGGGCGCGATCTCCCTCGACGTCCAGCACCGTCTCGGCCGCGTCCTGGAAGAGCCGGTTGTATCGGCACAGGTGACGGATTGCCTCGCCCAGCGTGCGGCTCGAGTGCGCGAGGTAGTCCAGCACGCCGAACGCGTTCGGCCGATAGTGCTCGGCCAGGTGCAGGCCGAACGCCGGGTCGTTCGTGGCCGTCGCCGCGGCGGCACCGAGCTCGATGAGCGATTCGATCGGCAGGCGCGTGTCCGGATCCTCGAGCTCCGGCAGGGAGAGGCCCACGCCGGCGACGAGGCGCTCCACGTCGTGTCCGAGCGCACGGAGCTCGCCGAGGAGCGGCCAGACGATGGGCGTCGAGGCCCGGAAGCCGGAGCGGGCGCCACGCGCGTTCATGAAAGGAAGGGAAGAGGTTAGCCGAGGGCGTCGACCGCGGGCACGTCCGCGACTCGACCCTGACCGAAAGTGATCCGCGCGACGGCCGCTCCCGCCCGGAAATCGGTCGCGGAGACCTCTAGCCTGGGACCCGATGACGCTGCATCTCCAGATGGTTCGCGAGCGGAGCGACCCCGCCGGAGGCGCCGGCAGGAGCGCCGCGAGGGTCGCAGGCGAAACCGAGGCCCGCCGGAGCGCCGCGGGGCCAGGGCGGCTCGTGGAACGCCACCCTGCGGACGGCTGGGTGCTCGCGGATCCGAGGCCGATGAGTGGACCGACCCGCCGGGCGTTTCGCGGTCTGATCCGCGTGCTCTGTCCGCCCCCTCCGGGGCCGACGCTGCCGGACCTCGAGGATCGCATCGAGCTCCACGTGCGGCGGATGCTTTCGTACATGGTTCCCGTCGTCGCGCTCGGATTCGTCGTGGCGGTGCACGTGGTGGACTTCGCGCCGATGTGGCGCTTTCGCGCGTGGTCGCGCCTGCAGCGAGTCGACCGGGACGATGCCGAACGGCTCCTCACCGAGATGGGACGGAGCCGTTCGCCCTTCGTGCGGATGCTCATCCTCGCCGTTCGCGGCCTCGTGCTGAGCACGTTTTACGATCAGGAGGAGACCCACGCCGCGATGGGCTGGAAGCCGCTCCCGTTCCTCACGGAGCGGATCCGTCTGAGGGAGCGGCTGCTCGCCGGGGAGCCGATCTCGCCCGCCGATCACGTCCTGCCGATCTCGCCCGTCGCGCGGGAGACGGTCGCGTGATCCTGCGGCACGACGACTACGGGAAGAGCGCGCGCTACGACGCGGACGTCGTCGTCGTCGGCACGGGCGCCGGCGGAGCCGCCGCGGGCGCGACGCTGGCCAAGGCGGGGCTCGACGTGATCTTCGTCGAGGAGGGGAGCTACCACCCGACGTCGAGCTTCAATCCGTACGCGACGGAGACCGTGCCCCGGATCTACCGGGACGCGAGCTCGACGGTGATCTTCGGGAGTCCGGACATCCCGTATCTCGAGGGACGATGCGTGGGCGGGAGCACCGTGCTGAACGGGGGGATGGCCTACCGCGCGCCGGAGGCCGTCCTCGACACCTGGGCGAAGCGAACGGGCCTGGAAGAGCTCGGGCCGAAGGGAATGGACTCCTACTTCTCCGACGTCGAGGAGAGAGTCCACGTGGGCCATCAACTCGAAGCGTCCGTCGGCGGAGACAGCCGGATCATGGAAGCGGGCGCGCGGAAGCTCGGCTGGAAGTACGAAGTCAACCGGCGGAACCAGGAGGCTTGCGTGGGCGCGAACAACTGCGTCTTCGGGTGCCCGACGGGCGCGAAGCAGTCCGCGCTCGTGACGTACGTGCCGGACGCGCTCGCCGCCGGCGCGCGGTGCCTCACGGAGATCCGCGTCGAGGAGATCCTCGTCGAACGGGGCCGTGCCGTCGGGGTCCGCGGCCGCGCGGTGAATCCGAGAACGCGGCGCCCCGGGCCGCGCGTCGTGGTCCGAGCGCGCGCCGTCGTCGTCGCGGGGGGCGCCGTTCAGACTCCGTACCTGCTCCTCCGCCATCGGCTGGGGCGCCCGTCGGGGAGGCTCGGCAAGAACCTGCTCTGTCATCCGAACGTGAAGGTCCTCGCCGTGTACCCGTTCGACGTGCAGGCGTGGAAGGGCGTGAATCAGTACGGTCAGATCCGCGAGTTCGACGACGACGGCATCCTCTTCGCCGAGAACATGGTGCCGCCGGGAGCCATGGCCGCGCTCATCCCCTGCGTCGGCCGCGGCGCGTGGGACCTGATGCGCCGATACGACCAGATCGTCGCGACCGGCGTGCTCGTGGAAGATTCGACGACGGGTACGGTTTCCCGCGGCCCCTTCGGGCTCGCGATGCCGAAGTATTTCATCACGGCGCGGGACCACGAGCGCTTCGTCCGGGGCGCGAAGCTCCTTGCCGAGCTCCACTTCGCGATGGGCGCGGAGTACGTGGTGATGCCGTTCTCGGAGTACCCGTTCGTCCGATCGCCGGACGAGCTCCGGAAGCTCTCCGTCGCGAGCGTTCCGGCGAAGTCCCTCGAGCTTCTCACCGTGCACCTCATGGGGACGGCGGCGATGGGCGGCCGCCCGGAGGACTCCGTCGTCGATCCGTCCGGCGAGCTCTGGGATCTGCCCGGCTGCCACGTCGCGGATGCGTCGCTGTTTCCGACGGCCATCGGCCGGAACCCGCAGATCACGATCCTCGCGCTCGCGCTGCGCGTCGGAGAACGCCTCGCGGAGCGGCTCCTCTCGCGGAAGGTGGCCTAGAGCGGGCCCGGACTCTGGAGCTCGAGGAGCCTCGCCGCGAGCGCGACGAAGTCCGAGTCCGTGAGGATCCCGACGACGGCGTTCTCGGCGTTCACCACCGGCAGGCACCCGACCTTCTGCGAGTGGAGGAGGCGGGCGGCATCGACGAGCGAGGTCTCCGGCAGGACCGTCTGGACGTCCCGGGTCATGATGTCCCTCACGCGAAATTGCTTCGTGAGAAACCCCGTCTGCTCGCCGGCATTCGGCAGGAGCGAGCTCGCGGAAATGCGGAGGAGGTCGCGCTGGGAGACGAGCCCGACGAGCTTTCCGTCGTCCGTCACCGGCATGTGCCGGAACTTGAAGAGCTCCATCGCCTCTCCGATGTGGGCGAGATCCTGGTCCTCGGACAGACACAGGACGTCCCGGGACATCAGCGCCTCGACGGTGTTCTCGATCGGCTGCATGGTCGTCTCGGCTGCAACCGACATGCCACGCGGGAAATGCGGGCGGCGGCGGATCCTGCCGCCTCGCACACGCAATCGCTGCGCGCGTCGCGACGGCCGGTGCGCCGATCAGCCGACGGAGGACCAGTCACGTCACGGGCCGTCGGGGCGCGTCACGGCGGGGCGGCCGCCTTCACCGGCGGTGCCGCGGCGTCTTTCGCCTTCGCCGCCTTCAGCATCGCGTCCGCGAGGTTCACGCGATCGAACGCCTGCTTGGCCGTCGCTTCCGCGATCTCGGCAGTCGCGGGCGACGGGCCGCCGGTGCTCGGCTTGGTCGGTTTCGTGGGCGGGCGGGTCATGCCCTGGCCGTTCCCGGTGCCCGCGCCGTGTCCGATCGTTCCCGGGCTTCCGAGGCCGATCCCTTCGCCGGTCGTCGGGGCGCCCGCCGCCGGAGTCGTCGTCGTCGCGGTGGCCGTCGCGAGGGCGAGCTGCTGCTTCGCCTCTTCCTTCCGCGCGTCCAGATCGCTCTCGAGCCGGAGCATCTGCTCCCGGGCCCAGCTCTTCACCGAGTCGTACGGAGAGGTGGAGAGCGCGGCCGAGAGGACCATGACGCGATCCTCCACCGTGTCGAACTTCTGGAGCTGCTCGATCCAGGACTGCACGGACTTCGTCGCGTTCTCCTTCTGCTCCTGGACGAGCGCGTTCGTCTCGGCCTGGAGCTTCGACAGCTCGGCGTCGTTCTTTTGCCACTGAAAGACGTTCCCGCCGAGGCTCGCGACGAGCGCCATCACGCTCGCGAACGTCACCTTGCCGGCGAGGGGTTTCGTGTCGGCCACGGGTGAGCCCGCGTCGGTGTCCATCATCTTCCTTCCTTCGAGCCGAAGGCCCCCTGGCCGCACGGCGGTCTCGCATCATAGGAGAAACCGGCATGCGCTCGAAGTCTTTGCCCGCCGGCTTCGCTCTTCTCACCGTTCCGCGGCGGATCGCCCGCGTTCCAGCAGGTAGAACAGGAGCCCGGCCATCTCCATGAACAGGATCACGACGAGCCACGGATCGAGGTCGAGCCAGTCGGGAAGCGTGAGCCCGGCGACGGCGCCGCGGGCGACGAGCGGCGCGAGCACCGGGTAGGCGAGGCCGAACCCGAGCGCGCCGGCGACGAGCCCCGCGACGCCCGCGACGAGGTAGTCGATGCGGCCCTCGCCCACGCCGGCCGCGATGGTGCCGGGACAGAAACCGGAGAGAGCCATCCCCGCGCCGAAGAGCACGCCGCCCGCCGCGTTTCCGATGGGGAAGGTCGCGGGGACGGGAACCGACGTCGCGACGTCCAGGGCGATCAGCGCGCGGACACCCACCGCGCCCACCACGAGCGCGGAGAGGAGGAACTTCAGGACGGTGAGATCCTGGAAGACGAACACGCGAACGATTCGCTCGTAGCGCGCGAGGCCGGCCTTCTGCAGCAGGAACCCGAAGGCGAAGCCCACGCCGAGGGCCGGCAGAAACGTCATGGGGCTCTCCTCGAGCGTCGGACGAGCCAGGCGACGGGAATGCCGCCGGCGAACATGCCCGCCATGAAGAGGAAGGCTCCCGGCGACAGAGCGGCCCCGCCCGACACCGCGAGGCTCGCCGTGCAGCCTCCGGCGATGCCCGCCGCGAACTCCGCGAGCGCAGCGCCCAAGAACCCGACGGCGAAGCGTCGCGCGACGCTCGGGCCGAACGTCTCGACCCATCCGGAATCCGGCATCGTCCGGATCCGGAAGGACCCGCTCGCGCGAGCGGCGGCGAACGCGCCGAGGAGCGCGCCGGCGACGCACGCGAGCTCCCACTCCGCGCCCGCCGGCACGACGTGCCGGAAGTACATCGCCGAAGGGAACGCGACGCGGCCGATCGCGGACGCGATCTGCTGATAGGCGCCTCCGCCGCTCAGCCGGTGACCGAACACGCCGAGCGACGCGGCGACCACGACCCCGAGCGCTCCTCCGGCCACGTACGGCGACCAGGTCTCGCGAACGAGAGCCGGCCGGACGTCACGGGAGCCTTCGCGCGGCTCGGCCGAACGACGGGGCCGCCGCTCGCCCCGACGCCGCCGATCGCCCGCGACGAGCCCCGCGAAAGCGACGGCGAGGGCCGTCGCGAACGACGCCCCGACGCGGTTCCTTCGGGTCCGGGACGGGCGGGTGCGCGGCGCTTCCGGCGGCGGTCCGGATTCCGCTCGTCTGGACGGTGGCGCCGGGCCGGCGCGGAGCTCCGCGTACGCCGCGACGAGGCCGGCGCTCGGCGCGTGGCACGCGGCGCAGCGCTTGCCCTCGCCGGCGAGCGGATCGCCCAGGGTCCCGTGGGCGATCGATTGCTCGTTGCTCGACGGGTCGCCGCCGTGACAGCTCGGGCAGAGATCTCCGAACGAGTGATCGGCGTGCCAGCGCGAGGCCGCGTCCGGGGGCGCCTTGCCCTCCACCTCGTGGCATTGCCGGCAAGACGTGGAGACGCCGCACTGAGCGCTCGCGTCCGTCGATGCGCCCGCCAGGATCACGGCCGCGCAGGCGGGAAGGACGAAGCGGAAGCGGCGACCCACGATCCCTCCCCAAGAATGCAGTGCGCGTGCCACGACGCGGAGCCCCAGGGACGGACGCCGCGAGAGCGCGCGCCCCGAGCGCATTGCGCCCGGGCGCAGGCCTTGCGGGATCCGGCGCCGGGCGGTCTTCGCGGCCCGCGCGCACGCGTCCCTGACCCTGGACTAGGATGGGCCCACGAACCCGATGACGTCGCGATCCTCGTTTCCTCCACCGGGTTCACTCGCCGGCGAAGGCCCCGCCGGTACCATCGTCCGGGATCGCTCCTCGCCGCGTCCGGAGCGGCTCGCCGTGTCGATTCACGGCGCCCCCCACGAGATCCCTTTCGGGATCGCCGTGCGACGTCTCCTCCCGGAGCGCATGCACGGCCGTCTCGTCGTCGCGGCGCTGGTCGACCAGAAGGCGGTCTCGCTCGCGACGCCGGTGACCTCGGCCGCGCACATCGGGGCGCTGACGACGGCGCACTGGGAAGGGCAGCGGGTCCACCGGCAGAGTCTCGCGCTGCTCGCGGTCGAGGCTGCGTCGCGGCTCTCGCCGCCGGTCGCGCTCGAGATGGGGCCGTCGATCGGGTTCGCGCAGCGGGTCTCGGTCCGGGACCCCGCCGCGCGCCCACTCGCGGAGCTCGCGCCGGCGCTCGAGCAGGCGATGGTCGCGCTCGCGGCGGAGCGGTCGCCGCTCCGCGAGGAGTGGTGGACGGTCGAAGAGGCGCGCGTGTACTTCCGCGAGATCGGCTCGCCGGCGGCGGAGCTGCTCTCGACGTGGCGGGACCCGGCCGTCGCCCTCGTCTCCTACGGCACGACGTACGCGCTCCAGCTCGGGCCGCTCCTGCCGGACACCGGCGAGCTCCGCGGGTTCCACGTCACCGTCGGGGAAGACGTGCTCCTCCTCGCCTACGGCTCGGAGACGGCGGCCCTCCCGCTCGCGTCCACGGCGCTCCCCGCCGTTCCGGACGGCGCCATCGCGGGGTTCGACTCGGGGGCGGAGGTCGCGTGGGTCGAGCGCCATGCGCGTCGCGCGTCCGCCCACGTCGCGAACGTCATGCTGGGGCAGGAGCGGTGGCTCTCCGCGCTCGGGATCCGGAGCGTCGGGTCCCTGAACCACGCCTGCGTCAGCGGGGAGATCTCGCAGCTCGTCCGCGTGAGCGAGGGATTTCACGAGAAGCGCATCGGGGCCATAGCGGACGAGATCCGCGATCGCCGGAAGGAAGTCCGGGTCGTGTGCATCGCGGGGCCGTCCTCCTCGGGCAAGACGACGTTCATCCAGCGGCTCACGGTGCAGCTCCAGGTGAACGGCCTCCGGCCCGTCGGCGTCTCCCTCGACGACTACTACGTCGACCGTGAGAAGACGCCGAGGGACGCCGCGGGCGAGTGGGACTACGAGGCGCTCGAGGCGCTCGACACGGCCCTCCTCGGCGAGCACCTCGCCGCGCTCCTCTCCGGCGCGACCGTGAAGCTCGCTCGCTACGATTTCGCGACCGGAAAGAGCGACCCCGGGGGAGGGCAGGAGCTTCGCCTCGGCGAGGACGAGGTGCTCCTCCTCGAGGGGATCCACGGCCTGAATCCGCGGCTCCTCACGTCCGTCCCGGCCGAGAAGCTCTTCCGCGTGTTTTCGTGCCCTCTCGCGGAGCTTCCGTTCGACGCGGTGACGCGCGTCCACGCGTCCGACGTCCGACTGCTTCGCCGCGTCGTCCGGGATCGCTTCACGCGCGGGGCGAGCGCGGCCGACAACATCCTCCGGTGGCCCTCCGTGCGGGCCGGCGAGCGGAAGCACATCTTCCCGTTCCAGCACCACGCGGACGCGGTGTTCGACTCGGCGCTGACCTACGAGCTCAACGTGCTCCGGGTCTACGCGGAGCGGTATCTCCTCGAGGTCCCGCAGGACCACGCCGCGTACGCGACGGCTTTCCGGCTCATTCGAATGCTCGATCGTTTCGTGACGATCTACCCGGATCACGTCCCGCCGACGTCGATCCTCCGCGAGTTCATCGGCGGGAGCGGCTTCCGGTACTGAGCGGCATCAGTTCGACGCCGAGGCGCCGTCCGGGAGCACGATGCGGATCGGCTCGAGCGCGACGTTGTCGTGTTCGTCCGTCTCCGTGACGGCGTCGTCCTCGTCGACGACCGCGAGCAGGAAACGGTACCCCTCGCGCGCGTCCGCCGGGAGCGTCACCGTCACGGTCTTCTCCCGGCTCGCGCCGCCTGCGCGAAGCGCCTCCACGTCCACGTCCGCGAGCTTCCGGTCGAGTCCCGGGTCGAAGCGCGGATCGTCGGAATAGTAGATGCCGACGCGGGAGGCCGGAGCCCCGTCGCGGCCCGTATCGTGGACGGCGAGCCCCAGCTCGACGGTCCCCGACGGGGCCGCCTCCCGTTCTCTCACCGTGAAGTGGACGTCCGTCAGGTTCACCTCCGTGACCTGGAACGGGTCGGCCTCGAAGTTGTTTCGCCGGTGGAGCTCGCCGTTCTGGCCGTCGAGGTCCACGTACACGCCGAGGGAGTATCGACCGCGCGGCACTTTCGGGATGGTGACCACGTGCTGCATGATCCCCGAGTCCGTGTTCGCGGCGAGGCTCGGGACCGTCACCGCGTCGAGGAGCGTCCCGTCGCGGAGCCCCTTGCCGGCAGGGGCGAGGTACACGCCCGTCCGGAACTGCGAGGCCGCGGAGCCGCCGTGGTTCGCGATGCGGTAGGCGAGTGCGACGCGCGTGCCGACGGGCCCCGCCGCGTGATCGATCGCGACGGGCTGCGACGTGAGATCGGGTGCGCGAAACACCCAGAACGGAAGGCTCTTTCCGTCGTTCTGCTCGTTTTCCTCGCGGACGGTGTTCTGGTCGTCCGCGACGATGCCGATCCACGTGGAGGCCGCGTAGACGCCGCACTCGGGTACGAGCGTCACCGCGCGGTCGACGCCGATGGAGTCTCCCGCGGCGAGGTTCGGGACCATGAAGGAGTAGAGGCGCCGGTCCTTCCCGGACGGTTCCGAATACGGCGAGCAGTACACGGAAACCCGGAACGGACCTTCGGCGTAGAACCGACTCCGGTTCTTCACCTTGCCCCGCACGGTCACGGTGCTCTGCGTGGAGCCGCGGTCCGGCGTGATCTCGACGCCCTCCGTCCGGAGATCGGGGAGGTGATCTTCCGACACGTCGAGCTCCACGGCGCGGACGTCATTTTCCGGGCGGCCGTCCGCGACGGCGCCGGCCGTGTTCAGGACGGCGTACACGCCGTGCGGCCCGCAGCGGTCGCACGGCGGAAGACGGACGCGGTCCGTGTAGGTCGCGACCTCACCCTTGGCGAGGCGCCGGATCGGGATGGTTCGGAGCAGCGTCGCCGAGCGCGGGACGCCGCGCCCCGCCGGCCTTCCTTCGGCGTAGTAGAGCCCGACGGAGAGCGGCCCCGCCGCGGACTGGTTCGAGCGCACGGCGACGGTCACGAGGAGAGCGGTGTCCGGAGCGAGCTCGGTGTGGCTCACGCCGAGCGAGACGACCTCCACGTCGGCCGCGGGGGCGGCCGCCACAGGCGGCGCGGCAACGACGTCGCGGGCAGCGAGGGAGCTCATGGCGAGGACCAGGGCGGACAGGGAGGCGCCGAGCGCCGAGGACGTCTTCATGGCGCCGTGCGAACGCAACCCGTGTGCCGCGCGCAGGATTCGCCGAGTCTGCGCCATCCGGCTCGAAATCGACGACAAGGGTGCGGGGCAGCGCAGCTTCTGCGCGCCCCCCCTCCACCCGGTCACGGGGCCGCCAGGCGCGGGTCGCTCGAACGCGAGCGCGGGCCGCCCGTGCCGTGGAGCGGCACGCCTTCTGCAACCGTGCGCGTCATGAACGCCTTCGACATCAGCGGCAAGCGCACGATCATCACTGGCGCCGCCAAGGGAATCGGGTTCGGCATCGCGAAGCGGTTCGTGGAACACGGCGCGAACGTGCTCCTCGTGGATCGCGACGAAGCGGCGCTCCGCGCGGCGACGGCGCGGCTCGAGGTCGCCGCGGGCAAGGTCCATGGCCTCGCGCTCGACGTGGGCGCGGACGACGCGGGATCGCGGATCGTGACGGCGGCGTTCGAGCGCTTCGGCGGGATCGACGTGCTCGTGAACGACGCCGGAATCTTCCCGACGTCGCCCGCCCTCGAGATGACCCCGGAGCTGTTCGATCGCGTGATCCGCGTGAACCTCCGCGGCCTGGTGTTCATCTGTCAGGCCGTCGGTCGCGAGCTCGCCCGGCAGAAGAAGGGCGGAAAGATCGTGAACATCGGATCGATCGACAGCCTGCATCCCTCGATGATCGGTCTCGCCGCTTACGACTCGTCGAAGGGCGGCGTCCTCATGTTCACGAAGAGCCTCGCGCTCGAGATGGCGCGGCATCAGGTGCAAGTGAATCTGATCGCTCCGGGCGGCATCACCACGGAAGGCACCACGGGGAACCTGGAGGGGATGACCGCCGAGCAGACGCAGGCATTCCTCAGGCGCTTCGTCGAGACGAAGGTCCCGCTCGGTCGCATGGGCGTCCCCGACGACATCGCGAAGGCGGCCGTCTTCCTCGCGTCCTCCGCGAGCGATTACATCACCGGCACGACGATCGTCGTCGACGGCGGTACTCTGCTCACCTGAACCGGGGCGAGCTCCGACACCCTGAAAGGCGGTGTACGCCGCCGGTCCGACGCGGTACGAGCGGGCGCGTCATGGCCGTGTCTCCGCTCTCGATCCTCGCCGGGCCCGACGCGCTCGCCGAGATCCGTGACGGCGGCCTCTCGCCGGAGCAGGTCCGGGTCCTCGTCGGCGCGTCGGGCGGGCCGAAGTGGATCGTCCTCGCCGGGCTCGATCGCGTCGTGTTCCCGTGGCTCCTCGGGTCGCGCGGCGAACCCATCCACGCCATCGGCTCCTCGATCGGGACCTGGCGCCTGGCAGGGCTCTGCTCCCGAGACCCACTCGGGGCGCTCGAGCGGCTCCGGATCGCGTACGTGGAAGAGCAACGCTACGCCCGCGGCGCGACCGCCGCCGACGTGAGCGCGGAGGCCGAGCGGATCCTCGACGCCTACCTCCGGGAGGAGGACGTTCGCTCGATCGTCGAGCACCGGCGCGTTCGGCTTCACGTTGTGACGGCGCGCTTCCGTCACCTCGGCGCTCTCGAAGGGCGAGCGCAGCTCCCGGCGCTCGGACTCGCGGCGCTCCTGAACGCCGTCTCGCGACGCGCGCTCGGCGTCTCCGTCGAACGCGTCGTCTTCGACGCGGGCGGCGATCCCGGGCCGTTCGGCTCGTTCCGGGAGCTCCCGACGCGACGCGCGCCGCTCACGGTGGAGAACACGAGAGCCGCGCTCCGCGCGAGCGCCGCGATCCCCGGCGTCATGCAGGGGCTTTCCGACCCGACGGGGGCTCCTCGCGGCGTGTACCGCGACGGGGGCGTCGCCGACTACCACTTCGGCGTCGAGATCGATCCTCCGGAAGGCATCGCGCTCTATCCGCACTTCTACGAGCATCTCGTGCCCGGCTACTTCGACAAGCTCCTCCGGCACCGGCGCACGCGGGGGCTCCGGCGCACCGTGCTCGTCGCGCCGAGCTCCGGTTTCGTCGCATCGCTTCCCGGCTCGAAGATACCGGACAGGACGGATTTTTCCCGCCTGCCGGATCGCGAACGGATCCCAGCGTGGCGCACCGTCATCGAGAGGACACGAGAGCTCGGCGACGCGTTTCACGATCTCGTCGAGAGCGGAAAAATCCGATCGGTCGTCGCGCCTCTGCCGTGAATGGCGTCCCGGTCGCGCGGGGAGTCGTGGCGCGCGCGTGCGGGCATCTGTAGACTCGGGCGCCATGGGTGCTCTCGTCTCCGACGTGAAGCGGGGAGTCGTGTTCGCGTTGCTCGCCGGCGCCTGCAGCAGTGAAAGCGCGGGCGCGCCTCCCGCGATCGGTCCCGATGCTTCGGCGTCGGGCGGTGCCGGTGAGACCCCTGGCACCGGCGGAGCGGGCAGCACGCAAGCGACGAGCGGCGGGGGGCGCTCGAACGGCGGCGGGACGGGACCGGAGCTGGGCGGTTCGGGCGGTCTCGGCGTCGGAGGCGACGTCCCGAGCGGTGACGGCGGTTCGAACCTCGGTGGATCCGGGTCGACCGGAGGCGACTCGTCCGCGGGCGGCGCATCGGTCGGGAGCGGCGGCTCGACGGGTTCCGGCGGTCAAGGAAGCGGTGGCGCGACGAGCAGCGGTGGCGCGACGTCCTCCGGCGGAGCGACGAGCAGCGGCGGAGCGACCGGCACGGGGGGCAGCGCCGGGACGTGCCTTTCTCAGCCGCTCCTCACGGCGCTCGGCAAGAGCACCGTGCTCGTCGGCGCATCGATGAGCGACGGGACGGCGACGTCGGCGCCGTTCGACCTCCGCTACCAGTACATCTCGGGCGGATTCGCGGACGGTCAGACGCCCTGCGCGCGCTGCGACGTCGGCTGCACGACGGGCGGGAAGAGCTGCGCGAACACCCTGCCCGACGGGGGCCCGGGGGGCTGCAACTGGTGGGGCTGCTGGCAGTGGGATCAAGATCCACCGGGCGCGTATCTCCGCGGGCTCGTCTCGACGGACAAGACGAACGCGCAGATCCCGATGTTCACCTGGTACGAGGTGCTCCACGCGAGCGGCGTGAAGGAAGGGGCGGCGGAGGTGACCGCCATGAACGACGCGACGTTCATGGCGCGCTACTTCGCGAACTACGTCTTCTTCCTCGACCAGATCGGGCAGAACGTGGCGTTCATCCACCTCGAGCCCGACTTCTGGGGGTACGCCGAGCAGGTGAACCAGGATCCACACGCGATTCCGGCTGCGGTCGCCTCCGCGTACGCGGGATGTTCGGGCCAGGAGAACAGCATCGCCGGCGTCGGGAAATGCATGATCGCGCTCGCCCGGGCGCACGCGCCGAAGGCGAAGATCGGCCTGCACGGGTCCGGATGGGGGACGAAGATGGACGCGCTCCTGAACACGCAGGCGAGCTTCGACGTCGCGGGCGCGGCGCAAAAACTCGGTCAGTTCCTCGTCGCCGCCGGCGCGGGTTCCGGAGATTTCGTCGTGGTGGATGCGTCGGACCGGGACGCGGCCTGGTACGCGACCCAGGGACGGAACACGTGGTGGGACGCGACGAACGCGACGCTCCCGAACTTCCACCAGGCGTTCGCCTGGGCGAAGGCCCTCGCCGAGAGCGTCGGTCGACCCATCGTGTGGTGGCAAGTCCCCGTCGGGAACTCGTCGATGCCGAACACCTACCAGAAGTGGAAGGATAACCGCGTCGACTACCTCATGACGCACATGAACGAGGTCGCCGCCGCGCACGGCGTGGCGGTGCTCTTCGGAGCCGGGGACGGCGAACAGACGACACCGGAGACGGACGGCGGGAACCTCGTTCTTCGCATGAAGACGTACGCGGGCGCTCGCGCGCCCGCGTGTCCGTGAATCGCCGGCTCGGCTCACGCCCGGCTCGGGTGAGCGTCCCCGTCGAACGCCGCCGCCGGTTCGCCCGCGCCCGTTCCGAGGTAGCGCCTCGCGGCCCAGGCGATGGGGATCCCGACGAGGGCCGCGTGGCCGAGGACGCCGTTCAGGAAGAGCGGGAGCGAGAACGGCGAGGGCGGGATCAGCGAGAGCGGGATCACGACGTGATTCATGAACAGGTAGACGCCGACGCCGTAGACCGCGCCCGCCGCGAGATGCCGCTCCCGGAGAAGGGGGAGCCTCGTGCTCGCGAGCACGAAGAGCGCCGCGGCCGAGAAGGCGATCAGGAAGTGGACCCCGACGCCGACCCCGGCCGTCGCGATGCCTCCCGCGAACGCGCTCGGGCCGAGCATGCCGCTCGCGACGAACTGGTAGATGGGGATGGGGTCGAAGCCGAGGACGACCTTGAACGCGACGACGGCGTCGATGGCGTCGAGGATGCCGGCGGCGAGACCGCCGACGAGGATGGCGCGGCCGAGGGAATTTCTGTCGATGGACATGAAGTGCGGGTCCTTTCGCCCTCGAATCTGCGCCGCGGTGCCCCGTCCGGGTAGACCGCTTCCGGGGACCATGCTGTTCTCCCAGGAGAACGATGCCCACGCTGGACGATCTCCCGTCGCTCGCCCTCTTCGCCCGGGTGGTGCAGCTCCGCTCCTTCTCCGCGGCGGCCCGCGAGACCGGGATCGCGAAGTCCGCCGTGAGCCGCCGCATCGCCGAGCTCGAGCGCGCCCTCGGCGTCCGTCTACTCCAGAGGACGACGCGGTCGGTGGTCGCGACGGACGAAGGGCTCGCCGTGTACGAGCACTCCGCGGCGCTGCTCTCGGCGGCGTCCGCGGCCTTCGACGCGGCCGGAGCGACCGACGGCCTGGTCCGCGGCACCGTGCGCGTCAGCGCGCCCATCACGTTCGCCGAGATGCACCTCGCGCCGGCGATCTCGGCGTTCCTCGGCGCGCACCCGGACGTCTCCGTCGAGCTCGCGACGGACGATCGCGTCGTGGACGTCGTGGAGGGCGGCTTCGACGTCGCGATCCGCATCGGCCGTCTCTCCGACTCGGAGCTCGTGGCGCGGCGGCTCGCGGAGGATCGCCTCGTGGTGTGCGGCGCTCCGTCGTATCTGGCCGCGCGCGGCGTGCCGGAGACGCCCGAGGCGCTCGTGAACCACGAGTGTCTCCACTACCGGCTGGTGTCGCGCGCCGCGGAGTGGAGATTCCGCGGTGGAGGCGGCCGTCCGCTCGCGGTCCCGGTGCGCGGGCGCTTCGAGGCGGCGAACGGCGGGGTGCTCCGGGAAGCGGCGATCGCGGGCGCGGGTCTCGCGGTGCTCCCGTCCTTCATGGTCGCCGAGGACGTGCGCGCGGGACGCCTCGAACTCGTGCTGGAGGGCGCGCGCCGCGCGAAGATCGGTATCTTCGCCGTCACGGCTCACCGCACCGGAGCGCCCCCGCGGACGCGAGCGTTCCTCGATTTCGTCGCGCGCCGCTTCGCCCGCCCGGAAACGATCCCGCGACTGTGAAGCCCGCTCCCGTCAGCCGAGCGCGCGCTTCGCGGCGGCGAGGAGCACTTCGTACGGCTGACAGCCCACGACGCGTTCCTTGCCGATGAGGAACGTCGGAATGCCGGAAATGCCCTCGTGCCGTGCTTCGGCCTGACGCTCGTCCACGCGCCCGAGGTACAGCGGATCCCGCGACGCCTCGAGCGCGCGCTCCGGATCCAGCCCGACGGAAGCGGCGATTTCCCGGAGATCGGCGTCGCTCTCCAGGTTCTTCCCGTGACGGAAGTTCGCGTCGAACGCCGCCCGCTTGAACGCGAGGAGCTTCTCCGAGTCCCGCGCGTACTCCGCGACCGCGAGGGCGCGGCGTGTGTTGTAGAGCGTGTTCGGCGGAGAGAAGTTCGTCACGCCGAACTCTGCCGCGAACCGCCGGGTGCCCTCGTGCATGGAGGCGAGGTCACGCCCCGGAAAGAGCCGCGAGAGCGGGAGTCCGCCGGGAGGCGTCCGCGGGTGGAGCTCGAAGCCGTGCCACTCGAGCTCGAGCCCGAGCTCGCGGACGAGTCGAGGCACGGTGCTCTCCTCCGCGATGAAGCAGAACGGGCAGACGAAGTCGGTGTAGAGGCGGAGGAGCATGGGATTGGAACGTCACCCCGGCGCGCGGCGCGCCTTCGCGAGGCGGCGTTCCCGGTTCACGTGCGTCCAGAGCGAGCTCCGCGCGGTGGCGTCGAGCTCGAGGGGCGCGTCCTCGGAGAGTCTCAGGATCTGCCTGTAGAACCAGGCGGTCTGTGCCTGGGCGTTCAGCCCACGAAGCGTGTCGCTCGACGTCCGGGGGCCGAGGAACCCGGGGCCGAGCGCGAGATCGTGCTCGTCCGCGCGGAGCTCGTCGAGAGTGCCGTCGAGGAGACCCCGGGGCGCGTCGGGTTGCGTGCAGAGGGGGCGCGCGAGTCCGATGACGTCGAGCTCGCCGCTCTCGAGGGCGGCGAGCATCGTCGCGCGCTTCCGGAACCCGCCCGTGACGGCGAGGGGGACCTTGGCCGCGGCGCGGATCGCCTTCGCGTACTCGAGGAAGTACGCCTCCCGCTTCTGCGTCCGCTCGGCGAGGCCGAGCTCCGCGAGCTTCTTCTCGTCGTCCGCCCCCACGAGGCGGAGGTGTTCGTAGGTCCCGCCCGAGATCTCGAGGAGGTCGATGCCTTCTTCCGCGAGCCAGGCAGCGACCTGACAGGAGTCCTCCGACGAGAACGCGCCCTTCTGGAAATCCGACGAGTTCAGCTTCACGGACACGGGGTAGCCCGGGCCGACGGTGCTCCGCGCGGCGCGCACGGCTTCGAGGAGGAAGCGCGCGCGGTTCTCGAGCGAGCCGCCCCACCGGTCCGTGCGCTGGTTCACCCGGGGCGAGAGGAACTGACTCGCGAGGTAGCCGTGAGCCCCGTGGATCTGCACGCCCGTGAACCCCACCGACTTCACCCTGCCGGCGGCGCGACCGAAGCGAGCGATGACGTCGAGGATCTCGTCCTCCGTGAGCGCGCGGGGCCGGGCGAAGAGCCCTCCGAGACGGAGCGGGACCTCGCTCGGCGCGACGGGCTCGGACGTCACCATGCGCGTGCACTGGCGCCCGGGGTGGCTGAGCTGCACCCAGAGCTGGTTTCCCGCGTGCGTCCCTTCGCGGACCCAGTCGGCGAAGCGAGAGAGGTCCGTCCGGTCGTCGAGCACGACGTTGCCGGGTCGCTCGAGGAAGCGCCGGTCGACCATGACGTTCCCGGTGACGAGGACTCCCGCACCGCCGTCCGACCAGCGCCGGTAGAGCGTCGCGTGGGCCTTCGTCGGGAGGTCCGCGGAGTCCGCGAGACCTTCCGTCATGGCGCTCTTGAAGAGCCGGTTCGGGAGCGTGACGCCGCAGGGGAGTCGAAGGGGCGAGGCGAGGTCCGTCATGGCGCTCTCAGAAGGGAGCCGTGGACGTGACCCACGTCGGATCCGAGGCTTCCGGCGTGGACGTCCCGCCGAGCACGCCCGCGTTGCCCTGACCGCTCGAGTCCTCAGTCGTCTGGCCGCTGCCCTCGTCGAACGTCCACTCGCCGACGAGGCCCGCGGTCGGCCCGAGGCGGTGCGTGTGCATGTCGGCCCAGATCTCGGTCGGCGTCCGCGCCGTGGAGAAGACGCGCATCTCGTCGAGGGTTCCGTTCCAGAACCCGTTCAAGGAGCCGTTGTCGATGTCTCCGCCGAGGAGGAGCGGGTGGTCGTCGTAGCTCACGGTCTGGGGCGAGGCGACGCACGACGTCGGAATGCCGTCGATGTAGAGGGACGTCGTCTGCGCCGGCCCGTCGTGGACGAGCGCCGCGTGGTGCCACTCGCCGGTCGTGCTCCACGGAATGCTCGCGGCGCCGGTCGGGCTGTTCACCCCGGTCCCCGCGTTCAGCACGCCGCCTTGGTACCAGGCCGTGTACGAGTCCTCCGACCCCGAGCCGTAGGGCTTGCCGAGCAGGGACTGATACGTGCCCATCGCTCCCGCGAACTGGAACCAGCTCTCGAAGGTGAGCGTCGAGGGCTCGAGGGACGCCGCTCGCGCGACCGTCACGAGCTGGGAGCCCGCGAACGCGAGCGCCGAACCGGAGCTCCCGCTCGGTGACGTCGAGTGAGGATCCGGGGAGACGGACACGACGTCCATCTGGATGAACTGGCCGTCGTACGGCTGCGTCACGGACGTTCCGGGCACCGTGAGCGGGGTGCCGCCCGCGTCCACGTTCTTGATCTCCTGGTCGTCGATCGACGCCGCGAACAGCGTGACCGTCGCTCCCGCGTCGATGCGCACCGTCTTCTCGTAGTCGATGACGAACGTGTTCGTGATGCTGGACGAGCCGCGGTTCAGGAAGTACCGCTGCGGCGGCGAGGAGATGTCCAGCCGGTAGACGTTGTAGGTGTCCCCGTTGTCGGCTCCGGACGTGAGGAAGGAAGCTCCGTCGCTGCAGCCGCCCGTGTACGTCTTCTGCTCCACCACGCCGCGGAAGTGGAGCCCGACGTCGTACGTCACCCCCGGCGCGCCGCCGAGCGTCGTGCTCACGTTCACGGTGTGCGTCGTGTTGCACACCGTCGTGCTCAGGTCCGACGAGCACGGCAGGAGCCAGAGGAGCCCGGAGAGGGAACCCGCGACGTCCACGCAGGCGTGGTTCTGGCAGAGCGCGGTCGCGCCGGCGTCGCTCCCTGCATTGCAGTCCGCGTTCCCGCAGCAATCGCCCGGGATGCACGCGCCGCCGCAGCAGACGGCCCTGGCGTCCGCCCCACCGGAGCAATCCACGCCGTCGACCGCGCAGGTCGCCGCGGAACCGTCCACGGTGGTGGTCGCGTCGACGGAGGCGTCCAGGGCGCCGCCCCCGGCTCCGCTCGCGCCCCCGGCTCCGCTCGCGCCCCCGGCCGCGCTTCCGCCTCCGCTGCCCGCGTCCGCACCGCCGGCTCCGGCGTCCGTGCTCGATCCGCCGGCGCCGCCCGAACCGCCGCCCGCGCCGCCGCTCTCCGCGCCGCCCGCGTTCGCCCCACCGGCGTTCGCGCCGCCCTTTCCGCCCTTTCCGCCTCCGCCTCCGCTCCCGTCCTTGCCGCCCGGCCCGGCGTCGAGCCCTGCGTCCTCGGCGGACGGCGTCTGGCGGGAGTTGTCGCCTCCGCTACACGCGGCGGCGAAGGGGAGACCGAGGAGGGAACACAGCGCCAGTCGCTCGAGGGGCTTCATGGGGCGCGGACTCTAGCAGGCGCGGCGGCGGCGCCGCACCTCGCGCGTTCGTTTGAGGCATAGTTCCGCCGTGCCGCGCGACTACGCGTACCCCCCGGACCTCGTCCGCTACGTCGTGACGAACTGGCCGAGCGAATCCCCGCTCGGGTTCTCGGAGAAGCATCTGGATCAGGCCCTCTCCGCGGCGTTTCAGGCTTCGCTCACGACCGAGGAAGGCCGCCCCACCCGGTTCCGCTTGCTGCTCGCGCCGGTGGAGTCCCTCCCCGAGTCCGGGGTTCCGAACGAAGGCGTGCTGCGCCTCCGGTTCGCGGCGAGCCGTCCCCTCGTCTCGGACGAGCTCCGTCGCTTGAGCCCCGCCGCGCCGTTCGAGACGAGCCTCATCGGCGCCCACGAGGAGGACGACCAGCTCCGGATCTGGGGCGTCGCGCACTCCGGTCCGGCGTGGCTCGCTCCGACGTGGGGCGGACGAGCGATCGTCCCGATCTGGTCCAGGGATCCCATCGTCCACGTCTCCGGACCCGGGAAGATCGCGGTGCGCTCGGCGGGGAAGCTCGTGGGCGCCATCGAGCGCGGCGTCGTCGTGGACGCGACGATGGACGTGTTCGAGTCGTCCTGGCTCCGGAGCCTCTTCGAGCGCGAGCGGAGCGAGGCGCGGGACGCCCACGACGCGGGGCAGGCGAGCGCGGCGTCCCCGACGACGGTCGAGCTCTCTCTCATCGGTCGAGTGAGTCAGCAGATGCTCCGGAGGGCCATCCAGATCGTACGCGGCGCGCGCCACGGCGGGATGATCCTCTTCACGGACGTGCCGGAAGGCGCCGCGTCGATCCGCGGCCTTCGCCTGAAATACGGCGTGAACCAGGACGAACCGTCGCGGCGCTACCGGACGCTCCTCCTTCAGATCCTCGAGGCCGTCGCGGCCGCCACCACGAAACCGATCGTGGGCTGGGCGGACTTCGCGCTGGACGAGAGCCCCGTCCTCGAACGGCTCGAGCAGCGCGTGTTCGAGCACAGCCGTGCGATCGCGAACCTGACGGCCATCGACGGCGCCGTCGTCCTCGACAAGCGCTTCGGCCTCGTCGGGTTCGGCGCGGAGGTGTCGGCCGAGCTCCCGTCGCCGTCGGTCGTCCATCGCGCGCTCGACGTGGAGGGGGAGCACACGGAGCCCGAGGACGTCGAGAACGTGGGGACGCGGCACCGAGCGGCCTACCGCTTCGCGAACGAGCATCCCGATGGTCTCGCGATCGTGATCTCCCAGGACGGCGGCGTGACGTTCGTCGCGAAGCGAGAGGACCGCGTGGTCGCGTGGGAGCAATCGGTCGGGCCTTGATTTTTCGCCATCGCGACTGGCCGATTCGCGTTCCTCGCGCGATCGAGATACCCTGTGCTGGTGGTGACCTCGTGGGGTAGACGCTGGTTGGTGGGCGGCTTGTGCGGATTGTCGATCGCCTGTGGCCACACCGATCGTCCGCCACCGCTCGCGAACCCCGCGTCGGGAACCGGCGGCGCCTCGGGCGGCTCCGACGGTTCCTCGTTCGACGCCGGCGACTGGTTCGCTTCGGGCGGTGCGAGACATCACAGCGGTGGCCGAACGGGCGCCGGCGGCGCGGGCGGAACGAGGAATGCGGACGACGGCGGGATCGCCGATGGCGGTGACGTCGACGGCGGATCGACGGTCCCGACCGGCCTGGGATCCGGCGACTTCGATCCCGAGTCCCTGTACCTGTTCGGGACTCTGCAGGAAGGCGCCTGCTATCGGGACGCCATCGCTCGAGTCGACTCGCCGAACGTGTTCGCCACCGGGTTCGATTGCTACACCGAAGAGTCGAGCGTCGCCCTCTGGAACCGGAAGCTCGTCTACCCCATAGCCAGCTCGACGGCAGGCCTCTACCAGTTCTCTCCCGACTACTACGGTTCGGATCCCACGGCGCCCTATCCCACGAATCCGGAAGCGAACGACGTTCCACTGGACTCCTCGGGGTGCGCAGGGAGCTTCGCCGGTGAACTGCTCACGAGTCCCGACGGTCGCCTCATCTACAACTGTCCGGGAGGCGACTGGTTCGAGGGCCCCACGCGGGTCCACACGGCGCAGATGGCGCTGATCGCGCTGGGCAAGCAGGGCCTCGCGCTGGTCGGCGGCGGCGCGCCGCTCGCGGTCGTCCAGCTCGGGGCGGACACCGCGACGCCCGTGTCGCCGAGGATCGACGTGGTCGCCGCGTGGCACTCGAGTGGGGACGGCTTTCACGTCGTCGCTCGGGACACGTCGACCGACGTGGACGTCCTCTGGTCGGTGGACGCCGCGGGCAATGCCGTGAAGCGCGGCGAATACGCGGCGCCACCGAGCGGGATGCAGAGCGGAGTCATGCCGTGGGTCCTCACCGCCAAGGACGAGCTCGTCCGGTCGCTCACCGACCCCCCATTCACGGACACCATCTATCTGTTCCGCCTCGATGGATCGAGCACACTTCTCTACACGGAGGCGAACGACCCGACGGTGAAGGTACACGTCTCCAGGATGTTCACCGGCCCCTGACCGGCCTCACGCGGGCACGGTGAGCATCAGCCGGAACCCTCGGCGCCCATCACGACGAGCCGCGCCGGTCCGTCGGGGCCGGTGCCGTGACGTTCGACCCATGGTCATCGGGACGTTCCGGCCGCATCCTCTGCCGAAGATGGTCGCCTCCCGGTTCGCCGCGCTCGGTCTCGTCGGCTGGCTCGTCACTGCTTGCGGAAGCGACGCGCAGTCGGCCGCCACTCCTCGGACCCGGAGCCCGGAAGCGGGAACGGTCCTCCTCGATGCCGGGGACACGTCCGAGGACGGGTCCTCGACCGACGCCATCCGCAAGATCCAGATCCCCGTGAAGGACTTCGTCTTCGACGCTTACGAGGCGGGGCCGGAGACCGGCGTCGCCGTGTTCCTCCTTCACGGGTTTCCGGAGACGGGCTGGGAGTGGCGGAACCAGCTCCGGGCGCTCGCGAAGGCCGGGTTTCACGCCGTCGCGCCCGATCAGCGGGGCTACTCGGCCGGCGCGAGGCCTCCGGCCGTCTCGGACTACACCGTGCTCGCGCTCATGCAGGACGTCACCGGCATGGCGGACGCGCTCCACATCGACTCCTTCCATCTCGCCGGGCACGACTGGGGCGGGGGCGTCGGCTGGGGGCTCGCGAAGCTCTCTCCCCGCGTTCTCTCGTACACCGCGGTGTCCACTCCGCACCCGGACGCGTTGAAGGAGAAGCTCTCCGACGCGTCCTCGTGTCAGCATCGGGATTCGGCCTACTTCGACACGTTCACGCAGCCGGACGCGGCGACCCTGTTCCTCGCGGGCGACGCCGGGGTTCTCCGCGCGGCGTTCCCCGGGGTGGCCGCGGAAGACGTGGACGTGTACGTGAAGGCGCTCGGGACTCCGGACGCCATGAACGCTGCGCTGAACTGGTACCGCGCCAACATCCAGAACCGGAACTTCACGACGCCGGACGTCGGTTCCGTCACCATCCCCGTGACGTACGTCTTCGGCGACGCGGACGCGTACTTCTGCCTGGACACCGCCCAGGCCACGGCGAACTTCGTGAGCGGTCCGTACCGGTTCGTGCAGCTCGCCGGAGTGAGTCACTGGGTTCCGGAGGCGGCCCCCGACGCCGTTTCGACTGCGATCCTCGATCGGATCCGCGGCACGGACGGGGGCTGACGGGACCGAACGGGCCGCGGGGTCCCCGCGTGACCCCCGGGCGCCCCCGCTCCGGCCGGCGCGAAAAGCTACGGCGACGGCGGACGAAGGCAGCCGCGTTCGGCGCATTTGAGCGCCCCGGAGGATGCGACGACGTGATACCGAGACCATCATCTCGCGCATCGTCATGCGTCGCTTCGCTTGTTTCGCGCTCTCGGGGTGGCTTCTGTCGTCGGCCGTCGGCTGCGCCCAGGTCGACGACCTCGGTGATCTTCCGGCGTCGCTGGCCGACGGCGGGTTCAGCTTCGGAGCCGCGCCCGGGTTCGGCGGTTCGGCGGGGTTCCAGTCCTTCGCCGGGAGCGGTCCGGGAACCGGCGGGGTCACGTCGAGCGGCGGCGCGGGGCCGAGCGCCGGCGGCGCGAACGCTTGCGCAGCAGGAAAGAAGCTCTGCGCGGGCTCCTGCGTGGACTTCTCTCCGACGAACGGTTGCGCGAACGACTGCACGCCCTGCCCCGCTCCTCCGGCTCACTCGAGCGCGACGTGCAACGGCGCCTCCTGCTTCTTCACCTGCGATACGGGCTACCAGCGGACCGCGACGGGCTGCGATCCGAACCCGTCCTGCACGGACGGCAAGAAGAACGAGACCGAGACGGACATCGACTGCGGCGGCGGAAACTGTCCGAAGTGCGACACCGGGTCCGCGTGCAAGGGGGACTCCGATTGCTCGCAGGGCCCCTGCGTTTCGGACAAGTGCACCTGCGCCCCGAAGACGTGCGCGGACGTGACGGGGTGCCCGGCCGCCGCGGACGACGGCTGCGGAAAGACCCTCGACTGCTCGGGGACGTGTGCGAGCCCGGCCGTCTGCTACCAGGAGTCGTGCTGCACGCCGAAGTGCGGCGCGAAGGCCTGCGGTACCGCGGCGGACGACGGCTGCGGCGGGACCATGGACTGCAGCGGGAGCTGCACCGGGTCCGACGTCTGCTACCAGGATCAGTGCTGCACGCCGCAGGGATGTGGAACGCGCTGCGGGCAGCAGCAAGACTGCGACAAGACGCTCGACTGCGGCGCCTGCGACGGGAGCGCGTGCGTCTTGCCGACGGACTGCCAGAGCAAGTTCTGCCTCGGCGGCGTGTGCGTGAGCTGCAAAGACGGCAAGATGAACAATGGCGAGACGGACGTCGATTGCGGCGGCCCGAACTGCGGTAAGTGCCCGAAGGGGAAGAAGTGCGCCGCCGCTGCCGACTGCGCCACGAACACGTGCTGCCCCGCCCCGAACCTCAACTGCTTCCTGCAGCCCGACGGCACGTGTCAGTGACGCGCCGTCACTGACACGAAGGGTGATCGTCCACGAGGAGGACACGAACGCGGGACACGCGGGCGCCGACATTCTACCCATTGGGCGACCGGGCGGCGCCGTGTATCGTGCCCGGCCGAGAGGTAGACGCAGGCGATGCTGGTCGTGCCGGGGAGGCCCACGTCGGATGGGCTCACGTGGTGGGTGCTGTCGGAGGACTCCGGCGCGCCGCACGTCGAGCTCGTCGGTCCCGACGGCGAGGACGCCGGCGTCGTCATCCGACCACTCTCCTTGCCGCAAGACGGGCCGGTCGCGAAGCGCTGCTTCCTCGTATCGACGACCGCGCTTCGCTCGGATTCGGTGTACCGGCTGGACGCCTCCCGGAACGGCGTCCTCGCGTCGGCCTCGTCGCGGACGCTCCCCGCGTCGCTCCCGGTGGGGCAGTCGTTCACCGTCGCGCTCGGGTCCTGCTACAGCATCGCGAACGACCCCGGGCTCACGGCGTCTTACCCGCCGAAGCTCCACGACCCGAACGGCCGCGATCCCATCCGTCTCCGTTTCCTCGGCGGCGATCAGCTCTACATGGATCTCACGGCCTCTTCGGGGAGCCCCATCATCGTGGGCGCGCCGGACCCGTGGGAGAAGTACCTCGCGCAGTGGGAGCGCCTCCAGTTTTCCACGTTCCTCCGCGCCTCGCCGAACCTCGTCCTCGGGGACGATCACGAGTTCTGGAACGACTACCCCCACAAGAGCGCCTGGCTCACGTGGTCGGAGAGCGAGCGCGGCGGCCCGGTCGGGCGCGCCATGGATCGCGCCTTCTCTCTCTTCCAGGTCGGACTGAACCTCGAACCGGGCGCCGTGCAGGCGCCGCCCGGCGGGAACCTCGGCGCGCTCCTCGGGGGCGTCGGGCGCACGTTCTCGCTCGACGTCGGGCCGCTCTCCTTCTTCGTGCTGGACGTGAGAACCGCGCGGACGCGCTACGACGCCGGGCAGCCGCACTTCACGGCGGTGCCGTGGCTCTCGGCCGCGCGGGCCTGGATCCAGGGGCTTCGCGGGCCTGGCGTGCTCGTCCTGTCCCAGCCGCTCGTGGAGGAGCGCGCCGGCGCGTTCGCCCGCACGTTCCACACGATGGGCGACGTGAACCTCCCCGACTACGACGACGACTTCGCCGCGCTCTGGGAGGCGCTATTCGCCGCCCCGCACGACGTCGTCGTCCTCACGGGGGACATTCACTGGAGCCGCGCGTACCGCATCCGGCGCGCGGGCGCGTCGAACCGCACCGTGTGGGAAGTCGTTTCGTCCTCGCTCGCGCGCATCCCGGGTCCGGCTTCCGGGATCGGAGAGGCGACCGGGAAGGTGGAGTGGCGCACGGGTCGCGGCAACTGGACGCGGGACTACGCGACGAACGCGGCCTCCACGTACACGACGCTCTCCTTCACTCCCCAGTCGGGCGGGGTGAACGTCGTCGCCCGCGCCTTCCAGGTGTCCAGCGAGCGCGGCGTCGGCGCTTCGCTCCTTTCACGGTCCAGCATCGGTCTCACGTAGCTCGCAGAGGAAGTCCCGGCCCATGTCGAACATCAGCACCGCCATCCGCTTCGACCACACGGCGAAGGAGAACGCTCGCGTCCTCGACTGGTCGAGCGACTTCCAGGACCGGGACAACGCGGACTTCTTCGCCGCGGTCGCGAAGGAGCTCGCGCGGATCGGGAAGAAATCCGGGGCGAAAGGCGCGACGGTGGACGCGAGCGGCGCGGGCGCCATCGTGCTCGTCGGCGAATACGGCTTTCCCGGGTACGGGATCCGCACGGCGCAGAACGTGCTCCGCATCGACCGGACTCCGTCGAACTGGTCCCACGTGCTCTTCCTCCAGGAAGGCCTTCCCGCGGACGCCGCAGCCATCCGGGATCCGGAGCGTTCGCCCCTCGTACTCGAGAGCACGCTCTCGCAAGGGGTGGGGCTGAACCACTTCGCGTTCAAGAACGGCGTGAGCGTCGGACGTCTCTCCACGTTCGCGCGCACGGAGTACGACGCCTCGGCGGAGAGCGTCGTGCCGAACGTCGCCGTCCTCTATTTCGCGCTCACGGCGGAGGAGCGGAGCGCCGTGCTCGAGCGGGCGCTGAACCCCGACGCCGATCAGCTCGGGTACGATCTCTGCGGCCAGCTCGGCGCCTGGTTTTCCTATGGGACGAGCCGCGGCGCGAAGCCGAACCCGCTCGCGGAGGGCGTGGGCCTCGCGTCGGCGTCGCTCGTACAGCTCGCCTACGACGCCGCGGGCATCGGCCTTGCGCCGGGCGCCCATCAGCGGAACATCGCGCCGGAGCACATCTGGCAGGCCGTGAAGTTCCTCCACGAGACGTTCTTCGTCATGGAAGGGGGCAAGCACGTCCCGCGGCTCGTCGGGGGATTCTACTGCGTGCGCGATCGCGCCTGTGTGCAGTACCCGGTCGACGCGAAGGTCCCGCGCTCGCTCTCGGAGCTCGTCGCCTCGTCGAGGGGCGGCGGCAGGACGGACGGCGGTTCCGGGCGCTCTTCCCTCCGCGGGAAGAAGCGCTGAACGGAGTCGAGTAGACTCGGGCGCATGTCCGCGGCGCCCTCGGTGTTCGACCTCATCGAGCGCGTCGCGACGAGCGGCGGGTACGCGAAGCTCGCCGAGCTGCTGTCCCGGACGGAGCGCATGGTGGAGGGCGAGCTCGCCCTGCATCAGCGGCGCCGATTCGCGGCCGTGGTCCGGCACGCGCGGGAGACCGTGCCGTACTACGCCGACCTCCCGGCGCTTCCGGAGGAGCCGTCCCCGGAAGATCTGCTCCGGATCCCGATCCTCCGCCGCGAAACGGTCCGCGATCGGGCCGCGGAGCTCGAGAGCACCCGGTTTCCGAAGGGGCACGCCGTCGAGCGGGAAGCGAACAGCTCCGGCTCCACGGGGCGGCACGTGACGGTGAAAGTGGACTCGGTCGCGGCGAACGTGGGTCACGGAGTCGCGCTCCGGGACTCGGCGTGGCACGGGCGGGATCCCCGACTGAAGGGGGCGACGATCCGCGCCGTCGCGGACGGCGCTCGCGCTCCCGAAGGACGCCGCCTCGAACGCTGGCTCGCGCACGCGGAGAGCGGCCCGGGCGCGCTCCTCGACGTTCACACGAAGCCCGCAGAACAGCTCGAGTGGCTCCTCCGCGAGAACCCGGCGTACCTCGCGACGTATCCCTCGAACGCGGGCGCGCTCCTCGAGGAGGCGGAACGGCGCCGCGTGTCCTGGCCCGCGCTCCGGGAGCTAGGGACCTTCGGGGAGGTCTTGCCGGATGCGCTCCGGGAGACGTGCCGCCGGGTGTGGAACGTGCCGCTCGTCGACGCGTACTCGTGCGTGGAGCTCGGGCAGCTCGCGCTCGAGTGTCCGCTCGGCGGGCGCTACCACGTGCAGTCGGAGAACGTCCTCCTGGAGGTGCTCCGGGAAGACGGAACGCCGTGCGGCTCCGGCGAGACGGGGCGCGTCGTCGTGACGGCCCTCCACGGGTTCGTCATGCCCCTCGTCCGGTACGAGGTCGGCGACTACGCGGAGCTCGGCGCGCCTTGCGCGTGTGGCCGGACGCTCCCCGTCCTCGAGCGGATCCTCGGCCGTGCCCGGAGCACGATCCGCCTTCCGACGGGCGAGCGGATCTGGCCGCGATACGGCTCGAACGTCCTCGGGGGCCTCTTCCCGGTTCGCCAGTTCCGTTTGCGTCAGGTCGCGCCGTCGCGGCTCGTGCTGGAGATGGTCCTCGATCGCGCGCTGTCCCGCTCGGAAGGGGAAGGGCTCCGGAAGTTCGTGCTCGGCACGCTTCGGTACCCGTTCGAGCTCGAATTCGTCGAGGTGAGCGACATCCCCCGCTCGCCCGGCGGGAAATTCGAGGACGTCGTGTGCGAGCTCGAGTGACTCGCGCTCAGAACTCGCAGTGTAGGTTGATCGCTGGCTTCTCGGCGTCGGCCGCGTCGTTGACATCGCCGAAGTCGATGGACGACACCCATCCACAGGCGTCCTCCGCCTGCAGGTTGATGTTCGCGATCGAGTACACGTCGAAGGGGACGATGCCCGCGAGATCCGCCGTGAGGACGTTGCCGGAGATCTGGAAGTCCACCGAGACCTGGTTGTACTGGTAACCGGAGTCGGGAAGCAGGGCGGCGTAGTCGAGCGAGCCTTGGACACGGATGAGCTCGGCGACGGAGGGGTTCAGAACCAGCGTGAGCCGTCTCGTCGCCGGGTCGTACCCGGAGCCCGGTGCGGTGAAATGTTGGCACCTGACGGGCACCGCCGGGCACGCCACGCACTGGTGCGTTGCGAAGTCGCGCCACTGTCCGTTGAACGGTCCGCCCTCGGGCGTCACGCTGCCGTCGACCACGACCGGCGTCTGGCAGAAGAGGCTGCCGTCGACGTCACCGGCTTCCGTGGGGACCGAAACGTCCGCCGTGGACGCGTCGCGCCCTCCGGCGCTCGCCCCACCGACATTGGCGCCGCCCGTGTTCGCGCCGCCCGCGTTCGTGCCGCCCGCACCGGAAGCGCCGCCGCTGCCCTTGCCGCCCTGGCCCCCGACGCCGCTGTCGCGGATCGGGCTGTCCGTCCCTCCGTCCGACGGCGGAACTTGCCGGCTCTTCGTCGACGAGGAGCAGGCGCTCGCGACGGCGGCGACTGCCGCTACCCGAAGAACCTGACGAGCGGCGCG
>DASZXK010000014.1:0-51953 GCA_035545855.1 Polyangiaceae bacterium
TTCATCATCTACCACTCCGCCATCTGCGCCGGCACGGACCCGTGCTCCAGCGTCGAGGGCCCGTTCGACGAGAACGACACGTCCAAGCAGACGGGAACGAACGCTCTCATCCGCTCCGTGCTCGACAACGGCATCAAGCCCGGCGGGAACGTCTACGGCGAGATCGGGACCGCCTTCAACAACATCAAGAGCGACCCGACGCAGTCCGCGCACTTCTTCGGCAAGCTCCTGAAGTACCTCGGCGAAGACAACGTCGTCTGGGGCACGGACTGCATCATCAACGGCAATCCGCAGTCGCAGATCGAGGTGTTCCGCACCCTCACCATCCCGCAGGCCATGCAGGACCAGTACGGGTACCCGGCACTCACGGACGCCGTCAAGGCGAAGATCTTCGGCCTGAACTCGGCGAAGCTCTACGGCGTGGACGCCGAGGCGCAGCGCTGCGCCATCACGGCGACTGCGCTGAACCAGCTGAAGCAGGACGTCGACCAGGAGCTCGGTGGCCGTCGCTGGGCGTTCGAGCCGCCGAAGGGCCCGCAGACCTATGAAGAGTGGTGGGAAGGCGCCGAGGAGATGCGCCGCACGGGCCGCCCCGGCTGAGCCCATCGGGGGCGGCGCTGCGCAGACGCTGCGCTGGCCGCTCGAGACTCTCCCGCTCCGCTCCGGTTCACCGCCGGGCCGAGCGGGAGAAGCTTTTTGTGGGTCCCGACGGGGCGAATCGGGACTACGACAGGCCGCCGTGACGAAGCTCTCTCCGTGGGTGTCCTTCCTCCTATCCGGCGCTCTTCTCGGCGTGCCCGGGGTCGCCAGCGCCGACGAGCTCGCGCCGAGAGCCGCCGAGTCCCTCCAGATCACGACGCTCACGGAGGGGCTCGTCTTCCCGACGGCGATCGACTTCCTGCCGAACGGCGAGCTCGTCATCGCCGAGAAGCAGGGGCGCGTGCTCGTGCGAAAGCCGAGCGGGGAGACGGTCACCGCCGGGCAGCTCGACGTGGATGACAAGACGGAGAAGGGGCTCCTGAACGTCATCCACCATCCCGCGTTCTCGACGAACCGGACGCTGATCTTCTTCTATTCGTCGGCCAAGGCCTCCGAGCAGGACAAGCACAAGATTTCTCTCATCCGTCTCGGCGAGGATGATCACCTGGAGCTCGCGAGCGAGAAGGTGCTCCTCCAGGGCCTCCGCGGTCCCGACGAGCACGAAATGGGCGGGGGCCTCGCGATCGATCGGAGCGGAAACCTGCTCGTCGGCGTCGGGGACACGGGCTGTCGCGCGCACCGGCTCCCGGAGCCGCCGTACACGCCGACGAACTTCTTCGGCACGTGCCTCACGAACGGGAACGGAAAGGTCCTCCGCGTCGGCCTGGACGGCTCGATCCCGGCGGATAACCCGCTGTTCTCCGAGACGAGCGTGACGGCCTGCGGCGAGAAATGCGGGGACGACGTCTTCACCGCGCCGAAGGCACCGCCCCGGAAGGACATCTGGGTGTGGGGCGTCCGGAACCCGTGGCGCCTCTGGACCGATCCGAAAACGGGGAACGTCTGGCTCGGGGACGTGGGCGACATCGGCAACGAAGAGATCGACGTCATCCCACCCGCGGGAGGGAAGCACTACGGCTGGCCCTTCCGCGAGGGCGGGCAGGGCCACCCTCCGAGCGAGTGCCGGAAGGTCTCGCCCGACGCGGGCGACTGCGTGGATCCCGCGTACTACTGCCGGCACGACGACGCGCCCGGCACGGCGGACGCGGGCTGCAAGTCGATCAACGGCGGGCTCATCCTGGACGATTGCCGCTGGCCCGCGGAGTTCCGCGGCAAGTACTTCTTCGGGGACAACGCGAACGGCAAGATCTGGACGCTGGAGCCGACGCCGGCGCGAGACTCCGTGGTCCCCGGGAGCCGCAAGGACGTCGGCCAGGTGAACGGCTTCCTCGTCGATTTCGACCTCGGCCCGGACGGCGCCCTCTACGCCGCCGTGATGCGGATCCCGCCCGAGGAGAGCAAGATCGTGCGCCTCGCGCCGAAGGTCTTCGGCTCGTGCGACGCGCCCGTCCCGCCCGCGGCCCCGGTGGTGAATTCCCCACCGCCGGAAGTCCATCCGGCGAACGCCGGCATGTCGCTCCGGAAGAAGTTCTTCGGCCTCGTCGCGCTCATCGCCCTCGCAACCGCCGCGACGCTAGTCATCACGCAGTCCAGAGAGTCCTAGCGCAGAGGGGTATCGCTCTGGATCGGACAGTTTGTATACAAACTATCCGTTCTCGTCGTCCCTCCCTGCGATTGGTCCAGCCGTTTCACGGCCCGCGAGCACGGCGAGCGCGGCCGGAGGGGGCCGTACTCCCAATCAAACCGGCATTCGCTCGCGAACGAATGCCCCGAGCTCGTCTATCGCAGCCGCGCCCTGCGGCACCATGAACGCGAAGAGCTGCCAGACGTGGATCATGTCTTCCCAGATGCGGAACGTGACGTCCACGCCGTGATCCCGGGCCCTGGCGGCGATTCGACGCGAATCGTCCAGCAGGGTCTCGGCGGAGCCGGCCTGGATGAGGAGCGGCGGGAGGCCGTGGAGGTCGGCGTAGAGCGGGGCGGCGAGGGGGTTTCGGATGTCGGCGTCCTCGACGAAGCGCTTCCGGTACTGGTTGATGGCACGGCGCGAGATGTAGTCGTAGCGGTCGTTCTGGTCGATCGTCGCGCCGGTCGCTTCCAGGTCCACCCAGGGGGAGAGGCACACGCCGAGGGCGGGGAGGGGACGGCCGAGCTCCCGGAGCCGGACGAGGAGCGCGAGCGTGAGCCCGCCACCGGCCGAGTCTCCGCCCACGAAGATGCGGTTCGGAGGGATGCCGAGGGACAGCAGGTACTCGTACGCGCCGAGCGCGTCCTCGAGCTGGGCGGGGAACTTGTGCTCGGGCGCGAGCCGGTACTCGATCGTGAGGGCATCCGCGCGGCTCGCGCGGCAGATGCGCGCGACGAGGTCCCGGTGCGTCTCGATGGTGCCGAGCCCGTAGCCGCCGCCGTGGAAGTAGAGGAGCGTCCGACCCTCGGTGTCCGTCCGCCGGAACCACTCGGCGGGGACTCCGGCCACGGTCAGCTTCTCGAACGACGTTTCCTTGTAGAGCGGCGACTGCTGGAGCCCGAGGACGACGGATTGCGTCGCACGCCGCTGTGCGTCGAGGGGGAGCCGCGTGATGCGGATGGACCCCTGGTGGAACATCTCGGCGAGCGTCTCGAACGTGGGGTCCCACGTGGGGCGGAGGGGCCCGGAGAGCTTCCGTCGGACCTTCACGGCTTGCCGGAGGCCGCGGAGCAAGTTGAAGAACGGAGACACGGGGGCCCTTTCTACCCATAGATCCGAACGCGATGGAACGCGCGTCCGACGATGGCGAACGGGGCGAGTTGTCGTAGGATTGGCCGGCGACGACCTTTTGGTTCCCGGGCCGGATCGGGACGCGGCGCCTTGAAATGGCCGCCCGGATCGGCCGAGGAGAGCCCCTCCACCGAAATGCCCTTCGTCCAGCGCTTCACCGTCTCGTACGAGTACCCGGTCTGGTTCGGGGAAGACGTGTTCTCGCCGGAGAACGCCGCGCTGGTGGAGGCCGTGTCGCGCCGGGAGCCGTCGCGGCGTCATCGGCTCGCCTTCGTCGTGGAGGAGCGCGTCGCCGAGTGCTTTCCGACCCTCGCCCGAGACATCGCTCGCTACGTCGAGCACCACGGGGCCCGTCTCGCGCTCGCCGCTCCGCCCCGCGTCGTCCGGGGCGCCGAGGAGTGCAAGAACGACGAGGCCGCCGTCTCCGCGCTCGCCGCGTGGTTCGACGCGCTCTGCCTCGACCGCCAGTCGTTCGTCGTCATCGTGGGCGGCGGCGCGCTCCAGGACATGGCGGGCTACGCCGCGGCGATCACGCACCGGGGCCTCCGCGTCGTCCGGCTCCCGACCACCGTGCTCGGTCAGAACGACTCCGGCGTCGGCGTGAAGAACGGCGTCAACGCGTTCGGGAAGAAGAACTTCTTCGGGGCCTTCGCGCCGCCGTTCGCCGTCCTGTGCGACTCCCGGTTCCTGCGGACCCTGCATCCGCGGGACAAGGTCGCCGGCTTCGCCGAAGCGGTGAAGGTCGCTCTCATCAAGGACGCGCCGTTCTTCGAATGGATGGAAGCGCGGGCGACGGAGCTCGCGCGGTTCGAGCCCGAGGCCGTCGCGGAGCTCGTGCGGCGGTGCGCGGAGCGGCACCTCGAGCACATCGCCACGGCGGGCGACCCGTTCGAGCTCGGGAGCTCCCGTCCCCTGGATTTCGGGCACTGGGCCGCGCACAAGCTCGAGGCGCTCACGGCCTTCGAGCTCCGGCACGGCGAGGCCGTCGCGATCGGTATCGCGCTCGATACGTCGTATTCCGTCGCTTCCGGCATGCTGTCCGCGCCGGAAGGAGAGCGGGTGCTCGCGCTGCTCTCGGCGCTCGGGTTGCCGAGGTGGGACGCTCGCCTGGACGCGCGCGCCCCGGGCGGGGCTCGCCTCGTGCTCGACGGCATCCGGGAGTTCCGCGAGCACCTCGGCGGCGATCTCACGCTGATGATGCTCGCGGGCATCGGACGAGGCCGGGAGGTGACGAGCATCGACGTCGCGCGGGTGGACGCCGTCATCGACGCCCTGCGCGAGCGCGCGTCCGGGCGTGCCGCCGCCGCCCGCCCCGCGGCCGAGTGACGTCATGAAGCTCCGGACGCCCGGGAGCCCCGACCTCTCGTACTGCACGAACATCCACCCCGGGGAGTCGCTCGCCGACGTGAGCCGAGCGGTGTTCGAGCACGTGCCGAGCGTGAAGCGGAAGCTCGGCGTCACCGGGCCCTTCGGCGTCGGACTCCGTCTCTCGGCGCGCGCCGCGGAGGAGCTCGCCGAGCCTTCGGCGTTCGAGGCGTTCGAGAGCGGCCTCCGGGACGCCGGACTCTACGTGTTCACCGTCAACGGGTTTCCCCACGGGAACTTCCACGGCGAGCGCGTGAAGGAGGCCGTGTATCGGCCGGACTGGAGGGAGCCCGGGCGGCTCGCGTACTCCGACCGCCTCGCCGGGATCCTCGCCCGGCTCGTCCCCACGGGGGGCCGCGGCAGCGTCAGCACCGTACCCGGTGCGTTCCGTGCTCGCGCTTCCGAGCCGGGGGCCGCCGCGGAGATGGCGGACGCGCTCGTGCGCCACGCCGCGACGCTCGTTCGCCTCGAGCGGGAGACGGGGCGGCAGATCGTTCTCGCGCTCGAGCCCGAACCCGAGTGCTTCCTCGAAACGACGGACGACGCCGTTCGGTTCTTCGGTGAGCACCTCCAGGGCAAGGCCGCCCGGGCCCGTCTCTCGGCGCTCTCCGGCCTTTCCCCGGCCGAAGCGGAGGCGGCCCTCCGGCGTCACCTGACGCTCTGCCTCGACGCCTGTCATCTCGCCGTCGAGTTCGAGGACGCGACGGACGCGCTCCGGAAGCTCTCCGGCGCGGGCATCCGGATCGGCAAGGTACAGCTCACGACCGCGCTCGCGGTTTCCCTGTCCGGGGACCTTCGCGAGGACGGCCCGCGTCTCCAGGCGCTCGAACGCTTCGACGACGGAGTCTACCTGCATCAGGTCGTGGAGAAGCGCGCGGGACGTCTCGCTCGCCACGTGGATCTGCCCGGCGCGCTCGCGGAGCTCCGGACCCGCGTTGCGTCGGGCCCGTCGGAGCTCCGCGTTCACTTCCACGTCCCGGTCTTCCTCGAGGCGCTCGGCCCGTTCCGGAGCACGCAGCCCTTTCTCCGGGACCTGCTCGCCGCGCTCCGAACGACGGACGTTTCGCCGCACCTCGAGGTGGAGACGTACACGTTCGGGGTGCTGCCGGAGGAGCACCGCCTCGGGGACGTCGACGACGCGATCGCCCGCGAGCTCTCGTTCACGCTGAACGCGCTCGGAGAGCGGAAAGGTGGGCCGTCGTGACCGTCGGCGCGAGCGTCGTTTCCGCCCGTCCGCGGCCGTCCCGGCTGCGCCTCTACCTGTCGCTCGGACGCGTCTCGAACCTCCCGACGGTCTGGACGAACACCCTGGCCGGCGTCGCGCTCGCAGGCGGAGCCGCCGCCCCGGAGCTGCTTGCCCTGCTCGCCCTGTCGCTCTCGCTGTTCTACGTCGGCGGCATGTTCCTGAACGACGCCTTCGATCGGGAGATCGACGGCAAGGAACGTCCGGAGCGCCCGATCCCCGCAGGTCACGTGACCGCCGCGGAGGTCTTCGGCGTCGGGTTCGCCTTGCTCGCCGCCGGCCTCGTCCTGTCGCTCGCCGTCGCGTTCGCGACCGGCTCTGCTCTCGCGCCGGTCGCGCTCTCCGGCGCGGCGCTCGGCGGCCTAGTGGTGCTGTACGACGCCTGGCACAAGGAGAACCCGCTCTCTCCCGTGGTCATGGGCCTCTGCCGCGGCGCGGTCTACGTCACGGCCGGCCTCGCGACGGGAGGGGCGCTCACGTCGGCGCTCGCCGTCGGAGCGCTCGTGCTCTCCGCGTACGTCGTCGGACTGACGTTCGTCGCGCGACAGGAGAACCGGAAGTCGTACCGGGCGGGCGGCACGCTCGCGCTCCTCGGTTCACCGGCGGTCGCGACGCTCGCGCGCCCCGCCTCGGGAGCGTTCGACGCCGTGTTCCTCGCGCTGTTCGCGACCTGGGCGGTCGTCGCGGTCCGTCCGCTCTTCGTCTCGGCAGAGCCCGACGTCCGCCGCTCCGTGGTGCGACTCATCGCCGGCATCTCCCTCGTCGACGGCCTCGCCGCCGCAACCCACGGCGCCCCCTCGCTCGCCATCGCGGCCGTCGTCGGCCTCGGCGCGACACTCGTGTTCCAGCGCTGGGTGAGCGGAACCTGACGGCGCAGTTCTCGGCGCGACCTCTTCCTCGGCGCAGGGGGGCACCCCTCGCCCTCGGACACTTTGTATACAAACTATCCGGGGAGCCCCACCCCGCGAACCCTTGAGCGCAGAAGGGCGGGGGTGCACCGTCGCGCTCGGATGGTTTGTATACAAACTATTCAGGGAGCCCGCCCCCCCCAACCTCGAAGGGCCGGGGTGTACCGTGGCGCTCGGATGGTTTGTATACAAACTATCCGGGGAGCACCGTACCCCCCCAACCTCGAGCGGAGAAAGGCGGGGGTGCAGCGTCGCGCTCGGATGGTTTGTATACAAACTATCCGGGGAGCACCGTACCCCCCAACCTTGAGCGGAGAAGGGCGGGGGTGCACCGTCGCGCTCGGATGTGGTTTGTATACAAACTATCTGAGGAGCACCGTACCCCTGGGGCCCTCGAGCGACGGCGGCCGTCTGGACGGCCCCGAACGGGCCGTGCCGTTCGCGCCGTCGAGACGAGGGCTCGCGGATCTCAGTCGAAGACGTGCTTCAGGATCAGTCGCTTCACGTCTGTCGCCGCCACGGCGTCCGGGAGCAGGTCCGGGTCCGTGGAGATGAACACCGGACCCTTCTTCGGATCGTCCGTGACGCGCCCGTGGGAGCCCTTCACGAGCGTCGCGTCCAGCGGGATGACGTTCATGAGCGTCCGGAATCCGAGCTTCGAGCGCGCGACCTTCGCCGCGACCTTCAGCATCGGGAGCGGGATCGCAGGATCCAGGAAGAGCTCCACGGGGTCGTATCCGGGCTTCCGGTGGATGTCGACACAGCGAGCGAAGTCGGGAGCCCGCGCGTCTTCCAGCCAATAGTAGTAAGTGAACCAGCGATCCGGTTTCGCGATGGCGACGAGCTCTCCGGAGCGCGGATGATCCAGCCCGAGCTCCGCCTTGTCGTGGAGGACGCGCTCGATGCCCGGGACGGCCTCGAGGAGACGCTTCACCTCGTCGATGCGCGCGGGGTTCTTCACGTACACGTGCGCGATCTGATGGTCGGCGACGGCGAACGCTTCCGAGAGGCCCGGCTCGAGGAGCTCGAGCCCGAGCTCTTCACGGACGCGGATGAGCCCCGCTTCGCGAAGCACGCGGTTCACGTGGACGGGGCCCGAGACGTCCACGATGCCGTACTCCGAGAGCACCACGACACGCGCGCCGTCCTTCTTCGCGTTCGCGACGAGCTCCCCGACGAGGGCATCCACCTCGGCGAGATGCTTCGGGATTTCCGGGGCGCTCGGGCCGTACTTCTGGAGGCAGTAGTCGAGGTGCGGGAGATACACGAGCGAGAGCGTCGGCTGCTTCGTGTCCCAGACGTGCGTCGCGGAGCGGGCGATCCACTCGCTCGACACGACGTCCGCGCGCGGCCCCCAGAAGTTGAACAGCGGGAACGTTCCGAGCTTCTCGGTGAGCTCGAAGCGGAGCTCCAGCGGATCCGTCCAGACGTCGGGGAGCTTCCTGCCATCCGCCGGGTACATCGGGCGCGGCGTGACGGCCCAGTCCGCCGTGTCGTACATGTTGTACCACCAGAAGAGCTTGGCGCAGGAAAACGAAGGGTCGCGCTTCCGCCCGGCTTCCCAGATCCGCTCTCCGGAGTAGAGGTGCGCGGACTGCCGCCAGAGCCACACCTCCGAGAGATCCCGGAAGTACCACCCGTTCCCGACGATGCCGTGCTCGCGCGGCAGCTCTCCCGTCATGAACGTGGCCTGCACGGAGCAGGTCACCGCCGGCGTGATCGTGTGGAGGGTGCGGAGCGCGCCGTCACGGACGAGGGCCGCGAGGTTCGGCGTGGCATCCGAGATCAGCTCTTCGGTGAGACCGACGACGAGCAGCACGAGGGTCCGTCGCATGGCCCGCGGAGCGTCACACGGCGAAGGCGGCCTTTCCAGCGGGATTTGCCGGAAGTCCCCGCTCGGCGCTCGGCGCCCGGCGCCCGCTCGTGCGACACTTCGCGGCATGACGGTGCGCTACGAAGAGGACGGCCCGGTTTCGATCATCACGCTCGATCGCCCCGAGCGACGGAACGCCGTCGATCGCGCGACCGCGACTGCGCTCTACGCCGCCTACCAGCGCTTCGCCTCCGCGGAGAGCGCGCGCGTGCTCGTCGTCACGGGGCGTCCGGAGACGTTCTGCGCCGGCGCGGACCTGAAAGCGCTCGACAACGACGTCTCGCACCCCGGCGGGCCCATGGGCTTCACGCGTCTCCGGAGCGAAAAGCCGACGATCGCCGCCATCGAAGGCTGGTGCGTCGCGGGCGGCCTCGAGGTGGCGCTCTTCTGCGACCTCCGCGTCGCGGGCCGGACGGCGCGCTTCGGTTGCCTCGAACGGCGCTGGGGCGTCCCCCTCATCGACGGCGGCACGCAGCGTCTGCCCCGCGTCGTCGGCCTCGGGAGGGCCCTGGATCTGATCCTCACCGGGCGGCTCGTCGACGCCGTGGAGGCCGAGTCGATGGGCCTCGTGAACCGTCTCTCCGACACCGGCAGCGCGCGGAAGGACGCCGTCGAGCTCGCGCACCAGATCGCCGGCTTCCCGTGGCCCACCGTGCTCGCCGATCGAAGCTCCCTCTACGACGGCCTCGACCGCCCGCTCCCCGAAGGGATCGCGATCGAACGAGACCGCGGAAATACTGTGCTCGCGACGGGAGCGATCGGCGCGGCGAGATTTGCGGGGGGAGAGGGGCGCGGCGGCGGGTGAGCGTCTCCCGCGCGAGGCTCTCGTTCAGCGCTCCGTGGACTGAACGCACTTGTATTGCCCGGAGTCGGAGTCGGGGCCCCCGTCCGCCTGCACGACGGTCCGGTTCCACTCGAGGCTCCAGGCGTCGTCGGGTACCTCGGCGGTCACGCGCTTCGGAAGGAGCGAGTACCGAGGTAGCGTTCCCGCGGCGAACATCTGGCCGATGGCGCTGTCCGGCGTGATGTGCCCGCTCGCGATCAGATCCGCGACGACGTCCCGACCGACGGGTTCGAGCCATACCCTGACCTTCACGGACGTCGGTCTCAAGACCTTGGTCAGCGTCTCCGGGAATCCGTAGACGCGTGTGTTGAAGTCGCGCTCACCGAGCGGCGCCACGGGGATCGTCCGGTCCTCGATGTTCGCCACGTCCCAGAACATGTGCGCGGGACTTCCGTCTCGCTTCGTCGTCCGGTCACGGAGCAACGGGAACGTCACGTGCTCGGCCGGCGGCACGTCGAAGTCGACGACGTTTTCGGTCGGACCGACCTTGGCCAGCGTATAGGTCCGGGTGCCGTCCGAGACCTCCATTTCCGCCCAGAGACGTCGGTCCTGGCTCGCGCCGCTCGGGAAGTTGTGCCCCGCGCTGTTGTTCTCGAGCGTGAGCTGAATGTTGCCGAAGGCCAGGTCGACGCACACCTGGATGCGGAGCTCGTTGTCGAGAAGGCGCCGGAGCTCCCCTTGCTGCGCCGTTCGGACGGACGGATCGGGATCCGCGAAGGCGGAGTCGACCGCGGCGAACGTGTGGACGTGCCGGGTCCGCGAGGGCATGCCGCCCCCAGCCTCCGGCGGACTCGCGATGGGCACGCTTTGGATCTCCCGCATGTGGCACGTGCCGCAGGCCATGGGAGGAGTCGACGAGGGCCCGAAGGCGGACTCCTTCCACTCCTGAAACGTCCGCTCGAGGGCGACTCCGCTCCCGGAGCCGGCGTCGGCGCCGGAGAAATGCGCCGGCACGACGATGTCGTGACATGCCCCGCAGAGGTTCGAGCTCCGGATGTTCCCGGAGTCGAGCAGGGGCGAGTAATCCGCAATGTGGGCTCCGTACTGGACCGCGGGCGTCGCTTGCGCGTCCTTCGGAAACCGCGGGTAGGCGGCGCGCATGGTCGCGCCGTTCGAGAGGACGAGCGGATTGTCGTGCGTTCCCGCCACCTGCGCGACGTCGTGGCAGAAGTAGCAGGTGACACCCTGGAGCTCGTTTGGGATGGATTCGGGGTCGATCGTCGTCTCGCCGAGTTCACGTGCGGCCATCGGTGCGTGGCAATTGACGCAGAAGTTCCCGAGCTCCCCGTGGGTCTCCTCTTGTCCTCGCTTGTTCATCGCAATGAACAGGGGGTCCTTCGAGGCATAGGCGTGCATGCTCGTGGACCATTCTCTGTAGTGGTCCGTGTGGCACTTGCCGCACGTGTCGGGATTCAGGAGCTCCTTCCGCGGCAAGGTCGGAGGCTCGGACGTCTTCCGAACGTCGGCTTCCGAACAGCTCGCGAGGAGCGTCGAGAGCACGAAAAGCACGCCGGGCGAGCTCGTCCTCATGGACTTACCCATCCTTCTCACTACGATGTGACCATCGGGGTCCTTTCTACCAGAGGAGACAAGATGGTTCATCCACGGCTCGCGTTCGTGTCGATTTTCGGCGTCTTGGTCGTTCTCGCCTGCTCGAGCTCGAAGAGCGACGGGACGGGCGCGACGACGCCGGGCGATGCAGATTCGGGCGACTACGCGCTGTGCCCTTCCAACCTGCCGGACTTTCACCTGACCATGACCGCCACCGGCAAGGCGGGGTTCATGGTCGAGCTCCTGGATGCCACACCTCAGACCCCGCAATTTTCGGCGCCGGCGGGGAACTCGTGGAAGGTGAAGGTGACGGGACCCGACGGAGCTCCCGTATCCGCCGCCGCGACGCTCAAGCTGACGTGCGGCATGGCGCACGGCAATCACGGTTGCGGCCCGAACAAGAAGGAAACGGCGAACGGCGACGGGACCTTTCAGATCGACCAGATCTCCTTCCAGATGACCGGCTCCTGGAGCATCGGTTTCGACGTCACGGACGGGGCCGCGACGGACTCGATCCCGCTCGGCATCTGCGTGAAGTAGTCGGAGTCTTCAGCTCGACTGGAGACAGAGTCCGCCGTTCCCGACCTTGCCCTTCGGCCCGTTCGCTTCCACGAGCGTCCACTCGAACGAGGGCGTCTCCTCCGTCACCTTGTCGGGACTCGTCACGCGCTTCGGGATGAGCGTGAAGCGGGGCAAGGCGTCCCGGACGGTCGGAGACAGGTGACCGCTCTCCACCAGGTCGTCCAGCACGTCCAGCCCGACCGGTTCGAGGCGCAGGTTGATCGTCACCCGCGTGGCATTCGAGACGCCCGTGGCGAAGGTCACGTCCCTCCAGTTCACCCGATTCGGGTTCACGAGCGTCGGAATCGTGTTCGTCTGCACGTTCGCGACGTCCCAGAACATGTGAGCCGGGGAGCCATCCAGCTTCGTCGTGACGTCACGAAAGAGCCATTCGCCCCGGATCGTGTCGGACTGGGAGACGTCCGCGACTCGCTCGCCCGGCTTCACGACGGCGCTGTCGAAGATCTGTCCCTTCGCGTTCTCCGCGTGCAGCTCGAGCCACAGTCGGCGATCTTGCGACGCCCCGGACGGGAACCCGTGGCCGGCGGAGAGATTCTCGACCTGCACGGTCACGATTCCCTGGATCGGATCCACGCACACCTGAAACCGTGGCTCCTGGTCGAGCTTGTACTGCACCCGTGCATGCTGGCCTTCTCGTTCCGGGAAATCGGCGACGGCGAACGCCGTGTCCACTGCCGGGAAATCGTGCACGTGCCGATTTCTCGGAGTCATGATCGGATGCGGGCCGGGTGGGCTCGCGATGGGGACCGTGCCTCTCGGGTCCGGGTCCATGTGGCAGCCCGCACAGGACTGTCCCTGGCTGTGGGGGTCCGCGAAGATGGATTCCTTCCATTCCGCGAAGGTGCGTTCGAGCGGGACGTCCTCGGCGGCGCCCGAGAAGTGCTTGTCGACGACGATGTCGTGGCACGCGCCGCAGAGCGGAGCGCTCGAGAGTCGAGTGCCGTCGTGGAGCGGCGAGTACGCCGCCGTGTGCGCCTTGTACTGGACCGGGTCCCGAACTCCACCGCGCATGGTGGTGTCGTTCGCGAGAACGAGGGGATTGTTGTGGTCCTTCGTGACGTCCGTCACGTTGTGGCAGAAGTAGCAGGTGATCCCGCTCTGCTCCTCCGGGAGACCTTCCGGATCGATCGTCTCGTCCGGCGATGCCGCCTGGCGGACGGCCATCGGAGCGTGGCAGCTGACGCAGAAGTTCCCGAGCGCGCCCTTCGTCTCCTCCTGGCCTCGCTTGTTCATGGCGAGGAAGAGCGGGTCCTTCGCGGCGAACGCATGCATGCTGCCGGACCATTCCTTGTAGTGGTCCTGGTGGCACTCGTTGCACGTGGACGGCTTCAGGAGCTTCTCGACGGTATACGTGGAGGGCGCCGCCGCGGGATCGTCTCCGCCGCACGCGGTGAGGAGGCCTGCCGCGCCGGCAGCGAAGTAGAGGAGTCGCTTCATCGTTTTGCCCCGTTCGCGATCCAGTGACGGAGCGAGCAGAGCTCGGCGTCTCTGAGGTGGTCCCCCGGCGGCATCGACCAGGGTTTGCCGACCGATTCGAGTCGCACGATGAGCTTGCCGCATCGAACGTCTCCGGGGTTCACCCGATCCTGCCCGGCATCCAGGAGTCCTTGATACGCCGCGTCGATGTCGTCCATCGCGAGGCCGTGCGGCGGGTTCGGGGCCCGATGACAGCCGGCGGTCGCGGCGCACCGCGGCAACGTGTTGTCGAAGACTTGCTGGAACGTGGGCTCGATGGATACCCCGTCGGCAGCGAGGCCGTACGCCGGCGCGCAGTCGAGGTTCGCCGGCTCGGTGAGGCAGTTCGGCATGGTCTCCTCCCCCGGGTCCCCGGAGCTGCACCCCACGAGTACCCCGAGCCCCATCGGAGCGAGTACGCCGAGGAGGGGCCCCTTCATTCCGCGGGAACGAATCCGCATCGTCGAGCGTCTAGGCAAGAGCGGGTCCTACCATGGGCAGTGTCGTCAGCACCCGAGCGCGGTCGGCTCGAATCGGCGGGCCCCGGCCCGCTGGCCTACTGGCCGGTACATCATTGTTCTGCCAGTATACGTAACCGTCTGGCCCGCGCACCATAGGCTGAAGGTGGACCTCATGCCCCTCGCTCGAACGTTACTCGCCGCCTCGATGTTCCTCGTCGCCTGCAGCAGCTCGTCGAAAGGCACCGCGCCCGGCGCCTTGGACGATGGCGACGCCGGCAGTCTGTGCGGCGAGCACGCCTCGTTGCTCGACGACTTCCATGCGACCGCCTCCTGGACCGGGGACGCCGGATACAAGGCGGAGCTCCTCGACGCCGTTCCGCCCGCGCCGAGCTTCAGCGCCCCGGGCGGCAACGTCTGGAAGGTGAAGGTGATGGACCCGTCGGGCGCCGCGCTCGGCGATGGCGCCGTCGTCACGGTGAGGTGCTCCATGCCGGGCCACAACCACGACTGCTCCGGAGAGGGCGCTACCGTCACGAGCCTCGGCGGCGGGACGTTCGAGATCTCGAAAATGGTCTATCAGATGCATGGTTTCTGGATCATCAACCTCCACGTCGCAGATCCCCGGGTGAAAGACGGGGGCGCGGACGCGGACGTGATCCCGATCGAGATCTGCGTGCCGTGATTCAACGGGGGCTCTTGCGCTGCCTGACGTCGAGCGTCGCTGTGAGCCTCTCGGGACGCTTCGTCGTTCAGAGTGTATGCGTCTGCAAACACCGATACGTCGTGTTCGCGTCGTAGCCGGGCCCGCCGTCCGCCTGAGCGACGGACCGTTCCCATTCGATGCTCCAGGCGTCGTCGGGCACCACTGCGGTCGTCCGCTTCGGAATGATCGAATAGCGGGGTAGGGTCCCCGCGGCGAGCATCTGGCCTATCGTGCTGTCGGGGTCGATGTGACCGCTCGCGACGAGGTCCGCGATGACGTCGCGGCCGACTGGCTCGAGCCAGGCTCGGATCTTCACGGAAGTCGGTCGCTGGACCTTCGTCAGCGTCTCGGGGAACCGGTAGGAGAGCGCGTTGCCGTTGAGATCACCGGGTGGCGCGACAGGCAACGTCCGGTCCTCGATGTTCGCCACGTCCCAGAACATGTGCGCGGGACTACCGTCCCGCTTCGTGGTCCGGTCACGCAGCAGCGGGTACGTCAGGTTCTCGCCCGGCGACACGTCGAAGTCGACGACGTTCTCGGTCGGGCCGATCTTCCCGATCGTGAAGGTCTTCGTGCCGTCCGTGACCTCCATTTCCGCCCAGAAACGTCGATCCTGGCTCGCCCCGCTCGGGAATTTGTGCCCGGCCGCCAGGTTCTCCAGGGTGAACTGGATGTTGCCGGCCTGCATGTCGACACAGACCTCGATGCGGAGCTCGGTGTCTAGGAAGTGCCGGATCTCCGCGAGCTGCGCCGTGCGGACGGTCTCGTCCGGATCCGCGAACGCCGAATCCACCGCGGCGAACGTGTGGATGTGCCTGTTTCTTGCGGGCATGACCGACGTCGCATCGGGCGGACTTGCGATCGGGACCACGCCGCGCGGATCGGGGTTCATGTGACAGCCGGCGCACGAGAAGGGTTGCGTCCCTTTCGGGCCGAATGCGGACTCGTTCCATTCCTTGAAGGTGCGCTCGAGCGGCACGCCGTCGCCGGAGCCCGCGTCCGCGCCGGAGAAGTGCGCCGGGACGACGATGTCGTGGCACGCGCCGCACAGGTTCGCGCTCTTGAGGTTCGCGGAGTTTTGCAGCGGTGAGGAATCCGCGATGTGGGCGCCGTACTGGACGGCGGGCGTGTCGCCGTTCTTCGGAAACCGGGCGATCGCGCCGCGCATCGTCACGCCGTTCGAAAGCACGAGCGGATTGTCGTGCGTTCCCTCGACGCTCTGGACGTCGTGGCAGAAGTAGCAGGTGACGCCCTGAAGCTCGTTCGGAATCGTCTCCGGGTCGATCGTGGTCTCGCCCCCGTCCCCGAGCTCGTGCGCCGCCATGGGGGCGTGACAATTGACGCAGAAATTGCCGAGTTCCCCGTGCGTCTCCTCCTGCCCGCGCTTGTTCATCGCGATGAACAGCGGGTCCTTCGCCGCGTAGGCGTGCATGCTCGTCGACCACTCCCTGTAGTGGTCCGTGTGGCACTTGCCGCAGGTTTCGGGGCTCAGGAGCTCCGCCCTCGTGAGCGTCGGAGGATCCGTCGTCTTCGGCGCGTCGGGGCCGGAGCAACTCGCGACCAGTACGAGGAGGGGAAATGAGCCGAGACGAAAGAGACGGGTCATCGCTGGGCGCCGTTCTTGATCCAGTGCCGGATCGAGCACAGGTCTGCCTCGCGCCGGTGACCCGTGCTGCCCGGCGGCATCGACCATGGTTTGTCGACCATCTCCCGCCTCACGATCACTTGCCACACCGTATCCTGATCATTGGTTGGCCACCGGCTCGTGCGGGACGTGGTCGGGAGCGATCGAGCCGACCCCTACCATCCCCAGGGTTGGTGGAAGCGGAGCCACCGGATGGTCGGTGGAATTCTCTTCCGGCTCGGTGGCCTACTGGCCGGTACAGATTCTTTTCGCTAGGCTGTGACCGGCGGCCGCATCTCACCGGAGGAGGCACATGAAACATCGACAGCTCGCGTTCGCGTCGATCCTCGCCGTCGCGACCGCCGTCGGTTGTTCGAGCTCGAAGAGCGACGGGACCGTGGCGACCAATCCGGGCGACGGTGACTCAGGCGACTACTCCATCTGCCCGTCGAGCATTCCGGACTTTCATCTGAAGATGACCGCCACGGGTCCAGCGGGGTACACGGTCGAGATTCTCGATGCCACTCCGCCGACGCCTCAGCGGGCCGCCCCTCAGGGGAACGCGTGGAAGATCAAGGTGACGGGGCCCGACGGTGCTCCGGTTTCGTCCACTGCGAAGGTCGGGATCGGCTGCAGCATGGTGCACGCCAATCATGGCTGCGGCCCCAACAAGACGGTCACCGCGAATGGCGACGGCACGTTCCAGGTGGACCAGATCTCTTTCCTGATGATCGGAGCCTGGAAGATCGTCTTCGACGTGACGGACGGAGCGACGACCGACTCGATCGAGCTCCCCATCTGCGTGCAGTGACGGCATCACCGTCGTCTCGGCACCGGTAGCGGACTCTCGCTCCGGAACCGCTCCACGAGCGCCCGCTCCGCCTCAGTGAGCCCGAACGCGTCCGCGACGATTCCGTCGAGCTCGCGCCGCGCCGCCGCTCCGAGTGCCCCACCGGTCGCGTGCCGCTCGCCGAAGAGGCGAAGCAGGTCGAGCGCCGCCGGGTCGGCGATGCGGGGCAGTGCGCGGAGATGCCCGACCTTGAGCTGTGGCATGCCCTGCCGCGCGTCCCGGTACCGCGTGAAATGGAGCCAGCGGACGACGCTCGAGTTCAGGTAGGCGGCGACCGCGGGAGCGGGCCACTCCGCGCTCTCGAAGCCCGCGAGCACGGAGTTCCGGAAGGGGAGGCCGTCGGAGAGCACGGCGATGGGGTAGCGCGCCGTCTGGCGGATCAGGACTTTCACGTCGCGGAATTCTGCCGGGTCCCGGAGGCGTCCCGTGAGCCCCGTGGGGTTCAGGTGGTGCTTCGGCGGCCCGAGCGAGAACTCCGAGACGTCGGCCCCTTCGCGAATCGGCACCACGAACGGCGGTTCCGGCGACGCGGTCTTCCGGAGGTGCGACAGATCGTCCCCGGTGGTCTGGAATCCCCGCTCGCCGAAGAGCGTCGCGTCCAGTGCCGGGAGCCCGGAGAGTCGCGCGAGGAGCGCTGCGGCGACCTCGTCGAGATCGCTCCGCGCGAGGGACCACGTCGACCGCGATCGGTTCGTCGGCGAGCTCCGCTTCGGTCCGTCCGCGCGCCGCGTCGACGTCAGCGCCATGCAGGGCTGGAAGACGCCGGGGAACGCGCCGTCGCCGAAGTCCGTGAGCTCCGGGTCCACGTCGGCGAGCGCGTCGTGGGCGGCGCGTGTGGGCGCGTAGCCGTCGAGATCCGCGACGGAGGTGGGGAGCACGAGCCCGAGGCGACCGCCGGGGCGGAGGAGCTCCGCGGAGCGCCGGACGAAGAGGCCGTGGAGCGTGCGATAGCCGAAGAAAGCGGGGTTTTCTCGCTCGTAGTGGCGCGCGAGCTCGGGAGCGAGGGGCTGCGCCGCCCGGCCGGCGTAGGCGACCCAGGGCGGGTTTCCGACGCAGGCGTCGAAGCCGCCGCGCGACCCGAACACGTCCGCGAACACGCTCGGGAAGTCGAGCGCGTCGGACACCGGGGGCGCTTCGGTTCCCGTGCACGGCGCGCCGGTGGTGGATTCTCCGACGAGGAGGGACGCGGCGAGGTTCGGTGCCGCTCCCCCGTCCTCCGCGGCGAGCCGCGAGAGCGCGATGCGCGCCAGATCGACCGCGACCGCGTCGCGATCGACGCCGCGGAGGCACTGCTCGACCACCGCGCGGAGCGACCGCCCCGCCTTGGCGCCGTGCTCGACGAGCGCGGCCGTCAGGTGACGCGCGGCCGTCTCCAGGAAGTCCCCGGCGCCCATGGAGGGATCGCAGACGCGAAGGGCGAGGATGGCTTCCTCCGTCGCGCCGGCGAGCAGCGGCGCGAACGCCCGCTCGACGACGCTCTTCCGGAGGCCATCCGGCGTGTAGTGCGAGCCGCTCCGGCGCCGGGCGACCCCGCGGGAAACGACGCGAGCCGCTCCGCTCCGGTGGACGTCTTCGGCGCGCTTCGGCAGGAGCGCGGCGACGACCGCGTCCGTCGTCGCCGCCCGTTCGAGCGCTCGTGCGTGGCGTCCGACGGCGGCTTTCGGAAGGCCCGCGGCCCGCTGAAGCCAGCGCGAGCGCTTCGCGGGCGTCTCGCGGAGGAGGAGGTCCGCGGAGATCCAGGTCCCGGTCGGGAGGCGCACGGCCGGCCCGGAGAGCGCGACGACCTCGAGCTCGAGGAGGTCCTGGTGGAGCGCGCCGAGCGGGCGGGGGGCGGAGTCGAGGTGCGTCGCGGCGACCAGCGCGGCGCGGACCCCCGCGTCGTCCAGCGCGGCGCGGAGCGCGGGCGAATCATCCTCCGTGAACGCGGGCGAGGAGAGTCCGACGCGAGCGCCGAACTCGCGAGCCGCGTCGAGCGAGCGTCTCAGCTCGGAAGCCCCGGGCGAGCCCGCGTGACGATGCCTTCCGGCGAGCGAGGCTCCGAGCGCGAGTCGAAGGAGGAGCCCGCGGCAGGCGGACTCGATCGCCGTCGCCCCGACCTCGGCGTCGAACGCGCGCGACAGCACGCCGAGCGCGGCGACGACCGCGTTCGAGTTCGATTCGCCCGTACGCGACGCGCGATCCGGCGAGCCCATCACGGCACGCGGCGCGCGCGACGCCAGAGGCGCCTCTCCGCTACTTGCCGTCGCCCGACTTGGGCGTCGTGAGGAGCAGGATCGCCGGGATGGTTCCGATGAGGACGACGATCGCGCCTACGATGGCGGCGAGGTTGACGAGGCCGTTGTCGAGCGACATGACGGGGCGGGACGATACATCGAGGGCGAAAAAGGGCAAGACAAACCTCGCCTTTTCAGCCGGCCGGATGCCTCGAACCGTGCATTCTCCGTGATATAAACCCGGGCCCTCGCGCTCCTCGCCCCCGGCCAGGAGGGGCCGAAGGAGCGACGGAGGTAGGGACCCCGATGATCGACGAAGTCTTGAGCGAGCTCTCCCAGAGCATGGAGAAGGCCCACGCCGCGCTGAAGCGCGATCTGGCGAAGCTCCGAACGGGGCGCGCCCACTCATCCATGCTGGACGGCGTCCGGGTGGATTACTACGGGCAGCAGACGCCCCTCTCTCAGATGGCGACGGTGAACGTGCCGGAGCCCCGGCTCATCACCGTGAAGCCCTGGGACAAGTCGCAGGTGAAGGCGGTCGAAAAGGCCCTGAAAGAGAGCGACCTCGGCATGAACCCGGCCGTCGACGGCGACCTCATCCGGATCCCCGTGCCGCCGCTCAGCGAGCAGCGCCGGAAGGATCTCGTGAAGGTCGCCCGGAAGAACGGTGAAGAGTGCAAGGTCGTCATCCGTAAGGGGCGCCACGAGGCGCTCGACATGCTCGCCGAGATCAAGAAAGACGGCGGAGCGAGCGAGGACGACGTCGAACGCGCGAAGAAGAAGGCCGAAGAAATCGTCTCGGCCGCCGTCCAGACGGTGGACGGAATCGTCGCCTCCAAAGAGAAGGACATCCTCGAAATCTGAGTCCAGCCCCGTCTCCCCGGCCGGCGCTCCCCGACCCGCAGACGCACCCGCTGCGGCACCCGCACCCGCACCCGCACCCGCACCCGCACCCGCTCGGGCGCGGCGCTGGCGCCGCGCCTCCTGGAGGATGCCGCCGCGCCTCCTGGTGGATGCCGCCGTTTCGCGGAAAATCGTCGAAATTGCGCGCTTGAGTGGGCGGGGGCCCGGCGTATGATAGGTCTTTCATTGGCATGCGCGCCGTAGCCCACGGAATCAGCGACGTCGGCCTGCAGAGGGAGCACAACGAAGACAGCTTCGCGGTGCTCTCGGAGCATGGTCTCGCCATCGTGGCGGACGGCATGGGCGGTCACCGCGCCGGGGACGTCGCGAGCAAGCTCGCGACGGAGGCGATCGGCGAGTTCTTCAAGAAGACGGCGAACGAAGACGCCACGTGGCCCTTCCACTTCGATCCGAACCTCTCGGACGAAGAGAACAAGCTCCTCACCTCGATTCGCCTCGCGAACCGCCAGATCTTCGAGCACAGCACCCGATCCCAGGATCTCCGCGGGATGGGCACCACGGTCGTCGGTGCGCTCTATTCGCGGAAGAAGAACAAGATGTTCCTCGGGCACGTCGGGGACAGCCGCGCGTATCGCGTGCGGGACGGCAAGATCCAGCAGATGACCCGGGATCACTCCCTGGTGAACGACTATCTGGACGCCATGCCCGACATGACGGACGAGCAGCGGAGCGATCTGCCGAAGAACGTCATCACGCGCGCTCTCGGAATGCAGGACAACGTCGACGTCGACATCCGGAGCGACGAATGCCAGAAGGGGGACGTCTACGTCCTCTGCTCGGACGGCCTCTCCGGCATGATCACGGACGAGGAAATCGCCGAGATCGTCCGCACGACGCCCGACCTGAACGAGGTGTGCCGGAAGCTCGTCGTGCTCGCGAACGAGCATGGCGGGGAGGACAACATCACGGCCGTCGCCGTGCGCGTGGAGGACGACCTTCCGCCGAAGGCCGATCTGGAGTTCGGGAAGACTCAGCCCGGCGGAGTCCGCTCCACCCGCGGCGCTTCTGGCGAAGACACGCCGCCCGCGCCCACGTCCGTGACGGATCCGGCGCCTCCGCCGTCGCGCCCCTGAGAGCGGAGCGCCGTACGGCGGGGATTGCGGGCAGGTGCGGAGGCTCGCCCCTCCGCAGCGCTCACTTGCCGCAGCGGTCGAAGTAGAACGAGCCCGTTGCGAGACAGGATTCGTCGCCTGCGGCGGACGGGTCCTTGAGCTCGGTGCAGTTGAAACGCGCCCAGATTGCGCCCGGTTCGATGTGACCGAGGTTCGGCTTGATGTCGACCTGGCAGGTCCCGAGGATCGCGTTGCCCGGGAAGTTTGCCCCGGACTGCGAGAGCTGCAGGTTGCCCGTCCCCGACAGGCCGTCCGGCGACATGGTGATGACGCCCGAAGCGCGGAAGGACATTCGAGGGCTCGTGATGAGTCCGACCGAGACGTTGTACGAGCTCCCGCCACCCGAGACGACGCACGCGACGGCTGCGCCGTTGTCCCCGTCGGTGACGAGGTAAGAGCGAGGGTCGCAATTGCCGTTCGCGAGGGAGCACTGGAGCGCGTTGTTCACCGCGTCCGGATATCCCGCGGGCCCCGGAGGCGCCGTGATGAGGCCGCCGGCCTGCGGGCACGCGGCGGCGCCGACCGAGACCGTGATCGCGACGGCGCCCTCGCTCGGCGGGGACGGAGGATCGCTGCATGCCGCGGCGGGCATCAGGGCGAGTGCACACGAGACGACGACGCGAGCAAGCTTCATGGGGGGACGGCCTCCGTTCAGAACGCTTTTCTACCGCACGCGCTCGGGTTCGAGCAAACGCGGGGTGCGACGTCGGATCACTCGGCGAGGTGTCCGTCCGAGGAGAAAAGATCCGCTCCCGATGCAGATGCATCGGGAGGCGCTGCGGGGTGAGTGACGGGGATCGAACCCGCGACAACAGGAGCCACAATCTCTCGAAGCCTGACCGAGCATGGCAGCGCGTGTCAGCGAAAGGCCGCGTTTTCTGCTAGAACGCGAGGACAGTGGAAGCCACCCAAAGACACGCGATGCCGGCAAAAGGTACCAGCAGGAGTACCAGCGCCGACCACAGTACCGCCGCTCCTCGGGTCCGCCGTCGTGGCCCGAAACACCCGGGCGTAGTGATTTTGAAGCCCGACGTCGCAAGACGGATCGGCTGGCGCGCGCGCTTCGTCGATCCGGACAGCGGGCGCATGGTGAAGCAGTCGCTCGACGCCGCCTTGACGACGGAGGAGCTCCGCGCCGCGTGGGCAGTTCGGAAGTCCAAAGAGCTCGCGAAGCGCCGGGAGGAGCTCGAGGGCGGGGCGCCGCGTGCCACGGGCACGGCCCTCGACGTCGCCGTCAAACGGTTCTTCGACGACCACGGCCACCTTCGTCCCTCGACCATCGAGAGCTACCGGGAGGCGGCAGGGAAGTTCACCGCGTGGGCGGCTCGGGTCGGGCTCGAGAGTGCCGATAAGCTGACGGGGGAGCGGCTGCTCGCGTTCCGAGCGACGGTCATCAAGGAGAAGAGGCGCGTCGCCGTCGCGGGAGGGAAGGGCAGGGGGAAGAAGACGCAAGGGGACGAGCCTCGGTCTCCGGCAACCATCAACAGGGAGCTCCGTTCCGTCGCCGCGGTGCTCTCGTATCTCCGGCGGTGCGGCCTGATTCCTCGCATTACCTCGGACGCCCTCTCAGACGGCCTGGCGCCCATCCGGATGGCGCACGAGACGACGGAGTACCTCCGGCCGCGGGACCTCCAAAAGCTTCTGGAGGCGGCTCTCCGGCACGACGCCGAGAAATTCGACATGACCCGGGAGGATCTCGAAGCCGGCACGACGAAGACGAAGCCGAAGTACCCCGCGGTCGCGCCGTTCGTTGCGGGCGTCCTGTTGACGGGTCTGCGGCTCGCGGAGGCCCTCTCCCTGAAGTGGTCGCAGGTGGATCTGGATGCCATCGACGACGGCGGCAGGACCATCGGGGAGATCCGGCTCGATGCCACGACGAAGACGCACCGCGGACGCGTGGTGAGCCTCGAGGTGAGTCCCGCCCTTCGCCGCTTGCTCGCCGCGCTGAAGCTTCGGGCGGGGAAGGCGCCTTCCGTGTTCGGCCTCTCGAGGGGCGAGGCCGAAGCCGCGCGGCGCCGTCTCGCGGGGGAGTACGGAGCGCCGGAAGGAAGCAACTGGCAGGGCCTCCGGGCCACGTGCGAGAGCTACTTGGCGAACGCCCCGGGGATATTCGGCGCGGCGAGCGTCTACCGCTCCGCGAAACAGCTCGGGCACAGCGTCGCCGTCGCCGAACGTCACTACGCGGGCATCGTTCGCGGCATCCCGCCCGAGGCACGCGACCTCGAGAGCGCGATGCAGATCACCGAGCAATTGGAGGCCGTGATCCGTGCCATCGGAGAGGCTCCGGCGCCGCGACTCCGGAAGGTGGGGTAGCTCGAATGTCCGAGAAAAAGGCCGAGATCGCGCTCGAGCCCGAGCAAATGACGCTCTGGCGGAACCTCATCGCGTACCGCGATCGGCTCGTCGAAAACTACGAGGGGTGGCGGAGATTCCGCGCCGAACAGAGGGCGGGATGGGAACGCATGCACGACGAAACGGACGCGGAGGGTGATGGGCTCTTGCGGGAGAGCGAAGGCGGGATCGATGCCACTCTCGCGCGTCTTGCGGCGGAGATCGGACGCATCGACGACGAGATCGCTTCCCACAGTCCGGCGACGCAGAAAGACAGGAAGCGAGGGCTCTCCCTCAAGAGGCTTCGCGATCTCGTGCCGGACCACGACCGGGCGGAACTCGAGCACTGGATCCTCCACTACCTCCAAGAGGCGAAGGCGAGGAACCCGATCGTCGAGATGACCGCGCGCACCGTCGCCGCACTCGCAGGGAGACCGGATCTCGACCTTGCGGCGGTGACCGAGAAGGCGCGACGGCAGCTCGAGCAGGAGGGGAGCGCCCGCACCCACGTCGACATCGCACGCCGAATCAGCCAAATGCTCGCGATCTGAGAAACGTGCGCACCTTGGCGCCCTGACAATCAGTCGTGCGCGGACGAGTGTGTCCGCATGACGACAAACGAAGTCAAAACGGACTGGATCGCGGATCTCGTCGCGGGGGCCCCGAAGCTCCTCACCGTGCCGGAGGCGGCCGACCTCCTCCGGATCAGCGGCCGAACTCTCGCCCGGAAGATCGCGGCCGGCGCGATCGCGAGCATCGGCGGCGAACCCGGGGGGACGAAGCGCCTCATCCCGCGCGCGGCACTCGAGGTCTACCTCCGGGGGCTCGAGTGAGTGGGGCACATCGAGCTCAGCGTGGGGCGAACGACGAAACCCGCGGTGTGCCTCGTCTGCGAGAGGCCGATCGAAATCGGGGAGCTCGCGACGTGGAGCACGACGCCGCCGAAGGGCGCCGCGCACTTCCGTTGTCACATCGCGGACAGGAAACGGACGCGATCGTCGCTGCCGTCACCGCCGCGGTCGGGAAGCAGATGACCCTCGTGCTCGCGCTCGCCGGCGTGATTCCGCTGCGAAGGAGGGAAATGAACGCGGTCGAAAGGTACCAGCTCGCGGAAGAGCTCCGTTCGCTCGCGGACAAGATCGATCCGCAGTGGGACGAAAGCGACGGGGTGGACTGATGCAGCTCGGAGACGCGTACGAAGACGACGTCGACGTCGCGCCAGACCCCGGAGTCTTCGGCGACGGCGGGTCGGACGATCCAGGGCCCGGTCCCGACGAGCCGCCGCGACGGAAGAAACCCGAAGATCAGAACGATCTGCATGTTCGCGGGGTGGACGTCACGAAGCTTCCGCTCCGAGCCGTGAACGGCGCCGCGAGGCGTGCGGCGGGAGTCGAGGACGAGACCGAGTACACGGACGACGACGCCCCGGACGCGCCTCCGAGAACGGCGAGCGCCGCAAAGAGGACCGTCATGCGCTACTTCGAACGCGGCGACCACGTGGAGATCGGCGAAGCGCTAATCGACGAGCTCGGCAAGGCGGGCGTCCTGGTCCACGACGATGGGCAGCTCTACCGCTACTCGAAGCACTCGCACGTGTTCGAGGGCGTGCTCGAGTCGGAGCAGAGCCGGATCGTCCAGAGTTTCGCCGGCTCGCTTACCGGAAAAAAGGAGCGGCCCCTCGTGATCCGCCGCGTCGACGTCGCGGGCTCGATGCGGCTCGCTTGGGACGCGGTCGCGACGCCCGATTTCTTCGCGACGGCACGGCCGGGGCTCGCATTCCGGAACGGGTTCGTCGAGGTGACGGCGGCGCGGATCCTCGTGCACGAGCACTCATCGGACCATCGCGCGCGCTACGCGTATCCGTTCGCCTTCATCGCCGACGCGAACCCAATGCGCTTCCTCGCCTTTCTCGCCGACGCATTCGGCGGAGACGCGGACGCGTCCGACAAGGTGAAGCTCCTGCAAGAATATGTAGGGGCATCGATGCTCGGGATCGCCACGAAGTACCAGCGCGCGATCGTCCTCCTCGGCGCCGGCGCGAACGGCAAGGGGGTCTTCACGACGATCACCGAGGCCGCGATGCCTCCCGGCTCGTGCTGCGCGATCCCTCCGCAGGAGTGGGCCGATCAGTACCGGCTCGCGATGCTCGCGGGGAAGCGCCTGAACGTCGTGAGCGAGCTTCCAGAAGCGGACATCATCGGAACGGACGCCTTCAAGGCGGTCGTCGCGGGCGACTCCCTCACGGGGAGGCACATCCGGCAGGCGCCTTTCACCTTCCGTCCCGTCGCGGGCCACGTCTTCGCCGCGAACAAGCTCCCAGGGACGATCGATCAGACGCACGGGTTCTGGCGCCGGTTCCTGGTGCTGCCGTTCGAGCGCGTCTTCCGGGAAGACGAACAGGACCCCGCGCTCGCCGAGAAGATGATTCGGGCGGAGCTCCCGCAGATCGCGAGCTGGTTCCTCGAGGGGGGCCGCCGGGTCCTCGAACAGGGGCGGTACACCGTCCCGACGAGCTCGGGCGCGGCCGTCGAGAAGTGGAAGCGCCACGCCGACCAGGTCCGCGCCTTCGTCGATGAACTGGCCGAGAGGCTCCCGCCAGACGCCCCCGCCGATGCGTGGAGCCGAGCGAGCGACGTCTACAGGCGATACCGCGGGTGGGCATCCGAGAACGGCCACCGTCCCATGGCCTCGAATTCCTTCGGGGAACGGATGAAGCTCCTCGGCCTGGCGAGCAGGCACACGAAGACGGGCGAGCGGTATCCCGTGGACATCCCGGCCTCCGAGGACGGGTGAGGGGGTGAGGCGAGTGAGGAACTTTCCTCGCATAGGTTCGGATCACACGCGCGCGCGCGATCCGGAGTTATGCGGCGAAAGCTCCTCATGCTCCTCACCGCCTCACCGGGCGCGGCGCGGATCTCGAAAAGGTGCGCACCTTCTCGCCCTGACCGGAGGCGCTACCGGGTTGCAGACTCCGGGACATGGCAACCCACCACGTCCCTCCCGAGATTCGCGAGCTCGTCCGTCGCGCGGTCGACGAGATCGGCGCCGACAAGACGGCGCGAGTCATCGGCGTGAGCCGGCAGACGCTCAACGCCGTGCTCGCCGATCTTCCGGTGCAGAACGGAACCACCGCGCTGTTCGAGCGGTACGCGGCGGCGCGCGCTCCCACAGAGCTCGGGACCTTCCCCGGCGGCGCCTCGCTTCCGGAGGTCCGCTGATGGGCCTCCGCGAAGATGCCCGCGCCGCGGCCTCGCGTCCCTACACGGAGACGCGCGGTCGACTGAAGCCGAACGATCCGGAGTACATCCGGATGCGCGCGGAGAGGGCGGACTTCATCGCGTGGTGGCGAGCCGAACGGAAGGCGAACGCCGCCGCGACGCCCCCCGAAGAGCCGGCGCCGTCTTCGTCCTCCTCGAGGCCCTCTCCGCGCCCGGCAACTCGGGTGGTCGCTCCGCCGGCTCCCGCGCGAGACCTCGGCGACGTCGTCGTCGATCGCATGCTCGCCGCGCGCGGGAAGAGCCCCGACGGTTCGCCGATGCCCGGCGCCGTTCCGACCGCCACGGTTGCCGCTCCCGCGCCGATGCCGCCCGGGAAGGATCTCGGCGACCTCGTCGCGGATCGACTCGAGGCCGCGCGAGGCAAAAAGTCGTGACCGCCACGACGACGATCGGCGGCGAGCTCTACCCGGATTCTTGGATCCCTTCCGGCGGCAGTCCGCCGCCCCCAATCAGGAGACACCGACCCATGACCGACAGCAACGTGATCGCCACCCACCACGACGCGACGCCCCCCGCGCCGAAGCTCTTCTTCACCGTCCCGCCCATCTTCGGAGACGGCGACTCGGATCGTGCCTACGAGGCCGAGCGCCGAGCAGCCAAGAACGCGCAGGCGGTTCGCTTCGCGGTGGCGCCGCGCTGCCGGGTCGTTTCCTTCACGCGCGGCCCGCTCGAGCCGGGCGCCGAAGTGACGCTCGCGGACGTCGGACACGACGTCTCGAACCTGGACCTTCTTCGACGTCGCCGCGCGATCATCGAGCTCGAGCCGCACTTGCTCGCCGGCAGACGCACGGACCCGACCGCGCGATTCGTCGTCGCGCCGAAGCTTTCCACGATCTCCCGGACTCGCGGCCTCGTCACCGAGGGAATGCCGGTCGATGCGAGCGACTTCGCGGAACCGGAGATCCCGCCGAGGCCCGCGACGGCGCCGTTCGTCGCCGAAAGCGGCGTCTCGATGCCCGGCTTCCCCGGCGTGCCGGGAAGGCCCGGACACGACGGAACGGCGGCGCTCCTCGAGCTGGTGCGGCGCGGCGTGGTCGTCGATCGCCATCCGGAGCGAGACGCCCAGGAGCAAGCGCCCGCGCGGAAGGGGGCACGCTGATGGCGCTCTATCCCAGGTACTTCGTCGCGAGCGGACGCCAGATCGAATGCCGTCGCGGACGGCTGCAGTCCCCCCCCACGGGGTGGCGCCGCGAAGTCTGGCCGAGAGACTTCAACTTCCCCGAAGACCTCACGACGCTCCTCACCGCGGGGACGGTCGTTCAGCTCGACGAGGAGCAGACGCTCGCCGAGAAGCGCGCGTTGTTCGGGTTCAACGACAGCCCGGACTACTGCGTTGCGGAAGGACGCTGCTACGCGCCGGCGAGCGGCGAACGCTTCGATCAGTTCGCGGCGATCACCCCGAGCGACGTCGTCGGCGGGCAGACCGAGTTCGATCAGCTCGTCGCGAGCGGCGTCATCGTGGAGGTCACCGGCTCGTGACCACGCGGGCGGCCAAAACGGATCTTCACGGGTCCTCCCAGCACCACCGTACGGGGTCGCGGTTTGCGAGCCAGACCGCGCCCCTCGCGGAAATAGTGACCACTCCCCGACTCAACTCCACCAAGGGCCGGAAATCTGCTCGAGCAACCCGCCCGAGCGCCGACCGCCCACGGCGGAATCGTCCGGCCCCGGACGTCCGCCCCGACGGCGGACCGACGACGACGCTCGTCGCCAGGTCGGCGGCGGCGGCCATGAAGGGCGTTACGAAGGGGGCGATCTCGCACGCCGCCGCGCCGGGCGGCCCGCTCCACGCCGCACGCGTCGGAGCGAAGCTCAACACGGCGCACCCGGCGTTTCAGGCGTGGCTCCATGGTGAGCAGATCGGCGCCGGCTACGCTCCCCCGGAGTCGTTCGGCATCATGGCGGACGTCTCACGCACCGAGCTGACGGCCGCTCTCCGCGGGGAGCTCGCGGAAGCCATCAGCGGAAACTGCATCCGCGTAGACCACCCCGCCGCGCTGCGGTTCCTCAGGAGGCACCCGTTTCGCCGCGCGCCCGACGGCCTCGTGCACGACGTGCCGCAGGGTTTCCTCGTCCCCGCACTGGTCGGCGAAGAGATCGACATGAGTCACCCCTTCGCGCAGGCCTTTTCTGCCCGTTGCGGCGTGGAATGACCTCGGTTTTTCGTCGGTCGGGATGGGTCTCCCGACGGCTCCGGAGAGCCCGGAGCCGCGACCACGGAAGGACGGCTCTCGTCCTTGGAGCTTGCAGGCTTCCGTCGTCGCGCGACGAAGCGGCCCCCTGCTCCCCACCCCCAGCGCGCCCCGGTTCGTCGCGTGGGGGTGGGTGAGCTCGGGGTTTCCCCCGACCATCGAGGTTAACGCATGATCGATCGACATTTCCTCGGCCCCGCGGCTCGCGCCCGATCGGACGCGGCGAAGCTCCAAGCGATGCGGCTCGACTCGGCCGCGCTCGCGAACGTCTCAATCGGCAATGTCCCGGCGCTCGACTTCGAGCGGACCGACCCTTTCTCTATCGCAGCGTGGTTCCGGACGAAGGACAGCTCGATGCAGATCATCGCGGGCAAGTCGAAGACGAGCCTGACAGACACGGGATATTTTATGGCGCTCGGTCAATACAATCCGAGCTTCGGCGCCGCCGGGAAGCTCGGCTTCGTCCTCTCCGACGCGTACACTGATACGAGTCACTGGATCGGCGCGGACACGAGCGCGGGCCCCGCGCTCAATGACAATTTTTGGCACCATGCGGTGCTCACCTACGACGGCAGCGTCTCCGCCTCGGGCTTCCAGTTTTTCGTGGACGCCGTGGCCGTCACGACGACGGCAACCGGCTACTCAATCACCGGCACCACGAAGAACACCGCGGCCTTCATGATCGGCGGCCGCATCTCTCTCGCCGGGCCCGCGCAGCTCACATTCAACGGGGACCTCGCGGACGTCGCGGTCTACTCGAAGGCGCTCTCCGCCGCGGAGGTCAGCGCGATCCACTCCGTGGTCAATGCGCCCGACCTGACGGACTTCGGCGCGATCGGAAACCTCCGCGCTTTCTGGCGGCCGTCGTTCAGGGCCGGGCGCACGACGATCGCGGATCTCAGCTCTTCAGGGAACGACGGCACACCGACGCGCGGAGTCAGCTTCATCCGCAGGACGCCGGTCAAGTGAGCTTCGAGGACGACGTCCAGGACCTCAGCGACGAGCAGCTCGATCGACTCGAGCGGCTCCCCGCTTCCCCGAGGGCTCGCCTCGAGCGCGCGCTTCACGTTCTCGACGGTGAGGCGCTCGCGGATCTCGCCGCGCACGCCGAGGCCCTCGCCGAGGTGCGCCTCCGTGCCGTCCGGCGCTTCGATGCTGGCACGTCTCCCCCTCCGACGGGGCGCCCCGTCGGCGTCGAGCGAGGCCGCCCGTGACGCAAGCTCCGCCCGACCCGCGCTCGGCCTACGGCCAGCCATGCGCGGTCTGCTACGACCCGATCCGACCCGCGGAGCCGACCGCCGAGGTGACGCTCCATGGCGTTCGCGTCCGCGTGCATGCCCACTGCGCGGCGCTGCCGGCGGACCCTCTCGAGCTCTCTCGGGCGCGACGGTGAAGGGCCGCCGCGTTCCCCCGTTGATCCCCACCGCCGTGGTCGCGAAGGCCGCCGGCATCACCACTCGCCAGGCGCGTTCCCTCCTCCGGCGCTCCGGCGTCCTCCACCGATCGGGTCGCTACTGGTACGCGCGAAGGGGCCTCCTCCGGGAGCGACTCGAAGACGTTTTCGAGGATGTTTTCGCCTTCTACGAGCTCCCTATAGAGGGGCGGGGTTGCACTCAGGTACGGCGTGTGGCAGTACACGGGGACTCGAATGGCAGAGCGTAAACGACAGAAGACCCTGAACGTGCGGATGCTCGACGACGAGCTGGCCATGCTGGATGCGGTCGCGGAGCGCGACGGCATCAGCGTGTCCGACTGGATTCGTCAAGTCGTGCGAGGCGCGTTCAGGAAAGCCTTCGGCGCCGACGCGAAGCCTCCGAGGAAACGGAAGACCTGAACCCCAACAAGTGCCCCCGCGCCGATTACAGCCGGCCGGGGGCGTGGCCACGATCGGAGTAACCCGTCATGACGAAGAAGATCAGAACACGCACGCCTCGCCGCGAGAAGCCCGCGACGAATCCCGCCGCGGAAGCGCCCCCCACGCCGCTCGAGTTGGAGGCGGTCCTCGGACGAACCCGCTTCAAGGCCTCAGAGGTGGAGTACCCCGTCGATCGGGCGAAGGGCGCGCTCGACGACCTTTCCGACGAGCTCCGGAGCGTGTCGGAGCGGGTCGCCCACGAGATCCACGACCTCGACCACCACGGCTACGAAGGCGCGAGGCTCCGCGCCGACGCTCTCCAGTCGTTCGCCATCTCGCTCGCGGAGCTCTCCGTCCGCCTGATGCGGCAGGCCGGCCGCCTCGAGGCCTTCGCCGAGTGCACCGACGCCGCCGGGCGCGGAGTGGCGATGGCGGACAGGATCCGCGACGGCAAGCTCTCGGGGTGGCGCGGGCTCCTCGCCGCCGGAGGCGGGTCGTGAGCGCGCGCAGGACGAAGGCGAAGACGGCGCGGCCGAAGTCGCCGAAGAAGACGCGGAAGCCAAGCGGCGACGATCCGACGCCGTGGGAGTTCCTCACCTACAACCAGGCGGCGCTCCTCGTCGACGGACTCCGCGACGAAGGCTCGACGCTGGTCCCGCCGCACCCCGAGGCCGCGGCGCATGCGGAGCTCGTCGCGAAGCTGAAGGAGTACCTCAGCGACGGCCTGGAATTCGCGATCGACGCGGCGAACCCTCTGAAGACGAACCTGGAGGACGTCCTCCACGCGGCGAACCGGATTCGGCACGGGCTGATCGTGCTCGAGGAGCTCGCGGACACCTTCAAGCCCTCGAAGGTCGCGGCGGCGGGGAGTGCCTCGTGAAGCCCTCCGCATGGGCGCGGGTCTCCCTGGAGCTCGCCCGCCTGCACCAGGAGCAAAGGCGGGAGCTCGACGACGCCCATGACCGGCTCCGGCAGCGGCTCCAAGTGGTGGCGCTCGACGAGGGGGAGCGCGACGAGAGCGAGGACGGGGACGAGCCGGCGGACGGCTGAACGCTTCGCCGTCCCGACGACGCCCCGGTCGCCCTTCGTGGTGGCCGGGGCGTTCGCGTTCGGAGAGGGGGGAGCGGCCCTCGGGTCGGAACCCCTTCCCGTCAGGTCGTACCAGCAGGAGTACCAGCGGGAGCCGTTCGGATCGTCAGGGAATCACGAATCGGCATGTTTTACGGGGTGAGTGACGGGGATCGAACCCGCGACAACAGGAGCCACAATCCTGTGCTCTACCAACTGAGCTACACCCACCGTAGGGGGCCGCGTATCTAGCGTACTTCGGGGGGAGGCGGAAGCCCGTCACGAAAGCGCGTGGAAACGAGCCGCGACTGCCCGGGCACGTGCCAGGTCCGCCTCTTCGGTCGGCGACAGCGTTCCCTGGGCGCTCTCCGTCCCCGGGGCTTCCAGCGCCTCGAGCGTCGCGCGAAGGGAGTCCCGGAGCCCGTCCAGGCCGTAGCCGCCCTCGAGCACCAGCCCGACCCGCCCTGCGCCGCCGTCCGGGAGGAGAGCCGCGAGACGTCGCATCATCCCCGAGTACCCGGCCTCCGTGACGCGCATCGCGGCGAGCGGATCGTTCCGGTGCGCGTCGAATCCTGCGCTCACGAGGAGCAGGTCGGGCGAAAATCCCTCGAGCGCGGGGCACACGATGCGATCGAAGGCGGCGAGGTACGCCGCGTCGCCCGCGCCGGCCGAGAGCGGCACGTTCAGAGTCGCGCCGAGCCCGTCGCCCGCTCCGGCTTCCTCTGCGGCGCCCGTGCCCGGGTAGTAGGGCCACTGATGGAGCGACACGTAGAGGACCGACGGGTCCTCGTAGAACATCTCCTGCGTCCCGTTCCCGTGGTGCACGTCGAAGTCCACGATCGCGACTTTTTCACACCCGCGCGAGCGCGCGTGCGCCGCGGCGACGGCGACGTTGTTCAGCAGGCAGAAGCCCATCGCCGTCCCCGGGCGGGCGTGGTGTCCGGGCGGCCTGACCAGGGCGAGGGCCAGACGCGCGTTGCCGTCGAGCAGCGAGTCGACCAGCGCCACCGCGCCGCCTGCAGCTCGCTTGGCCGCCTGTACCGATCCCTCCGAACAGTAAGTATCGGCATCCAGATATCCGCGCCGACCGGAGGCTCGGGAAAGCGCCTCCACGTAGGCCGGCTCGTGGACCCGCGCGAGCTCGTCGTCCGTCGCGTCCCGGGGTGCGAGCACCCGGCGCTCCATGCCCAGGCGGGCCTCTGAGAGGGCCGCTGCCGCAGCCCCTAGCCGTTCGGGCCGCTCCGGGTGCCCCTCCGGGGTCCGGTGGCCCTCCGTAAAGAGGGGGTCCGAGACGACGGCAATGGTGTTTTCCATCGCGTTTCGCTAGCCTAGCGCACAGTACCTTCGCCAGGCGGAAGTGTCTCGAAGGCTGGGAAGGGGAGCCACTACGGCCGACCTCACAGCACGCCCGGTAGCAAGGGGGCAAACCATATGCGCTCGAAGATCATCATCGTCAATGCAGGGATCGTGGTCATCGTGGCCGTCCTGTCGTTCGTCCTTCTGGCGACGGGTCTCCGAGGGGTCCTCTCGGATCCCACGGCACGGAAGGCCGAGGTCGAGCGCGCCGTGCGCGGCGCGAATGCCCAGCTCCAGCTGGACGGGCTCCTCCTCGAACGGTGGCTCGCGGAGCAAGCCTCCCGGCCCGAGGTCCGCGCGGTGTTCACCCTCGGGACCGAGCGCGCCCGGAGTGACAGCGCCACGAGCCAGGCCGACAAGATCCGCGAGACGGCGGCCTCCGCGCCCATGTTCGCCAAGATCCCCCCGGCCATGGTCCTCTTCGTGGACGCGGCGGGCGTCGCCATCGGCCGGAACGGGTCGGCCCTCATGCGCGGGGACAAGATGGCGGAGGCCTACGCCTCGCTCGGAGAGTCGCTGAAGAGCGGCCACACGACGAGCGACGTCTGGCTGAACCGTGAGCGCCAGGAGCAGCTCCTCGCGAGCTACGCGCCGGTCCGTGGCGAGGACGGCGCCGTCGTCGGCGCGCTCGTCATCGGCACCCCGCTGAACGACGAGCGCCTGAGCCGCACGAGCGACCTCACGAGCGGGGACTCCCTGGTCCTCGGCGTGAAGGGCGCAAAGATGGAGATCATCGCTAAGAGCGACCACGTGACGCCCGACCTCCTCGGGATCGTGCAGTCCGGCCAGGTGCTGGACGCGGCCACGTCGGCGCTCGGCTCCGGAAACCTGGTGGACGTCGAGGGCGCGTCGAAGGACTACCTCGTCGCGACGGCGCCGCTCTCCGGCTACGGAAACGGCTCGAACGCGGCGGTGATGGCCCTCGCTCCCGCGTCCCTGGTTCCCAGCGTCACGAACCTGCTCTGGCCGGTGTTCGCCGTCGCGGGGCTCGGCATCCTCCTCGTCATCGCGGGGGGCACCGTCCTCGGCAACTACATCTCGCAGCCCATCGCCGAGGTGGAAGAAGGGCTCCTGCAGATCATCAACGGCAAGACGGACCTCCGGTTCCAGCTCGAGCACGAGGAGCTCGGAGGGCTCATCTTCCGCGTCAATTCGCTGCTGAACGCCCTGATGGGCGTCCCCGAGACGGACGAAGAGGGGCGGACCTCGACCGCCCCCGAACAGCCGTACCAGGAGTGAGACGAGAAGCCGCCTTCGGGCGGCGAGCGACGGGCCGTGCTCCTCGGGGCGCGGCCCGTTTCGATTTCGGACTCAGGCGTGGCGCTGGACGACGCCGCCCGACACGGAGAAACCCGGCGGGAGCGCGTCGCGGCACGCCGCGACGTGGGCCTCCGGAACCGTCCATCGGCGCTCGCTGAGCCCCTGGGCGATCCGGTTCTTCACGCGGAGAGACTCTTCCTGGCCGAGGGCTTCCACGAGGGCGGCGACGCTCTCGGCGTTGTCCATCGCGAAGACGGTGCCCGCGGCGTGGAACCGTACCGGCTCGTTCACGTCGGTGAGGAACGGTTCGACCGCCGCGCGGACCGCGTCGTTCTTGTACTCCTCCAGGACGGAGATGAGCTGGAGCTTCGGCTCCGGGTTCCTCATGTACTCGGTGTCGAACTGGTCCAGGAGAGCGAGGAGCTCATCCACCATCTGCTCTTCGGGAACGATTCGCTTCAGGACCTTCAGCGGCCACGTGAGGCTCTCCGCCCTCGCGGCGTAGCGACGGATGGGCTCGATCGCGGCTTTCCCCGCGGCGACGATGCCCTCCACGGCGGACTCCTTTTCCTCGTGATCCGTGATGGAGGGCTCCATCGTGAAGGCGAAACGACGGAGGAGCGCCTCGGCGGCCTCCGCCGTCCCCATCTTGGAGAGCTCCTGGATGGCCTCCTGACGGTCGTAGTCCTGGGCCATCTTCTCGCCGGCGAGGCGCGCCAGGCGCGCGATGTCCCGGGAGCCCCCCTTCTTGGGTGCTGCAGCCGTGTCGTTCTTCTTCCCGAGGAAATCGAAGAGGCCCATGGTTGTTTCGGGCTCCGCGAGGGAGCCGGCGAGGGATAGCACCATTGTCGTCCGTCGTCCCAACGTGACGAACGCTCCCGCGACCGGACCCGCTCCGCACGGCGAACGGCGCCGCGGGGGCTCTCTCCGCAGGGGACAGTTTGTATGCAAACTCACCGTTGCGGGGGGGCTCACCGCAGGGGACAGTTTGTATACAAACTCACCGTTGCGGGGGGTCTCTCCGCAGGGGACAGTTTGTATACACCTCACCGTTGCGGGGGGTCTCTCCGCAGGGGACAGTTTGTATACGAACTATCCCGACGACGGTGCCGGGGCCGCCGGGGGCCGCGGGCCGCGACTGGTCCAGCCGAGACACGGCCCGCGAGCACGGCGAGCGCGCCCGATGGCTCGAACGACCTGAACCAGCGAGGTGACGAATCCTCGGGACGAGTCCCCCTGAATGAAAAACGGGCGGCCGATGGTCCGGCCGCCCGTCGGATGCCGCGCGTACTTCCGCGCGACGTCAGCTCACTCGCTGACCTGGTACGACGTCGGCAGGTAGATGCCGAACGACACCGTCAGCATCTGGTTGAACTTGAACTCCCGATCCTTCTCGTTGACGGAGTAGTCGGGGAACTTGTTGTCGGGACCTGCGCCGTGGTTGTCGAAACCGCCGGTGTTGCGGGCGAACGGCATGCCGCGCCACTCGAAGCCGAACGCGGTCATCTTGCTCGTGTAGAACGCGAAGCCGAGGCCGAACGTCGGCGCGAACCGAGTTCCCGATGCCGTGCTGAACGACTGGGCCTGGGTGCAGTCGAGGCCGGCCTTCGGACCGCAATCCTTCCGTTCCGTCACGCCGATGATGGCGGGGCCGCCGAAGAGGTAGAGGTCCGTGTCCGCGAAGATGCTCTGGAAGAGGGCAATCTTGCCGCGGAACGGAACCACCGTGATCTGCGGCGCGAGGATCCAGTCGATCGAGCCGAGCTGCTTGGTGAAGTTCGGGCCGAGGTTCGTCGCGGTGCGGACGATGTCCAGACCGGGCCGGGGATCGGCGCCGGCCTGCTGTCGCCGCGCCGCGTCCGCGTTCCGTCGCTGGGCGTTCACCGTCTGGATGTTCTCGGCGAGCGCGGTGTTGATCTTCACGGCGCCGAACGCACCCCACGCACCGAGCGCGAGCCAGTCCGTCAGGTTGTACTGGAGACGAGCGCCGAAATAGATTTCGCGCTGGTACTCGTCGAGGAGCGAGAAGGTCGCCGTCGGAGCGATCTCGAATCGGCTCTTCCGGTAGTACTTCTGCTTTCGCACGGCGGGCGCGCCGGCGAGCGGCCCGGTGAGCAGGATCTCCTGGGCGTGAGCCGGTTCGGGCCTGGCCACCACCGCCACGCTGACGGTGACGACGACGAGCACGGCTCGCCGAATCGCGCTCAGGAATTTGCTGGTCATGACCATCGCACCGTGTCCTTGCCGTGTGTCCGTCATTTCGGCAGCCGGTAGTCGAAGGAGAAGGGAATGAAGACGGAGACGCCGAGCTGAGCCTGGACGTCGTTGGTGAGGCGCGCCTTCTTGTCGTACCAGGTGTCCTTGTTCTTCGCCTGAGCGGCGTTGACGGACGTCGCTTCGATCTTGTCGCTGAAGATGTAGTCGCGGACCTCGAGGTCCGCGGCGAACCAGCGGCTGAAGAAGATGCGAAGACCGAGACCCGCGTTGAACGCGAGCCGCGGCTCGAACTGGAAGGAGCGATTGTCCGGATCCACCGTCGGGATCGGGCGCGTGCTGAGGGCGCCGACCCCGCCGACGACGTAGGCGTCGTACTGGAAGATGAAGTCCCCGAACCCGGAGAACTTCCCGGCGATGGGCACGTACGTGAAGTTCAGCGCGGCGCCCCACTGGTACTCGCTGAGCGGCACCGCGATGCGGGCCGCGCGGCGCGTCTCGAAGTTGAACGCGCTGTCGCTGTTGAACGGCTGGTAGTAGGTGCCGTTCACGCCGACGGCGAGAACTTGCGTGATCCAGTAGTTCAGACCGAGGCCGGGGCCCGGGTGCGAGACGAACTGGTCGTTCAGCGTGATGGCCCAGTACGGCTGGAGCTCGAAGCGGCGGACGCGGAGCGCGAACACCTGCTGGACGGCGTAGACCTGCTCCTTGATGTCCCGTGCGGCTTCCTTGTCGAAGTCGAGCTTCGGACAGGCTTCCGGGTCCACCTTGCAGATGCCCTCGAGGTCGCCCTCGGGCTTCTCGCCCTCCTCGCCGCCTTCTTCCTCGCCGCCTTCTTCTCCCTCGGCGCCCTCCTCGCCCGAGGCTTCGCCCTCTTTTTCGTCACCACCGCCCTCGTCGCCGCCCTTGGCGGCGCCCTTGGCCGGGGCCTCTTCTTCGTCGTCGCTCTCTTCGGCAGGCGCGGCCTTGGCGGCCGCCTTGGCCTTGCCCTTGTTCTGCGCGTGGGCACCCACCGGGTACTGGCAGATGGCAGCGACAAGAAGCGCTATGCGGACCTTCTTCATACTTCTTCCGCTTTCCCCTGGAGACGGCCTATTGCGTGCAGGGCTGGAACTCTTCAGACGAGGTGTAACGCTCGGTAACTACTAAGAAAAAACGCCCAATCTAAAGAGCCGGGCGAATATATCACGCTGAATTTCCCGCGATCAACAACCAAAAACCAGTAATGCTGCAACGTTAGGCCGCTCGGATCGCAAAAATCCAGCGTGACGGACAACCGTCAGGCAGCACTCTCCTCGGCGTCCTTCCCGAGGAGCGCTTCGACGAAATCCGCGGACGAAAACTCGTGGAGATCATCGGGTCGCTCGCCGAGCCCGACGAAGCGGACGGGGAGAGCGAGCTCGTCGGCGATCCCGAGCACGACGCCGCCCTTCGCGGTGCCGTCGAGCTTCGTCAGGACGACGCCGGTGAGCCCGAGCGCGGCCTTGAACTCCTGCGCCTGAGCGAGCGCGTTCTGTCCGTTCGTCGCGTCGATGACGAGCAGGATCTCGTGCGGAGCGCCGTCGAGCGCCTTGCCCGCCGTCCGCGCGATCTTCTGCATCTCGCTCATCAGGTTCGTCTTCGTGTGGAGGCGGCCGGCCGTGTCCGCGAGGACGACGTCCGCGCCGATCGCCTGTGCCTTGTTGATGGCCTCGAACACGACGCTTCCGGGATCCGCGCCGTCCTTGCCCTTCACGACCTCGCACCCGACGCGGTTTCCCCAGACGAGGAGCTGCTGCACGGCGGCCGCGCGGAACGTGTCCCCCGCCGCGAGAACGCAGGTGAGGCCTTCTTCCTTCAGCTTCGTCGCGAGCTTGCCGATGGTCGTCGTCTTTCCGGCGCCGTTCACGCCGACGAACAGCACGACCGTGGGCTTCGCCCTGAGCTCGAGGGAGCGCGGACGGCCTTCCACGTCCAGGATGCGCATCGCCTCACTGCGAAGGGCGTCCCACACGCGGGACGGATCCGAGTGCGCGCCCGACTCGAGAGACGCCCTGACGCGCTCGAGGATCGTCGCCGTCGTCTTCACGCCCACGTCCGACGCGAGGAGCACCTCTTCTATCGAAGAAGCGATGTCGGGGCTGATTTCCTTTCGGCCGCCGAAGAGGCTCTTCAGTTTGCCGAAGATCCCTTCCGCGTCCCTGGAGCGCGAGAGGCCGCGCCGGAGGCTTTCCACGTCCGCGCGGCGGGAGAAGAGCGGTTTCGCCGCGGGTGCGCCCGAGGGGGCACGAGGCGCCTCGGCCGGAGCGGCCTCCGCGGGAACCGAGGGGGCGCGCGCTTCGGCAGAAGGAGCGGTCTCGCCGGCGGCCGGCCCTGCCGCGGGCGGCGCGGCGGAGGGCGCCCTGGGCGGTTCCGACTTCGCGCGCGCCGAGACGCTCGGCGGAGCCGCGGCGGGGCGGCTCTCCGCCTGGGAGGGGGGAGGGGACGCCGCCTCCGGCTTCCTCAGGAAGAGGAAGTAGATGGCGACGAGAACGATGAGCCCGATGACGACGTAAAGCATTCTCGAGTCGGCCGTTTGGCAGGCGGAGCGCGCACTAAACAACGCGCCCGTTTCCGCGTCAACGCTCGTCCGTCCCTCACGCTCGGCGCGTTTTGTCGGTCGGGACGGGCGAGCGCGCGGATACCGGGCGTTCTCGTCAGCCGTCGTCCGAGGGAAGCGCGGGTTCGCGGGCGGCGATCTCCCGTTCCTTCCGCTCGTCGGGCGTGCGCTCCCCGTAGGCGGCCTCCGCCACCTCGGTTGCCCACCGTTCGACGTCGGCTCGCGCGCGGTGTTTCGCGACCTCCGCGAGCTCGAGCGGCGTGGATTCCTTCCTCCGTGCCCAGGGCCGTCCGGCCTTGTCGGCCCACGCGACCAATCGATCCACGAGGGCCCGGCGCCGGGAGACCAGGCAGATGGTGAGGACTCCGTCGGGAGGCACCGGGCCCGAGAGCGTCGCGTGGAAGGGCGCCGTGACGACGAGTCTCGCCCCTTCGTTCCTCGCCGCGGCGACGTGGGGCAGCGAAAACTCCCCCGTCTGGTTCGCGACGTTCGAGGCGGCGATGCCCTCTCCGTCGAAGGTCGGCACGATGATGCTCACCCGGGCGGAGCCGACCGGGGTGCCCTCGTGCGCGTCGAGGATGCGGCCGCGATGCCCCGTCGCTTCGCGGGTGGTCTCGACGACCTCGACCGCGGCGCGACCCCGGCTCGGCGGCAGCTCGTCCTCGCCCGTCTTCCGCTCGGTCCGGGGCGGCCTCCGCCAGGCCCGGACGATGAAGAAGCACACGGCCCCCGCGAAGACCAACCAGGGGACGGCGCGCCACGGCGTGGCCGCGCGGATGGGAACGACCGCGGTGATCGGTTCGCCCGGGAGGTAGCCGGAGCCGGCTGGAACGTAACGGAGGAGCGCCACCGAAGGGCGACCGCGGAGCGGCGTGAACGTCGTGACGAGCCGTGACGCCCCGTGCGCGACCGGCGCGAGCCCGGCGGGTTTCCCGTCGACGCTCGCCTCCACGAGCCCATCCGGCACGGCGCCCGACACCGAGCTCACGCCGACGAGGATCTCGACTCCGTCCGCCGGATCTCCCGGCGCGATCTGCGCGGCGAGCGAGAGCCGCGCGGTCGCGACGCGCTCGAGGAGCACCGACGACTCCGCCGCGGCGAACGCGGAGCTTCCGAGGAAGCGCGCGACGAGCCGTCCCGCGCCCGGCGGCCCGAGGAGCGCCGTCTCGACGTCGAACTTCGCGGCCGTGCCGAGAGGGACGTCCGTCGCGGCGAGCTCGGTTTCCTTGCCGTCACCGGTCGCCGCCTTCTGGAACAGCACGAGGCGAACCGGCGCGCCGCCGATGCCGCCGTCGAGCACGCGAGGCGTCACCGTGACGACGACGGATTTCTCGTCCAGGGACGCCCGGACCTCGCTCGCTTCGAACGCGAGCGACAGGCGACGTTTGCCGGCTTCACGAGGAACCGTTCCGGTCGAACTCGAGTGGTACGGGTCGCCGGCGTAGCGAAGCGTCGCGTTCTCGACGTTCGCCTGCGACGACAGCCCGAGGCAGAAGAAACCGACGTCGTCGGTCGTCGCGAACGCGCTCGCACCGACGACGCGAACGCGGTCGCCCGGGCGGCACGGAGCGGCGTGCGCGACGTCCTCGGGAGAAGCGGTGAGACTCACCTCGGCGAGTGCGATGGGTTTCCCGAGCTCGTCGACGACGCCGCCGGATACTTGCGTGACGTCGCCCTTCACGACTGCGACGTTCACGAGCTCGCTCCCCGCCCGGACGCGAAGCGCCTCCCGGGGCGCCGGCGCAGCCGCGGCGCGGCCTCCCACCGCGACGACGAACGCCGCGAGCGCCGCGGCGACCGCGCGTCGTCGGCTCATCGGACATCGGGTCGTCTCCACGAAGGTGAGCGTACATCCTACTAGGTGTCTCCGCGCCCGAGCGGCGGGGAGCTCCCCACTTTGAACATCCCCGCCTGTGACTCCGTCCATCCTCTGCCGTGTCTCCTTGACGCCGTGCGGCTCGGAACGGATAAGGTTGTATCGTTCCCCGTGTTGTCCTTCTTCCCTCGCGCAGGGTCTGTGAAAGTGGTCCTTCTCGCGTGGGCCGTGGGCCTCGGGACCGCGCTGTCCACCGCTCCGGCCCGAGCCGACGACGACCGCGTCGACAGGATGGGGACCGAGCTCCGGAACAACGAAGACTTTCGCGTCCGGACGCAAGCCGCGCTCGCGCTCGGCGCCTCGAAGGACAAGCGGGCGGTCGCCGCCCTCTGTGACGGCCTCGACGACTCCATCACCACGGTGAGGGCGGCGGCCGCCGCCGCCCTCGGCAAGCTCGCGCTCGGCGGCAAGAAGTGCCTCGAGACCCACATCGACTCGGAGACGAACGAGTCCGTGAAGACGGTCCTCCAGAAGGCGCTCGACAAGGTGAAGGGCGGCAGCAAGCCGGCGCTCGCCTCCGACACGAAGTACTACGTCGCGATCGGCCCCACGACGGACAAGTCCGGTCGCGACGGCACCGCCGTGGACGACCTGGTTCACGAGGCGATGGAGGGGGCGGTCTCCGAGCTCGAGGGCTGCGTGATCGCGCCGCGGGACGAGAAGCCGACGGACGCGAAGTCCTTGCTCGCGAAGCACAAGAACGTGAAGGCCTTCTTCCTCTGGCCGAAAGTGATGCCCCCCGACTATTCCGGCGGGAACCTCACGGTGCGCTTCGAGATCGCGATCTTCACGTATCCGGGCAAGGCCCTGAAGGGGACGATCCCCTTGAAGCTCACGATGCCCGACGTCTCCGGAACGGACCGAGGCTCCGAGGACGATCTCATCAAGCAAGCCGCACAGAGCGCCTTCAAGCGCTTCTCCGGCAACGCGGAGCGGCTCGGTGAGTGACCTCGCCGAAAGGCCGGGACCTTTCGCCGTGAGGAGCGCGAAACGCGCGACCAGGTGCGGGGGCGGGATGGAGCGGAGCGTCGCGAACGGCCCCTCCGGGCCGCGTATCCGCTTATCAAAGCGCCGAAAATCTCTCGCCCTCGCCTTGCGCGGGGCCAAAACTAGCTTCTACGCTAGGAAGATCGCTGGAAAGTTCCGGTAGGGCGGCGCGCGCCCGTCTTCGCTCTCGGGAAACCACCATGGCAGAAGCGTCCACACTCTCAGTTGCCCCCGGGCGGCACCAGCGGCGGCTCCGGAACTACCTTCTGGATCCGCACTTCCAGCTCAAGTACGCGGGCTACCTCATCGGCATCGCGTTCGTGCTGTCGGCTTCCCTCGGGACGATCCTCTGGCGCACGAGTGACGCCGTCATCGCGCAGAGCCGCGAGTCCGTCACGGTGGGCGAGCAGGTCGTCGAGCGCGGTCGGGACGTCGTGAAGGAGAGCAAGAAGGTCAACGCCGTCGTTCAGATGAACATCGTGCGGGACCCTGCCTACTCGGACAACCCCGCGCTCCTCGCCGCGTTCCAGTCGGACGCCAAGGCGAACGACGACCGGCTGAACGCGCAGCAATCCGGCCTCGAAGAGCAGGCGAAGCGGCTGAAGGAGCAATCCGAGAAGCTCGCCCAGCAGCAGCATCAGATCGGCCTCGTGCTGGTCGCGGTCCTCGCGCTTCTCGTCATCGGCGTGGGATTCGCCGGGATCGTGGTCACTCACCGCGTCGCCGGTCCCATCTACAAGATGAGGAAGCAGCTCCAGGCGCTCGGAGACGGCAACTATCAGGTCCCGTATCCGCTCCGGAAGGGGGACGAGCTCGTCGACTTCTTCGAGGCATTCCGCACGATGGTGCAGAAACTCCGGAAGCGTCAGGAAGAGGAGATCGCGCTCCTCGATCGCGCGATCTTGAACCTCAAGGAGCGCACGAGCGAAGACGAGGTGAAGGAACTCGTCGCGCTCCGCGCGAACATGCAGTCGAGCCTGGACTGATCTAGAACGCGGCCTTCACGTACTCCACGCTCGGCCCCTCCGAGTCGAAGCGCACGCTCGCTGCATCGATCCGGAGCCGGTCGACGCTGTCGTCGTGCTTGTAGCGGCGCTGCCAGAGTCGCTCGGCCGCGCGGCGAACTCGGGCGCGCTTCTTGTCGTCGATGCTGCCGAAGCCGCTCGTCCATGACGCGGCGTTGCGCTCGCGGACCTCCACGACGACCACGACGCGGCCTTCGCGCGCGACGACGTCGAGCTCGAGCTTGCCGAGTCGCAGGTTCGTCGCGACGAGGACGAGCCCCTTCTTCGCGAGATACTCGGCGACGGCTGCCTCCGCGCGCGAACCTCTGCGCTCGCCGCGCGGGGCGCCATCTTCCCGAGGAGCGGGGCGCGGGACCACGACGCCACATCGGACCCGGAGGTCCGACGATTGCGCGATCAGTACCCCGTGGGGTGCAGGTCCGTGCCGCAGCCGATCGGGCGGGGCGCTGCCGGAAGCGAGCAGTCCGTCCCGAAGTCTCCACCCTGCGGCGGCGCCGTGCCGTCCTTGATGCAGTAGGAGCCGGCGAGCTGGCCGCTGCCGAAGCCGTAGTCCGTCACGAGCTTCTGACAGGAAAAGCCGCTCGGGCACTCGCAGTAGCGGACGTTCTTGTCCGGGCCGTCGCAGCGGCACGAGCAGTAGACCGCCGTGTTCGGAGGACGGATCTGCTTCTGGGCCGTCACCTGGACCGAGACGCAGTTGCTGCACGTGCCGCTCGTGGCGGACGTGCCCGGCGGATCGGGCTCGGACTTCGTGCCTGGCCGATAGCACGCGGTGGTCTGGTCGAACGCACTGCCCTTCGCGACCGGGTCGGGCTGACCATACGGGCACGTCACGCGGCCGGCGAAGTTCGCCACGAGACAGACGCGCGTCTCGCACTGGAACGAGCGGCTCTCCACGTTCACCTCCGTCGGCTGGTAGCCGGAGAAGGTCGAGCGGTACTCGTCCTCGGGGATGCACGGATCACCGACGCCGCCGCTCTGACAGGCCGAGCTCGCGATACCGGCGAGCGCCGCGATGAACAGGAAGAGATTGCTCGGGATCCGACGCACGTGTGCCTCGCGCTGGGGTTCTCTCGCGTCCCGGAAACGCTCCGGCGCGAGGTGGCCACGAAGGTACTCAACGGGTCGGAATTCCGTCAACGTCAAAACGCCCAAGAGTGAAGGCGCGCGTCGTGTTCCACTGCTCCGGCGCTCGCCGCTCGGGTCCATCGTGCCCTCGCCTGCGCGCCTCGCGCTCACGATCTCGTCTGACGCGGACCGGTTCATGAACCTCTCCTCTTCCTCTCGTTGCTCTCGCCCAGAAGAGTGGAGGACGCTCCCCGGTTCGGCTCATGGGAGCGAAGCACTCGGTTCGTCTCGCGCGATACGCGCCGGGCGTCGCGTCGACGTTCACGTGTGCGCCAAAAATCTGATGCGCGCGAAACGCTCGACCGCTCTGCTCGGGAGGTCCTCGAAATCGGCCACGCGCGCAGCGACGGTGCAGGATTCCACCCGGGGTAGCTGTCCTTGACAATCGGATCTCGGGCTATCTAACATCGCGCCTCCGCGGGCAGGTATCTGTCGATTCTCATTGGCTTTTTGGGTTTCTGGGTACGGGTCCTCGGAAAAAAGGTCGAGGGGCGCGTGAAGCGTCGCGAGTCCGCGTTGTGATGAAGGAGAAATCTCATGTTTCGTAAGCGCCTGGTCGGAGCGTGCCTCGTCGTCACGACTGCTCTCGGGGGATTGGCTTCCGTGCCGCGCATCGCGCGCGCGCAAGAAGTCATCGATCTCGATGACGACGAAGCGCCGAAGGCCAAGAAGGGCGGCGCCGCGAAGAACGGCGGCAAGAAGAAGGGCTCGGTCGACATCGATCTCGACGAAGGATCGGGCGACAAGGGCGAGGGCACGGCGAACGCGGGCCAGATGACGGAAGAAGCCGCCGCCGCGAAGCGCCTCTTCGACAAGGACCGATACGCGGAGGCCGCGGTCGCGCTCTACCGCGTCGTCGCGGGCGAAACGGGCGACGACCCGGGCAACCAGCAGCTCGCGTCCTATTACCTCGCGGTCTCGCTCTACAAGCTCAAGTTCTACCAGGCGAGCTACGCGCTCTTCAGCCTCATCTCGATGCAGAAGACGCACCTGAAGTTCCGGGAGACTCTCCTCTGGCTCGCGAAGCTCGCGACCCAGCTCCCCGAGCCCGCGGACATCATCGAGCGCGTCGGCAAGTACTCGGACGAAGAGGTCGCGCGCTTCAACAACCCGCAGCAGAAGGAGCTGTTCTGGCAGCTCAACTACATGCTCGGCCGGTACAAGTACCGGAACCGGAACTACGAGGACGCCGTTCGCCTCTTCCAGAAGGTCGATCAGGACAGCCCGTACTACGTGCAGTCCCAGTTCTTCTCGGGCATCAGCTACGTGCAGCTCCGGAAGTCCGTCCCCGCGATCAAGTCGTTCCAGCGCGTCGAGAAGGCCGTGGACGAGGGCGCGGAAGGCGTCGAGGACGAGTCGCGCATGCGGGACCTCGCGTACCTCTCGATGGCGCGCACGTACTACTCGTCGTCGATCAAGCTCGACGCGGAGTCGAACGCGCCGAACGTGAACAGCGAGAAGCTCTCCGCCGCGGTCAAGTACTGGAACCAGGTGGACGAGGCGAGCGAGTACTGGCTGGACGCTCTGTTCGAGGAGTCCTGGGCCTACTTCATGGCCGGCGACTACCCGCGCGCACTCGGCAACATCCACACGATTCAGGCTCCTTATTTCCCCGGCTCCTTCTATCCGGAAGCGGACATTCTGAAGGCCGTCATCTACTTCTCGAACTGCAACTACGAGGCGGCCACGACGGTCGTCGCGCGGTTCAACAAGAAGTACCAGCCGATCCGCAAGGAGATGCAGAAGGTCCTCGCGCACTTCAAGGGGAACCCGGAAGACTCCTACAAGTTCCTCCTCGCCGTGCGTGACGGCACGGCGGACCTCGATCCGAGCATCAAGGGCATCGTCGAGAACGCGCTCTCGGATCGCTCGCTCCTCCGCAACATCGAGTACGTGAAGGTGCTCGACGACGAGGTCGAGCACTTCAAGCACGCGCCGTCGGCGTTCCAGAGCTCCGGCCTGGGGCAGCAGGTGCAGGACGCGCTGAAGCTCGCGCGCAGCATCGCCGTGCAGAACGCCGGCAAGCTCGCGAAGTCGCGGTACGACCGGAACATCGACGACCTCGACGAGCACCTCCGGAACGGCGAGAAGATCCTCATCGACATCACGGCCGCGCAGAGAAATCTCCTCGACGAGAAGCTCCAGCAAGGAAACGTGAGCAAGGCCGAGTCGAAGATCTTCGGCGTCGTGAAGCCGGACGAAGAGCACCTGCTCTGGCCGTTCCAGGGCGAATACTGGCGTGACGAGCTCGGTTTCTACCGGCAGGTCGTGGAGTCCGCGTGCGGGAGATGATGAAGATGTCCGCTAAGATTGCGTTCCCATTCCTGGTTGCCCTGGGCATCGCCCTCGTCGCGCCCCTGTCGTCCGCGGCGGAGAGCGAAACCAAGGCGAAGGTCGCCGACACGCTCTCGAAGGAGTGCGTCGGGCCGGACACGTACAAGGCCCTCGAGGCGTGCCCCGGTGGTCCCGACAAGTTCGACATCCACCAGAAGCGCGGCGCGGCGTTCAAGAGCGCGCCTCCGCCGGTGGAGAAGAAGGAACGGAAGGACGACCTCAAGCCGACGAACCCGGACGTCAGTCAGACCGCCGGCATCCGTGACGAGCGTACGACGCGCCTCAAGGCTCGCGCCCGCGCCCTCCTCATCACGGAAATCACCGGCCTCGAGCGCCTCTACGGGAGCACCCGGAAGAAGTCGCCCGATCGCCCGCAGCTCGTCCGGCGTCTCGCCGAAGGCTACGTCGAGCTCGAGACCGCCGCGAACCACGACAAGACGCAGGCGGAGATCGACGCCGACGACGCGAAGCGGAAGAAGGACAAGTCGAAGTACGACCGGTCGCGCGGGGAAGCGGGGAAGGCGAAGAAGATCCTCGATTCCGCCCGGCAGAACGCGATCAAGTTCTACAACGTGATGAAGAAGGACTACCCGAACTACTCGAAGCTCGACGAGGTGCTCTACTACCTCGCCTACGAGTACGAGCAGGCGGGTGACCTCGATAACGCGCGCAAGGTCTACTACGAGCTCATCCAGAAGGCTCCGAAGTCGAAGTACATCCCGAACGCGTACCTCGCGTTCGGCGAGCTCTTCTTCCAGGAAGCCATGGGCGATCCGTCCAAGTGGGCGCTCGCCGGCGAGGCGTACAAGCAGGTGCTCAAGTACCCGCCGCCCGAGAACAAGGTCTGGGGCTACGCGCACTACAAGCTCGGCTACGTCTACTGGAACACCGGCGACTACGCGAAGGCGATCCAGGAGTTCAAGGAGACGATCGAGTACGGGGACAAGTACTCGGATCAGCCGAACTCGGCGCAGCTCCAGAAGGCGGCTCGGAAGGACCTGATCCCGGTCTACGCAATCAGCGGCAAGCCGGACAAGGCCTACAACTTCTTCAAGCCTCTCTCGGGCGACAAGAGCGGCGACGAGAAGACGATCGACATGATGAACGACCTCGGTACGTCGTACCTCGACACCGGTCACTACGAGGACGCGATCGTTCTTTATCACGAGCTCATGAGCCGGGATAAAGGCGACAAGTACTGCAGCTACCAGACGCACGTGAGCCAGGCGACCCAGGCGATGAAGGCGTCCGACAAGGGCACCGTCATCAAGGAGTTCGACAACCAGCTCCGCGTCCGGAAGGAGTTCAACGCGCAGAACCACTCCCAGAAGGCGAAGGATCAGTGCTCGAACGACACGGCCGAGCTCCTCGCCGAGACGGGCATGAGCTGGCACCTGGAAGCGGTCGGCACCGGCGGCGTCCGCGGCACCGGCAGCCAGGACACGATGGACAAGGCGGCGATCCTCTACCGGAAGGTCGTCGACAACTTCAAAGCGGACGAGTTCGCGAAGTTCCAGTTCCCGCGCATCGTGAAGGAAGACTGGCCGACGCTCTTCAAGATCAAGTACGCGATGGCCGACCTCCTCTACTTCCAGCAGAAGTGGGACCAGTGCGGGCCCGCGTTCGACATGGTCGTGGAGGAAGATCCGAAGGGCCCGCAGGCGCCGGAGGCCGCGTACGCCTCGGTGCTCTGCTACCAGAAGATGTACGACGCCATGCACAAGGGGAACGATGCCAAGAAGGGCATCGGCATGGGTCCGAAGGGCGCGGACGCGAAGGATCGCGAGGCGAAGAAGGACGCGGACAAGTTCAAGCCGAAGCCCTTCACGGACATGCAGAAGGGCATGATCCAGGCCTTCAACCGGTACGTCTGCTACATCAAGCCGCCGGAGAACGACAAGGAAGCCCAGACCCAGTACGTCGAGGTGAAGTACGCCCGCGCCCGTACGTACTTCGAGGCCCAGCACTGGGAGGAGGCAGCCGTCGCGTTCCGCGACGTGGCGATCAAGAACAGCGACAGCGACGCCGCGGGCTACGCCGCGAACCTGTACCTCGAATCGCTCAACGTGCTCGGCGCTCACTCGGACCCGCCGCGTCCGACGTGCTTCGACGACATGGCGAACGACGTCCCGGTGTTCCTCGAGCTCTACTGCCAGGGGAGCAAGGCCGCGGACAACAAGGAGCAGTGCGACCTCCTGAACCGGATCCAGTGCGACATCCGCCGCCTCCGCGCGCAGAAGATCGTCGAGCTCGCGGACAGCATGGCCGACAAGGGCCAGGACGGCGCCCTCGACAAGTACAAGGAGGGCGGGGACGCCTACATGGAACTCTGGCGCACCTACGGTGAGGAGCAGCTCCAGAAGGGCGAGGCCTCCCAGTGCGGCAAGATGGACGAAATCCTCTACAACGGCGCGCAGGCCTACCAGGCCGCTCGCCTCCTCGCGAAGTCGATCAACGTGAGACGCTTGCTCCTGGATCCCAGGTTCAAGCTGAACGACTCCGACCTCGCGAAGAAGTCCATCTATCAGATCGGCCGGAACTACCAGGCGATCGCCGTCTACGACGTCGCAGCGAGCTACTTCGAGAAGTACGCCGAAGCGACCAAGTACACCGGTGAGAACGCCGACCAGGCGATCAACGACGCCGTCGTGCTCCGCCTCGGTCTCGGCCAGGCAGACGAAGCCATCGAGGACGCCCAGAACTTCAACAAGTACTACGGCGCGAAGAAGCCGGAGCTGACGGCGCAGATCGCGTTCGCCATCGCCGACCACTACGCGCAGAAGGAAGACTGGGAGAACGCCCGGAAGCGACTCCAGGGTGGCCCGATGAACCTCATCGACAAGAAGGCGTCGGCCGACGTGCAGATCCAGGCGCACGCGCTCCTCGCGCGGGTGCTCATGAAGCTGAACCAGCCGACTCCCGCGCGTAGCGAGTACGGCAAGGTCGTCGGTCTCTGGAAGGATCCGCAGAAGGCCGTCGGAGCCATCCAGGGGATGCCGGGTGAAGACGACGCGGGCAAGCAGCGCCGCATCGGTAAGGCGCTCACGGCGGTCGGCGAAGCGATGTTCTTCTTCGCCGAAGAGAAGCGGGCGAAGGTCGATAAGATCGTCTTCCCCGAGTACAAGGGCCCCGGAACGCTCGAAGAGGTGAAGAAGCACATCCAGACCAAGGTGAAGGACTGGATCGGGAAGAAGAAGCCGGCGATCGACGAGGCCACGGCCGAGTACAAGAAGATCGTCGACCTCCAGCCCGTGCCGCCTCCGCAGTGGGTCATCGCGGCCGGTTCGCGAGTGGGCTCGATGTGGGGCCAGTTCGTGAAGGAGTTCCGCGCGGCGCCGATTCCGGACAAGATCCGGAAGGACGTCGAGCTCCGCCAGGCGTACTACGCCTCTCTCGACGAGGCCTCCGAGCCGCAGAAGCAGACGGCGCGCGGCGCGTTCAAGACGTGCCTCGACTACTCCGTCACGTACCAGTACTTCGACGAGTTCAGCCGTACCTGCGAGGAGTGGCTGGCGCAGAACTACAAGTCGGAATTCCACCTCATCGACGAGTTCCGCGGGGCCCCGACCCGCGTGAACAGCACGTTGAAGGAGCGGGCGTACCCGCTGCAGGTGACCGGTGAGCCTTACATCATCGCCGCCCAGCAGAAGGCCGAGCGCCCCGTGAAGAAGGAAGACGACAAGGAAACGTCCAAGGAGAAGAAGAAGTGAACCGCATTCTCTCGACCTTCGCGCTGGCGGGACTCTTCGTCTCGCTCACGGGTTGCGGCGGCAGCGTCGCGGTGGGTGGCAAGGGCGTGGACCTTCCGCCCACGGAACGCAGCGGCTTCAAGACGAGCACGGGGGACGCCGTGCACAAGGAAGCCGCGAAGAGCTTCGACGAAGCCCTGAAGGTGTTCGTCGCGCACGACAAGGCGTTCGACTGGAACGAGTCCTCCTGCAAGGAGGTCGCCGCCCTGTTCGCCAAGGCGTCCGACGTGCAACAGAGCGCGACGAAGCGGGCGTTCCCGGCGGCGCTCTTCAACGCCGGGCTGTCGTTCCAGCGCTGCGAGCTCTCCGCGGAAGCGCAGCAGCAGTTCCAGGCCGCGCTGGACGTCGACAAGGGCTTCCACCGCGCCGCGGCTCAGCTCGCGCTCTACGACTACGCGAAGAGCGGAGACCTGGATTCGGCCATCGAGAAGCTGAACCAGATCATCCGCGACGCGAAGTTCCAGAACGCGGACGCCCTCGTCGGCGTCGCGGCGCTCCAGATGGAGCGGCAGAGCGATCAGGCGGACTCGGACGGCAAGAACGACCTCGAGCGCGCCGTGAAGAACATCCAGCGTGCGCTCGCGATCGACGACACGTTCATGCCGGCGTTCAACCAGCTCTCCATCTACTACCTGACGCAGGCCAAGGCGAAGGCCGGCAAGAAGAGCGGCCGCAAGGCGGGCCTCGTCGTCTCCGGCGCGGCGGGCAAGGGCGTCGACCAGCAGATGCTGGATCTCGCCGCGCTCGTGACGGCGCAGGGCATCGCGAAGAACCCGAAGTACGCCGCGATCTACAACACGGCGGGCCTGATCCAGGTCGAGCAGCGCAACTACAACGGCGCGGTGAAGAGCTTCAAGAAGGCTCGCGAGCTCGACCCGAAGTTCTTCGAGGCGCACATGAACTACGCTGCGGTGAACCTCTCCTTCCGCGGCTTCAAGGAGGCGGACGCGGCCTATCGCGACGCGCTGAAGCTGAAGCCGAAGGAGTACGAGGCCCACCTCGGTCTCGCTCTGGCTCTCCGCGGCGCCATCGACGACTCGAACTTCGACAAGAACGTCGCCGAGGCCCAGTCCCACCTGGACGAGTGCAAGAAGCTCGAGCCCGATCGCCCCGAGACCTACTACAACGAGGCGATTCTGACGCAGGAGTACAAGGCCAAGGGCTCGCAGGAGCAGGCCGTGCCGATGCTGAAGAAGGCGGCGGAGATCTACAAGACGTTCATCGGTAAGGCGTCCGGGAACGACGGCTTCAGCGCCGCCGTGAAGCGCGCGAAGGAGCGCTCGCAGGACATCGAGGACACGGTGAAGTTCATCGAGGAAGGCGAGGCCGCGCGGAAAGCCGACGAGGAGGCGCAGAAGCAAGCCGCCGCCGCCGCGAAGACCGCCGCGCCCGACCCGAACGCGCCCGCCACGCCCCCCGCCGGCGGCGACGCTCCGAAGAAGTGATCGTTTACGGGGGGCCTTGGCCCCCCGAAGCTTTTGCTTCGCAAAACTTCTCCCCCCGCCGCGCTAGCGCGCGAGCGCGCTTGGTCACGGGGGGCCTTGGCCCCCCGAAGCTTTTGCTTCGCAAAACTTCTCCCCCCGCCGCGCTAGCGCGCGAGCGCGCTTCGCGCGCTAGCCGTGAATCGGCTGGATGAATCGATTGGTCCAGTCGCTT
>DASZXK010000015.1:0-25909 GCA_035545855.1 Polyangiaceae bacterium
GCGATCCGCTCCTCGGCGCCTGACCCTCACCCCGTCCGGGCGCTCTGCCCACCGTCCACCGGTAGCAGGGCGCCCGTGATGAACTTCGCTTCGTCGGAGGCGAGGAAGAGCGCGGCGTACGCGACGTCCCAGGCCGTCCCCATCTTCTCGCCGAGCGGGACCATCTTGTCCCGGGCGGCGACGAGCGTCCCTTTGTCGACCTGGAGACGCGAGGCGAGGCTCTCGATGGCCATGGGCGTGTTCATGAGGCCGGGGAGGATCGCGTTCACGCGGATGCCGTAGCTCGCGTTCGCGATGGCGAGCCCCTGGGTCATCGCGTTCACGGCGGCCTTGCTCGACTTGTACGCGGTGAGGTGCGCCGAGATGGGCGTCGCGCAGATCGACGCGATGCTGGACACGTTGAGGATGACGCCGCTCCGCTGCTCCCTCATGACGGGGATCGCGTGCTTGCACGCGAAGAAGACGCTCTTCGCGTTCACGGCGTAGATGCCGTCCCACGCTTCTTCCGAGAGGACGTCCACGCCGTTGTCCCCGGTGCCGACGCCGACGTTGTTGTGGAGGACGTCGATGCGCCCGAACTCGGCGACGCACCGCTCGACCATGCTCTTCACGTCCGCCTCCTTCGTGACGTCCGCGCGGACGACCCGGCACGTCCCGCCCTCCTTCCGGACGAGCTCCGCCGTCTCCTCCGCGGACGCCTCGTTCCGGTCCACGGCGAGCACGCGGGCGCCCTCGCGCGCGAAGAGAATGGCCGTCGCGCGGCCGTTTCCGATGGTGTCCCCCGGGGTCTGTCCCGCGCCCACGACGAGCGCGACCTTGTTCGAAAGTCTCATTTCGGAAAGCCCTCCACGCCGGCGTCGAGCTGCACGCCGAGCGTATTCAGCGCCATGGAGACGAGGGTGTACTGGCCCACCGTGAACACGAGATCGAGGAGCTGTTTTTCGTCCAGGTGCTCCCGGAGCCCCGCCCAGGTGCCGTCGCTCACGACCTGATCGTCGTGGAGCTCGTCGGCGGCCCGGAGGAGCAGGGCTTCCACCGGATCCCATCCCGGCGCGTTCGGGCCCGCGATGATCCGACGGAGCTCGTCGTCCGTGAGGCCGCACATCTTCCCGATCTGCGCGTGCTGTCCCCACTCGTACTCGCTCTTGCAGCGATACCCGGTGCGGAGGATGAGCATCTCGCGGGCGCGGGGCGAGAGCGTCGAGCCGCCGAGGATGTGACTGCCGAAGACGAGCCAGCGCTTCAGGAGCGCCGGGTGCCTGGCGAGCGTCGTGAAGATGTTCAGGGCGCGCCCCGCGCCGAGCCGGTGCCCGAGCGCGTCCCGCACCTCGTCCGTCCATTCGGACTCGGGGAGGGGGGGGAGTCGGGGTTTCCGTTCGCTCATCTGTTCTCCTACTGTTCGATCGTCGCCCAGGACGAGTCGCCGTTCAGCTGCGCGTTCAGGAAGTCTTCGAGCCCCGTCGTCGAGGGAAGCGGCGCCACGACGAGCGCCCCGTGCCTCGCACCCGGGTAATAGAACTCGTGGTGCACGCTCGGCGCCACGTCCGGCAGGAGGCCCTCCGTCCACGTCGCGAGGTCCCGGAGCCCTTCCTCGAAGCGCGCGCCGTCGAACGCCGAGCCGTTCAGGAGCAGGTAGAGCGGCGTCGCGACGTTGTCGTTGTAGGAGGAGACGATCGCGCTCCGGAGCCCCTTGTGCTTCTGGAGGAGCTCCTGGTACCCGGCGTGATAGCCCTCCTCGGCGCAGGTGTCGCACCACGTGTCGATCGTATTTTCGAGGCCCCAGCCGTTCCGGAGCGCGGCCGTCGCGTTGGGTCCCGCGTACGGCGGCCGGAGGATGGGGCCCGCGTCCACGATCAGGAACGGCGGCGGCATCCCGAGCGCCTCGAACCCCTTCGCGATGTGGTCGTAGTTTGCCGCCGCTCCGATGCCGCCCGCGGAGAACCCCGTCACGATCACCCGCGTCGCGTCCTGGAACGTCGCGAGGATGCGCGGGATGGCGGTCGTGACGTTGGAGTAGCCGTGCTGGTGCACGGTCGGCAGCGGCGGGTACGTGCTCTCCTTGTCCGCCGTGTGTCCGTCCACGCCGCAGTGCGGAAACGCGACGAAGTTGTCTCTTCGGAACGGGTTCGTCGGATCGCTCCGGTCGAAGAGCCCGAGGTGATCCGTGTTCGGGTCTCCCCACCAGAGGTGGTTCAGTGGATCGGGGCCCATGCCGGTGAGCTCGGATTGGAATAGCGTGCAGGACGTGAGGTCGTAGCAGACGCCGTTCCCCTGGAACCAGACGACGAGGTTCTTGCTCTGGGTCGTGAAGTTCACGCCGACACCCGCCTCGGTGCCGTCCGCGCACTGGGTTCCCTCGATGGGGATCCACACCCAGGACTCGTCCGTGGGTGCGTCGAGGGGCGCCCCGAGCTCGGGCGGCGCTCCGCCGCTGCCTCCGGCTCCGCCGTCCGTTCCCGCGGGCTGATTCGCGGCGCCGGAGTGCTCGCTCGAGCACCCGGACAGGAGCAGCGCGAGTGCCGCGGCGGTCCCCACGACGCGCGGACGGGTCACGTCGCGCCCGTTTCGGCGAGGCGCCCGGCGTCGTCCGTTCGGGCCGCGGGGACGAGCGTGCGGTGCAGACGGTCGTTCAGCTTCCGCATCGTGAGCTCGTAGACGAACGAGAGCTTCTGCTGGAAGAAGTGCCCGATGCGCGTGTCCCGCGAGGTGAACACGAGGTACCGATTCCGGAGGACGCCGCGGATGATCGCGCGCGCGGCCGTCTCCGGGCTGACGGCGCGGTCCCGGAACTCCTGCTTCAGCGCGTTCATGCGCTCGGGCGGAACGTCCGTCCCGAGGATCTGGATGGTGTTCACGAGGCCCGTGTCCACGCCGCCCGGGCAGACGAGCGAGACGCCGATGCCGTGCCGCTCGAGGTCGAAGCGGAGGACCTCCGAGATGCCGCGAAGGCCGAACTTGCTGCCGCTGTATGCGGCGTGCCACGGAAGGCCGAAGAGGCCCGCCGCGGACGAGACGTTCACGAGGTGCCCGCCCCGGCGCGCCCGGATCATCTCCGGGACGAAGCTCTCGATGACGTGGATGGGGCCCATCAGGTTCACGTCCATGATCCGCCGCCAGTGGCGGTGCTCCATCGACTCGACGGGACCCCAGATCGAGATGCCGGCGACGTTCATCACGACGTCCATGCTTCCGAACTCGCGGTGGAGGTCGCTCGCGAAGGTGCGGACGGCGTCGAAATCCGAGACGTCCAGCGGCCGGCGTGCCGCGACGCGCCCACCCGCGGCTTCCACCTCGCGCGCCGTCCGTTCGAGCCCGGGCCCGTCCACGTCCGTGAGGAAGAGGATCGCCCCCTCCTTCGCGAGACCGAGGGCGACGGCCCTGCCGATCCCGCTTGCAGCCCCCGTCACGAAACAGCGCTTGTCCTTCAGGGAATCCATCCAGCCTCCGACGGAGATGGTAAACACAACGTATACCATCGTCAAGCGATTTCGGTGCGTCCGCGAACGCTCCTCCCGCGCGCGGGGCCCGGTTCGCGTATAGTCGCGGAAACATGGTGCAAAAGAGCGGCAAGCGGCGGACCCCGCCCGTTCGAACACCGGGCCCGAGCGGGGTCCAGATCGGCGAGGCGAGCGCGCGGGCGCTGGTGCTCCGGGGCGCGGCCCTCGTCTTCGCGGACCGCGGCCTTCGCGCGGCGTCCGTCGAGGATCTCCTCACCGCGTCCGGCATCTCCAGGCGGACCTTCTATCGGCTCTACGAGAGCAAGGAGGACGTCGCGGACGCCCTCTACCGCCTCGGCACGGACGGACTCGTCGAGGCGTGTCGGGCCGCCGTGAGCCGCGAGACGGACCCGCTCGCCCAGCTCCGCGGCTGCATCGACGTGCACCTGAAGAACGCGCGCGACCTCGGTCGCATCGTGTTCGTTCTCGGCGGAGAGGCGCAGCGTCTCGAATCGTCCCTCCACGCGCGTCGCATGGAGGTCCACGAGGTGCTCGTGAAGATGCTCCACGAGGGAATGCCCCGGGCCGCGAAGAAGGTGGATCCGCTCCTGCTTCGCGCGCTCGTCCTCGCGCTCGAGGGGGTCACCCGCCTGGTCCTCGAGGAAGGGGACGAGGGGCGTAAGGTCACGGACGAGAGCATCGAGCGCGCCCGCCGCGTGATGTATCGGCTCGCGTCGGCCACCCTCGTCGGCGAAGGGCCCGGGGTGACCCCGCTGCCGACGGTGAAGTGACCGCGAGAGCGGCGACGCTCGAATTTTCGCGGGCGACGCCGTGTACCGAGCGGCCCCGGACCCAGGCGCCGCCCCGGGGCGTCCGAAGTTCCCGGGCCTCCGCCTCGTAGTTTCACGACTTTCCGGCCGAAGCGGACTATCATTCCCACGTGTCTCGTGACGGTTACGTCCCCGAAGGACGTTTCGGCAGGTTCGCCCGGTTCGCCATGATGGGCGGCGCCGTCGCCACGCGGCGGCTGTTCACGCGAGATCCCGCCAAGGCGGCCGAGCAAATGGCGGAGGTCCTCGGCAACCTCCGCGGGCTCGCCGCGAAGGTCGGCCAGATGGCGAGCTACGTGGACGGATTCGTTCCGGAATCCCAGGCGGAGACGTTCCAGGCCGTCCTTCACCAGCTCCAGGCCCAGGCTCCCCGGTCGCCCGCGGGAGCCGTTCGCGCGCAGCTCGAGCGGGAGCTCGGAGCGCCCGTCGAGCGCCTCTTCTCGGCGTTCTCGGACGAGCCGTTCGCGAGCGCGTCCATCGGGCAGGTCCACGAGGCGTATCTCCCGGACGGCCGTCGCGTCGCCGTGAAGGTCCAGCACCCCGGCATAGACAAGGCCGTCGAGGCCGACCTCGCGAACGGCCGCTCACTCGCCGACTTCGCCGCGGCCGTGCTCCCCGCGACGGTGGATCCCGGCCGGCTCTACGACGAGCTCTCGCGTCGATTCAAGGACGAGCTCGACTACACCCGCGAGGCCGCCGCGCAGGATCGCTTCATGTACCTGCACGAAGGAGATCCGGAGATCTGGATCCCGCAGGTCATCCGCGAGCGCTCGAGCCGTCGCGTGCTCACGACGGAGCTCGCGGAGGGCGAGCCGCTCGAAGCCGTCCGGACCTGGCCGGCGCAGGAGCGCGCGCGCATCGCGCGCATCCTCTGGCGGTTCGCGTACAAGTCCATCCTCGTCGGTAGCGTCTTCAACGCCGACCCGCACCCCGGGAACTACCTCTTCGTCCGCGGCGGGCCCGTCATCTTCCTGGACTTCGGGTGCATCGAGGAGCTCACGCCGCACGTCATGCGCTGGGCGCGCGCCGCGCATCGCGCCGCGCTCTCCCAGAACGAGACGATCTTCGCGCGAAACGCGGCCCGGCTCGTCGGGGCGCAAGGTGGACCGTGGGAGGCCGCGTTCGTCGCGTACCTCCGGAAGTGCGTCCAGCCGCTCTTCTACTCGCCGTTCCACGTCACGCGGGATTTCGCGAAGGAGCTCGTCACGGGCCTCTACGATCTTCGCCAGTACGCGCTCGACAAGGGCAGCGGCTTCTCGCCGGTCCCGGAGAGCACGCTCCTCCTGAACCGCCTGCACGTCGGCTTCTTCTCCGTGCTCGCGCGCCTCGACGCGGTGGCGGACTACGCCGCCGAAGAGCGCAAGTTCCTCACCCGCCTCGAAGACGTCGAGCCCCCCACGTTCGCCTGAACGGCGAGCGCGGCGGTCGCCTCTGCGAGCGCTTCTTCTGCTGCTCGGTGCGAGGGGGTGCTGCGTGAGCCGCTCGCGGGTCGCCTCTGCGAGCGCTTCTTCTGCCCCTCGAGAGGGGGTGCTGCGTGAGCAGATAGTTTGTATACAAACTGGCCGTCGCAGGGAGATCCCCCCGAGGATTCGTCCCATCTCACCGGTCAATCCGCACGGTCTTGGAAGAAGAGCGGATCGATTTTCGTGGATGCCCTCAGGGCGCGTGAATGGGTGCGGGCCCCGACGAGCGTGGCGGCGCGGGCGGAGCCGCGCCCGGGGCCGCGTAGGCGGGCGCGGGAGCCGGAACGGGTGCCGGAGGCGCCGCTGCGGCGGGCGGAGGCGTCGGTGCCGGAGGGGCCGCGGGCGCGGAGACCGCTGCGGGGCCGAGGAGCGCCTGCGCGACCTCCCGCTTCGCGTCCGCCAGGCGAAGCTCCGTCCCTTCCTTCTGGATCGTGACGACCAGCGCCGCGCTGCCGCCGCCGCGCTTCGCCGAATGGACGCCGCGCTCTTCGCCCCAGAAGTCGAACACCTGCTCCGCGTGACTCTTGCTCGCGGCGGGGGTGGGGCCGAACTCGTACGCGCCGTCGGGCCCGAGGATGGAGTTCGGCGTGGTCCGAGCGCCCACGCCGAGCCGAGCCGCCTGGAAGACGTCCGTCTTGCCCGAGCGCACGGCCCAGACGTGATTGATGTAGACGAGCTTCGCGCCCGGATGCGCGGCGAGCGTCTTGGCGACCTGGTCGCGGCGCGCTTCGCCGAGCGCGCTTCCGAGGTCGAAGTTCGTGGCCTCGGGTTTCGTGACGGCGCCGAAATCGGTCAGGTCCGTCGAGAAACGGTAGAAGCTCGACGGCTCGTACGCGAGGAGGCCTTCGTAGAGGCCGATTTCCGCTCCGAGGCCCGCCGCGGCCGTCGCGCTCGCCTCGAATTCGACGTGATCCTGGGCGTGACGATACGCGGCCTGGAAGTCCGCGGGCTGGACCTGGTCGTTCAGCTCGGCCGACGTGAAGCAGAGGTGCACCTCGGCGGGCTTGCCGGGCTCGAGGGTGAGGACGCACGCGGCGCCGAGGAGCGACTTCAGCGCGTCCGCGACCGGGACGGGGCCAACGCCACGCCCGCGATCGAGATCCGGGAGCTTCGCCGCGATCTGGGCGACCGTGAGCGTTTGCGGCGCGCGCCCCGTCGGTACGACGACGCCCACGAGCTGAAGCGGGCTCCGCTCGTTCGGCGCGACCGTGTGAGGCACGGACCACACCGTCGCGGAGCCCGGGAGCGCCGCTTCCATGGTGATCGTTCCGCCCTTCTTGACCTTCACGTCGTTCGATACCGAACCCCCCGGCGGGATGCTCCCGAGCTCCGTCCGAACGGGCTGGCTCCGCTGGTCTTTCCAGACCGTGACGGCCACGTTGTACGACGTGGTCGAGGTCGGCGGATTCTGGATCATCGTGTGGGCGCTCATCGCGCACCCGGTCGTCGCGAGCAGGGGAAGGACAGGGGACAGTCGAAGGAAACGCATGATGTGTCGTCGGCTCCTTGAGGCGGCGGCACTGTCTCACCAGTCTCGGACCGGGAGCAAGGGGTCGGGGCGCGCGTCAGAACGAGCCGCTGCAGAGAACCGCGGATCCCGTCACGCCGCAGGACGCCCGGGCGCTCTCCGGCGCCGCCTCGCGGTTCGCCGGTCCGAAGGCCACCAGGGTGACCAGGCTCGCTCCGAGGAGCGCTCCCGCAGCGGCGTAAGAGACGATGGCCGCGGTCTCGTCCTTGCGGCGTGCGTCGTCGACCATTCCGCACTGGGCGATGCGCGTCGCGCCCGGTCGTTCGCATCCGGTGCCGTTCCAGGTCGCCGCGGCCTGCTCCCGCTTCACGTGGAACACGGCCCCCGTCGCCGCCGCACCGACGCCGAGCACCGCGAACGTCACCGGGAGCACGTACGATCGGCCAGAATCGACCACTGGAGTGGTCGGGTGCAGGCGCGGCCCCGGCTTCGTGGGAGCGCTCTCCCGGCGGATCCGGACGGGGTCGTCTTCGGACCCGACGCTCACGAGGACGTTGTCGTGGGCGTCGAGGCCCGTCACGAAGTAGGAAAAACCGCGGTCCCGCGCGTCGTCCGGGACGCGAAAACGGGCCGTGGCGTCCGCGGGCGCGGGAAGCTCGCGGTACGTCGATTCGCCCTCGGGCTTCACGTGGAGCACGAGGCGAGACAGGAGCGTCGCCGGGTCGACCACGCGGACCGAGATGCGGTCCCCTTCGCGACTCGGATGCACGTCGAGCGTGAGTCGGTCCGTTCTCGAACGGAAGAAGCCCTGTGCCTCGAGGTAGGGACTCCGGATTTTCGGTGAGAGCGTCTGATCGAGCTTTTCTTCGGGGGCGATCGCGAGGGCGATCAGGAATGCCTTCCGGGCCTCGTCTTCCTTCCCGAGCGCCGCGGCGGAGGTGCCGAGGAGGACGGCGAGGCGAGCCACCTGCTCTCGCGTGCCGCCACCCGCCGACAGCGCGGCGCTCGCTTTCGCGTAGGCCGCGTCGAAGTCGACGCCCTGATACGCGCGCTCGGCGTCCGCGAGTCCGCGCGCGACGTCCCGCTCCGTCGCTCCGGCGGGGCGCGCCAGAGTCGCGACGAGGGCGATCCAGGCGGGCAGGCGCGCGAACGAGCTCATTCGAGGCCGATCCGCCGCGAGGTCGTCTTTCCGGCTTCGATGGTCACGGCGTACGTCGTCTTCAGGCCGAGCTCGGGGTTCACCAGCGTGAGCACGTGGGTGCCGGCTGGGAGCTTCGCGCCGACGATCGGCGTTTGCCCGAGAGGCTTCCCCTGAACGCTGACGAGGGCCCACGGCGAGCTGTCGAGAGTCAGAGCGCCGAAGGTCGGCGCAGCCGCGGTGTCGGTCGGGGGATCGGGCTCGCGCCGTTCGGCTGCGGGGGGCGCGGCTTTCGTCGCCACGGGCCGCGGCCCGCGCTGCTCGTTCGTCGCGAGGGCCAGGGCCGGTCCGCGTGGACGAGAGAGGACGCTGGAGGGCGCCGTGGCGGGCGCGTCCGTGGCGACGAGCCCGGGCGGAGGCGCGGCCGCTTCCGCGGGGGCGAACGCGACGGCCGTGGGGCGCTCGCGCGCCGTCGGCGCCAGGGAGACCGTCTCGGCGAGGGCGGGCGGCGCAGCCGCCGGAGTGACGGCGACCGCGTCCGGACCCCGGACGGGCTCCCCCCGGCCGCGCGACAGCAACCCGGAAACGAGCACCCACCCGATGGCGAACGCGAACACTCCGAGACCCACCACGGCGCGCGCGTCCCGCTTCCGGGCGGGGTCCTCCGTCTTTCCCCGCATCGCCGGCGGGCGCACGGTCGGCTGCTCGCTCGCGGCGACGACCAGGGCGCTCGTGCTCCCCGGCTCCGAAGGGCGAGAGGGCGGCGTGCAGTCGCTCCGGGCCATCAGCACGGCGACGAGGCGTCGCTGCTCGATCATCTCCGTCGCGAACACGTTTCGCATCAGGACGCCGAGCGCTCCGGGTCCGTGATCCCAGCCCGTGGTGGCGAGGAACCGCTCGAGCTCTCGCTGGAGCGCCGCGGCGGTCGGCGTGCGCTCCGCCGGATCTCGCGCGAGGGCGCGGAGCACGACGTCGTCGAGCTCCCGCGGTACGGCGGGGTTCACCGTCGACGGCGGCGAGATGGGCCCGGCGAGCGTCAGGTGGAGGGCCGCGGCCTCGCTCTCGGCCTTGAAGAGTCGCGCGCCCGTGAGGGACTCCCAGAGCAGAACCCCGACGCTGAACACGTCGGCGCGCCGATCGATGACCTCTCCCTTCGCCTGCTCGGGCGCGATGTAGCCGACCTTGCCCTTGATGAATCCGGTCCGCGTGTGACTGAGCTGGGTCGTCGCCTTGGCGATGCCGAAATCGAGGACCTTCACCTGGCCCTTGTTCGTCACGAACACGTTGTGCGGCGAGACGTCCCGGTGAACGATCTCGAGGCTCTTCCCCGAATCTTCCCGTGCTTCGTGCGCGTAGTGAAGGCCCTTCAGGACCGAGATCGCGACCTCCACCGCGAGCGCCGGCGTCATCGCGCCTTGCTCGTGCGCGCGCCTGAGCACGGCCTGGAGCGTCTGCCCTTCCAGGTACTCCATCGCGATGCAGCAGCGGCCGTCGATGACGCCGGCCTCGAACGTCCGCACGATGTTCGGGTGCTGGAGGACGCAGAGGAGCCGCGCCTCGTCCAGGAACATCTGTACGAGGTTTTCGTCGTCGGAGAGGTGCTGGTACAGGCGCTTGATGACGACGGGCCGGTGGACGAAGGACTCCACCTCCTGCGCGGCGAGGAACACCTCGGCCATGCCGCCCTGCCCGAGCCGGGCGACGAGCTTGTAGCGGTCGAGCGTCTCCCAGGCCGTCGATTCGACGAGCGAGACGCGGCTTTCGCCGGAGGAGCTGTGGACGACGGGAGTCACGCCGGATTCCATGGGCGAGGCGGGCGAGCGCGAAGGGACGCGCACGGACGGAAATGTCTAATCGTTCCGCGGTCTCCGTCGGCGATCGTGCCGCGAATTCCCGGTGACATTTCCGTGCCGCAGGGCGCGCGACCGGGGATCGGCGGAAAAATGCGGGCGGCCGATCAGTCTTCGCAGTAGCCGAGCGAACACGTCTCTCCGCTCGCGCAGTCGCTCTGCACCTGGCAGGCCTTGCACGTCGTCGCGCCCGTCGCCTTCTCCTCGAAGAGACACGAACACGGGCTCGCGGGCGTGTTCGGGGTGAGCGGTCCGCCGTCCTTCGTTCGAGAGACCCGCATCGCGCACTCCGGCACGAGCCCGCTCTGAGCATAGACGTCGATGAGCTTCACGCCGTTCGGGAGCGCCTTGGTTCCGGCGAGATAGCCGACGATGTCCGTGACCGCCGCGCGAGTGTCCGGATTCGCGGGGCGACCGAGCGAATCGACGCGGTAGAGGAGATGGAGCGGGCCCCACACGGGGTAGTGACCGTCGCGGACGTTCTTCTTGTCGTGCGACGTGCTCGTCGAGTCCGGGAACACGGCGCACTTCGCCGTATCGTCCTGGAACGCGAGCACCCGGAGCTGCGCTCGGAGGTTCTTCGTGTCCACGTAGTCGGCGGCGAGGATCCCGAGCGCCTTCGCCGCCGTATCGGACGAACCCGCTGCGGAGAGAAGTGACGCGGTGACGTCGTCGGACGTCTTCGCTCCTTTCCCCTTCCACCGGGTGGCGTCGAGTCCGATGGCGGCCGCGAGCATTGCCTGCGTGCCGGACGTCGCGCTCCGCTGGAACAGGTACGCTTCGTCGTTCCACATCGGCGCGCTCCCCGACGGGTCCAGGATGCCCCCGTCGGCGCCGAAACCGAACGCGAGATACGCCGCCTTGGCGCTGATCTCCGAGTACGGGGAGTTTGCCGGCACGACGAATCCCATCGTCTGGATCGGCCCGTGCGCGTCGCGAATGCCGAGCGAGCTCACGTCCACGAGCTCGAAGCCGCTGCACGACTGCGCGAACACGTCCGAGATCCCGAGGTCTGCCGTCACGCCGCCTTCCGGGAGCACGCAGGCCGTGCCGGAGGAACCGGACGTGTCCCAGTACGTCGCCGTGGCGGCGGGGGCCGGGCTCGGGCCGGTGGTCATCGGCGTTCCGTTCACGACCGCGTCGACGCCGACGCAGGATCCCGTGGACGTGTAGACGAGGAACACGTTGCCGCCGGAGATCTGCTGCGCGATCTGCTGCAGGAACGGCTTCGCCGCCGAGGAGCCCGTCACGTAGACGACCTGTCCGCGGGCGCGGAGGTCCTCGCAGGGGGCGGCCCCCCCTCCCGCGCCGCCCGCTCCTGCTGCTCCGCCTGCGCCTGCCGCGCCGCCGCCGCCCGTCGACCCTCCCGTACCCGCGCTTCCGCCACTTCCCGTCGGAGCGGGCAAGGGCGGGCGATCGCCCGTCGCCGTCAGTTTCGTCAACCGCACCCGCTCGTCGAACTCGGTGCAGGCGGCGCGCGTGCACGCCGTTTCGAGCGTCAGGAAATCGTGCGGCGGGCACGCATAGCAGCCGAGCCCGTGAAACCCGGTCGGGTCGACGCATCCCGCATCGACGATGCCCGCGCCGCCGGTGCCCGGCGTCCCGCTCGCGCCGAGTGGGCCGCCATCGCCGCCCGCGGCTCCGCCGCCTTGCCCGCCGTTTCCGGCTCCCCCGCCGGACGCGGCGTCCCTCGAAGCGTCGGTGTCTCCACTCGTTCCGCCGTCCGCGAAGGCTCCGCCGGTCGACGCGTCGGATGCCGCGCCGCCGCTCCCGCCGGTGGGCGCGCCCGCCTGCCCGGAAGCGCCGCCGGTGCCTCGCGCCGGGAACCGATCGTTCGGATCGTCGAGCGGGGTGCAGCAGGAAACGCCGACCGCCAGGATCCCGAGGACGCTCGTCAGCCGCGCGCGAGGAGACATTCTTCGCTTGCTTCGCTACCAGCGCGCTCTCGGATCGATCAATCGCGAGCCGTGACGTTCACCGCGATGTGCCGGCGCCGACACCGGCCCGACACCGCGCGAGCGCCCTCTCCCGCCGTGCTGCGTCGCGGAACCGCGGGGTCGGCGCCGTCGTCGGCCCCCCATTCCGAAATCCGAACGGACCCTCCGGGATCCGGAGGGAAACGTGTCACGGAGCGCCGGGAGCGAGCCGCACTTCATCAGCGATCTCGCGGACCGACGAACGCGCGTCGGCCGCCGGCGCTCTGGCCCCGGACTTGCTCCCGGGACGCACTTCCAGTGTTTCGCACGCGGGTGAGCCTCCGGACTCCGGTCGTCACCGTGGCCCTCGGCGTCGCCGTGTGTGCCGCCGGGTGCGAGGGACAGCCGTCCGCGCTGAACGGGCCCGGCGCCGGAGGAGCTCCCGCCGATCTCGCGACGGAGGTCGCTCTGGCGCTCTCGGTGCCGCCCGGCCAGATCGTCGACCACGTCGACTACACGGTGTTCGGCAACGGTGAGCTCCTGGGCGGACTCGTCGACACGAGCGATCCGAACGCCGCTCCGTCCGTCGAGTTCGGCCTGCCCGAAGGGACCGGCTACACGGTGTCGCTCTCGGCGGTGAGCCGCGCCGGCGTGCACTGTTCCGGATCGAAGACGTTCGACGTGACCGCCGGGATCACGAACGCGCTCGACGTGGACGTCCTCTGTGATCCGACGAACAACGGCGGCACCGTCGGAGGGACGATCATCGGCGGGAACTTCATCCCCGGAAATGCCGCGGCCTGCCCGGACGTCTCGTTCTACACGGTCGCGCCGCTCAGCGTGACGAGCGCGGGGGGGCGAGTCTTCCTGATGGGAAGCGGCACTCCCGGGACGGTGAGCGCCTCCTGGAGCGTCTCCTCGGGCCCCGGCGTGCTCGACGACCCGACCGCGGCCTCCACGCTGATGACCTGCGTCGGCGAAGGCACCGTGTCCGTCGTCTTCACGGTCACCGACGGACTCTCGTGCACGGACACGAAGACGGCGTCCGTGACGTGCCTCCCGGTGCAGGAGTGCGGCAACGGCATCCTCGAACCCGGTGAAGGATGCGAACCGCCGAACACGGCGACGTGCGACTCCGGTTGCCGGCTCAGGTGACCGAGGAGCCCCGGAGTCGCGTCTCATGATCGGGTCCCCGCGATTCGGAGTTCTCGCCCTCGTTGCGACGCTCGTCACCGCGTGCTGGGACGCCACGCCGGACGCGACGATTCCCGTCGCGGCCGACGCCCCACGCGGCTCCGTCTCCCTCGGCGTGATCGTCGGTCCTTCGGACGTGGTCGACGGCGTCGACTACGACGTGAGCGGCAACGGGCAGTCGATCTCGGACCGTATCGAGCTCTCCGACCCGAAGACGACGCCGTCGATCGAGCTCGGGCTTCCCGAGGGAACGGGCTACGACGTCTCGCTGTCCGCGGTGACGCGCGCGGGAGTCCACTGCGCGGGGCAGGGCTCGTTCGACGTGGTCGCGGGGCTCACGAGCTCCGTGACGGTGAACTTGCTCTGCGATCCGGTGAACGACGGTGACGGGCTCGGTCAGACCGTCGTTCACGCGCACTTCATCCCGGGCGACCCGTCCCTCTGTCCGCAGATTCAGTTCTATACGGTGTCCCCGCTCCGCGCGAGCGTCGGACGGACGATCACCGTTCAGGGCGCCGGAACGGCGGGCACCGTCGTCGCCGGGTGGGGCATCGTGCCGGGCGGAAACGGCACCGGCCATTTCGAGCACGTGAACGCTCCGTCGGATCTCTTCCACTGCGACAGCGGCGGCACGCTGAACCTCGTGTTCGTCGTGGGAGACGGGAAGAGCTGCTACGCGCCGTCGCTCCCCGTGGTCGTCACGTGCGTCGGCCCCGGCATCTGCGGCAACGGCGTCCTCCAGCCGGACGAGCAGTGCGACGACGGCAACACCAACAGCGGCGACGGCTGCAGCTCCACGTGTCAGAACGAGATCGTCTGCGGTAACGGCAGCGTCGAGGGCACGGAACAGTGCGATCCGCCGGCGCCGGGGTTCTGTTCCCCGACGTGCCAGGACGTCCCTCCCGTGTGCGGAGACGGGTTCGTCCAGGCGGGCGAGGAGTGCGATCCACCCGTCCCCTGGGCGTGCTCGGCGGAGTGCACCATCCAGACGCCCTGCGGGAACGGGCTCCTCGATCCCGGGGAAGACTGCGATCCACCGAACACGGCGTTCTGCGGCCCGACGTGCGCGTTCGGCGGCGCGTGCACGACGTGCGAGGAGAAGTACTGCTCCGGACCCGTCATTCACACGGCCTGCAGCGACGGCGCGGGCGGCGATCTCTGCGTCGCCGCCGTGCAGTGCGCTCGCCAGCACGCCTGCTACTTCGTGGACCCCGCCCTCTGCTACTGCGGCACGCACGACATCTCGCACTGTCAGAACCCGACGCCCGACCCGGCGAACGGCCCGAACGGCCCGTGCGTCGCGGAGTACGAAGCCGCGGCCGGGACGTCGACCGCGGCCGCCGTGCTGAGCGCGCTCGACGATCCGGGAAATCCACTCGGCCGGGCCGCTCAGATGGAGACGTGCGACTCCGCGTTCTGCGCGTCGGCGTGCCGGTAGCCGGCTAGGGCGGTCACGTGGACCGTCGGCGAGAGCGCGGGCCGGGGCGATTCTTCAGCGCTTGTGCGCCTTCACCCACTCGCGGAGGTTCATCGGGCGGATGCCCCACTTCCGCTCGAGCTCCGGGATGTTCGCGGAGTACCCCGTGCGATCGAACCATTCGAGCATGAGCGCCATGTCCTCGCTGTTCTGTCTCACGGCGGCGATGGGGATCGGCTGGAAGGTGACCGTCTTTCCGACGAGCTCGCTCACGGCGGCGGCCGCCTCGGGCATCGTGACCGAGTCTCCGGCGAGATCGACCTCGGCGCGGTTCCACTTCTCGTGCTCGACGAACGCCTGTGCCGCGAACCGCCCGATGTCGTCCGCGGCGATCATCTGGAGCTTCGTCGTCGGAGCGAGCGCCGTCATCAGATGGTCTCCCTGGAGGAACCACGGCGAGGGAAGGTTCTCCATGAAGAAGACCGGCCGGAGGATGGCGTACGACGGGAACCCGAGCTCCTTCACCGTCGCCTCGATGCGCGCCTTGTTGTCGAAGTGCGGGATCCCGGTTCGAAGATGCGCCGAACCGACGGACGTGTAGACGAAGTGCTGGATGCCGGCCTTCTTCGCGACCGTGGCGAGGCGCTTCCCCTGCTCCTCTTCCTTCTCGACGCCCGCCTCCCACGTATTTTGCACGGAGAAGACGCCCCAGGCTCCGGCGAGGGCGCGTTCGAGCGACGCGGCGTCCTCCAGATCTCCCTGGACGAGCTCCACGCCTGCCGCCGCGAGCGCCTTGGCCGCGTCCCCGGTCGGCTTCCGCGTCATCGCCCGGAGCTTCACGCCTCCGCGCTTCACGAGGTGCCGGATCGTCGCTCCGCCTTGCTTGCCCGTCGCACCCGTCACCAACACGACTCGCTCTGCCATGGATTCTCCGTCTGAAGGATGGGAAGGCGGAGCTTTTTCCGGGGCGGCGCCCGCGTCAACGGCGCACTCTCGCGAATCCGAGCGGGCGTTCGGTCTCCGGCGCCGGCGGGCGGCTCCCGCGCTCCAGGGATGGCGACGTCCCGAGGGGACGAGGTAGATTGCTGGAATGCCTTCGTCTCGTCTTCCCGCTCGCGCGTCGTTTGCCGGCTCGTTCCTTGCCGGACTGCTCATCCTTCCCACGGTCGTCGCGTGCAGCAGCGACGGCTCGAAGCCCGGCACGGGAGCTGCCGCGGGCGGCGCCGGGACGGGCGAGGACGGCGGCGGAAGAGACGGGTCCGGAGGCGCGGGTGGAGGCGCGGGCGGTTCCGCCGCGGGCGGGGACACGGGCTCCGGCGGCGGCGAATCGGGTGGCGCCGCGGGAGCCGGGTCGTTCGTCGAACCGACGTGCGACGACGTCGCCGCGCCGCTCGCTTGGACGCTCGCGGATCCCAAGATCCCCGACTACTCCACCGACGAGAGCGCGCTCGGGCCCTACGTGAAGGGCTTTCGAGGCATCGCGTACGGCAACGGCGTCTTCGTCGCGCTCGCGTGGAGCGTGAGTCAGAACGCGATTCAGTGGGCCACGACCGAGGACGGCGCCACGTGGACCCCTCACCGGCAGGACATGGCGAGCGGCGTGAAGTTCGACGACTACGGCGTGATCCGCTACGTGGGCGGTCGCTTCGTCTTCTTCGGCGCACAGGACGGCGCTCTCTACGCGTACACGAGCGCCGACGGCACTTCGTGGAACGGGACGCTCGTCAATGGGACCTCGCCCGCCATCGCCGCCTTCGACACGAGCGGCCCCCTCACCATCGCGAACGGGGCGAACGCGGCGATGTGGAGCTCGCCCGATCTCGCCGCGTGGAGCCCCGAGAGCGTCACGACGGACACCGGGTTCGGCTACAACGACATCGCGTACGGCGCGGGGCACTGGGTGGCGACCGTCAACGGCCTCGGCGGCTCCTCGTACACGAGCACCGACGGCAAGAAGTGGACGCTCATCGACGGCGTCGCGAGTCCGGGCGGTGCGTTCGTCGAATTCGGTCGCGGTCTGTTCATCCTGAACGGGCAGGGCACGTACTTCACGAGCACCGACGGCGTCACGTTCACGCCGGGGACGCCGAGCACACCCGCGGCCGGCGTGCTTCCGGGCGGCGTCGCGACCTTCGCCGGGAACCGGTTCCTCTTCGAGGGACTGAATGCGTCGTTCGCGTACGCCTATGTCGCGACGACGGACGGCGTCACGTACGAGGACCTCGGCGGACCCGAGCACGGCAGAAATGACGACGGCGACGTCGGGACGACGATGGTCGCCTACGGTCGCTGCCGGTACGTCACCGTCGGCCTCCGGCAGAAGGCGAACCTCACCACGGGGCTCATCCACTACACGCCGTACGTCGCCTACGCGCCCGCGGCGCCCGCCCCCTGAAGCGCGGCGGTGAGGGCGCTCGATCGCCCGGGGCGCGACCCGGGCGTGGACGGCTCAGGCGACGCTCGCGAGGATCGCGACGTGGGACTGCGAGAGCAGCAGGTTGCCCGTCGCGTTCGCCGCGCGGGTCGGGAAGAGAATCACCCGCTCGGCGTGGCTCGCTATCCGCGCGTAGTCGTCGAACAGCGAGTACGGGTACCACCAGCCGTCGTCCTCGGAGTAGCCCCGGCGGCTGAAGCCCTGCTTGACGAAGGTCGCGATGCCGAGGAGCCCGGCCGCGCGTAGCCCGATCCGCAGACGGCGAGCCATCTGCCCGCCGAAGGCGTAGTTGTTGTGGTCGCTGATGAGCACCGCGCGCTTCGCGACGCGGAACATCTCGTCGATGACGCGCGCCGGGCGATCGACGTGATGCATGATGCCCGTCGCGAGGACGACGTCCATCGACCGGTCCGCGAACGGAAGGTGCTCGCCCGAGCCCGCGCGGAGATCCGCGTGCGGCACTCGGGCCGCTGCGTATTCTCGCATGTGCGCCGACGGCTCGACGCCGAAGAGCTTCGCCCCCGGAGCGCGGCGCGACACCCACTCGAGGCTCCGCCCGGTGCCGCAGCCGACGTCGAGGACCGTCGTCACCTCGCCGTGGATGAGCGGCCAGCCCTCCTGCAACGCCCGCACGTGCTCGTGATCGGCTCCTCCGTGGAGGAAGTCGTAGCTGTCGGCGCTCGCCTCGTAGTAGTCGGTCGAGTCGCGTGTGGGGCGAACGGAGTTCATTCTTCTCGGATGCGTAGCAAGGCGAGCGGGCGCATTCAACGCATCCTCACGCAGAACTTTCGATCTTCGTAGTTCGCGTGCACGGGTGAGCGCGGGGTCGTGAGTGCTGAGCGCGGCGGTGCCTCGGCCCGTCGCTCGACGCGGCGTGCTTCACCGCGGCGCTTGCGCGTGCGTGAAAGAATGGCGCCACGAGATGGACACGGTCCCGTGCGATTTACGGATTCGCCCGGGCAACGCGCGGGTCTCTCGTGAGCCCGTCCGGCTGCTCAAGCCCGGAGCGCCTTGCCGATCCGTCGCTCGAGATCGTTCAGATCGACCGGTTTCGAGAGGTAGTGCAGCGCCCCGGCGCCGATTCCGGCGATCACGTCGCGGGGCGTGTCGAGGGCCGTGAGAAAGATGACCGGTACCTTGGCTCCGAGCTCCGCTCGGAGCCGGCGGACCATGGAGAGCCCGTCGAGGCGCGGCATGGTCACGTCGCTCACCACGAGGTCAGGCCGCTGACGGGCCGCACACTCCACCCCCTCCACGCCGTCCCGCGCGACGGTGACGTCGTACCGGTCTCCGAGGGCCTGGGCGATGGCGTCTCCCACGGCGACGTCGTCGTCCACGACGAGGATTCGACGGCGTCGGGACGGGGGCGTGGTCGAGTGATTCACGTCCCATCCCGAGAGCAATGACCATGCCCGGGGCCTCGTGTCTCCGACGCGTCGCGGACAGGCGAAATGTCGCGGGAACGTCGTCGTCCGGGCCGCAAGAGCTGCGCCGCGGCGGGGAGTCTTGCGCCTCCGTCCCGGCGCGTGGTCACTTCGGGACCGGGGCGAGCGGCTGGCCCGGTCCGTGCACGGACGGCCGAGGCCCTCCTCCGACCCCGTGCACGTCATGCCCCGAGCTGGCTCTTCGAAAACACCGGACCCCCCGAACCGCCCCGAGGTCCGGACTTCGGTGCAGCCGCCGCACCTCGACCCGTCGCTACGCTTGCGCGTGCTCGTCGTCGACGACGACGAGGCGACGCGTGTGGCTCTCGAGAAGGCCGTCCGCGCGATGGGGCATCCCTGTCGGAGCGCAGGCGATGGGCACGAAGCGCTGCTTCTCCACCAGGCCGAGCACGCGGACGTCATCCTGAGCGACTGGGAGATGCCCGGCGTGGACGGCCTCGAGCTCTGCCGGCGAACCCGCGTCGCGGACGGCGACAAGGCCTACACGTATTTCATCTTCCTGACGGGCTTCGGCGACAAGGACCACTTCATCGCGGGGATGGAGTCCGGGGCCGACGACTACCAGACGAAGCCCGTCGACCTCGACGAGCTGCGCGCCCGTCTCGTCTCCGCGGGGCGCGTCGTCGCGATGCATCGACAGCTCCGCGAAAAGAACACCGCCCTCCGGCGTGACAGCCAGGCCTCGTTCGGGCTCGCGCGAACGGATCCGCTGACCGGCATCGCGAACCGACTTCGTCTCGACGAGGATCTCCGGGACGCCTGGGCCCACGCGGCTCGCTACGGGCGTCGCTACAGCGTGGCGCTCTGTGACGTCGACTGGTTCAAGATCTACAACGATCACCTCGGCCATCTCGCCGGAGACGCCGTCTTGAAGCGCGTCGCCGAGGCGCTCGCTAGCGAGCTCAGGAGCACCGATCGCATCTACCGATACGGAGGCGAGGAGTTCCTCGTGCTCTTCCCGGAACAATCGGTGAAGGAAGCGGCCGTGGTGGCGGAGCGCATGCGACTCGCCGTGCAGCGGCTCCGGGTGCGAACCATCGCCGGGGACGGCGTCGTGACCGTCAGCATCGGTGTGGCCGAGCGCCGCCCGGAAGATCAGAACGTCGCCGGATGGCTGAACCGCGCCGATGCGGCTCTCTACCAGGCAAAAGACGAGGGCCGGAATCGTGTGAAGAGCGATTCCGACGGGTGACACCCGAAAACAAATAATAGTAGCCGACGGGAGGCTGACAGTCGACCGGGCAAGAGACCCAAGCGAACAGGCGAGGTCCCAAGTCGGCGGATTGCGTGGTAGACTCTGGGGTTCGAGTCGACATTGGTCTTGGAGACGAAAGGGGGAGAAGGTCCCCGGTGACTGGCGGGGTCCCGTCGGCGATCGGCCGACGGAGGCCTCGTGGCCCCGGTGATCCACGCTCGAATGGAAGGTCAGGACGAACGGGTCGGGCGGCTGGAAACGCGGCTCCGGGTCTTGAGCACGGCGCTCCGCGCCTTCGCCGAGGCGACGACGGACTACGAGCGGCTGCTGAACGTCGTGGCCCACGCGGTCTCCGACGTCATCGCGGACGGCTGCGTGGTCCGCCTCCTTTCGGACGGGTATCTCACGCCGGTCGCGTTCCACCTTCCGTTCGAGACGGGCAAGACGGACCCGACGGACGCGGAACGCGTGCGAAGGTTCGTCTCCGCGCCGCAGCGGATCGCCGACTACTCCTGGGGAGAGGAGATGGTGAAGAGCGGCACGCATTTCCTCGCCGCCCGCATCGACCTGACACTCGTCACCCCCGAGGTCGCCGAGGCGTACCGGGTCATCGGCGTCCACAGCCTGATCGTCACGACGCTCCGCGTGAACGGCGAGACGATCGGCACGCTGTCGCTGTTCCGCTTTCGCTCGACGTCCCCGCCGTTCGACGAACAGGACCTGGAAATGGCACAGGGGCTGGCCGACCACGCGAGCCTCGCCATCGCGAACGCCAGGCTGCTCCAGACCGCGGTGCGGCTGGAGGAGCGGACACGCCGCGCGAACGAGACGTTCCGTCTCCTCGTCGACGGCGCACGGGACCACGCGATCTTCCTCCTGGATGCCTCCGGCCGCGTTCAAACCTGGAACGCCGGCGCGGAGCGGATCCACGGGTACCCGGAGTCCGACATCATCGGCCGCGGACTCGAGTGCTTCTACCCGGGGCCGGACGCCGCGAAGCAGTCCGCCGCGGATCTCGAGGCCGCGCTCCGGAAGGGCAAGCTCGAGAGCGAGGGATATCGCACGAGGAGAGACGGCTCGAAGTTCTGGGCCAACGTCGTCATCACGGCGCTCGGTGACGGCGAACATCGTCTCGGGTTCGCGAACGTCGTGCAGGATCTGACGGACAGGCGGAAGCTCGAGGCCCAGTACCGGCAGGCGCAGAAGATGGAAGCCGTCGGCCGGCTCGCAGGCGGCGTCGCGCACGATTTCAACAACGTCCTCTCCGTGATCCTGAGCTACGCGGAGCTCGCCGGCGAGTCCATCCGCGCCGAGGATCCACTCCGCGGGGACATCGAGGAGATCCGGATGGCGGGCGTTCGCGCGGCGGAGCTAACGAGACAGCTCCTCGCCTTCAGCCGGCAGCAGGTCCTCGAGACGAAGATCCTGGATCTCGGACAGAGCGTCTCGGGAATGGAGAAGATGCTCCGTCGGCTCCTCGGCGCGGACGTGGAGCTCACCGTCCTTTGCGCTCCCGTCCTCTGGAAGACGAGGGCGGACCCCGGGCAGATCGAGCAGGTGATCATGAACCTCGCCGTGAACGCCCGGGATGCGATGCCGACCGGCGGAAAGCTGACGATCGAGACGACGAACGTGACGCTCTCCGAAGAATACGCGGCGGCACACCACGACGTCGTCCCCGGCGACTACACCATGCTCGCCGTGACCGACACCGGGACGGGAATGAGCGCGGAGACGCAGGCGCGCGTCTTCGAGCCGTTCTTCACGACGAAGGAGCAGGGCAAGGGGACCGGTCTCGGCCTCGCGACGGTCTTCGGCATCGTCAAGCAGAGCGGCGGCCACATCTGGATCTACAGTGAGCTCGGCCACGGAACGACGTTCAAGGTCTACCTCCCGAGGGTCTCGGGGGACGTGGACCTCCGCCCCTCCGAGCGCCCGGGGGCGGAGGTCTCGCGCGGCACCGAGACCATCCTCCTCGTGGAGGACGACGCTCAGGTCCGGACGCTCGCGCGGAACGTGCTTCGCCAGCAAGGGTACGTCGTGCTGGAGGCGCAGAACGGCGGCGAGGCGTTCCTGACCTGTGAGCAGCACGGTGCGAACATCGACCTGCTCCTGACGGACGTGGTGCTCCCCCGGATGAGTGGCCGTCAGATCGCGGAGCGTCTCAGGCGGATCCGGCCGACCCTGAAGGTCCTCTTCATGTCCGGATACACCGACGACGCCGTGCTCCAGCACGGCGTCCTCGAGACGGGCGCCGCGTACCTCCAGAAGCCGCTCACGCCGAAGGCGCTCGCGCGGAAAGTGCGACAGGTCATCGACGGCGAGTGACCGGGACCGGCGCGAGTCACTTTCGCAAGGTCGGTCGGTCCGAGAGCGCGGGCTCGACGATCGTCTTGTCTTCCGAGTCGCCGAAGGGGACCGGCGCGACGGACGGCGCGGACGCCCTCTCCGCGAACGGCGCGGGCTGCGCCACGGTGCGTTCGCTCGTGTCGTCGAACCGGACGAGCCGCGGGGGCTCCGAGAGGGGCGGCGGACGGTCGGAAGGCGGCAGCGGGTCGAAGTCCATGATCGTCCGGTCCGCGTCCCCGGCGCGCGTCGCCCGCCTCTCGGCGATGGCCGCTCGGAACGCCGGCTCCGTCTGGATCTCGTTCCAGCTGGTGCCGCCCACGGTGCACACGAGGGCGTCGAGGGGCACGGCCCCCCTCGCGATGCCCTCGAGCACCAGCTCGGTCGTCGCGGGACCCACGGGGGTCCCGCCGCGTCGAGTGATCCACCAGCTGACGGATGCCATGAACACCTCCGACGGCCGGGTCACGATTCGGACCCGGGCGTCACCTCGGATCGACGTCACGTTCGGCGCGGGACGTAAGGCCCGCGCTCGGACCTTCCGGCGGACCCTCGGGACCGGTCCCGGGCCTGGCGACGGTCGGCGCGAAGGCCATCGGCGAGGAAGAGGGCGGTGCGGGCTCCGCGGGGCGGCCGAGGCCCGCCCACGGGGCGAGCGCCGCGGCGAGCTCCGCCGCCGTCTGGAATCTCGCGTTCGGGTCCTTCGCCATCGCCTTCTCCACCGCGGCGACGAGCCCGGAGTCCAGATCCGGGCGGAGCGAGGCGAGCGCGACGGCGTCCGATTGCTGGATCGCGAACAGGACCGCGTTGTAGTTCGGGGCCTGGAAGGGGAGCGAGCCCGTCAGGATCTGATAGAGCAAGCACCCGACCGAGTAGACGTCGCTCCGGATGTCGGCCGAGCCTCCTCTCGCCTGCTCGGGAGCCAGATAGGCCGGCGTCCCGATGACGGTACCCGTCTGGGTGAGCTTCGAGTCCGGCGGCGCGTCGATTCGCTTCGCCACTCCGAAGTCCAGCACCTTCACGATGTCCTGCATGCCGGAGATCGACGTCAGGAAGACGTTCTCCGGCTTGAGATCGCGGTGGAGGATCCCGGCGCGGTGCGCCGCCTCGACGGCGCTCGCGACCTGCGTGCCGATGAACGCCGCGCGCTGCTGCGAGAATCCGCCCTGCGCCGTGAGGGTGTCGGCGAGCGAAGCCCCCTCGAGGCGCTCCATCACGAGGAACGCCGGTTCCTCTTCTGAAGCCTGAAAATCCAGGATGCGCACGATGTTCGGGTGGTCGACGGCGGCTGCCGTCTCCGCCTCGCGGCGAAAGCGCGCGAGGTACGTCCGATCGTCGCGGAGCTGCTCGTGCATCACCTTGATCGCGACGCGCATGCCGGCGAGATCCGGTCGCACGGCGTCGTAGACGGCTCCCATGCCTCCCGAGCCGATGAGCCGCTCGACGCGGTAGCAGCCGAGGAGCGTGCCGGGGGAGATGGCTTCCCCGACGCCCGCGGAGCGCGAGCGGGGCCGCTCTCCGGATTTGAGCTTCCGCGCGGCGTCTTGCTCCTCGCGTCGTTTCCTGCCGGCCTCGACGGCGCGAGACACGGTATCGAGCAGGGTGGACACGGAGATCGGCTTCGCGACGTACTCGAACGCCCCGTAGCGGACCGCCTTCAGGGCGGTGTCGAGATCCGGCGCGCCGGAGAGCAGCACGACGGGCAGGCACGGGTCGACCTCGTGGAGCGCCTGGAGGAGCTCGACACCGCCGGTCTCGGGCATGTGAACGTCGCTCACGACGAGGTCGAAGCGGGTCTCCCGGACGAGGGCGATCGCCGCGTCGGCGCCCTCCACGTCCACGGTCTCGCACCGCCCCGAGCCGAGCACTCGCCGGAGCATCCGTCTCACCTCGGGCTGGTCGTCGACGATCAGGACGCGCGCGCCGGCCGGGGTCAGTGCAGGCGCGGCGCCGCCCCCGTCGATCGGAACGCCCTGGTGGAGCGCCTGCTCCCACGAATGATGACCCGCTCGCATGGTGGCCCTCGCGGCGAGGAGCGCTCTCGCGACCGTTCCCCGCCCCATCGCGGGACCCGGAAGCCCCGCAGTAGAACTCAAATAGTTTTCCCCGAGACCCGCCCCCGTCAAGCGCGGCGGGTGAGGCGTTCCAGCCGATGGCCCGTGGCCCGTACTCGCAGCCCCGTCAGCAGGCTGGGTACGGCAGAGTCCGTTCGCTCTTAAGGGCCCTGGGATACGATTCCGGGAGATGGCGGATTTCGCCGTGCCCGGTCAGGAGTCACGGTCGCCCCGGAGCCCGCGGTTCTGGACGAACCTCGCTCGCTTCGCCCTCGCGATCCTCGTCGTTTCCCTGGGGGCCGCGGTCTTCGCGATTCTGTTCCGGTCCGCGATCGGCTTCGTCTTCGTCCGCCTGTACCGGGCCCCCGACGTCCTCCGCGCCTTCGCGGCGCTCCCCTGGTACGCCTCGGCGCTCCTTCCCGCGATGGGAGGCGCGCTCGCCGGGGTCTGCGGCGCGTTCGCATCCCATCTGAAAGGGGGGGCAGGCGTGGGGCAGGTCATGGAGGCCGTCGTCCTCGGGAACGTGCGCATCTCGCTCCGTCTCACGTCCGTGAAGGCGCTCGGCTCCTGGCTCGCGATCGTCTCGGGGGGCTCCGTCGGGCGGGAAGGGTCGATCATCCAGTTCGGCGGCGGACTCGGCGTCGCCGCGGGACGACTGCTGTCCCTCCGCGAAGGCCAGGTGCGGAGTCTCGTCGCGGCGGGCTCCGCGGCGGGGTTCGCGGCGGCGTACAACACGCCCCTCGCGGCCGTCCTCTTCGTGTCCGAGGTCGTCACGGGCGTCATCGCGCTGGACATCGTTCTCCCCGCGATCGTAGCGACGCCGATCGCGACGGCCGTCACCCGACTCGCCATCGGGGGAGGTCCCATCTACGGCCAGCACACGTTCCGGATGAGCTCGGACGTCGAGATCCTGGTGCCCGGTCTCCTCGGGCTCCTCGCGGGGGTGGCGGGGCCCGCGTTCATGCTGCTCCTCTCCCGCGGGGAAACGTGGTTCGGGAAGATCCCTGCGTCGAAGGCCGTCCGGGCCGCGCTCGGGGGGCTCCTCGTCGGGCTGCTCGCGATCCGGATGCCCGAGATCACGGGAAACGGCTACGAGGCGATCAACCTGCTCCTCGCCGGTCGTTTCGGCCTCGGGATGATGGCGCTCCTCGCGGTGGCGAAGGCGTTCGCGACGACCGCTTCGGTGTCCTCGGGGAGCCCGGGCGGCGTGTTCACGCCGTCGCTGTTCATCGGCGCGGCCCTCGGGGGCATCATGGGCCACGTCACGGATCCGTCGAACGTCCGCCACCTCGTCGAGGGCTACGCCCTGATCGGCATGGCGGCGATGACGGCGTCGACGACGCACGCCCCCGTCATGGCAGCCGTCATGGTCTTCGAGCTCTCCGGCGACTACGCGATCGTGCTCCCGCTGCTCATCGCGACGGCGCTCGCGACGCTTGTCGCGCGCCGGATCCGGCCGCTCTCCATCTACGGCGAGGAGCTCCAGAGGCACGGGATGGCGTGGGACATCACGATCGAAGGACGCAAGATGCGGACTCCGCCGTCCTAAATCACCGGCCGCAATCGGGATCACGGAGAACAAGGGAAGCGGAGGGGAAGGCAGGGGCTGCCTCCCATCGCGCGCTGAGGATTCGTCACATCTCAGCCGTCAATTCGCGCGGTTTCGAAGTGGGTAGATTCGGGGCTGCCCCACCCGGCATCCCGCAAGGCGGGCTGCCGACC
>DASZXK010000016.1:0-112863 GCA_035545855.1 Polyangiaceae bacterium
TTGCTCGCGGGTAGCCGTGAAGCGGCTGGACCAATCGGGGGGGGCGACTCGCCGCCCTGCGGGCGAGCTCTACGGAGGGCGGGTCTCGTCCATTTGGTTTGTATACAAACTGTCCGGTGTGGAGATACCCCCACGACGCGCGTTCGCCGTCTGGCGCCCGCGGTCCTCGGACCGCTCAACCCGCCGCGCCCCATCGGGCACGCGCTCGCCGGGCTCGGGGACGTGAATCGGGTGGGCCGGCGATTCGAAACTCCGTGAGTTTCGGCTGGGAAGGCTCGAGAACTAGCCTGAAAAACGGCGGTCAGGAGACGTCGCTGACGATGCGACCGTCGGCGAAGGTGAGGCGGCGATCGCCGCGCTCGGCGACCTTCGGGTCGTGCGTGACGAGGACGACCGTGCGGTGCGCTTCGACCGCGCCGCGGAGGAACTCGAGGACGGTCGCTCCGGTCGTCGAGTCGAGATTGCCGGTCGGTTCGTCCGCGAGGAGGAGCGGCGGGTCCATCATGAGCGCGCGCGCGATCGCGACCCGCTGCATCTCGCCACCCGAGAGCTGGTCCGGGCGGTGACCGGCGCGTGCCGCGAGCCCGACGCGCTCGAGGAGCTCCGCCGCCCGACTCTTCGTCTTCGAACCGGGACGTCCGGCGAGCCGGGCCGGGAGCGCGACGTTCTCGGCCGCGGTGAGCGTCGGGAGCAGGTTGAAGAACTGGAAGACGAACCCGATGCGATCACGGCGCATGAGCGTGCGATCGTCGTCGCTCATCTTGCCGAGGTCCTTGCCGTCGAGGAGGACCTCGCCGCTCGTGGGCCGGTCGAGCGCGCCCATGAGGTGGAGGAGCGTGCTCTTGCCCGAGCCGCTCGCGCCCGCGAGCGTCACGAGGGTTCCAGGCGCGATCTCGAGGGAGACGTCGCGGACGGCGGCCACGCGCTTGTCGCCCTCGCCGTACTCTCGCGAGACGTGTTTCAGAGTGATCATCGATGGGGCGACGACGAAGGGTTCATCCAGACGATCGGGAGCGAAGCGCCAACGACGATGCCTCGCGATTGTCCTTGAACAGGAATTGTTTACAACGTAAAAGTATCGGATGGTTCAACGTTTCTCCCGTCGTGACGTCTTCCGGCTGAGCGGCCTGGGTGCGCTCTCCCTGTTCCATGCCCCGCTCGTCGGTGGGTGCTCGAGCGGGTCGTCGAAGGCGAAAGCCGGCCTGGGCGCGGGGGACGGCGGGCTCCTCGGTGACTCGGGCGTTCCCGCGTGGAACTACGACCCGAACGTCTCCTGGTGGATGCAGTTCAACTACGGCCCCGTCGCCGAGGAACGCACGGAGACGACGCTCGAGGTCGTCGGAACCATCCCTCCCGAGCTCGACGGTCTCTACCTCCGGAACGGTTCGAACCCGAAGCACGGCGATCCCGGGCACTGGTTCATCGGCAACGGCATGGTCCACGGCGTGCGCCTGAAGGGTGGGAAGGCGCTCTGGTACCGGAACCGCTACGTCCAGACGCCGCTCCTCGATCCGGCACCGAAGCCCGACGCCGGCGCCTCCATCGTCGGCCCCCCGGGACCGACGGAGACGGATTCGAACGTCTCCGTGATCGCCCACGCCGGGAAGCTCCTCGCGCTCGGCGAGGTCGGCCTCCCCTTCGAGCTCTCCGCGGAGGATCTCTCCACGGTGGGGCCCTACGACTACGCCGGCAAGCTCACGACCTGGATGACGGCGCACCCGAAGATCGATCCCGTGAGCGGCGAGATGCTGTTCTTCGGCTACGGCGCGCTTCCGCCGTACCTCACGTACCACCGGGTGGACGCCCAGGGCGTGCTCACGCGGAGCGAGGTCATCGATCTGCCGTCGGGCGTGATGATGCACGACTTCCAGGTCACGGCGACGAAGGTCGTGTTCATGGATCTGCCCATCGTGTTCGACCTCGCGATGGCGGCGGCGGGCGCGAAATTCCCGTTCCGGTGGGACCCGACGCATCAGGCGCGCATCGGCATCATGCCGAGGGACGGCGGAAACGCGGACGTGAAATGGGTGAACATCGACACCTGTTACGTCTTCCACACCATGAACGCCTACGACGACGCGGACGGCAACGTCGTGCTCGAGTGCTGCCGCTACCCGGAGCTCTGGAAGAATGGCCCCGACGGCTTCGACGCCTTTCCGCGCCTCCACCGGTTCGTCATCGACGGAGCGGCGGGCACCGCGACGCTCACGCAGCTCGACGAACGCCTCGTGGAGTTCCCGCAGATCGACCGGCGGAAGATGGGGCGAGAACATCGCTACTCCTACGGTCTCTGGCTCGACGACCCGAACGGGCAAGACCATCCGAACGGCGTCGGCGGCATCGTGAAGTGGGACCGCACCGCGGACACCTCCTCCGTCCACCTCATCGAACCGGCGCTCCAGCCGGACGAGGCCTTCTTCGTCCCGGCGAGCTCGGGCGCGGCCGAGGACGAGGGCTACTTGCTCTCCTACGTCTACGACCGGCGGACGGACCGGAGCGAGCTCCAGATCTTCGACGCGAGCAACATGAACGCCGGGCTCGTGGCGAGCGTGAAGCTACCGTTCCGGGTTCCGTTCGGCTTCCACGGGGTCTGGGTCCCCGCCTGAGCGCGGAGGGGAGGGTGTCTTGGCGCGCGCGCCCCTATCCGAGACGGACGTCGCGGAGTTTCGTCGGAAGACGGTCGTCGCCGCCACTCGGCTCTTCGCCGAGCAGGGCTACCGGTCCGTGACGATGCGCGCCATCGCGACGGCGCTCGGAACGAGCGCGATGGCTCCGTACCGGTACTTCGAGAACAAGGCGGAGATCTTCGCGATGGTGCGCGCCGAGGCGTATCGCCGCTTCGCGGACGGGCAGGAGGCGGCGTTCGAGTCGTCCGAGGAGCCGCTCGAACGACTCTTCGTGATGCGGAACGCCTACGTGCGTTTCGCGCTGGAGAACGCGGACGCCTACCGCGTGATGTTCGAGCTCGAACAGGAGCCGGAGACGCGCTACCCGGCGCTCGCGACGGAGAGCCGCCGCGCGTTCTCGGCCCTCGAGCGCGCCGTGCAGGGCGCCATCGACGCGCGCATTCTCGAGGGAGACGCGAAGACGGTCGCGCATCTCCTCTGGTCGCAGCTCCACGGCATGGTCTCGCTCCACCTCGCCGGGAAGCTCACCGTCGGGCGGACGCTCGAGGAGCTCTTGCACGCGCCGCCGCTCCGGTTCCTGCTGGGGGAGAGCTGAACGTCAGATCGCTCCCGGCTCCAGCCGATCCACGCGACGGAGCTCCGGGAAGAGGAACAGGGACACGAGCACGACGAAGCACGTCCCGACTCCGCCGAGGACGACGGCGGGAACGGTGCCGAGGAGCGCCGCGGTGACGCCGGATTCGAACTCGCCGAGCTCGTTCGAGGCCCCGATGAAGACGACGTTCACGGCGCTCACCCGGCCGCGCATCTCCGGCGGCGTGGAGAGCTGCACGACCGTGTGACGGACGACGACGCTCACTAGATCCGCCGCGCCGAGCGTCACGAGCGCCGCGAGGGAAAGCGGGAAGCTCCGGGATGCCCCGAACGCGATCGTCGCGACTCCGAAAATGAGGACGCAGGCGAACAGCGTCCCACCGGCGCGCCCGCCGAGGGGACGGTAAGCGAGGCCGATCGCCATCAGCGCCGCGCCGAAACCCGGAGCCGCGCGGAGCACGCCGAGCCCCGTGGGGCCGACGTGGAGGACGTCCCTCGCGTACACGGGAAGGAGCGCCGTGGCGCCGCCGAGGAGCACGGCGAAGAGGTCCAGCGTGAGCGCCCCGAGGATGATCTTCTTCGCGAAGACGAACCGGACGCCGGCGAGGAGCGACGCCCAGCTCGCGCCCTCTTCCTTCGAGCGCGACGGCACCGTGCGGATCGCCAGAGTCGCGACGACCGACACGACGAAGAGCGCCGCGCCGAGCCCGTAGGCGAGCGTCGGGCCGCCCGCGGCATAGGCGACGCCGCCCGCCGCGGGACCCACGATGGTCGCGACTTGCCAGGCGGAGGAGCCCCACGCGACGGCATTCGCGAAGTGCTCGCCGGGGACGAGGTCGGGCATCAGCGCCTGGCCCGCCGGGCCGCTGAACCCACGCGCCGCGCCGAACGCGACGAGGAGCGCGTAGATGAGCGCGGGCGACGAAGCGCCCGTTTCCACGAACGCGATGAGCGCCGCCGCGACCAGGACGTAGACGGCCTGGCAGAGGGCGACGATTCGCCGTCGGTCGGCCCGGTCCGCGACGTGGCCCGCCGGCAAGGCGAGGACGAACCCCGGGAGGAACTGCGCGAGCCCGACGTACCCGAGGTCGAGCGGCCGTCGCGTGAGGTCGTACACCTGCCACCCGACGGCGACGGAGAGCATCTGCGTGCCGACGACGGCCGTGAAGCGGCCCACCTGGAAGAGCCGGAAGTCCCGATATCCCAGGGCGGCGGCGGCGCGACGCGGGGGACGGTCGGACATCGTCGGGCGGTGCTTAGCACGGCGACGCCGCGTTCGGGCGCGGCTTTCAGCGTCCCGCGTAGAGACGATACGGCGGAAACTCCGTGACCTGGCGAAGGTCGGGCCGCTCGAGGATCCTCCGGCTCAGCACGAGCTCACCCGGCTCGATGCCTTCGAGATCCTCCTTGCCGACCCGGGTCGCGACGAGGTGCCACACGCTCGGCCGGAACCGACCCGGGTCGCCGACGCGATAGACGGCGGAGAGGAAGCAGAGCCAGTCTCGTCCGCTCGCGTTCGGGAAATAGACGCGGATCGGGCGCGCGAGGTTGTCCGGGTGGAGCGTCCGCGGCCCGTGACGGAACTCGTCGGCGAGGTACGTCGCGAGGGCCACCACGGGTGGATCCGCCGCGTCGAGGTGGCCGAGGGCGCCGTCGTAGACGCTCTCGAGATTGCGCCGCTCGAGCGTGTGAGAGACGTTCACGACGGACCAGACCGAGAGCGCACCGGCGAGGAGCCAGAGGCCGCGCGCGGAGGGGATCTCGTCTCGTCCGGAATCGAGCAGGCTCCACGTCGCGAACGGGATCAGGGCATTCGTGATCGCGAGCGTGGAGCGATACGGCGTGGGCGTCGTGCCGTACCGGACCGCGGTGACCGTGAGCAAGCCCACGCACACGCCGAGGATCACGAGGACGACCCTCAGGCGGGCCCGATCGGCGCTCTCGACCGTCCAGGCGTGATGGACCCCGGCGAGCGCGAGCGGAGCGAACCCGAGGACGGAGAACAGGACCGCGAATGGATAGACGACGAGCCCTTGCAGCGGCCCGCCTTGCTTCTCGAGGATGGCGCTCTCGTGCATCAGCTCGAGCGCGCTGCCGTACACGCGCGCGGAGGCGACCAGGTACGCGGCGGAGAATGCCGCTGAAGCCGCCGCGAAGGCGAGGACGGCCGCGGGAGAGAGCGCGCCGGGTTTCCCTCGCTCGCGGAGAGTGTGCACGGCGAGCGCGCCCAGGACGACGGCGAGGAGCGTCCAGGCGACGACGTGAAACGTCGTCGCGAGGCCGAGCGCGGCGGCGGAAGCCAGGATCAACCAGCGCCGGCGCGGGCCGGACGCGCGGAGCGCGAGCAAGAGCAGCCCCGCGCCGCCGAGCAAGAACCCCGAGACGGAGAGCTCGGACAGCGTGCCGGTCCCGAGCAACGTTGGGAGCCAGAACGCGCCGGAGACGAGCACGCTCGCCGCGGACACGGCCCGCCTCCCGAAGACCCCCTGCGAAAACAGGAAGACGCCGCCGAGGTCGACGAGGTTCGAGAGGGCGGCCATCGCGCGGGAGGCGACGAGAGGGTCCGACGCGAGCCGCATGGCCGTTCCGTGGAGCGCGAACGTCCCGGGGAGCCAGGGCGTGTCCCGGGGGACGAACGTCGGGTGCAGGCTCCAGTAGTAAGCGAGGTCGAACCGGATCGCGTCGTCGAACCAGTAGAAGGAATGTCCGCGCGAGAAGAGCAGCGCCATCGAGGCGAGCCGCATCCCCCAGGCGACGGCGACGCACGCGACGCACGCGAGGACGGAAGGAGAGATGCGCCTCGAGCGACGGGCGACCCATACGAGCAGCGCCACCTCGACGGCCCAGAGAAGGAGGTCCGTTCCCTCCGGCAGGAGGGACATGTGAAACAGCCGCGTCACGCCCGCGCCGGAGACTGCCGGACGGCCGCCCGCGGCGCCAGTCAGTCGTCCGACGGTCGGACCACCGGGAGCTGAGCGTCCGCGGTGATCACCACCACGGTGCGCCGTGGTTTTCCGCCGACCACGTCGTTCAGGTGAACGGAGGCGGGCGGGTCGTTCCGGAGCGGCGCGCCTGTTTCGTCGTATCCGCTCCGGGCCGTCGTCTCGAGGAACGTCGAGAAGCCGTCCGTCGAGCAGCGCACGCTGCGGGAGACCGTCCAGTCACGGACGGGCGAATGCTCGCCGATCCGTCCGAGGACGTGCGCCGGCGTCACGAGACAGCGCCACTTGCCGTCCGCGGCGAGGTCGAGCATCGCGCCTTCCTTCGGCGCGAAGGACGCCCACTGGGGGTTCTTCTTCTGCCGCGGCTCTTCCTGGTTCACCCAGACGCGGTACGGCTTCAGGATGCTCTCCGGCATGACGGGCATCTTCCCGCCCGTCGGAGGGCCGTCGAGCTTCATCTCGAAGGCGCCGATCGGCGGGGGAGGCGGAGGCGGCGCCTTCGGCTTGCAGCCCGGCGAAAGAACGACGGCCGCAGTCACGATCGCGAGACGCCGGAGCGGTCGCTCAGTCGTTCTGCGCACCGGCCTTGATCCAGTCGTACACGAGCTGGATCTGCGGCGGGTCCAGCGGGGGTTGCCCCTTGGGCATCGGGTCCCCGCAGGCGGGCGGGTCCACCGCTATCTTCTGGTAGAGGAGGCTGTTCTCGGGATCGTTGGGGATCACGCGCTTTCGCGCGGGCACCCCGGCTTCCGCGTTCGGGGTGCACTCGGTGCCGCCCGCGTCTTCGTCGAGGAGCTCCTTGTAGATCGCGTCGTTCGAGCCGAGCTTGAAGCCGCCCGCGGCGAGCGCGTGGCACAAGGCGCCGTTCGCGCCGCAGTTCTTCGCCCGGAGGACCTCGCTCACGACACGCGTGAACGTCGGGTCCTGAGGAACCGCGGCGGGTTTCGAATCGTCCGAGCTGCAGGCAGAGAGCAGCAGCGCGAGTCCGAGGGCGGGGACGCGGCTCATGGCACCCGGACGGCGTAGTACTTCTGGCCCGCGATCGAGCCACCGGACCAGCTCATGCCGCTACCGAAGACGACGTAGCCGTTCGAGACGGCAGGGGACGTCGCGATGGTCGCCTCCGTCGGGAACTCGGCGAGCTTCTCGCCCGTCTCCGTGTCGAACGCCTGCAGCGTCGCGTTCTTGCCGACGAAGCCGACGCCGTTCGCGACGGAAATGGTGCCGAAGACGACGTCCCCGAGCTGGCGCTCCCAGATCACGTCCAGCGTGAGGGGGTCGAGGGCGAAGAGCGTCGATACGTTGGCCGGGTCCGCAGGCGTCTCGCTTCCGTCGCCGGTGCTCGTGGCGCCGTTCGCGGCGAAGAGGAGATGCTTGCCGTCCCACGCCCCGTTGATGAACACGCCGCCGCGGTTCGCGCTGCCGGGGCCGAGGTTCCTGGTCTGGATCTTCTCGCCCGTCGTGCGGTCCGCGACCATGACGTTGCCGCCCTTGTTCCCGGCGGCCATGAGCTTCCGACCGTCCACCTCGAACAGGATCGGGTTCGCGCCGAAGTCCGCGTCGGGGCTTCCGATCGCTCCGCCCGCGGCGGACACCTCCCAGATGTCCCCCGTCAGGATCTGGAGCGGCGTCCACTTGAAGTCGCCCCCGTCCGCCAGCGGCACGGCGAGGAACGCGTCCGAGTGCGCGCCAGCCGGCGGGCCGTGGTTGTTGCCGGTCGCCGCGTAGACGGTGCCGTCCGCCTCGTCCACGGAGACGGAGGACCAGAGCGTGACCCCGTGCTCGGGCTCGTCGATCGTGTAACGCTTCCAGCCGTCCGTGCCGTCCTTCTTCACGGCCGCGATGAAGCCGCGGAAGCTCGCGCCGCCCGCGGGAACCGCGACCTCTTCGAGCGTGGACCCCCCGACGAGGACGTAGTCCTTCGTGACGATGGGCGACGAGAACCCGACGAGGCCCGCCTGCGTGTCGGGCTGGTTCTTCCAGAGCTCGCTGCCGTCCGCATCGCTCACGGCGTGGAGCACGCCGCCGATGTCGTTCACGTAGAGGACGTGATCGGCGTACGCGAGGGAGGAATACCCGCCGTAGCACTTCTTCGCGGCGGGGTCGGCGACGCAGTCGTCGGACTCCCACTCGACGTTTCCGGTCGCGAGATCGACCGCCGTCAGCTTCGCGGAGGAGAGAAGGTACGCCTTGCCGTTCGCGACGACGGGCGTGCACGTGACGGTGTTGCCGTCCCCGGCGTCGAACTCCCAGGCCTTCTCCCAGTTCTTGACGCTGTCCTTCGTGATCTTCTTTTCGGCCTGGTTGAAGTAGGTGTTCTTGTTGTCGAACCCCATCATCGTCCAGTCGGCGCCTGCGGTCGGCGCGCCGGAATCTCCGCCGTTGGCGGAGCCGCCGTTGTTCGCGCCCGCGTCGGTCTTGTCTTTCGAGCTCGAACTGCAAGCACCGAGCAGCGCACCTCCGGCCAGAAGTGCACCGAGACCAGCAAGCCTAGGAAAGGAATTGGAGATTCTCATCAGGAGGGACCGCCTCGTCGCCAGATCACGAGCTGCCACCAATGCCACTCGCGACTGGAGTTGCTCGGGGTTGTACCACACGGGAAGTACCGATCGGTAGTATCAAACCGAGCGGAGGAAATTGACGCGCCGGGCTGAAAATCAGGTCTTTCGCGCGCTCATGAGCATCCCGTCGCCGAAATTCAGATAGACGGCGCCGGGCAGGTTCGCCTTCGCGAGACGGCCGAGGCCCGTTCTCAGCGGGCCCTTCGGCGCACCCGCCGCGAGCTTGAACGAGATGTTCGTGAGACTCACCCGGCGGCCCGGGCGCGTCCGGCGGATCTCTCCGGAGAAGCCGCCCTTCCGGAGCACCGTGCGGAGACCGCGCTCGGAGAAGTAGAAGAGGTGCTGCGGCGGATCGAGGAAGTACCAGCGATCGCCGAGGAGCTTCGCCCACGGGGTGTCCAGGTCTCCCGTGTCGATGACGAGGAGGCCGCCCGGGGAGAGGAGCTCGTGAGCGCGGCGGACCACGGCGACCGGGTCCCGGAAGTGCTCGATGACGTCCAGCATCACGATGACGTCGTACGGGCCCTCGAGCGGCACGGTGACGAAGTCCCCGCACGCGACGGGCGCGCCGGAGATCTTCGCCGCTTCGAGCGCGCAGTCGGGCGCGATCTCGACGCCGCTCGCGTCCCAGCCCGCCTCGCGCGCTTCCTTGAGGAAGAGGCCGTAGGCGGCTCCGACGTCCAGCAGTCGCTTTCCGGGCGGGTGGAGCGCCTCGATCGCGCGCAGCCGGTCCCTGAAGTTCCGCGTGATGATCTTGGAGTCGGCGAGGTAGCCGGGGTAGCCGGTCTCCTCGGCGCCCTCGAAGTAGCCCTTGCCGTAGATCGACTCGAGGTCCGCCGGGACGGCGGATCTCGGCACGAACGCGTTGTCACAGCTCGCGCAGCGGAGGATCCGGTAGCCGTACTTCGTGCGGAAGGGGCGGCCCGTGCCGCCGCAGAGGCCGCAGCGGTCGTCGTCCGGAGAAGCCGGCGAAGTAGTCCGGACCATCGCGAGGCGCTTTACTACGGGGTAGGCGTCGGGGCGAGGACGTCGCGGCGCCGGCGACGGAACGCGGGGGCGACGAACAGGCCGAGGATCCCGGCGAGTCCGACGAGGGACAGGACGACGCCCCACCGGAGGGACCACGGCCGGTAGACGAATCGTACCGTGTGCTTTCCGCGGTCGAGCTCGACGGCGCGAAGCAGGAAATCCGCCGGGATCCAGCGCGTCGGCTTCCCGTCCACGTAGGCTTCCCATCCGGGAAAGCCCGCCTCGGAGACCACGAAGACGCCCGACCGATCGAGCTCGACGTCCCACTCCACGTCCGTCGGCGAGCGGCGCCGTTCAGCCGTCGGGTAGTCGACCGGCGACGGAGTGGTCTCGGGCAGGACGTGCCGCGTGTCCTCCTCGAGGACGACCTCCAGACGAGGATCGAAATGCGGCCCGATGACGTAGTCGAGCACCTTCTCTTCCGCGTCGATGCGCCGGACCGCGTAGTTCACCCAGGCGTGTCCGAGGCGCGTTCCGTTCTGGAAGAGCATCTGGTTCCCGGAACGTCGCACGGGTTTGAGCCCGCTCGAGACGTACACGTTGGAGTACATGACGTCCCCGGCGATGAACTCCACGTCGAGCGCGGCGAGGTAGCCTCGCGCCGCGAGGAGCTTCGCCCAGTCGATGTGCCCGTACATGGGCAGGAAGTCGAAGCGATCGAGGAGCCTCCGCGCTCGCCACGGCAGGAAGCTGAACTCGACTCCGAGGAGGCTCGGGAGGTGATCCGTGACCTCGTACCCGTAGAGGAGATCTTCGGGGGAAAAACAGCGACCCCGGATCTTCGACGGATCCCCGTGGAGCGTCGCGACGACGCCTCGCGCCGTCGGACGCCGGAACGGCGCGGGCATCGCGCCGTACGGGTAGGCGGACAGGTGAGCGAGCGGCGCGAGCGTCAGCGGCACGAGCCACACGAGGGTGTAGGCGCGTCTCCAGAGCGTCACCGCGACGGCGACGACGAGGGACACGGCGGCCGCGAGGGACATCCCCGCGGCGAACGGTGTGCCGAGGTAGCGCGCCATCGGGTTCGGCGGCTTCCCGCTGAACGGGAGCTTCGGCCATTCGAGCCCGACGCGAACGGCCATGGCCGCCGCGAGGACCGCGACGACTCCGAGCGCGATGCGTCGGGCGCGGCGCCGCTCCGGGGCCGGCTGGAGCAGGAACTCCATCCCCGAGGCGGCGACCCACGCGACGAAGAAGGACGACAGGAACACCCAGACGAAGGGAAATCGCGTCATGTGGAAGCCCGGGAGCTTCCGGAGGACGAGCCAGCCGCCGAGGGACATGAACCAGCACACCGCGAGCCCGGCCAGGGGCGTCCGCGAGCGCGGGGCGCCGAGCCCGGCCGCGACGATCGCGACGAGCCCGGGGACGAAGGTGAACGTGATCGCCGCGTAGTCCGGCGGCATCTGCGCCGGCGCGATCTCCATGTGCGCGCGGTGCGACGCGACGCCGAGCTCGGCGAGCGGCAGGAGCTGAGCGCCCGCGGTGATGCCGCCGAGGACGAAGGCTCCCGTGATGGCGCCGAACGTGCGCACGAAGGAGCCCGTCCAGCGGCCGGTCCACATGCTCACGGCGGCGTGCACGAGCATGAGGAAGCCCGTGTCTATCGTGCACTCGGGGTAGCCCGCGACGAGTTGCAGCGCGACGACGAGCGCGAGCGCGGCGAACGAGCGGACCGTGAGAGATTTCGCGAGCCGCTCCGCGAAGAGGAAGACGAGCGGCATCCACACGAGGTTCGCGATCCGCACGGGGTTGTACGCGGACCCGAGGAGCGGCGTCGGGAACACCCACACCGCGACCCCGGCGAGCGCCGCCGCCATGCCGAAGCCCTGCTGCCGCATGAAGAGCAGGAAGGTGAGCGCGAGCGCGATGTAGTGGATCCAGAGATAGAGCCAGAGCGCCTTGATCGGCGGAAAGAGACCGAACAGCAGCACCTTCGGCGGGTAGAGCGCCGCGGGTTGACCGGTGGCAAGGAGCGGGATCCCGCCGTACTCGTACGGGTTCCACGCCGGGAGGCGCCCCTGGAACACCTCCTCCGAGCCGAGCACGAAGCGCGGCACGAAGTACGCGTGGAAGTCGCTGCTCGTCATCAGGCTCGTGCGCCCGTGGTCGACGAGACCCGGCCGGATGAACACGCCGAGAAACGCGGCGATCATGAGGAGGACGAGCGAGAGCGGGACGAGAAAATCCCAGATCCTCCTGTTCATCGGTGGCGCGAGCCTACACGAAACGACAAACGTGTGTAGACTCCGCGCGCCATGCGACAAGAACACCGCCGCCCTTCCGCCCTCTGGTTCCTCCCCACGATGTGCGTCGCTCTCGGGGGAACGGCTTGCTCGAAGCAGGAGCACGCGCTCTACGGCTCGTCGGGTGATCAGCGGCCCTACGCGCTCTCGTACCCGGATTCCCTGTCCGGCATCCGCACGGAGATCGCCGCGAACGAGTCGCAGATGCAGACGGCGAAGCAGGAGTTTTCGACCTATCCCGACGCGCTCTCGAACCCGAACTGGGAAGACGTCTCCGCCCTCTATTCCCGCGCCGACGAGGCCGGAAAGACGGCCGCCTACGTCCAGGAGCTCGAGCGTTCGGAGACGGTCGCGCGCTTCTACGTGGACGAGAAGGACGCCCTGAACCGGCGTGTCGGCGGAGCGGCGACGCAGGCCGCGAAGGACAAGAACTGCAACGACGTCGAGCTGTACGGTCCGACCGGGTACGCTCTCGGAAAGGGAATCGAGGAGCGTCTTCGGGACCGTCTCCGCGATCGGAGCGAGGCGTATCAGTTCCTGGACGACCACGAGGACTCCCTCGGGAAGAAGAACCGTCCGAAGCTCGAGGAGCAGATCGACGCGATCGCGCGAGCGAGCTACCTCGCGCACGTGTCCTATCCGAAGGCGCGGAAGCGTCTGGCGGAGGAGGTCTCCGCCGCGTCCGACGTGAAGAAGACGCTCGATCAGGCCGCCGAGGAGGCGCACGCCATCGCGGCCGATCCGAAGACGCCCGCGCCGCGCAAGGCGAAGGCGAGCGAGCGCGAGCAGAAGGCCCGCGCGGCGGCTGCCCGGGTCGACGGCGAGGCGACGGAGTCGAAGAAGCTCTCCTCCCAGATGGAAGAGCGCGAAAAAGGCATCCAGAAGGAGTACGAGGACGCCTACGAGGCCCTGCAGAAGGCCGTGAAGCAGCGCGCGTCCGCGCACTGAGCGAGCCGGGCAGGGAAGGGGCCACGCGGTGAGCGCTGCTCGCTTCCGGGCCGCCTGCTACGCACTCGCCGCGGCGCCGATCGCGCTCGCGGTCTGGTTCGTCCAGGGGTTCTCGCTCCGCGTCCCACTGTTCGACCACTGGGCTGTGCTCCCGCTGTTCGCGGGATTCTCGGCGGGGCATCCGTCCTTCCTCGCGTTCCTCGCCCCGCACAACGGGCTCCACGTCACCGTCCTTCCGCGCGTGCTCCTCGCGACGCTGGCGACCGTCACGGGCTGGAGCTTCCGCGCCGAGATCTTCTTCTCGTTCTCGCTCGGGGCCTACGCGGTGTGGATCCTGTCCGTCGCGCTCCGCGAGTCGCTGCCGGAGGGGGATTTCCGGACGACGCGGGCCGTCGCGACCGCGCTCACCGCGGCCGTTCTCTTTTCGCCCGCGAGCGACTGGATCTGGACGTGGTCCATCGGTTTCTACCACTACTTCGAGAACGCGGCCGTCGCGACCGCGGTGTGGGCGCTCGCCGCGAGACGGCCGCGGCTCGGCGTCGCCGCCGCCGCCTGTGCGGTCGCGACGTTCAACCGGTTCGAAGGCCTCTTCTCGTGGGTGCTGTTCCTCCCCGCGGTGGCGTCGGCGTCTCGTGCGGGCGCCCCGGGTGGGCGAGGACTCCGCCGGTTCGTGCTCGTCGGCGGCGTGGCGTCCGCCTGCGTCCTCGCGCTCCTCGTCCTGGTCCGGCCGCCGGAGCTCGGGGTAGCGAGCGGAGCTCACCCGCCGGGTTTCGTCCCGCTCGCGCTCGCGAACGCGACGAGCCTCGTCGGCATGGCGCCCGGGGTCGCGGGGGAGCTTCCGGGAAGCGGCTTCCTGCTCTCGTCGCCGTTCGTCGTGCCGGGGCTCGTGGTCGTCGTCGGGTTCGGCTGGCTCTCCGTCGCGGTGCTCCGCTCGGGCGCGCGGCGGAGCGCGGCGCTCGCCTGGGTCGGGCTCGGTCTCTTCGGGTTCGCGTTCGCGTTCGCGACGGCCGTCGCGCGAAGCGGCCTCGCGGCCCCCGCCCTCGTCACCCTCGCGCGCCTCTATCAGTCGTCGTACTCGGAGACGGCGTCTCTCGTGGCGGTCGCCGCGATTCACCTCGGCGCGATCCGGCACGCGACGGTCGGGTCCCCCGGAGCCCGGAACCGGCTGTTTCCGGTCCTCGCCGGCCTGCTCGCGGTCGTCCTCGCGCTCGGGACGGCGCGCGCGTGGCCCCGGCTCCTGAGCCGCCGCGAGTACGGCCACTGGGACCGATACTGCCTCGAGCTCGCGAACTACCTCGCGCCGGAGAACGCGTGCTTCGTCGGCGCGGACGGGGCTCACGCGATGGAACGCGCCCGCTTCGCGACGCTCCGTCACGGGTTACCGTTCCTGAACGCGAGGGATCCACGCGACCGGATCGAGACCATCCTGTCCGAGGTCGATCCGCTCTGGGGGATGCGCTCGATGTCCGTGCGGGGAATCGTCGCGCTCGACGACGATTCGGAGGGGACGGTGGCGCTCGCCTTCGAGGGAGAGCACGCCTTCTTCGCGCTCGCGGCTCGTGTCCAGCCCGCCGGACCCGGGCGCGCGCGGTTCTTCGGGGCGATCCCCGTGGTCGCCGTCCACCCGGGGCGCACCCGCGTCAACGCCTGGGTGTACGAGCGCGCGAAGGGCTACTTCCGCCCCGTCGGCGGCACCGTCGACGCGGTCGAGCTCATCGACCCGTCCTGAGACGGGAGCTCAGCCGATCTTCGCGTATTTCCGGGCGAGCTTCTGGGCGCGCCTCGGATCGTACGAGCGGAGGATCTGCATCTTCTCCGCCTCTATGGACCCCTCGGCGTGGATCGCGAGGACGGCGTGATAGCCGCCGAAGTCCCGCGCCGTGATGTCGGAGATGAGGTGCATCATCCGCAGCCGATCGGCGGCCGGGACGGTGCCGCGGAAGAACTTCTCGAGCACCGGCCGCACCTCGGGCGACTCCCAGTCCTCGCTGCCGGGAGCCGTGGCGAGGAGGCCGCCGGCGCACTCCTGGAGGAGCGCGACGGCCTGGTGATAGCCGCGCCCGAAGGTGAGCTTCGCGATGTTCACCGTCATCGGGTCCGGATAGGCGATGCCGTGCTCGCCGACCCTCGCGCGCATGGCGGCGAGGTGAGTGAGCCCCCTGACGGACTCCGCGAACGTGATGAGCTCCGTCACCTTGTCCCGGACGTGCCCGGCCTTCAGCACGCCGTTCATCTCCGCGATCGCCCCCGCGGCGCCGACCATCGCGTCGAGGAGCGGGAGCTTGTACGAGACGGCCGTGAAGCGGTGGTACTCGACGAAGGTGAGGGCGAGCAGGCCGGCGAGCTTCGGCTCCTCGCAGAGGAACACGCGCTCCCAGGGCACGAACACGTCCTCGAAGACGGTGAGGGACTCGAGCATCTTGGTCTTGCTCGAGAGCGGGAACTCGAACTCGTTCTTCGCGCCGCCGGAGAACGGCGAGACGTACAGCGAGACCCCTTTCGTCGCGACGGGCACGGCGAAGGAGACGGCATACGAGGCGTCGTCCGGCCCCATCGCGCGCGTCGGCAGGACGATGAGCTCGTGGGCGTTCGCGCTCCCCGACGTGTGCGCCTTCGCCCCGCGGACGACGATGCCCGCGTCGTCCTTCTTCACGATGCGAACGTAGAGATCCGGGTCCTTCTGCTCGTGCGGAGCGAGCGAGCGGTCCCCCTTCACGTCCGTCTGCGCGACCGCGACGCCGAGGTCCTGATCGCGGCAGTGCCGGTAGAACGCGCGGGCCCGCTCGAGAGATTCCCCCGTGAGGACGCGGAGGAGCGCGAAGAGCGCGTCCGTGCCGATCTCCTTGATGAGGGGAGGGATCGTCGAGCCGTGCTCCGTCCCGTGCTCGATGAGGCGCGAGCGGGCGAGGAGATCTTCCGGAGATTTCGGGATCTTGTAGTACGCGCTGAACGGCGCGGGCGCGTCGGGATCCTCCGCGACGGTGAGCGAGCGATGCGACGGATCCTGGGCGAGCTGGTAGTCCAGAGCGCCGAGCTCGACGCCCACGGACAGCTCCGGTTCCGCCGTCACGTCGGGCACGCGCTTTCCGCGGTAGTAGACGACGCGCGAGTCGCGGAGGGAGGCTCGGTACTCCTCGGGGGTCTTCATCGGCATGGTCGGCTCCGGGGGTGGAAAGGAACGAACGCGGCGAACGCCGCGGCGAGAGGTTCAGTACGCGTCGAAGTCGAAGAGGTCGTAGCGGACGAGCTTCGGATCGAATCGACGCTTCTGATCCGTGAGGTCGTAGAAGAGGAGGTTCAGCGGGGAGGGGCGGTACTTCATCGGCACCGTGACGTAGAGGGACCGCGAGAAATCCCGGCTCGAATCGGCCGCGATGTAGAGACGGAGTGGGTTCGGCGTCCGGAGCGGTTCGAGCCCCGCCGGGAGCATCTCCTCCGGAAACGAGCCCACCTGCACCCAGATGCCGGCCTTTCCGGCGGGCGCGAAGAGATGGCCGATGCCGTCCCGGAACTGGACACGGTACGGCGCCGCCGGATGCTGCAACCGCCAGGCGATGCCGGGCGCGTCCCACGTGCGGAGGAGCTGGAAGTCGGACCCTGCCCGGCTCTCCGGGATGGGGCCGACGCCGAGCTTCACGTCGAGCTGGCAGATGCTCTGGAAGCCCCACTTGCCGACGAAGAGCGGCGTGCTGTTCTGGTTGCCGACGCCCGCGAAGAACGTGAACCCCCTCTCTCTCGCGGCGTCGAAGGAACGCTCGACGAGCGCGGTGAACAGGCCCTTGCCGCGGAATCCGGGGTGCGTCGCGAGCTGGAACGGCCAGATCCCGCGATCGGGCTTGCCGAAGATCGTCGCGGCGATCGGGATCATCAGATAGTGCCCGACGAGCTCGTCGTTCTCGAACGCGGAGAAGCCGAAGGTCGGGCCGAGGGGGTTCCCGTTGTAGAGGCGGTCGAGATACGCGGTCGTCAGGTGCGGAGCGTGCGGATAGACGACGTTCAAGAGCTTGCACGTCCGCGCGATGCCCGCGGGAGACATGTCGATCGGGCGGATGTCCAGCATCAGGCTCGGGCCCCTCGGAAGCGGCGAGCATACTCGCGGTACGTCTCCACGCGAGCGCCTTCGGCGAAGATCGAGTGGAGACGATCGAAGACGCGATCCCGGTTTCGGTACATCAGCGTACCGAAGAAGGGGTTCAAGCCCGGGAACGGAAAACGCTCGTCGCCGGAATCCACGTCGAACGGGTGCAGATAGCTCGCGACGGGCGTGCGCCCTCGGAGCCTTCGCCGGAAGAGCAGACGGACCAGCGGAAACGGCAGCACGCGCAGGTAGACGCCGCTCATGAAGGGGACGTTCAGCCCCGGCAGGTGCGAGAGCGATGCCGGGATCTCCACGAGCTTCCCGCGGAGGCACGGCTGGTCGGGGCCGAAATCCGGCCAGCCGTATAGCGGGTTCCGGGCGGCGAGCACCGACGCCGAGTACTCGAACCCGAGCTCGCCGAGGACGTCGTACGCCCACGCGGTGCTCGCGACGAGCGAACCGGACGGAGCCCGGAACCCGACCGCTCGCGGGACGCCGGCGCGCTCGTAGTCCTCCTGACAGCGAAGGACGTCGGCCCGGAGGCTCTCCGGGGTCTGACGATCCAGCGGGACGTGGTCGCTCGTATGGCAAGCGATCTCGTGCCCCGCGCGCGCGATCTGCGCGAGGAGCTCGGGGTAGCGGCGCGCCACGTCGCCCGTCGTGAAGAAGGTGCAGCGCGTATCGTGCTCCACGAGGAACGAGAGCAGGCGCTCCGTGTTCTCCGGGACGCGCTCCTCGTAGCGCTCGCCGCCGGGCACGAGCGACCGGACGTCCTCGAGATCGACGCTGAAGAGGAACGTGTTTCGCACGGTCGAGTGGGGCGGCCCGAGCACGATCAGTTCGCGTTCCAGGTGCCCGTGCCGCCGTACGCCGGGTTGTTCTCCTCGACGGTCCATTCCCCGTAGAACGCGGACGTCGTCCTGGAGAAGACGCCGGACATCGTCCCCGTGAACGTGCCGGACGTCCCGAGCGGCGGGAGGCCGACCTTGTAACTTCCGTTCGAGATGGTGAGCGATATCTCGGATGATGCGCAGTTCATCGTGCCGCTCAGGACGGCTTGCGACGTCACGGGCGTCTTCCCCTTGTAGGTGCCGGAGACCGTGCCGTCCGCGGTCACCGTGATGGCGACGTCCGCCGTCACGCTCATGGGGCCGAGCACGGTCGCGTAGTTCGAGCCTTCCGCGGTGCCCGTGAACGATCCCGTCGGGCATGGCTCGTGCGCCGGTCCGCCCGAGTCCGCGGCTTCCGAGCCTCCGCTGCCCGGCGCTCCGCCAGTGCCCGCTCCGCCGGTCCCGGCCCCGGCCGCGCCGCCGTCGACGAGCGGCGTGTCCCCGCCCGACCCTCCCGACGAGGAAGCGGCGCCCGCGTTCCCTCCGGTGCCCGCGAAGGTGCCGCCGCTCGACGAGCCGCCGGACGGCGGTGCGCCGCCGCCCCCGCCGTTGAACAGGTTCGAGCCCGAGCTCCCGCCGCAGCCGATGAGCGCGACACCGACCAGGACCGAGAGGGGAAAAAAGAGGAGCGAGCGAGCCCGGCTCACGGGCCTATCGTACCCTTCGGTACAGTGGCGGGGCAAGCCGGGAACCCGCCGTAGCCTCAGTGTTTTCCGCGCTTGCCTCGGAAATGGCCGGGGCCAGCCGGCTCCGGCCGGCGGCCGGGGCGTGCATGGCGGCGCGGCTCGGGACCGGCCGCGGGCGGAGGCCCCGCGCGCGTGTCCATTCGCTGGATGACCACCCGAGGATCGCGCGGATCGGGCTTCTCCGCGGCGCGCGCGAACGTCGTCGCCACGCGCTCGGCGACGTTCACGATCGAGTGCGTCGGCTCCACGAAGATCGAACCGATGTCGGAGCCGCGGATGCCGCCGCGCCGGCAGGCCATCGCCATCAGGCGACGCGGATCGGCGCCGCCGCGCTCGCCCCAGGTCACCCGGAACGGGACGAATCCTTCCTGCTGGGGTCGTGGCCCTCGCGCCGCGCCTTCCTGTGGACGTCGCGGTCCGCGCGCGTGCGGGCCCGCGTCGCGGGACGGTCCTCGGTCCTCCGAGCGCGCGCCGGGTTTCGGGAGGGCCCGGATCTGTCTCGGCTGGCTCGCGTTCGCGTAGCTCGTCCGCGCGAGGAGTCGACCGACCACGACCGCGGGGTCCCCGGCTTCGAGCAGCCGCGTCGCGAGCTCGAGCGTCCGCCGGTCGAGTTCCACCTCTCCGCCGGTGAGCTCGGCCACCGTGCGTTCGTCGATCGATTTCTGGATCGACTCGGCGCTCGGGAGCGGCTCGTAGCGGAAGGCCACGCCTGCACGGCGAAGGACGCGCTCGGCCTGTCGCACACCGGAGGGCGTCACGAGCACGACGCTCGTTCCGCGACGCCCGGCGCGCCCCGTCCGGCCGCTCCGGTGCGTGTACGAGTCCGGATCCGTCGGGCACTCCGCGTGGATGACGCGCGCGATGTCCTGGACGTCGATGCCGCGGGCGGCGACGTCCGTCGCGACGAGCACCCGGAGATCGCCGCGCTTGAAGGCGGCGAGCGCCCGGTTCCGCTGCGCTTGCTCCATCTCCCCGGAGAGCGAGCTCACGCGGAAACCGGCGTTTCCGAGCTCCTCCGCGATCCTCGCGACGTCCGCCCGCGTCTTCGCGAACACGAGCGTCTGCGCGTCGGGGTTCGCGAGGAGCAGGTTCACGAGCGCGTCGACGCGCTGTCGCGCCTCCACGACGTGCACGACGTGATCGATGTCGGCGTTCGCGAGACCGAGCTGCGTCCCTTCGACGTGCGCCGGGTCCGTCTGGTAGCGGTCCGCGAGCTGGCTCACGTCTCTCGGGAAGGTCGCGGAGACGAGGTGCGTGCGCCGCCCCTCCGGCAGCTTCTCGAGGATCGCCTCGAGCTCGTCGCGGAACCCCATGTCGAGCATCCGGTCGGCCTCGTCGAGGACGATCGCCGTCACGCCGCTCGGGTCGATGGCGCCGCGGTCCAGGTGGTCGAAGAGGCGCCCCGGGGTCCCGACGACGACGGCCGGGCCCTTCGAGAGCGCTCGGTGCTCGTCGCGGTAGCTCGCGCCGCCGGTCACGGAGGTGACGGAGCCCTTCGCTCCCGCGTACAGCCAGGCGAGCTCTTCCTCGACCTGCTTCGCGAGCTCCCGCGTCGGCGCGACGACCAGGGCGCGCGGGTGCGCGATGCCGCGCTTCGCGGGCGCCGCCGAATCCACCACGTGCCGGATGGCGAACCCGATGGCGAGCGTCTTCCCCGACCCGGTCTGCGAGGTGACCCGGAGGTCGCGGCCTTCGAGCTCGGGGTCGAGGACGGCTTCCTGGACGCGGGTCAGCTCTCCGTAGCCCTTCTTTTCCAGGGCGGCGTAGACGAGGGGCCCCAGAACCTGAGCAAAATCGGAGGTGGGCATCGACGTTTCCCGCGCTCCGTAGCAGGCAATCGACGGCACGCATAGCCGCGATCGGGGAGTTCGGTTGACGGTCCGACTCCGGGACTCCAAGACTGTGCGGTCGGGATGCACTGGTTTTCGGCCCTGAGCCTCGGCGGGCTCGTCCTCGTCGTCGGCGCCGCGAGACTCCTCCGGGGGCGGCTCTTCGCGACGTTCGCGTTCGTCATCCTCTCGGTGTTCACGCTGTCGTCGCTCGGCATGGCGGAGACGTTCTCGCCGTGGCTCGGCGTCTACGCCTTCTTCGCGTGCACCGTGTACGTCCACTTCCTGATGCTCACGCGACCGCGGATGCGCGGGCTTGCGTACCGGCTGCTCGTGAGCCTTCCGGCATCCTGGTTCGCGGCGGCGACGCTGCTCGCCTGGCCGTGGGCGCTGCTGTCCTCGCTCGGGTTCCACCCCTGGGTCCCGTGGCTCCCGTACGTCGTCGCCCTCGGCGGCGCGCTGGATTCGCTGCTCACCCGGCAGGAAGTGGTGGACGTCTCGCTCGACGGCACGCACGTGGACGGGCTCCGGCGGATCGCGCGCGGCGAGGCCGGGCCCGCGCGCGCGCTTCAAGTCGTGCAGATCACCGATCCGCACCTCGGTCCCTTCATGAGCGTCGGACGGCTCCGGAAGATCGCCGAGCGCGCCGTCGAGCGGAAGCCGGACCTGGTGCTCCTCACCGGCGACTTCCTGACGATGGAATCGCAGGGGGACGCTCGGTACCTGGCGGAGGCGCTCGCGCCGCTCGCCGCGCTCCCGGGCCGGGTCTTCGCCTGCCGCGGGAACCACGACCTCGAGTGCCCCGACATCGTGGCGGAGGCGCTCGCGCGCGCGAAGGTGAGACTCCTCGTGGACGAGTCGGTCACGGTGGAGACGCCGGCCGGTCCGGTGGAGATCCTCGGGTTCGACTTCCACTTCCGCAGACGTGAGGAGCACATCGCGCGCGTGCTCGCCGCGCACCCGCGGGTCGAAGGCCACCTTCGCGTCGCGCTCCTTCACGACCCGGGCGCGTTCCGTCACGTGCCCGACGGCGCGGCGGACCTCGTCCTCTCCGGGCACACGCACGGAGGCCAGGTCGGCCTCCTCTGGCTCGGCGTGCCCGGCACGGTGCTCTCGGCGCTGACGCGGCTTCCAGACCACGGCCTGTGGGCGAGCGGGAAGAATCGCCTGTACGTGCATCGCGGCACGGGGCACTACGGGTTCCCGCTCCGGGTCGGGGTTCCCGCGGAAGAGAGCTTGCTCCGCGTGCATTTCGCGGGGCTCCTCGGGGGCGGCGGGTTACCCGGGACGTGACGCGCCGGTGACGGCGCGCCGTTCCGCACCGACATCGTCCTCCCAAAATGTCCGGAACCGGCTACCGGTCTCGCCGCTCCCGCTCTAGGTCCTCGCACCCGAACGGAGGAATCACGCACATGGCTCTCTCTCTCTACGACGCATCCATTCCCCAGCTCACCAAGATGCTCGCGAACCTCGAGACCTGGATCGACGAGGCCGTCGAGTACGCGAAGACGCGGAACTTCGACCCGAACGTCCTCCTGGAAGCGCGGCTCGCCCCCGATCAGTTCGCGCTCGTGAAGCAGATCCAGTCGTCCGCGGACCAGGCGAAGTTCTGTGCGGCTCGGCTCACGGGGAAGGAGCCGCCGAAGCACGCGGACACGGAGAAGACGCTCGACGAGCTCCGGATCCGCCTTCGCGCCGTGCGCGAGTACCTCGGGACGTTCAAGCGCGAGGAATTCGAGGGCGCGGAGAAGCGAGAGATCCGTCTGCCGTTCCTCGAAGGGAAGGTCCTCTCCGGTCAGAACTACCTCTTCGAGCTCCTCATGCCGAACTTCTACTTCCACGTGACGACCGCCTACGCGATCCTCCGCAACAACGGCGTCGCTCTCGGGAAGATGCCGTACCTCGGCGCGCTCACGTTCGAGTGAGTCGTCCGCGAATCTCGCTGACGGGCACGGGCCGGCGCTTCCCCGCGAGGGAGCGAGCGCCGTCCCGCCATGCTAGGCTCGCCGCCACATGAGGAACGGCGCGCGTAGGGTGCGGGGGACCGGCCGCGGGATGCCGGCTCGCGTGGGTCTGCTCTTCCTCGCTCTCGGCCTGCCCGCCTGCGGCTCCACGAGCAGCTCGACGCCCGCCGGCGGCGGAGGTCGGGGTTCGGTCGCTCCGTGCGTTCAGGGGGACACCCGCGCCTGCCTCGGGCCCGGTCAGTGCGCCGGCTCGCAGCTCTGCGATCAGCCGGGTCACTGGGATTCGTGCGATTGCGGCGGACTGACCGACGGCGGCTCGGGTGGGGCTTCTTCCGGCGCCGGCGGGGAGAACGGCGCGGGCGGGCGGGCAGTCGGCGGCGCCCCGTCGACGGACCTTCCCGCATCGGCCTACGCGGGAGAGGTCGTCGGTCGGGCGTGCACCGCGAGCGTCGACTGTGGCGCGGGGTACGAGTGCATCGGTCCGGGATCCACGCTCTTCGTCGGCGGAGGCGTCGGCCACGGCATGTGCGTCGCCGACTGCACGGGGGATCCGACGCTGTGCGCGAACCAGCCGGGAACCCTGTGCCTCCTGCTGTCGAACCTCAGCGGAGGCCCGGCGCGGTGCGTGGAAGCGTGCCAGACCGGACCTTCCACGACGCCGAAGTGTCATGATCGTCCGGACGTCGCCTGTGACGATACGGGAGGCTCCGGTCTCGGCGACGGCTACTGCACCCCGGCGTGCCGCGGCGACTACGACTGTCCCGGACGCCGGTGCGACCTCTCGCGCGGGACGTGCGTCGCGCCGCAGGCGGTGGCGGGCACGGCTCCGATCGGCAGTGCCTGCGACACGTCGCAGGCGGCGGACGATTGTCTCGGCTTCTGCGTCCCGTTCGCTCAGGGCCAGACCGCCGGCTTCTGCACGGGGATCTGCACGCTCGGCGAATTCGGCTGCGGGCAATCGCCGACCGGGACGGGGCCGCTCCAGACCGTGTGCCTCTTCGACGGCACCGTGGGCGCTTCGGGGGACTACGGGGACCTCGGACTGTGCGGCTCCCTCTGCGACTGCGACGCGGATTGTCCCGCCTCGAACCACTGCAGTGCGCTCTCCCCCGCCCAGCAATCGTCGTCCGGCCGCGCCGGCTACTGCACTTCGCCTGCTTCCAGCGCGCCGCACATCACGACCTGTCCGTGACTGACCGATCGCGATCCGGGATCACCGCCGACGCTGGAGGATGAAGGGAGGCAGTCTGCCCTCCTTCGACCTCCAACGTCGGCTCTCGCCGAATCGCGATCGGTTGCGATCGGTCATCTAGGCATCGGGCGTCAAGATCTCGGAGCCTTCTTCCGTCACCAGCACGGTGTGCTCGAACTGGGCGGAGAGGCTCCCGTCCGCGGTGACGACGGTCCACCCGTCCTCCAGGAACCGCACTCCGGGGCCGCCGAGGTTCAGCATCGGCTCGATGGTGAAGACCATTCCCGCCTTCAGCCGGAGGCCGCTCCCGGCGCGACCGTGGTGAGGGATCTGGGGCGGCTCGTGCATGGCGCGACCGATGCCGTGACCGCAGAGCTCCCGCACGACCGAGCATCCCTCGGCCTTCGCGACCCGGGCGATCGCCGCGCCGATGTCCCCGATGCGCGCGCCGTCGCGAACCACGGCGATCCCGGCGAGGAGCGCGCGTTCCGCGGCGCGCGTCACGTGAAGCGCTTCCGGTCCGGGGCTGCCGACGTGGAAGGTCGCGGACGTGTCTCCGTGGAATCCGTCAATCTCGGTGGTCACATCGACGTTCACGATGTCGCCGTCCCGGAGCCGGACCCGCGGGGACGGGATCCCGTGACACACGACCTCGTTCAAGCTCGTGCACACGGCGGCGGGAAACCCCTCGAAGCCGAGCTGGCTCGGTCGCCCGCCGCGCCTCTCGGTGTCCTCCCGGACCCAGGCGTCGATGTCCGCGGTCGTGACCCCGGGCGCGAGCCGCGAACCGACGACTGCCAGGGTGTCCCGAGCGGCGCGGCCCGCGACCCGGATCTTCTTCACGTCGCTCGGCGGGTAGATCGTGACGGCCATCGCTTCGTTCCTAGCCGGCCCGAGCCGGCGAGCGCCAATGCCGGATCGGCATCGCGCCGCGTCCGCCCGCCTCGCGCGATGCGAATCGGGTATCGCGCCGCGGGGCCGGGCAGGGGATACTCGGGCGTCGTGAGCCTCGATCAGCTTCGCTGTTTCGTCGCGGTGGCGGACTCGGGAACGACGCACGCCGCCGCCCTCCGCCTGCACGTGTCGCAGCCGCCCCTCAGCCGGCAGATCCGCGCGCTGGAAGCCGAGCTCGGGGTCGACCTGTTCGTGCGAACGTCCCGGGGCATGAGACTCCGTCCCGAGGGGGAACGGCTCTTGCCGCGCGCCCGCGCCATCCTCTCCGCCGTGGACGCCGCGGTCCGAGAAGCGCGCGACTTCGCGTTCGGCCCGGACGAGCCGGGGTCGGAAACCCGCCGCTGAAGCGACCCGGAGCGCCTCCGGGCTACTCCTCGTCGTCCGCGGGTTTCTTCTTCTTCTTGGTCGTCGTGGCCGACTGCTTGATGGCGTCGTCCAGGGAGAGGCTGGGCGCCGTGTCCTTCGGCTCCGCCTTCTCTTTCTTCGCCGGCTTCGCTTCGGCCTTGGGCGCGTCTTCTTCCGGAGCGCTCTTTTCTGCCTTCACGGGCGCGGGCTTGTCCTCGTCCGCGGGCGCTGCCTTCTTCGCGGGCGCCGCGTAGGCGACGCGACGAACGGCGGGAGCGGGCTTCGTCGCCGCCGGCTCGGGCTTCTCTGCTTTCGCAGGCGCCTCCGCCTTCGCGGGCTTCGAGTCCTCCGGTGCGTCGGCCTTCTCCGCCGCGGGCGGGTCGGCCTTCTCCGCGGCGGGCGCTGCCTGGGCTTCTTCCGCCGGGGCTCCCGGCGCGTTCGGCTTCGCGAGAGACGCTTCCGGCGCTCGCGTGGCGGACTGGACGAGCGCGTCGATCGAGCGCGGCGTGCCGAACCCGGGCGAACCGAGCGCCTGCTCGAGCTTCAGGTATCCCGCGTCCTGGTTCATGGCGTGCGCGACGCCGAGGAAGACGTCGTTCCGGTACAGCGTCACGATCAGGCCGAGCACGCCACCGCCGACGAGCAGCGCCGTGGCAGCCCTGCTCGGCTTCACGACGGGGACGGGGCGCGGGTGAGCGGAGGGCGCGGGCGGCGCGACGCTCGCGACGTGGGACGACGCGCTGGGCGGGGGCGGCGGGACGCTCCGGACGGGCGCTTCGGCGACCGCCTGCGGCGCGCTCGGCGGCACGCTCGGCACCGCGCGCGACGGAGGAGCCGTGGACGGTCGTTTCTTGGCTGCGCCTGCGTTCGCGGTGCGCGCGAACTCCAGGAGATCGTTGTTCAGCGGCTCACGCGGTCTCATCGGCGTTCTCTCGGGGTTCGGGTTCGGTTCGGGCCTGCGCCGCCCGGTGACCGGCTCCGGAACCGGATGATAGCAGCCGGCGAACGCTCGCGCGGCCACTGGAAAATTCCTCCGGAGCGGCAGAACGCCGCTCCCGTCCCGTCGTCGCGTCGCCGTTTGCTATCGTCCCGCCCCGCGGCGGCGGACGCGGGAAGGAAGCGGGACTCACCGATGGCCAAGCGCAACGTAAAATGGGCGGAAGACCCCGACGACGCTCCGCACTCTCTGGGAGGCAACGTGACTACGGAATCGAAAGGTCGGTGGCTCGGAGGCGTGCTCATCGTGGCGGTCACGTTCGCGGCGGCGTACTACCTCCCGCTGCATCGAACCCACTCTCGCCTCGTCACCGAGTACGGCGCGCTCGCCGAGCGCGCGACCGCGGTGGAGAAGGAGCTCGCCACCGCCCGCGCGGAGGCCGCCGCGGCCACGGAGAAGGCGGCTTCGCTCGCGAGGTCCCGGAAGACGGAGGACACGCAGAAGCAGAAGCACGAAAAGCTCATCGACGCCGTCTACTCGGACGTGGACGGGAAGCTCGGCGCGGACAGCGGGCTTTCGGCTCGGAAGAAGGACGACGGCGTCGTCGTGCGCCTGGACGGCGCGTCGCTGAAGGCCGTCCGTGACCACGTCGAGGTCGCTGCCCCCGCGGCGAAGGCGCTCTGCGCCGTGGCGGCCGACGTGACGAGCGACCTCCGCGTGACGGTCACGTCCTCGGGGGCGGGGAAGGGCTCGAAGAGCCCATGGGAATCGTCGTCGGATCGTGCGGCGGCGGTCGCCCGGGTGCTGGCCGACAAGTGCGGCCTCGTTTCCGATCGCCTCTCCACCGCCGCGCGCGTGGGCGGAGACGGCAGCGTGGAGATCCGGGTCGAGTCGAACGATCGGTGAGCCTGCCGCCGCGGCTCACGGGAAGCACGGCGCGAACGGAAACCCGCATCCGCACGTGTCGTTCTGCTGACAGCACGCCTTGTAGATCGGATCGCCCGGGCAGGTCGGGCACTGGCTCGCGACGCATTTCGCCGGAGCCCCGCCCGCGCCCTGTCCGCCGCCGCTGCCGGTCGCGTTCGGCTCGCAGACGTCGCCGTTTCGGGTCGTCTCGTTCACGCAGTCGAAGTCGCACGTCGTGCCGGTGCACTTTCCGACCGCGTTGTCCGGCGGCGCGGGGCACGGGGCGCAGGATTCCGGCGCGCAGCCGTTCCCCGGCCCCACCTTCAGACAGATGCCATAGCAGCACTTCTCGTCCGGCTGACACGCCGGGCACGCGCCCGCGTCGAGGTTCGGGAAGCCGCCTGCCGCGGGGATCCCTCCGGATCCCGGAGCGCCACCGGTGGCGCTCCCGCCAGCCGAGCCGCCTCCGCCCCCGGACTCGCCGGCCGTTCCGCCCGTCGTCGCGGAACCGGAACTGCCGGCCTTCCCCGTGCCCGGCTTTCGCCCGCCCGCGGACTCCTCCACGTAGACCCCGTCGATGCCCAGCGCGGAGGTGCAGCCGCTTCCGAGGAGCGCCGGCCCGACGAGGAGCGCGACGAGTCGCCAGGGCGAAGGACGAAAGGCCACTATTTCACAGTGTAGCCCACCAATAACTCCCGGGAAATCTTCCCTTCTTCCCGGCGCGACGCCGTTTCTCTCCTTCCCTCTGGGGCGCCATTTCGGTAAAGGGCCGCACAGCCATGGCGACCCGCATTCCCCTAGAGCGCATCCGCAACATCGGTATCTCCGCCCACATCGACTCGGGCAAGACGACGCTGACGGAGCGCATCCTCTTCTACACCGGCCGCATCCACCGCATCCACGAGGTGCGCGGCAAGGACGGCGTCGGCGCGAAGATGGACTCGATGGAGCTCGAGCGCGAAAAGGGCATCACCATCCAGTCTGCCGCGACGTACTGCGTGTGGAAGGGCTCGAAGGAGCAGTTCGAGGACTACAACGTCAACATCATCGACACGCCCGGCCACGTCGACTTCACCATCGAAGTCGAGCGGGCGCTCCGCGTGCTCGACGGCGCAATCCTAGTCCTCGACTCCGGCAAGGGCGTCCAGAGCCAGTCGATCACGGTCGACAAGCAGATGAAGCGGTACCGCGTGCCGCGCATCGCGTTCGTCAACAAGATGGACAACCCCGGCGCGAACTACGAGCGCGTCGCGGACATGCTGAAGGAGAAGCTCGGGCACCACCCCGTGAAGCTCCAGGTGCCGATCGGCGCCGAAGACAAGTTCGAGGGCATCATCGACGCCATCACGAAGAAGGCGTGGTGGTTCGACGGCGACAACGGCGAGGTGCTCCGCGAAGGGCCCATCCCGGCCGACCTCGTCGCCCGCGTGGACGAGGCCCGGAACGAGATCATCCAGCAAGTCGCCGACGTGGACGACGAGCTCGCCGAGAAGTTCCTGAACGAGGAGCCCGTCTCGGACGACGAGCTCCGTGCGGCCGTCCGCCGGGCGACTCTCGCGCTCAAGATGACGCCCGTGATGTGCGGCTCCGCCTTCAAGAACAAGGGCGTCCAGCTCCTCTTGGACGGCGTCGTGTTCTACCTCCCGAACCCGAAGGAGGTCGTGAACGAGGGCCACGACCAGTCCAAGAACGAGGAGAAGGTCGTGCTGGATTCGGACCCGAGCAAGCCGTTCGTCGGCCTCGCGTTCAAGCTCCAGCAGGACAAATACGGTCAGCTCACGTACTTCCGCGTCTACCAGGGCTCGGTCACGGCGGGCGACACCATCATCAACACGTCGAACCAGCACCGGAAGGTGCGGGTACCCCGCATGTTCCGCATGCACTCCGACGAGCGCGAGGAGATCGAGGTCGCGCAGTGCGGCGACATCGTCGCGATCTACGGCGTGGAGGCGAGCTCCGGCGAGACCTTCACGGACGGCAAGGTCGACATCACGATGACGTCCATGCACGTCCCGGCGGCCGTCATCTCGCTCGCCGTCGCGCCGAAGGACCGCTCCGCGGAGACCAACTTCTCCAAGGCGCTGAACCGCTTCACGAAGGAAGACCCGACCTTCCGCGTGCACCAGGACGAAGAGTCCCAGCAGACGATCATCAGCGGCATGGGCGAGCTCCACCTCGACATCTACATGGAGCGCATGCGCCGCGAGTACAACTGCGACGTCGTCGCCGGGAAGCCCCAGGTGGCCTACCGCGAGACGATCTCGCAGCGGTCCGAGATCGCGTACACGCACAAGAAGCAGACCGGCGGCTCCGGTCAGTTCGCGCGCGTCGTCGGCTTCATGGAGCCGCTCCCGGCCGACGCCGTGGAGACGTACGAGTTCGTGGACGAGATCGTCGGCGGGTCCATTCCGCGCGAGTTCATTCCCGCGTGCGACAAGGGCTTCAGGGAAGGAATCAAGAAGGGGAGCCTCATCGGCTTCCCCGTCGTCGGCGTTCGCTGCACCGTGAACGACGGCCAGTTCCACGCGGTCGACTCCTCCGAGCAGGCGTTCCGCACGGCGGCGCTCATGGGCTTCCGCGAGGCGTACATGGGCGCGAAGCCCATCATCCTCGAGCCCATCATGAAGGTCGAAGTGGAAGCTCCGAAGGAGTTCCAGGGCGGCGTCGTCGGGCAGGTGAACCAGCGCCGCGGCGTCATCCTGGACACGACGACCGACGAGAACGTGACGATCGTCGCCGAGGTGCCGCTGAACACCATGTTCGGCTACTCGACGGACCTCCGCTCCGCCACGCAGGGCAAGGGCAACTTCACGATGGAGTTCGCCCGCTACGCGCCCGTGCCGAAGCAGGAGCAGGAGGAGATGATCAAGAAGTACAAGGAGAAGCTCGCCGCCGAGGCCGCCGGCCGGAAGTGAGCCGAAGAGACGCGGGGGGTAGCCCGGCGAACCGGAACGGCGCGCTCCGCAGCGCGCCGTTCGTCGCTTCCCGACCGGTCACCCTTCTCGACAGTCCGCGGCGGCGTCCCCGCACAGCCGCTCGTACGTGGACAGGCGCTCCGGGCCGTCCGCCCCGTGCGCGTCACGGACGGCCCGCCTGGCGTCGTCGTTCATGTTGCAGGGCGTGGCGTCGGGCTGGACGGACCACGCCGCGTTCCGATCCTCGAAGGCGTTCGCCTCCCAGGCGTCCTGGAGCGCGAGCCCGGCTCTCTCCGCGTTCTGGTGGCACGTGTCCGTGTTTCCTCCGCACGCCACGGCCGAGAGCCCGATCCCCCAAAGATACCCCATCTTCATGCTCGGAATTCTACGGCGCGATGCCCGGCGCGCCAGGAAGGTGCGGCGTCCCCGTCACCACCAGTCGCGCTCCTCGGGCGGAGAGGGGTGTTCCTCGTGTTTCGTGCTCGGCGACGGGCGGACGGCGACCTTCAGGGCCGCGGCGTATCGCGGGAGGCCGATCGCGCTCCCGCCCTCGCAGGTCCAGTCCGCCGAGGCGCAGTCCCAGCCGTCCTTCGCCTGGGAGAGCGCTCCCGTCGAATACAGAGCGAGCTTCGTGCCGGCGCGCGGCCGGCACGGCTCGACGCCGTGGTCGGGCACCGGATCGTCGATGACGTAGCCCACGACGGTGTCCCCGAGGGACTCCCCCCGGCAATAGAGCTTCGCCGCGGCCGCCGCGCCGTTCGAGAAGCCGTGGACGACGACGCGCCCGCACGCGGCGTCCGTCGTCGCTCGGACGACGATCGCGCGGACCTCGGCGAGTCGCGCCGCGGGGAAGTACACCCACTGGCGGCCGCTCCAGCCGACGTCGTTGCCGGCAGGGCGGAGGTGAGTGACGTCCCCGACCACGGTGGCCGGCGCGCCACTGCCGCCCTTTCCGTGGAGGTGCACGACGCACTTCTTCCCCGACGTCGGGAGCTTCGCGGGGGGCGAGTCGGGCACGACGTCCGGGACGAACGGGGAAGGCTTGCGCTCGCACGCGACGAGCGCGAGCCCGGCGAGGGCGACCGCCGCGGAGAGAGACGAAACCCACCGGTTCATGGCACCCGTCTCAACCGACGCCGAGGTCCCTTCGGCGGATCCGGACGAACCGGACCGGCACGGACGCCGCCGTCGCGACCGCGACGTTGTTGGAACCCGTGTCCCGCACGAGGCGATCGACGAGCTCGACGCGGCTCTTCGCGAGCGCGAGCGCGGCCTCCCACGTCTTTTCCCGGACGAGGACGCAGATGTCCCGTCCCTCCCGGTATCCGATGACGAACTCGCCGTTTTCGTGCTGGACGGACGCGCGCGTCGCCCGGCCGAGCAAGCGCCCGACCTCCACGAACATGGAATCCACGACGGCCACGGGACGAGGGTAGGGCGACCCGAGCCGGGTGTCACACCGTTCGCGACGCGAACGATGCGTCGGACGGAAGAGGGAGCCTTCGTCGGGCTCTTCAGTCCGAGACGGGCGTGCGCGTGCAGTTCTGATCGTGCCAGTTGATCCGGGCGCCGCCCTCGATCATCTCGAAATCGCTCGGCTGGAGGTCGCCGAGGTCCGAGCCGCCGATCTGGTCGGAGGCGCTCGTCGTGGCCGAGACGTAGATGTTGCCGCCGTCGGCGAGGAACATGCCGTACTTCTGGAGGGCCTTCGCGACGGTGCGGGCGGCGTCGTTCGGGAGCGACGCGAGATCGTAGTCCGCGCGCAGGCGGAGCCTCGAGCCGTACGGGAGCGTGTCGGGACCGCCGGAGGGGCCGCCGATGTGCGTCGCGGGATGGACGTACACGTCGGACCGGATCCGGTTGTTCGAGATCGTGAACCGGAGCGCGTGCTTCACCTCGCCGGCGGCGAGCTCCTCGGACGTGAGCAGCAGCGGCGCGATCGGCATGTCGCCCGCGTCCGCGCCGTTGCAGCCGTCGCCGCGGGAGAAATCCGGGGGATCCTTCGGCGCCCAGTAGTCCTTCGTGAGATCCCACACGACGAGACAGGAGCCCGTGAAGTCGCCGCCCGTCGCCATCCCGCCCGTGACGTCGGCCTGGTAGAGCTCGTAGAGACGGGTTCCCTGGAACACCAGCAGGTGACAGTCCCCGCCGCTGCAGGCGTAGTCGTCGGCGCCCTCCGTCTTTCCGCCCGGGACGAGCGGGATGGGGGCCGTGTCGCAATCGGGGAGCGCGCCGGGATCCTGGGTGAAGGCCCGCCGCGGAACGCTCGGATCGGCGACGTTGATCTCGAACGAGAAGTCGACGCCGAGCGTCTGCCGCTTCCCCGGGTCCCCCCAGGCGCTCGCCTGGAGAGCGTCCAGGATCATCTTCGACTCCGAGTCGACCGCGGCGCCCGAGATGTCCTGGTAGAAGACCGAGGTCGGCGCGAGCCGGGTTCCGGTGGTGCCAGGCGTTCCGCCATCGCCGTTTCCGGAGCCGCCGCTCCCGCTGCCCGTGCCGCCGCTGGACGCGCCACCGCCCGAGCTTCCGTTTCCCGCGCCTCCGTTTCCGGAGCCTGCGTTCGCGGCGCCGCCGTCTCCTGCGCCGCCGTTCCCGGAGCCACCGGTCGCGGCAGCGGTTCCGCCTCCGCTGTCCGAGCTGCCACAGGCCGTGGCTCCGGAGACCGAGAGGATCGCTAGCGCGCTCGCGAGGGTGAGTGTTCGGGTCATGTTCCGAGCGTAATGGAGGCTGCGCCCGATCCGGATCGCCGAAAATACATCTGGCCGCGCGGGCGTTTTTCGCTCCCCGGCGGGGGCGCTCAGTTGTCTTGCTGGTGGAGGGCCCGCTGCGCGATCCGCTCGGCGCGCTGGAGGTCGTCCCGGCGGAAGGCGTGACCCGGACGGGAGAGCTCGAGCATCCCGCGGAGGCTCCGTCCGACGAACACGGGGACCATCGCCGCTCCTCCGACGTCGGCGCCCGCGGACTCGAAGCGCTGTGCGAGCACGTCGCCGGGGAGGCCGAATGACGAGCCGAAGAAGCCGTCCTCCGCCGTCCCGAAGAGCGAGCCGAAGATCGGCCGACCCATGCACGCCGACCGGAGCACGAGGTCGTCGCCGGGAAGCTCCTGATCGAGGACGCGATCGGAGATGGACCCGAGCGCGGCTCGGGTCACGAGCGTCCGCACGCCGGGTTCGCGCGCGTGGAACATCGCGCTCTCCGCCCCGGTGACGAGCATCGCGGTGCGGGTGAAGTGGTGATACACGTCGTCGCGATCCCGGCAGAGGACGCTCTCGAGCTCGACCTCGGCGATTTCCTCCGGGTCCGGGACCATCAATCGCGGCCGGTTCCTCCGGTGCATCGCTGCGATTTCCCGGACGGCGCCGAGACCACGCCAGGTGCCCTCGGTCGGACACACGCTGCACTGGTCGGGGATCGCGCCCTCGGCGACCCCTCGCTTCAATAGGTTCGTGACGACGGGCCCGACGGTGACTTCACCGTTCGAGACGAACCAGAGCGGCGCGGGATTTGGCCTGATGACGCTGAAGAACTGGGGCTGGGAAGACATGGCTGGGCTCAGTCCGCGATTCTCCATCACGGCCCGCCGGCCTGCCCAGTTTCGGGGTGAGGATGAGCCGGGGTGTGGCGGTGATGACCGTTTACGCCCCGGCCGGCGCGCCCGTGGCAACTCCATGAGTGATTCCGGGGAGGAGGCGTTCTACCGTCGCCAGCGTGGCCGAATCCCATTTCCGGGTGAGTGCAGCCGGCAGGACGGACGTGGGGCGCGAGCGCGACCACAACGAGGACCGCATGCTGCTCCGCCCAGACGTCGGGCTGTTCGTCGTGGCCGACGGAATGGGCGGTCACAACGCGGGCGAGGTCGCGAGTGCGCTCTGCGCGCTGTCGCTCGAGAACTGCTTCCTCGCGGCGCGGAGCGGCCCGCTGCCGGACGATCTCATGGCCGATCCGCGGCCCCTGTCGCTCGAGGAGCGAACCCTGGTCGCCGCCGCTCGAAAGGCGAACGCCGACGTGTTCGAGATCTCGAGAACTCATCCGCAGCACGGCGGCATGGGGACGACGCTCGTCGCTCTGCACGTCTCGGAGGCGACCAGAGAGATGCACGTCGCCCACGTCGGGGACAGCCGCTGCTACCGGCTCCGCGGGGGGAAGCTCGAGCAGCTCACGCGGGACCACTCCCTGATCAGCGACGCGATCGCGTTCAAGCCGGACATCACGGAGGCCGAGCTCGCGCTCTTCCCGAAGAACGTCATCTCCCGTTGCGTCGGGCGAGCACCATCCGTGGAGATAGACGTCCGCACGGAGAAGCTCGCGGCGGGCGACGTGTTGCTCGTCTGCTCGGACGGCCTGAGCTCCATGGTGGGCGACGACGTGATCCTCCGGTGCCTGTTGGAGAACGCGACCCCGGAGGCCGTGTGCCAGGCAGCGATCGACGCCGCGAACGCCGCGGGCGGGGCGGACAACATCACCGTCATCGTCGTCCGGATCGACCCTGCCTGAGCGAACGCCGTCTGGCGGCGGCACGGCTCGGGGCGCTCAGCCCACGATTTCCGTCGAAGAGAGCAGGCGTGCGGCGCAGTCGCGAAGCGCGTCCTCGTTCCACGACTCCGTGCGCGGGAAATGGGCGCGGAGGTAGTTCGCCATGCGCTCGACGCGATCCCGACCCGGAAACCGCCCGAGATCGACGCGCCTGCCGACCGTGAGCGCGCCGTGCGCGACCTTCCGCGGGAACGCGGGACGCGCCGTCGGGGCCACGGCGTCCGTTCGCGGGGTCTCCCTCCGCTGCTCGTGATCGTGGTTCCGGAGCTGCTCGGTGAAGGTGACGCCCGGGTAGGCGCGGAGCTCGGCGCAGGTCAGCGTGTTCATGGCCGGCCCGCTTTACCGAAGCGCGACGAGCGCGGCCAAAATTCGGGGCGGACCTGCCCCGGTCGGGGTCAGCGGCTGCCGGTCCGTCGTGCGGCGTTGGCCGTTCCTGCGTCCTTCACCGGTCCGCCCCCGCCGCCCGCGGAGCCTCCCGCGCCCGCGTCCTTGGCGGGGCCGCCGCCGCCACCCGCGGCGCCGCCGCTCCCGAGACCTCCGGACCCGCCCGAACCGCCGCCGGTCGAGCCGATGGAGGTGCACTCGCCCGAGCCGCACGTGGCCGAGTACGAACAGCTCCCGCCCATGAACTGGCAGCTTCCGGAGAACGTCGGCGGGGCTCCGGCGGACGCCGCGAGCTGACCCGTGCAATGGACGTCCGAGTTCGCGAACGAGACGCTCGTCGGGCCGGCAGAACCGGAGACGGTCATGCCGTCCGCGCACTGCATCGTGAACGAGCACCCGTTCTGGGTCACCGTGCAGGTGGAGGTCTCCGGGCACGTCCCGGAGAGCGACCAGCTACCGCCGATCCGCTCGCACGTGCCGCTCCCTCCCGAGTCGTCCCCGCCGCAGGCGGCGAAGAGCGACGAGAACAGAAGGAGAGAGAGCGCCGCGCGACGAACGGAGGCCATGGGGGACACGGTAACGCGCCGCGAACGAGCCTTCATGAGCACTTTTTCGGGGTTCCGGCGCCTTCGAGCGCTGGCCTCGACCCGATTCGCCGCGGGGCTTGGCTCGGCTGGAGCGTCCCGGGCACACTCCCTCGGATGACCACGGGCGCCATCGACCTCGGCGAGGGTTCGGTCGCGCTCGCGCCGCCGGGTCTCGCCGCGCGCTTCGGGGAGTTCCTGGCAGTGGGTGGGGCGACGCTCGCGCTCCTCCCGCTCGCGTGGCTCGCGCCGAAGCTCGTGGGAACGGACGACGCGGAGCTCGCCGCGGGATTCTTCACGTTCCACGTCGCGTTCGTCCTGAACGACCCGCACTTCTCCGTGACGTACCTGCTCTTCTACGACGACGTCCGGCGTCGCGCGTTCGGGGACGCCTTCGGGCGCGCGCAGCGCATCCGTTACCTGGTCGCGGGCTTCGTCGTTCCCGCGCTCCTCGTCGGCTGGGCCGCGGTCGCCGTCGCGCGGCACTCGGCGCGTCTACTCGGCTTCGAGATCCAGCTCATGTTCCTGCTCGTCGGGTGGCACTACGTGAAGCAGGGCTTCGGCGTGCTCTCGACGCTCGCGGCGAGGCGGGGGAGGAAGATCCGTCCCCGGGAACGCCTTGCGCTCCTCTTCCACTGCTACGCCGCCTGGGGATTCGCGTGGGCGAACCCCGCGACGCCCGCCGGGGACTTCGAAGAGAAAGGCGTCGTGTTTCGCTCGGTCGCTCATCCGCGGTGGCTCGAGCTCGTCACCGGGAGCGTGCTCGCGGCGAGCGTCCTCGTGCTCGCGTGGGCGCTCGTCGTGGAACGGAGGCGAGCGGAAGCGAGGATGCCGCTCGGACCGTTCGTCGTCTTCCTGATCAGCGTCTGGGTCTGGAGCGTCTTCTCCGCGGTGAACCCGATCGTCCGCTACTTCGTCCCGGCGCTCCACTCGCTCCAGTACCTGTACTTCGTCGGTCTCCTCCGTCGTGCCGAGCTCCGGGAGTCTGCGGGCGCGTTCTCGCCTCCTCTCACGTCGCGGCTCGTGCTCTTCGCGCTCTCCGCGCTCGGCCTCGGCTTCGTCCTGTTCCACGGCGTGCCCGGGATCCTCGACGCAACCCTCTTCGGCCGACGTCGAGCGCCGGACGACCTCGGCCCGACGCCGTTCTTCGCCGCGTTCTTCGTCGTGGTGAACCTCCACCACTACGTGATGGACGCCGTCATCTGGCGCCGAGAAAACCCGAAGATGCAGCTCCTCGCCCGGAAACGGTGATATGCGATGGAGAGGGAGGTCCCGATGGGTGGCGCAGAGAAGAATTCGGTGAGACGGGAGCGGTTTCGCTGGGGATACGCGGGCGCCATCGCGCTCCTCGCGACGGTGCATCCCGCATGCGGTTCGGATTCGACCTCTGCGGTGGTCGCGAAGGACGGCGGCGGGCAGGCCGGCAGCCCCGGAGTGTGCTCGCCCGGTGACACGAGGGCCTGCGTCGGCGCCGCGGCGTGTGCGGGCGGCCAGCGGTGTGGGAACGACTCGACGTGGGGGCTCTGCGACTGCGGTTCGGGGTCGGGCGGTGGCGGCGGCCTGTCGGGATCGGGGGGCGCGAGCGGCGGTGTTCCCGGGGCCGGCGGGGCAGGAGGCGGTGCCGGTGGGTTCGGCGGCGAGGGCGGCCTCTCCGGGACACCGGACTCGGGCACGGATTCGGGTGAATCGAACGGATCGGGGGGTTCTCCGGTCGATTCGGATTCCGGATCGGGTGGCGCGGGCAATGGTGGCGCCGCATCGGGTGGCGCGGGCAACGGTGGTGCGGGCAACGGTGGCGCCGCATCCGGTGGCGCCTCGGCGGGCGGCAACGGTTCTGGAGGAGTCGCGTCTTCCGGCGGCGCTCAGGGAGCCGGCGGAAACGGCCCACTCCTCGACGCGGGACCGCCCGTCGCCCTGTTCGTCATGCTGGATCGATCGGGAAGCATGATCACCGGATTCCCAACCGGAAGCCCGCAGAGCTGGGCGCACGGCAGCACGGCTCTCGAAGGGTTCGTCTCGGATCCCGCGACGCGCGGGGTGGACGTCGGGCTCGGTTTCTTCCCGACGGCGCCGTCGAACGGGTACGCGTGCGGGGACGGCACCGGATCGGGAGACAGCTGCGGAACCCCGGTCGTGGAGATCGGCCCAGCCGGGGAGAACGCCGCCGCGATTTCGTCGGCGCTCACGAACGACCAGCCGACCCCGCTGAACCTGACTCCGACCGAGTGCGCGCTCATCGGCATCGTCGAACACTGCAAGGCATGGACGCAGAGTCACGGCGAGCCGTGCGCCGGCGTTCTCGTCACGGACGGAGATCCGTCCATCTGCAGCACGGACCAGAACGTGCTCGCGAAGATCCTGGCGGACGGCAAGACGGCAGGCGTGACGACCTTCGTCATCGGGCTCACCGGCGCCACAGCGAATTTCCTGAACACCATGGCGCAAGCCGGCGGCTCCGGCACCGCATTCGACGGCTCCGCGAGCGCCGATGCGATTCAGAAGGCCCTGTCGGACATCGCCGCTCTCGTGCGGTGAACGGTCGGGTAGCGTGCGCGCGCAAACCGTGCATGACGCGATGGTTCGCAGAGATGCAAACGATCATCGTCACGCGAATCGGACCTCGACGGAAAGAGCGCGCGCGAGCGGCTCCACGTGACGAGCTCCATCGCGCGTGCGAAGATTCTCCGACCGGACGCGGGCGTCCTGCCCACGTCGATCAGCATGAGGGGACCCATTCGCCCGCCGTTCGTGCTCGAAACCAACCTCGCTCCGGACGAGGTGAAGGCGCGCGTGGAGGAGATGCTCCGCTCGGAGGGTCGGCGTCTCTGCGGCCTCTCGTTCGACGGCCGCATCGAGCTCCACGTGCCGCCCGAGCGCAGGCACCTCTGGTCTCCGGAGCTCCGGGTGGACGTGATCCGGACGGAGCACGGGTCGCGGCTCGGCGGCGCCTACGGCCCGCACCCGCACGTCTGGTCCGCGTACGTCGCGCTCTATGCGTTGCTCGGGATGGGCGCGTTCGTCGCGGGCACGTTCGGCTTCGCCGAGTGGGCAATCCGGGAGAGACCGGTCGCGCTCTATGCCCTCGTCCCGGCGCTGCTCGGCGCGGTCGGGCTCTATGCCCTCTCCCTCCTCGGTCAGAGTCTCGCCGCGGAACAGATGGATGAGCTCCGTGATGCGCTCGTGGCGGAGCTGGTTCGTCCGCGGACGACGGCGCCGCCCCGATCGGGGGTCCGCGCTCGGGTTCCCGGGCAGGAAGAAGTACGAGCGGGCCGTCGAGCGGGGTGAGGCGGCGCGAGCTCCTGGGGCTCGAGGGCCCCGAACGGCCCGTCCTGAAACGACTGTTCGACGTCGGGTCCGGGCGCCAGCCGCCGTCTTCCGGGGTGCCAGACCGGATCTTCCGCCCTCCGGGCATGATGGTTCGAGCTCTCGGCATCGTGGCGTACGCCGCGTTCAACGCGGCCTTCCTCTATTTCATCGGCTTCACCCTCGGCGTCGTCGTGCCGCGCACGGTGGACTCGGCGGGGGATACGGCCCCGCTCCTCGCGTTCGCCGTGGACGCGTCGCTCATCGCCTTCTTCGGCGTCGTCCACAGCGTCATGGCGCGTGCAGGGTTCAAGCAGGGCCTGTCGAGGATCCTGCCCCGGTCCGCGGAACGGCCCCTCTACGTGCTCGTCGCGAGCCTCCAGCTCGCGCTCGTCTGCTGGCAGTGGCAGCCGGTCGGCGGAGTCGTGTGGAGCGTGGGCGGCGGTCTCGGGACGCTCCTCCTCGTTCTGAGCGCCCTCGGGTGGGGGCTCGTCCTCGCGAGCTCGTACTCGATCGACCACTTCGAGCTCTTCGGCCTCAAGCAGGCCTTCGGCCGGGCGGCCCCCGCGCCGGTGTTTCGCGTGCCGTTCCTCTACCGGATCGTGCGCCACCCCCTCTACCTCGGGATCCTCGTCGGGCTCTGGGTGGCGCCGGTCATGACGGGGAGCCACCTGCTCCTCGCGGCCCTGTTCACCGTTTACATCCTCGTCGGGGTGCAGCACGAGGAGCGGGATCTCGTCCGCGTCTTCGGGGACGAGTACCGGCGCTACCGCGCCGCGGTTCCGATGCTGCTGCCGTTCCCGCGGCCAGGTCGCGGCGTTCCGGAGGTTCGACTAACCTGATGAGGTGCCGCCGAGGATCCGGTTCTTCCAGAGCCCCCGTGGGCAACGCATCGCCTACGCGATGGACGGAAAGGGCCCGGTCCTCGTGCTGCCGGCGTGGTGGGTCAGCCACGTCGAGCGCGACTTCGAGGACCCCGCGTTTCGAGGGTTCTTCACGCGCCTCGCGGAGTCGCTGACGGTCGTTCGCTACGATCGGGCCGGGGTGGGCCTGAGCGACAGGACGCGCGAGGCCCTCACGCTCGAGGACGAGCTCGCGACGCTCGAGGCGCTGGTCGACGAGGTCGGGGCGGACGAGATTGCACTCTTCGGCGGCTCCTGCGGGGGCCCGCCTGCCATCGCCTACGCGGCGAAGCATCCGTCTCGCGTCACTCACCTCGTGCTCTTCGGAGCGTACGCGCAGGGGAGCGGGCTCGTCACCCGGGCCGTGAGGGAAGCGATGCTGGGGCTCGTGCGGACGAGCTGGGGCCTCGGCGCGAAGGCGCTCTTCGATCTCTTCCACCCCGATCACACGGGCGAGGAGCGCCACCGGTTTTCGTCCCTGCAGCGCGACTGGGCCACGCCGGAGATGGCGGCGCGGCTCCTCGAGCTCACCTACGACATGGACGTCTCGCCGCTGCTCTCGAAAGTCTCGGCCCCGACGCTCGTGCTCCATCGAACGGGCGATCGTGCGATTCCCTTCGAGCACGGGCGAGAGCTTGCTTCCCGGATCCGTGGCGCCGAGCTCGCGTCGCTTCCGGGGAACGCGCACCTCCCGTGGCTCGGTGACTGGGCGGCCGTCGCTCGAGCCGTGCTCGCGTTCATCGCTCCTCCCCGCGCGGAGCGCACGGACGAGAACGCGTTCGTCCGCGAGGGGGACGTGTGGCGCGTCGCGTTCGGCGGTCGGGTGTGCCACCTCAGGCACGCGCGCGGCCTCGGAGATCTGGCGCGGCTCCTCGCGCAACCCGGGACGGAGTTCTCCGCCGCGGCGCTCATGGCCGGCGTGGAGGTCGAGCGACCGAGCATGCAGCCCGTCCTGGACGACTCTGCGCGAGACGCGCTCCGCGAACGGATCGACGCGCTGGACCAGCAGATCCGTCTCGCCGAAGCCGCTGGAAGCGACGCGGCGCTCGCCGCCACGGAAGAGCGAGACCGGCTGATTCGCGAGCTCGCCTCGGCGACGGGGCTCGGCGGCCGTCCGCGCGCGTTCGCGGAGGCGACGGAGCGCGCCCGGAAGGCCGTCACCGCGCGGATCCGGGACAGCATCGAGAAGATCCGCGCGGAGCTCCCGGAGCTCGGCGCGCACCTCGACGGCGCGATCGCGACGGGGGTCACCTGCGTGTATCGGCCGGAAGGGGACGTCGCCTGGCGGACGTGAGGCTCGGACGCATCCATCGGTTCGGGCCGCTCGCCGTGGCGCTGGTCGCGCTCTTCGTCTTCTCTCCGAGCCTCGTCGGCGGGTTCGTCTTCGACGATCTGCCGCTCATCCGGGACAACCCCTGGGCGCACGAGCTCCGGTTCGTCCGCGGATACTTCGGGACCGCGCTCTGGGACGCGCACGCGCGGGGCGAGGTCGTCCTGGGGCTCGGGTACTACCGGCCGCTCGTGTTCCTGACGTACGTCCTGAACTGGGTCTGGGGCGGCGGCCGTCCGTGGGTGTTCCACGCGACGAACGTTCTGGCTCACGCGCTCACCGTGCTCCTCGCGACGCGGGTGCTCCTCCGGTGGGTGCCGGACGCGCGCGTCGCGCTCGGCTGCAGTCTTCTCTTTGCGATCCACCCGACGCGCGGGGAGAGCGTGCTCTGGATCTCGGGACGTACGGACGTCTTCGCGCTGCTCTTCCAGCTCGCGTGCCTCGAGCTCTCGAGAGCCGGAGGATCGGCGAGGGGACTCCACCGGGCCGCGGCGTGGGGAGCGGCGAGTCTCGCCGCCCTCGCTGCGTTCCTGTGCAAGGAGTCGTCCGCGGGGCTGCCGCTCTTCTTCCTAGTCGACTCCTGGTGTGATGCGCCGCCGGCAAGGCGAGGGGAGAGCCGGGCGCCGCTCGTCGCCGCGACCGTCGCTTCGGCGATCTATCTCGGCCTGCGGTGGGCGTGGATGCCGGTCTTTCTCTCCACCCCCTCGTTCTCCCTCCCGGGCGGCTTCGTCTCGATCTGGGCCGAGACGCGACGCGTGATCTTTCCGTGGCCGGGCACGTTCTTTCCGGATCCTCTCGAGTTCGTGAACGGCGCGCCGCACTGGCCGGCGGCCAGGGTGGTCGGCGGAGCGCTCGTCGGCGTCGGTTACGTCGCGCTCTCGGTCCGCGCGTACCGGCGCGACCGCGCCGCAGCCGCCGCGCTCGTCGCTGCCGCCCTCCTCGTCCTGCCCCTGCTCCAGTTCGTCGCGACCGGAGTTCCGAACACGGCGGCCGACCGGTTCCTCTACGAGCCGCTGTTCTTCCTGGTGGCGGCGCTCGGGCGCGCGCTCGAAGCGAGGCCTCCCTGGGCGCGCACGCGGAGCGCCGTGCTCGCGTTCGCCGGCGTGCTCCTCGCGAGCGCGGGGGCCGTCCTGGTGCGGACGGTCGATTTCCAGAGCGACGTCGCGATCTGGCGAGCCGAGCTCCGCGCGAACCCGGAAAACCCCCTCGCACTCCGGGAGCTCGGGCGCGACGCCGCGCACTCGGGGGACCTCGCGGCGGCCGAACGGCTCCTCGCGCGCGCGGTGTCGCCGGGCTCGATGCGATTCGGCCAGCTCGCGACCCCGTGGTTCGCGCTCGGCGTGCACGTGCATCGCCTCGAGCTCTACGCGCGGCAGACGGCGGATGGCGACGTCGTGCGGCTCGAGGCGGCGCTCGGTGAGCTCCGGCGCCTGTGGGCTGGCGACCCTCCGGAGTCCCCGCCTCCTGCGCCGGACCTTCCCCGGCGCGCTCCCATCGGGCCCAAGACCCTCGCGACCTTCCGGCGTGACCGGAGCCGCGTCGAGCTGCTCTCCTCCGCGGGGGTGCTCGCCGCGCGGCTCGGCCGCGACGAGATCGCACGAGAGATGCTCTCGGCCGTCCCGACCGACTCGGCGAGGCTCGTTCCGAACGCCCTTCGCGTCGCGCTCGCCTGGGCGGAGGTCGGGGACGCAGCGCGAGCGCGAGCGTTCGCGAGCTCCGCGGGCCTGGGCGGGGAGGCCGCCCCGCTCCTCGACTCCGCGAGCAGGCTCTCCGCCAGCACGAGCGAGCGCGAGCGCGTCGCGACCGCGACGACCCTGGCGAACCTCGGCGCCTATCTCCGCGCCCTCCGCGTCCTCAGACCCGTCCTCGAGGCGGGCGCGAGCGTCGAAACCGCACGCCTCTACGTCCAGCTCCTCGTCTTCTCGCGGCTCGATCGCGAGGCACGAGCCGTCGCGTCGCGTTTCACCGGGGAGGATGCAGGCGCTATCGTCCAGGCCCTTCGCGCTGCGCTCCCAGCTCCGCTCCGGGGGCTGCGCCCGGTACGCGAACCATCGCCGTGGTGGCCGCCGGCCGCGGCGAGGTGAGGAGCGGCGGCGCGCGGTGAGTCGGGGCAGGCGCCGAGCCTCGACCGATCGCTCGGCGGCGTGCCGGGGGCGATCCGGAAGGCGGACGGCGAGCGGTGCGCCATGGCGCAGACACTGCGCGTGGCTCGACCGCAGTCTTCGGAGGGGGTCATTCGCAGGCTCCGCGCGCCCGTCGAAGAGCGACGCCGTCGAGCGTACCTTCTGGAACGACGTTTGCTCCAGAGGGTAGAAGAACGATGGCCGAAGCGCCCCTGAGCCCGTGGACCCCGAGGCTGGCCTCAGCCACGGACCGGCAATCTCGAACGCTCGCCCCGAGACGCGGCCCGCGCACTGCCGCCATGCGCTGGTCGTGGAAGCTCGGAGAAGTCTCCGGCATCGGCATCTACATGCACGCGTCCTTCCTGCTGCTCCTGGTCTGGGTCGCGGCGAGCCATTGGGCTCTCGGCCACAGTCTCTCGGCAGCGGCGGGCGGGCTCCTTCTCATCGTGAGCGTCTTTGCCACCGTAGTGCTCCACGAGCTCGGTCATGCGCTCACGGCCAGGCGCTTCGGCATCCGTACGCGGGACATCACGCTCTTGCCCATCGGCGGCGTCGCGAGACTGGAGCGCATGCCGGACGAGCCGATTCACGAGCTTCTGGTCGCGCTCGCGGGACCCGCCGTCAACATCGGCATCGCGCTGGTCCTCTTCGGTGTCATCCGCGTCCTCCAGGTCCCGACTGGTCTCGAAGGTCTGCGGGTCGTCGGTGGGCCCTTTCTCACCAAGCTCCTGTGGATCAATCTGTCGCTTGCGGCGTTCAATCTCCTGCCGGCGTTCCCGATGGACGGCGGTCGCGTGCTACGAGCCGGCCTCGCGATGCGGATGACGCCGGAGCGGGCGACGGAAACCGCCGCTCGCCTGGGGCAAGCCGTGGCCCTCGCGCTCGGCTTCGTGGGTCTGATGGTGAATCCGATGCTGGTCGTGATCGCCGTCTTCGTCTGGATGGGCGCGGCGGCCGAGTCCTCCACGGCGAAGCTCAAGACGATGCTCGGCGGGATGACGGTCCGGCAGGCGATGATCACGGACTTTCGAGCCCTGGAGCCGACTGCGCCAATCCGGCGAGCCGTCGAGCTCACGCTATCCGGCTTCCAGCAGGATTTCCCGGTCGTCGACGGCACCGAGGTCGTCGGCGTCGTCTCGCACGGCGACGTCTTGAAGGCTCTCGCCGAGCGCGGACCCGAGGTTCGAGTCCATGAAATCATGCACCGGAGCTTCGAGACCGCCGTGCCGACGGAGCTGGCCGACGCCGCGTTCACTCGCCTGCAGGGGAGCGACTGCCCGGCGCTGGTCGTCCTCGACGACGGACGCTTGGTCGGGCTGGTCACGCCGGGGAACATCGGCGAATTGCTCGTGTTCGACGCGGCGCTCGGGGCTCGGGCGGCGGCTCGCGCCCGCGAGGTCCCGTAGGACGACGCTGCAACGGGACCGAAGAAACATGCCGACGTCCGCCCATCAATCGAGTGAAACGAACAACAACGGGCGCTGTCGCATCGTGCTCACGGGCGGACCGGGCGGTGGAAAGACGACGGCCGCGGACCTGTTTCGGCGCGAGATCGGGGAGCGCGTCGTCATCGTGCCCGAGGCCGCGACCCTGCTCTTCTCGGGCGGCTTCCCGCGAGTGACGGAAGCCCACGCGAGGCGAGCCGCGCAGTCCGCCATCTACCACCTCCAGAAGAACCTCGAGAACGTACAGTCCGCGCGCTTCCCCGAGCGCGTCCTGCTCTGCGACCGGGGAACGGTCGATGGCGCCGCATACTGGCCCGACGAGCCCGCCGACTTCTTCTCCGCCGTGGGCACGACGGAAGAGGAGGAGCTCGCTCGCTACGACGCCGTCATCTTCTTCGAGAGCGCCGCGGTCGGAGGCTGCGGAATCGAGGGCGGTAACCCGATGCGCATCGAATCCGTCGAGGAGGCGCTCCACCTCGACCGCCGCCTGCACGCCATCTGGTCGAAGCACCCGAGGTTCGTGGTCGTCCGGCACAACCCGTCGTTCTTCAAGAAGATCACCTTCGGTCTCACCGCGCTCGAGAGCCTCGTGCACGACGTCCTCCGACCGCAGACCTGAGGGAGGACCGCGCGGACGCCCGCGGCGTGCTCCCGGGGCCTCAGGCTGCCACGCGGGGGTTCGCTTCGGCGTCGAGCGGTAGCCGAATGAAGAACGTCGTCCCGGTTCCCACCTCGGTCTCGAACCAGAGCTTCCCCCGGTGCTTCTCCACGACCGCTCGCGCGAGCGCGAGCCCCTGACCCGTCCCGCGGCCGACCTCCTTCGTGGTGAAGAACGGCTCGAATATCCGCGGCCGGACGGATTCCGGAATGCCGGCTCCGGTATCCTGGATGGAGATCAACGCGTGGTCGCCCTCGCGATGCGTCTTGACCGTGATGCGACCCCGCTGGTCGGTGCCGCGAACCACTTCTTCTATCGCGTGAGCCGCGTTCACGACGAGGTTCAGGACGACCTGATTCAGTTCGCCCGCGTGGCACGTCACGTGGGGGAGCTTTCCGAACTCCGTCTCGAGCTCCGCGACGTACTTGTACTCGCTCCGGGCGATCACGAGAGTGCTCTCGATCGCGCGGTTCAGATCGGCGGGCTTCATCTCCGTCGAGTCCGGATACGCGAACTCCTTCATCGAGCGGACGATCTTCGCGAGCCGCTGCATGCCCTCGAGCGCGCGCTCGAACGCCGGAGGGACGTTTTCCTCGAGGTACGGCAGGTCGACGGCGTCGACCCGTTCGCCCGCCGCGAGCGCCGCCGGCCGAGCCTCCTCGCCCGCGAGGACGGCTCGCCTCACGGCGTCGAGCGCGCGGATCACCTCGACGAGGTCGTTCGACGCATCCCGCAGGAACTGAACGCTGTCGTTCACGAACTGCACGGGCGTGTTGATCTCGTGCGCGACGCCGGCCGCGAGACGGCCGACGGCCTCCAGCTTCTGCGCCTGCATCAGCTCCCGTTCCGCCTGTTCGCGCGCGACCGTCTCGTCCGCCAGCTGAACGATCGTCTGTCCGAGGAACTCGTGAGCCTCGGCGATGTCCCGATGTTGTTGGTCGGCGTGAACCAGCATCGCGCGGATGGCCGAGTACCGGAGCCTCGAGACCTCCGAGCAGAAGATGGCGAACAGCGTGGAGCTGAGTGGGTAGATCCAGGGCACCCCCTCCAGCAGCGCGGCGGCGTCCTGGACGACGCAGTAGAGCACGAGGGTCCACACGGCGATCTTGCGGTCGAGGTGATCGAACGCGAGGGCGACGTACGGGAGCCACGCCCAGACGGGGATCGGCCAGCCGGCGACGTGGTTCACGAGCATCGCCGTGGTGAGATTGACGACCGTTCGCGGGATCTCGGCGCGCCGACCGCGCCGCGGCAAGAGAACGACGTTCACCCAGGTGTTGAACGCAATGACGACGACCTGGGTGACGACGACGAACGCGAGCCGGTGCGGATCGTTCCGGATCGCCAGCGCCGTCAACGCCGTGATGCCCGCCGCGCCGGCGCCGTTCACGACCGTCAGTCGTTTGTTCAGCTCGACGTAAGGGTCCGCGAACGCGGACGTCGTCTCCCCGCAAGACGCCGGTCGTCGTTCCACGTTCGAGCTCGGGGCGGTCATCCCTTTCCGATTCAATCGGCTGCCCGCGCCGAAAGATTACTGGCGGAAACCGCTACCCACGGAGCCGGGGCGCATCGGAAGGCCCCCCGGTGTGGGCGCAGGTACGCGGAACGAACGCGGGGTAGAGCGAGAGCCCCGTCCGACCGCCGACGCGAGCCGCCTCGACCCCCGTCACGCCGCGCGCCGGCTCTCCTCTTCCGCGATCGCCGTCCACTCCGGAAGGTCACCGGCGATGCCGGCACCTTCCAGGAACTTCAGGTCGAGGGCCGAGCCGGAGTCGATGGGCGGCTCCCCGTAGCACGCCGAGTCCCCGAGCACGTCGGCGACGTGTACCGCCGCGAGGATGTCACGTGGGCCGTCCGAGATCAGCGACGGCGTGTGGTGGAACGCGACGGTCTCGACGATCCCGAACGGCAGCCCCCACATCCCGAGCAGGTACGCGCCCGCCTCGCAGTGGTCGACGCCGAGGATCTCCTTTTCGACGAGGTGGACGGGGCGCCCGCTCACCTGGGCGTCGACGGCGACCCGCTCGAACTCCTCCCGGAAGCCGAGCGCGAGCACGATCTTCCCGATGTCGTGCACGAGGGCCGCCGTGAACGCCTCATCCGCCTTCCTGGCGTCCGAGAAGAGCCGGCGGGCGATCCGCGCAGCGTGGAGGGAGGACTCCTGGAGGCGCTCGAGCGAGAAATGCGGCGTCGGCTGCGACTCCATCGCGGCAAAGACGTTCGCCGACAGGACCAGGCCCTTCAGGGACTCGAGCCCCATGTAGGCCACCGCGTGACGCACCGAACCGATTCGCTGGGCGAGGCCGAAATAGGAGGAGTTCACCAGCTGAAGAACCTTCACGCACATCGCCGGGTCCGTCTCCACGATCTTCGCGAGGTCCGCGATGCTTCGCTTCGGGTCCGCGGCGGCTCGGGTCAGCTCGAGGTACGTCGACGGCACGGAGGGCAGCCGCTCCAGTCGGCCGATGATGCTCCGGATGCCGTCGTCGTCGAGGAGCGCGCTCACGCGGTGGGTGCGTTCGATGGCGCTCCGCAACACCGAAGCGTCGCACGGCTTGCTCAGAAACTGATGCGCGACCGGGAGGGCGCGGAGGACCGCCTCCTGCTCCGCGTGACCCGACAAGATCAATCGCGCCACGCTCGGGTATTCCGCCTTCACCCGGGCGAGGAGCGTCGCGCCGTCCATCCCTGGCATTCGCATGTCGGAGACGATGACGTCCACGCGAGCCTTCTCGATCTCCGCCAGGGCCTGCGCCCCACTCGACGCGAAGGCCATGTCCCAACGGTTCCGCTCCTTCCGGAGAAGATTTCGCAACCCTTCGAGGATGGCTACCTCGTCGTCGACGAACAGAACGCGGAGTTTGGTCATGCTACCGCTCCGGTCCCCGCCTGCATCGAGCGCACCACGGCGCGGCGCGCTTCCGGCGCGCGCGGCGACCACCCGGCCATGGGCTTCCATCGTCGGATCAACCGGGCGCTCACGGTGGGGTCAACGGCGGGTCCGACCGGCCCCTTAAGGCCAGCCGTCGCGCGTAGCCGGCATCGCGTCTAGCGCCTCCGGCCGCCGCCGAGCTGCCTCTGCACCGTCCGAAGGCTCACTCCGAGCCTCCGGGCGGTCCTCGATCGGTTCCCCCCCTCGAGACGGAGGGCCGCCTCGAACACGGCGCGGACGATGGCGTCGAGCGGCTGAGTCAGGGAGACGGTGAGGGACGTCTCCTCTGGCGAGTCTCGCGGGTGTTCCCCGAGCGCTGCGAGCGGGGCCGGCAGATCGGCTGGGCCGACCCGTTTCCCAGCCCGGAGAAGGCACAGGAGCTCGATCACGTTCTTGAGCTCCCTCACGTTTCCGGGCCACTCGTACCGACGAAGGACGTTCATGGCCGCGCGTCCAATCCGAGGCGGCTTCACGCCGTGTCTCGCCGAGAGCTCGGCCACGAACTGACCGACGAGGGGTGCCACGTCGGCGGGACGCTCACGAAGCGGAGGAACGTGGAGCGTGACGCCCTGGATCCGGTAGTAGAGGTCGGCGCGGAACCGCCCCGCCTTCACCTCTTGCTCGAGCGGACGCAAGGTCGCGCAGACGAGGCGAGCGTCCACCTGGATCTTCGTGTGCCCGCCGACCCGCATGAACTTCCGGCTCTCGAGGAACCGGAGGAGCTTGGCCTGGGCGATGAGCGGCATCTCGCCGATCTCGTCCAGGAAGAGGGTGCCGCCGCCCGACGCCTCGAGTTTTCCCCTCGCGCGCTCGTTCGCGCCCGTGAAGGCCCCGCGCTCGTGTCCGAACAGCTCGCTCTCGAAGAGCGTGTCCGGAATCGCCGCGCAGTTGATCGGCATGAATGGCCCCGCGCGCCGGGGAGAGAGTTCGTGAATCCTCCGTGCGAGAATCTCCTTGCCGGTGCCGCTCTCTCCGATGAGCGTGACGCCGACGTCCTTCGGTGCGATCGCCCGGATGATGCGATCCAGATCCCGCATCGAGCTCGATCGCATCGCGGGCTCGAAGACCACGTCCACCGGGCGCCTGGACACCATGGAGCCCGACGAGTAACACGGCGCCGTCGCGCCGACAGCGCGCCTGCGGCGGCGAGCGCCGCACGATGCGAATTCAGGTCCGGACGCGGCGACGGGGCACGACCACGTCGGGCTCGACGCGCATGATTGCGCGCGTCGCGGGGTTTCGGTACCTGACCTGCCGGAGCAGTCGAGCACGCTGCATGTCGTAGAAGAGACGAACTTCGCGACTCTGGCCCGATCGGGCGGCCGCGCGACCTTCTTCGGTTTCGACGTCGACCTTCCACTGTCCGACGTCGGGGGGAAGGGCTTCGAGTGCGCCCACGCGCTGCTCGAACACCCCGGGCACCGCGCGCGCAACGACGAAGACGTAGAGGAGCCCGCCGATCGTCGCGACGACGAGCAAGAATGCGATGACGAACAGCATCTAGGTGGTTCCTGGAACGAGAATGGGGCACGTCACGGATCCAGGTGGCAGCAGGATCCGTACCGGAACGACCCGGCGAGGCCATCGTGAAGGGGCCGAAGAAGCGCCGAGATCCGACCGGGATTGCTTCCGTACCCGCGCGTCCCGATGGTGACCTTCGGTCACGAGACGAGCGCCGATGGCTCGAACAGGTACGCCAAGTTGGCACATTCTGCCGGCCATCGAGCGCGACGTGGGCCCAGTTCGGTCCGTTTTCGAGCGCCGAGTCGGGTTTCCCGCCCGCGCGGGAGGGCCGGAGGCGCGCGCGGCGCTGGAGCCTCCGTGGCACGGAAGCTGCTCTTTCTCCCTTCGATGGACGAAGAACGTCTCGGAAGCCGCGCAGCGCGAGCCTGGGTCGCCGAGGTGGCGGCGCACACACAGCCCGAGCGCATCCACTGGTGCGACGGGAGTGACGAGGAGCGTGACCGACTCGAGGCCGAGATGGTTCGCGCAGGAACGCTGATCGCGCTGAACCCCGCGACACATCCGGCGAGCTTCCTGCACCGTTCGGCCCCGAACGACGTCGCCCGCACGGAGCACCTGACGTTCATTTCGACCCCGTCACGCGACGACGCGGGGCCGACGAACAACTGGATGTCTCCCGAGGACGCGAGGCAGAAGGTGTGGCCCCTGTTCAGAGGCGCGATGAAGGGCCGGACGCTCTATGCCGTGCCGTACCTGATGGGTCCGATTGGCTCTCCGTGGTCCCGGGTCGGGGTTCAGGTGACCGACAGCCCCTACGTCGTGCTGAACCTCCGGATCATGACGCGGATGGGGCGACCGGCGATGGCCGCGCTCGACGGTGCCAACTTCGTCCGTGGCGCGCACAGTCTCGGAGACCTGTCTCCGGACCGCCGCTTCATCGTGCACTTCCCCGATCAGCGGGAGATCTGGAGCATCGGTTCCGGATACGGCGGCAACGCCCTTCTCAGCAAGAAGTGTCACGCGCTCCGGATAGCGAGCGCGCAGGCGAGGAGGGAGGGGTGGCTCGCCGAGCACATGCTGATCGTCGGACTCACGAGTCCCGAAGGGAAGACGCACTACGTGGCCGCAGCCTTCCCGAGCGCCTGCGGGAAGACGAACCTGGCGATGCTGGTGCCGTCGCTGCCGGGCTGGAAGGTCGACACCGTGGGAGACGACATCTGCTGGATGCGCGTCGGTGGGGACGGACGGCTCTGGGCCATCAACCCGGAGGCTGGAATGTTCGGCGTCGCCCCGGGGACCAGCAAGAAGACGAACCCGAACGCGATGGCCTCGCTCTCGCGGGACGTGATCTTCACGAACGTCGCGCTCCGCGCCGACCGGAGCGTCTGGTGGGAGGGCCTGTCGAAGCTCGAGCCGAACGAGGAGCTCGAGGACTGGCAGGGGCGCCCCTGGCGGAACGGCGGGTCCACCGGTCCAGCGGCGCACCCCAACGCCCGTTTCACGGCGGCCTTGCGGCAGTGTCCCAGCACTTCGGAGTCCTTCGAGCGCGTCACCGGCGTGCCGATCTCGGCGATCGTCTTCGGCGGAAGACGGGCGAAGCTCGCTCCGCTCGTCTACCAGGCGCGCAGCTTCCAGCACGGCGTGTACGTCGGGGCCACGATGGTGAGCGAAACGACGGCCGCCGCGACGGGAGCCGTCGGCGTGCCGCGAAACGACCCGATGGCGATGCTGCCGTTCTGTGGGTACAACATGGCCGACTACTTTTCTCACTGGCTGTCGGTCGGCTCGCGGCTCCTCCACCCGCCGGCGATCTTCCACGTGAACTGGTTCCGCACGGGCGAGGACGATCGCTTCCTCTGGCCCGGGTTCGGCGACAACGTTCGAGTCCTGAAGTGGATCCTCGAGCGGTGCGAAGGAACGGCAGGGGCGCACGGCTCGCCCATCGGCCACCTGCCTCACCCGGAATCCATCGACCTGTCCGGCCTCGATCTCCCCCCGGACGCACTCGACCGACTGCTGGCCGTCGACGTACGGGCCTGGATGGGCGAGGCCGCTCGGAACGCCGAGTTCCTGCAGAAGTTCGGCGATCGCCTCCCGGAGGCGCTCAGAACGGAGCACGCGGCTCTCGAGAAGCGTCTTCGAGAGGCGTTGCAGTAGGAGGGGCCATGTCGGAGGGCCCTCGCGATTGTCCCGTCTTCGCCTCGTGGACCGACGAGCTGACACCGATCGACGGACTGGCCGCGGCGACGGAGCCCGAGCAGATCGAACGAAGACTGCGAGCGCGGGTCCCGCCCTCCGATCAGGTGTTCGACCAGTACCTCCCCCGCGACCTGCGCATTCTGTCGCCGATGTTCTGGACGCCGCTTCGCGTGGCAGTGCGGGCAGCGGAGTGGATAGACGAGTTCGGCATCCGGAGCGTCGTCGACGTGGGCTCGGGCGTCGGGAAATTCTGCGTCGCCACCGCTCTCGCGAGTCGGGCTCGGTTCGTCGGGGTGGAACATCGAGAGCGCCTCGTGGTGGTGGCGCGCGAGCTCGCCTCCGTGTTCGGCTGCGAGGACCGCGTCCTCTTCGCCGTGGGGCAGCTTCCGTCGGCGACGGTTCCCGCGGCCGATGCCTACTACGCGTACAACCCGTTCGAGGAGAACGTCTTCCGGGCGCACGAGCGGATAGACTCCTCCGTGGAACTCAGCCTCGCACGCTACGGGCGGGATCGCGCGGCGATGCAGGACCTCCTGAACCGGGCTCCGCTCGGGACCTATCTGCTGACGTACAACGGCTTCGGCGCCCCGGTGCCGGGTTGCTATCGTCCGGTCCGGGTCGCGCACGATCTCCGGAACGAGCTCTGCCTCTATCGAAAGACGTCCCTCCTGGACGAAGGGGCGCTCCGTGCCTAGCGCCGCGAAGGTCGTCCCTCGATCCAGAGGGGGGAGAGTCACGCTCGTCTCGGCGAGCCCGGACACTCTCGAAGGTCTGCAACTCTATCTTCGGGCTGCCGGGCTCAACGTCGCGAGCAGCAGACATCTGAAGGACGCGCCGTCACTCCTCCAGGACTCGGCCGCGCTCGTCCTGTTTCCCGACGACTTCGAGTGGCCTGCGGTGTGTTCCGCGCTCGAAGCTGCGGCCGTCGCGAAGGTGACGCTCCGGATCGTCGTGGTGACTCAGCGTCCGAAGCAGTTCGAGGAAATGAGCCGGGCCGAGCCCGCGCCGGAGATCATCGTGGTCGTCAAGCCAGCGTGGAGCTGGGCCATTCTCGACGCCATCCGGAGGGGTCCCGCCGCCTCCGGCGCGAGACAGAAATCATGAACGGTGGGAACCGCGGCGCGCCGCCGCATTCAGTCGCCCCCCTGCCGGACTGGCCGGTCCCCCTCGCGACCGCGATGCGCCGCGTGCTGTCGCGCGGATATCACGTGGCTGACCTGCGAGCGGACGCGCTGTCGGGCGTTCTCGTCGGCGTCGTCGCGTTGCCGCTGTCGATGGCGCTCGCCATCGCCGTCGGTGTGCCACCGCAGCATGGTCTCTATACGGCGATCATCGCGGGCTTCTCGGTGGCACTTCTCGGCGGCTCGAAGTTCCAGGTCACCGGTCCGACGGCCGCGTTCGTGGTGATCCTCGCGCCGATCACGAATCGCTACGGCCTGTCCGGACTGCTCACCGCGGGAATGATCGCCGGGGTGATGCTCACGGGCATGGGTCTCGCGCGCTTCGGCGCACTCGTGCGCTTCATGCCGTATCCCGTGACCACGGGCTTCACGACCGGTATCGCGACGGTGATAGCCACCCTTCAGGTGAAGGACGTCTTCGGCCTGACCCCCGCGGGGGCGATGCCCGACCACTACCTCGAACGCGTCGTGACCCTCTTCCGTGCGCGGGGGACGGCTCGATGGGAGGAGGTGGTCGTATCGGTCGCGACCTTCGCTTTGATCGTCTACCTGCCGAAGGTCGTCCCGAAGCTCCCGTCGCCGCTGCTCGCGATCTCGTTCGTCGCCGCGGCGTGCGCGCTCGCTCACCGGCTGGACCCCCGCTTCGTGGTCGCGACGATCGGTTCCAGGTTCACGACGGTGGTGGACGGCGTCGCCGTTCACGGGATCCCCGGCGTGCTGCCCCGCGTGCAGCTACCCTGGGGCACGTCGGGGCTCTCCTTTGCCGACGTGCGTGAGCTCGCGTCGGCGGCGTTCGCCATCGCGATGCTCGGAGCCATCGAGTCCCTGCTGTCGGCGACGATCGCGGACGGCATGACGAACACCCAGCACGATCCGAACGCGGAGCTGGTGGCGCTCGGCATCGGGAACGTGGTCGCGCCCTTCTTCGGCGGGATACCGGCCACGGGCGCCCTCGCGCGTACGGCGACGAACATCCGGGCCGGCGCCAGGTCTCCCGTTTCGGCGATCATCCACGCGCTCCTGGTGTTGCTGTCGATCCTCGTGTTCGCGCCACTGGTCGCGTACGTGCCCATGGCGTCGCTCGCGGCGCTCCTCGTTCGGGTCGCCTGGAACATGTCGGAGGTGCACAACTTCGTCGGCATCCTCGAGGTCGCACCGAAGAGTGACACGGCCGTCTTGCTTCTCTGCTACTTCCTCACCGTCGTCTTCGACATGGTCGTCGCGATTTCCGTCGGCATGGTCCTCGCGGTGTTCCTGTTCATGCGACGGATGGCCACCCTCACGGAGTCTCGACTGCGGATGGATTCGATGGTCGAAGAAGGGCAGGAAACCGCGATCCCCGAGGGCGTCGTCCTCTACGAGATCAATGGCCCGCTGTTCTTCGGGGCGGCTCAGAGCGCGATGAGCGCGTTGCACGCGAGTCGCGCGGATGGGTTCCGCGTCCTCGTTCTCGACCTCGGACGAGTTCCGGTGATCGACGCGACCGGTCTGGCAGCCCTGGAGAACGCCATATCCAGCGTCACCCGCAGAAGGAAGACGGTGGTCATCGCGGGCCCGCTTCCTCGCCCACACCAGATCTTCGACAAGGCCGACCTGCCGCGGAAATACCCGGGGCTCTCGTTCGAGCCGAGCGTCGAGGACGCCCTTCGCCTCGCGGGTCGGTTGGCGACGACCGCCCGGGTGGCGTGATGCCCGAGCACCCAGCGGAGTGAGTCGAGCCTCGCCGGCGGCCCCCACGGGTCCGCGGGTCCGGCCAGAAGGGCGCTTAACTATATAAAATCAAATATTTAGGTAACTTGGTTACATTCTGGCCGGCTGGCCGACTCATTGCCCGCTACGCTGCGCGGATGCGCGCGTTTCCGGTCGGGGTCGTCGGCAGACGGATCGATCTGGCAACCTTGGTTGTCGTATCTGGCGCCCTGGCGTTCGCGTGCGCGACGGACATGGGCCTCGAGCCGCCGTCGAACGGCGCGGGGGGCGCGGGCGGCATGGGCGGGGTCGGCGGAGAAGGCGCCATCCCGGAGAACGCGGGCGGCGGCAACGTCGGGCTCGGTGCTGGCGGATTCGTGACGATGGCAGGAGGAGGCACCCCGACCGCGGCCGGAGGGTTCGTCGCCGTCGGGGAGAGCGGAGGAGCCGCCGGGTTCGTCGGAGGTTCCGGCGGCGTGCTCGGGAGCGGCGGCAGCGGGGCGAGCGGTGCTCCGGGTACCGGCGGCACGGGGCCGATCGGCAACGCGAACTGCGGGATGCGGTCGGGCCAGCGGGGCAAGACGAGTCGCACGATCCCGGTCGGCGGCATGCAGCGGAGTTTCATCGCCTACCTGCCGCCGTCCGCGAGTCCATCCACGCCGGTGCCGCTCGTCTACGTGTTTCACGGCGCGAATCAGAACGGCGCGGGCCTGTACGACGCCACCGAGTACTCGAAGATCGCCGACAGCGAGGGCATTGCCGTCGTGTTCCCCGACGGTCAGGGCACGTCGTCCGCGACCGGCGCGAGCTCACTCACCCCGTGGAGCGTCACGGACGGCCCGGGACTTTGCGGGCTCGGCACGCTGGTCAGCAACCCCAACCCCGTGGATTTCGCATTCGTCGATGCCATCAAGGTCGAGATGAAGCAGGACCAGTGCATCGACGACGAGCACGTCTATGCGACGGGATTCTCGATGGGCGGCTACATGAGCCATCACATCGCGTGCGATCGATCGGATTTCCGGGCCGCGGGTCCTCACTCCGGCGGCACGATGGGGAGCCTCGGTACATGCAAGACCGGACACATGCCCATCATCATCTTCCACGGGGACGCCGATCCGCTCATCAACGACGCTTGCGACGATCCGAAGGGCACGCCCGAGCCCGGTTACAGCCCGTCTGCCACGCTCTGGGCAGCGAAGAACGGGTGCCAGGCGACGTATCAGACGATCCCGGTGAGCGGAGCGAACGGCATGAACGGCCAGTGCTACCTCTACGACGGTTGCCCCGCCGACGGCCAAGTCGAGGCGTGCATCTTCACCGGTCTCGCCCACGCGTGGTCCGGCGCGCCCGTGTGCGCCTCGTGCATCGGATCGGGCGCGGGATACCCGAGCGCGACGCAGATCGAATGGCAGTTTTTCAAGAAGTACGCCTGGTGACGGAGCGGGACACGGTCAGATGTCGAACTTCATGACGGAAATTGACTTGCTCACATGCGGACGGCCTGTTGGATGACTGGCCGCCATCTCGGTAAAATGCCCATGTTCTCGTCTCGGCTCCGCGTCGTCGTCGTCGGTGTCTTCGCTTTCGGATGCACGACGTCGGGTCTCGACTCTCTGGCGGGTGGTGCCTCGACGCCCGACGCGGGCTCATCGCACGCTGGCGCGGGATCCGGCGCATCGCCAGGGAACACCGGGGGCGGCGGATCGCCGGACGCCGGATCGCATCCCGGAAGCGGCGGTCTCGGCGCCGGTGGCGCGCCCTCCGCGGGAGGACATAGTGGTGCGGGCGGAGCGGTCGCCGCACTCGACGGAGGCGTCGCGGACGGTTCGAGTGCCGGCGGCGCGGACGCGGGTCCCGGCGACACGAGCGCGGTCGCGAGCGCGGGAGCTCCCTGTTCCCCCGACGGCGCGCAGGCGTGTGCCGGACACGCGCAGAAGACGCCTCTTGCTTGCCAGGGCGGCACCTGGGTCGCCGGAACGGCGTGCAGCGCGACGGAAAACTGCGACACCACTCCGGGCACCACCGCCGGCACGTGTCAGACGATCGTTCCGGTCTGTGACGGCGCGGCGGGCGGAATGCGCTTCTGCCAGGGCAGCGACGCGATCGAGTGCGGCGTCGACCTCGTGAGCACGATGCGCATCGAGACGTGCGCCTTCGTCTGCAAGGATGGAGCGTGCATCGGAGAGTGCGTCCCGGGCACGCGGCGATGCGACGGGTTCTCGCCCGAGACCTGCGACGAGAACGGGACGTGGGCGACGGGAGCGGCGTGCTCGACGGTCTGCACCGGTGGCGCGTGCGCCGGTTCGTGTTCGCCGGGCGCCGCGCAGTGCAACGGCGCGGTCACGCAGACTTGCGACACCGACGGGAACTGGCAAGACGGTGCGAGCTGCGCAGGGCAGGCGTGCATCTCGGGCGTGTGCACTGGCGACTGCGCGCCCGGGACGACGCAGTGCTCGAACAACGGCGTCCAGACGTGCGGAGCCGACGGAAAGTGGAGTCTGCCGGTGGCGTGCGAGAACCAGGCGTGCGTCGCCGGGGCGTGCACGGGAAGTTGCCTGCCCCTCGACAAGCAGTGCGTGAACGGCGGCGTCCAGACCTGCGGAGCGAGTGGCCAGTGGGGCACGGTCGTGCCTTGCACGAATCAAGCATGCGTCGCTGGAGCGTGCGTCGGCAGCTGTGCGCCGGGGACGAAGCAGTGCAGTGGACTCACCCCGCAGACCTGCGACGACGGCGGCAAGTGGCAGAGCGGCGCGGTGTGCGCGAACGTGTGCAGCGGGGGCGCGTGCGGCGGCACGTGCCGCCCCGGCGCGAAGCAGTGCAACGGGTTCGTCACCCAGACGTGCGACGTGAACGGCTCCTGGCAAGACGGAGCGACGTGTACGAACCAGGCGTGCGTCGCCGGCTCGTGCACGGGCGTGTGCACCCCCGGAGCGAGGAAATGCTCGAACAACGGCGTCCAGGTGTGCGGCTCGGACGGCCAATGGGGCGCCGCCACCGCGTGCGTTGCCTCCGCCTGCGTATCCGGGGCTTGCGCGGGAGTGTGCGTCCCGGCATCGACGCAGTGCTCGAACAACGGCGTCGAGACGTGCTCCGCGAGCGGCCAGTGGAGTGCCGCGCAGGCTTGCACGAATCAGGCCTGCGTGAACGGCGTCTGCGCCGGGTCGTGCGTGCCGGGGACGAAGCGGTGCAGCGGGCTCACTCCGCAAACGTGTGACGCCACGGGCACGTGGCAGAACGGGACGGTCTGCGCGAACGTCTGCAGCGCCGGCGCCTGCTCCGGAACGTGCAGTCCGGGCACGAAGCAATGCAACGGTCAGACGACTCAGACCTGTGATTCGACCGGGACGTGGAAGGACGGAGCAACGTGCGCGAACCAGGCCTGCGTCTCGGGTTCGTGCACCGGCGTGTGCATGCCGGGCGCGAAGCAGTGCTCGAACAATGGAATCCAGACCTGCGGTGCGAACGGCCAGTGGGGCGTCGAGTCGCCGTGCGTCGCGTCTGCCTGCGTCGCAGGCGTCTGCACCGGCGTGTGCGTCCCCGCGGCCACGCAGTGCTCCGGAAACGGCGTCCAGACGTGCTCGGCGAGCGGCGCCTGGAGCGCGACGGTCGCGTGCGCGGCGAACACCGAGACGTGCTCGAATGGCGCCTGCGTCCCGTGCGGGGCGGGCACGCTCGACTGCGACGGATCTCCCACGAACGGCTGCGAACGCGCCGAGAACCTCGACTCGAGCTGCGGGACGACGTGTCCGACGGCGACCTGCACGACCGCTCAGACGTGCGTTGCTTCCGCGTGCACCGCGTGCGGCGCGGGCACGCTGGACTGCGACGGAAACGCACAGAACGGGTGCGAGACCAACCCGGACACGAGCTCCGCGAACTGCGGCGCCTGCGGCTCCGTGTGCGGGGGGAAATGCGTCGAGGGTCTCTGCTTCGGATACGTGCCGACGAATTTCGACCCGACGGGACTCGATCCCCTAGCGTCCTCGAGCACGACGCTCCTGAACTGCGGAGTCTCGACCTTCGACTCGACCACCCTGACATTCGGCAACTGGTGTGGTCAGACCCCGCCGACGCCGGTCACGCGAACGCAGCCGGGCGGGCCCGACGTCGTCATCGTCCCCGTGCGGAACTTCACCTTGGCGAGCGGCAACACACTCCAGCTCACGGGCGGAAGCCCGGTGATCTTCGCCGTGTTCGGGAACGCGACGCTCGCGGGCATCGTCGACGCGAGCGCGAGCGGGACGACGCCCGGCCCGGGCGGCAACGTGAGCTGCGGCACGAGCCAGGGCGGCAACGGCACCGGCAGCACCGCGAGAAACTACGGAGCGAGCGGCGGAGGCGGTGGCGGCTTCGGAACGGCCGGTGGCAAGGGCGGAGACGCCAACACCGATCATTGCTGCGGCGGGAGCAATTCGACGGCACCGGGCGGCATCTCCGGCGCGACGCGCGGGACCGCCTCCGAGAGCCCTCTGCTCGGAGGCTGCGCGGGCGGAATGGCGGGCGGTTGCTCCACCGCGGGCGGCGCGGGTGGGGGAGCCATCCAGTTCTCCGTGTCGGGTGCCCTGACCGTCAGCGGCACCGTGCGCGCGAACGGTGCGGCAGGCGCTCTGGCGTGCGGAGCGAGTGACGAAGGAGGCGGCAGCGGAGGGGGATCGGGAGGCGGGATCCTCCTCGAGGGCAGCACCCTGACGACGACCGGCAGCACCATCCAGGCTAGCGGCGGTGCGGGCGGACCGGACGGCGGCTACTTCCACTGCTCGAACGGACCGTCGGGCTCCACGAGTGCGTCCAATGCGGGCGGCAACGGTCAGAACTGCGTCGGCGGGAGCCCCGGTGGCGGCGGTGGCTACGGCCGGATTCAGAAGCTGGATCGCTAGGCGCGCAGCGACCCGCGGCGCGCCCGGTACGAACAGACGGGGCGATTCAGCCTCCGTCGGCCACACGAGGATCGTGGCGACCTGGGCCTCGGCAAGCTGCGCGCCGGAGTCGAAGCGATCGCCACGCTCGAGCAAAAGCGTGCAGCGCTCAGGGCCGCCCTCGACGAAGGTGAGGCGAGCCGCGTATTCGACGGCGACGCGTTCGCGAGCGTTCGAGCCGAGCTCGGCCTAGCGCGACGGTAACGGGACCGGTGGCGTACCGGTTCACGAGGCGTCATCTCGGATGCGAGCGTGCTGGCGGCTTCTCATCGTTGCCGTTGCTTGCATCGCGTGCGGTCACAAGCGGGAGGCCCATTCGCCGCGCCGAGGCGATTCGTGTGCCTCGTGTCCGCCCGGCACTCACCGTGAGCGGGATGTGATGGTCAAGGATCCGAAGACGGGGAAGGTAGCGTGTCACCCGACGCCTGACCGGCGGCTGCGACGGCGCGCGGATCGAGCACCTGATAGGATTCGGGCACCGTGAAGAGCGATTCGGGGACGAGCGTCGTCTGGATTCGAACGACCTCCAGCCTGAGACGCTCGACTCCGTCGGCCCCCATGTCGACGACCCGTAGCGGTAGATGAGATCCATCGAACACGTCGCGCATCCAGGGCTGGGCGTACGGCACGCCGGCGAGGACTGGACGCAACCACGGAGCGGGTTCCGCCGCCACACACATGTTGCCGTGCTCGCCTGGTCCGTTCAGCTCCCAGAGCTGGCACCGGCGATCTGCCATTTCCTCCCACTTTCCCGTCTTCTCGACGGCGATCTTCCCCATCCGACCGTCGTGGACACGGGCGGCCGGGGTCTGCGTTCGCAACCACTTCAAGTCCACCACCGTCACTCGCCTCTGCCGATCGGAGATGGCGAGCATCCGATCGCCGTCCCAATCGAACAGCATTCGGTCCGCACCCGAGAATTCCGCGGGTTGGTCCGGGCTTGCCGCGAACACGCCGACATTACCCCGAAGGCGCAGGATCCCGGTCGCCGTCGGAGCGCCGGCGACGGACCAATGGACCTCGACTTCAGTCGCGCTCGACACGCGAGGCGCTGCCGTCGCGGTTTCCCTTGCTGGGGCGCTGGGCGCGGGGGCCGACGAAGGTGATGGGGAAGGCGTTGGCTCGGGCCGCTTCTGGCAGGCCACCCACGCGAACTGCGAGAGGCATGTGAGGACGCAAACGGTCGCGCGCGAGGCTCTCATGACGAGTGGCCGGTACCTCGGTTGGGGCTGCGCATCACGCTCTCGCAACGCTCGATCTCATCGCAGGCTCGGGATGCGCCGCCCGGTGCCCAATTCGTGCGCCTCAGGGACAGAAGCCCCCGCCGGTTCCCTGGACGTTCACGGTCACGCTGTCCGTGGCACTCGCCCCCGTCGAATCGCGGACCGTGAGCACGATGGTGTCCTGACTCGGACAGGATTGTGAGACGGCGGCGTAGGAGGACGACTGGAGGTCGATCTGGCACGGGCCCCCGTTTGGCCCGCTGCAGCCGCCCCCGTTCACGTCCAGCCCATCGACCGACCAGTCGAAGAAGTTGATGCCGTTCGGTCCGGAAGCGAATCCGTCCAGGCTGACCGTCTCACCGCCCTGAACCTGTTGCCCATTGACCGGAGACGTGATTCGAACCGTCAGCGTCTGCGCCGGCGGCGGAGCCGGGTCGACCATGACGGGGAACGTCTTGCTCCCGCCGAACACGGCGAACGTCACCGACGTTTCGCCGGTCTGGTCGAACGTGAACGTGAAGACGCACACTTCCGTTCCAAACGGCGGTTCGGGCTGGAACGGGCCGTCGCCCTGCTGCCAGAGCCCGCACTGCGTCACGCCCGGTTCGTTCGGATCCGTGGTAGCCGAAGCGAAGGTGACGGGGACTCCGACCTGGGCGTGGATGAAGCCATCCGACTGCACGACGGGCTCCGACAAGGCGATGTCCGGCGCCAGGTCCGTCCCTTCGACCTCCACGTAGCGAACGACCGCCAGGCCTTGGCTGTCCGCGCCCATCGCCGTGAACGTGGCCGGCCCGATGTTGGCCAGCGACTCGGGGCGGGACAGATCCACACCCTGGAACGCCCACGGATAGAAGGGGGTATTGGCGCCCAGCTGGTTGTCCGGCAACGCCAGGGACCACGTCAGCCCGAGTGCCAGAGAGCCGTCGTCCTGGTCGCCGGAGAACGTCCGGATGTAGTCGTTGTAGGGGATTCCGTACGGTAGCTCCCCGATGAGGTCGAAGGCAGGCGCTCCCGCTGCGGGAGACGCCGGGTCCGCAGGCGCGGGTGCGACGAAGTCCAGGGTCGGCGGGTGGTTGGCTTCCTGAACGCTCGCCGTGTAGCTGGATCCGTTCCGCTGCGGCGTACACATCGACTGCGTCAGCGAAGGCTGTCCCAACGCGGACAGGGCAGCGAACAGCGTGTACCCGGACGTCACTGTGCCTGGCGCCGCTGGCGTGCCGGAGAACCAGACGAGCTCGACCGCATCCGGGCGAACGTTCAGCTTCTCCGCCCTGGGAACGTACTGACAGACATTCGTGTTGGCAGGCACGCTATAAGGCAGGTTCTGGAAATCCGCCGCGCACTGGGCCGGTAGGGGGGCACAGCGATAGTTTGCCGCATCCGTGGCCTGGGCGTGGACCGTGGCGAGAGTCGCGGCGCTTGCGCCCAGCTGAGTCCCTCCGGCTGCCGAAAGGGAATCGAGCAGCGGCATGACGGCGCCGGAAGCCGTCGTGCAATCCGCCGCGCTGTTGCACGTCTTGACTGAGAGCGCGCTCAAGTTCGTCAAGTCAGGAAGCGGCACGATCTGACACTGCGAAGGATCATTCGCCGGGTCCGAGATGCCGGCCGTGACTTGATCGCTAATGCGGCTCTTGATCGTGTCACTCGGACAGATCGTCACGGCGACGTCCAACCCCGGGAGGATGCACACCCCGAATACCTTGAGGAGACAGTCGAACTGAACGCGAACCCCGCAGCCCCCCACTCCGGGGCTCGAAAAGTCTTCTTTGACGTCAATACGGAGGTCGTCGCTCGCGGTATCGAGCCCGACTAGTCCGCCGGACAGTTTGACCGGCACCGCGGCGCGAACGGACCAGTCGTAGTCGGGTACCTCGACAGACACGAGGGGCGGCAAGACGGGAATGTCCAGGTTCACGTCGGCCGTGCCCGACGCGCTGGCGAGCACTCCGCCCGTGACATTGGTGTTGATCTCGTCGACTCCGGGCCCCCGAAGGAAGGACGTGGCGGCGAACGTACTCAACTTCGGAGTCGCGACCGTCACGTTGACGTATAGCCCGCCCGCGCCTGGAAACCCGAACAGTTGGAAGGGGAACGTCACCTTCTTGAGCGGGGGTGGCTTGATCTGATCGACCGGCAGCGCCTGCACGAACGAGCACGGGCCGTCGTAGTATCGAATCAGAGCGCCGATCCGATCGAGCCCCCCGAAGAGCGGCGCGACGTGCACGTTCCGCCCGACCTGCTCGACAGGGGTCAGGTCATACAGCCCGAGCCCCAACTGCGGAGCGACGTCGTTTGCCCCAAGGGACCACGCACTCATCAGGCTGTCGTAGCGATTCGAAGGGTCATAGAAGAGGACGAGCGCGCCCGTGTCGGCGGCTGCCGCCGACGGCTTGTAGGAGAGCACGCCGCCCGAGTCGCAAATGGGCCTGGTGCCGGTCGCCGCCTGACACGCGACGCGTCCGTCCGCGTCGAACCACTGAGTGTCGGTCGCGCCGCCCAGCGGCTGCTGGGTGTTGGGGTTATGACTGCCGGGCGAGTCTGGAACGTCGACGAAGGCGATGCCCTGCCCGCGACTGTCCGTCACCGCCAGTGGGCTTGCGTGACTCGAGATCCCGGACGCGATCGTGCAAGCCCCTATGCACGCACCCAGCGCCCAGCGCCGTACCAAAGACGTCTGCACCATGTTTGCCTCCTGCTGCCTGCCCGCACGCGACCCAACGACCCAACCCGCGGACAGGCTAGTTTGGGCAGGCCACTCGGGTCAAGCTGGACTTGCGGAGGCCGGTGAACGGACCCCCGTTCGCCGGACCCGACGCGGCAGATCCGTGCATGACGGCGGCAAGAGGTTCGTCGCGCCGAAACTTCTCGGCACGCTGGCATGCTGGACCGTGTGGGTGGCGAGCGCGCGGAGCGGAGCGGCTGTACGCGGGGGGGATCGTTGCGGTACCCTTTTGGGATTGTCTCCGAGACTGGAGCCCCGAATGCGCCGCTCTGACTGGCTAGTCTGTGTCGCACTCCTTACCCCGATGACCGTGGCCTGCGGCAGCGACACCGTCGCCATCCCCGGCGGAGGCCAGTACGTCCCGACCCCGGACGGGAGCGACGGGAGCAACGGCGGATCGGGCGGCGCAGGGGGCGGAACGAGCGCGCCGGGGCTCGGCGTGGGGGACGCCTGCGACGACACCGTCGCTGATTCCACCTGCCGCGGAGGCCTCGCGTGCGTTGCCGCGGTCTGTGCGTTCGCGCACACTGCCCCGGCCGGGAGTGCTTGCTCCGCCGCGGGCGAATGCGCCGCGGGATTGCAGTGCACTCCAACCCTCGACCCGCAAAGACACGTGTGGTCCGGGACGTGTACGGCGGTCTCCGCCACGGCCGGCGACGTCGGGGCCGGGTGTAGCGCCGACTCCGACTGCAGGGTGGGCCTGCGGTGCGGCATCGTGGGGCTGGCTGCGCAATGCATCGCGGAAGGCAGCGTCGACGTCGGTGGCGGCTGCGCCACGTCGGGCGACTGCTTTGCAGGATTGGTCTGCGCGCCATCGGCGGCGTCCCTGGATTCGGGGGCTCAGTCGCCGGGGAGCTGTGCGCCGCTCTCGGGCCCGGCGGACGTGCCGCCCGTTTCCTTCGGAATCCCCACGGCCCCGAAGCTGGATTGCGAAAAGCCGACCCAGGGAACGGTGAGCGCGTATTTCGAGGTGCCGGGCACGGCGTCCGCCGACGGCGGTGGAGGCTACGACTTCTTCCGCCTCCCGTTCCCGAACGATGCCCGCGTCACCAACGGCAAGCTCGATCTCTCGGGCTTTCCGACCCCGGGGACGTTCCTCCTCGGCTATGACCCCGTCCAGCGGTACGTCGACGCTGTGTCGGCGAACATGACCGGTTGGAGCGCGTACACGACGGTTCTCTTCCGGTTCAACGGCGAGCTCGACCGAAAGTCGATCAATTTCGTGGAGGGTCAGCAGAGCCCCGTCGAGTTCCTGGACATCACGGATCCGGCGAATCCTGGAAATTCAGGCGCCGGCTGGCTGTACTCGCCCAGCGGCGGCAAATACATCTGCCCCAACTGGCTCGGCGTCCGTCGTCACGAAGGGGACGTCCTGACGCCCGGCCACACGTACGCCGTCCTTCTCTACAATGCGCTCCGCAACGTGAATGGGATACCGGTTGCTCCAGCACCGCAGTTCACCGCCATGCTCGCATCCACTCCCCCGACCGATGCGTCACTCGGCAACGCCTACGCAAGATACCAGCCGCTCCGCTCCTACCTTTCGGCTCAGGGCGCCGACCCGAGCCAGCTCGTGAACGCGGCTGTCTTCACGGTCGCGGACGTTCTGAAACCCATGAAGGACCTGGCGGCCGCCACGAACGCACAGCCCGTCCCGACCGCATCGGGGTGGGTGAAGTGCTCGGCTGGCGCGAAATCGCCGTGTCCGCAGGCAGACGGGGATCGGGCCTGCGGGACGGGTACGGCCGACTACGACGAGTATCACGCGCTCGTCACGCTCCCGATCTTTCAGCAGGGCACGGAGCCCTACGACGTCGGCGGCGCGATCGACCCGAGCAAGCCACGGACGGAGAGCGTTTGCGTCTCGCTCACGGTACCGAAGAAGGCCGCTCCCGCGTCGGGCTATCCCCTGACGGTGTTCGCACACGGGACGGGCGGCTCCTTTCGCGACCACGCGCGGGATGAAGTCGCGGGAGCGCTCGCTCGCTCGACCCCGGGGGTCGCGGTCCTGGGCTACGACCAGGTGGAGCACGGGCCTCGGCGCGGAGTCTCCACGGCGTCGCCGAACAATCTCTTCTTCAACTTCAAGAACCCCGACGCGGCGCGCGGCAACCCGATGCAGGGCGCCGCGGATGTGATTTCGATGGGCCGCTTTGCCAGGGCGCTCGTCGTTCCCGCCGCCGTGAGCGGTAGGGCGCTCGCGTTCGACCGTTCGGGCGCGGTGTTCTTCGGACACTCGCAGGGTTCGATGCACGGAAGCCTCGGATTGCCCTACACGAACGACTATCGTGCTGCCGTCCTGTCCGGAAACGGCGCGGGACTCATGGAAGCGCTCCTCACGAAGACCAAGCCTCAGAACATCGCGCGGGCAGTTCCGTTCGTCCTCGGGGGCGACTACGACCAGAACGGCCTGTACGGAGGCGACCTGCACCCCGTGCTTTCGCTGCTGCAGCAGTGGATCGATCCTGCAGATCCACTGAACTTTGCGAAGAGCATCGCCCGCGAGCCCAATGCAGGCATCGATCCGAAGAGCGTGTTCCAGACGTACGGGCTCGCGGACACGTACAGTCCGCCGCTCACGATGAGACTCTACGCGACGCCCGCCCAGCTCCAGGTAGTCACGCACGATTCCTCGGTCGTCACCCCGGACGCCATCGCGAACTTTCAGGAGCTGGCGCCGCCTCTCGCTGCGAACTTCGCTCAGGGAACGAAGACCGTGACGCTCGCACTCAGGGAATATCAAAACGACACCGGCGACGGTCACTTTGTCGTGTTCGACGTGCCGGCAGCAAACCAGGATGCGATTCGATTCCTCTCGATGGCAGCCGCGGGGACCGTGCCTCAGGTCGGCAACTGAGCGGCCGCGCGCTGGCGCTCGGCCCCACCAAACGAAAGTTCGTCAGCTCTTCGAGCGCGGTGGCGGCATCTACGGGCTCGGGACACCCACAGCCCGCGACGCTCGAGACTGCCGCCATCGCGGCACGGCCGGGACCGACGCGGCGGTGAGCAGCACGGACGTGAGCGACACCGAGCCCTCCGCGACGCCGTCCCACGACCGTCCCACCGAGGCCGATCCGATGGCATGAGGCGGAAGCTCCGCGAAGCGGAAAAAACCCGTGGACACGGGCTTTTTCGTGACTAGCGGGGCGGACGGGACTCGAACCCGCGGCCTCCGGCGTGACAGGCCGGCGTTATAACCAACTTAACTACCGCCCCGAAGCGGTAAGCGGCCGGGTTCATAGCACAAACCCGCGGGGCGTCTTCAAGAGAAACCCGCACTTTTTGGTGGGGCTTCCGGACGGGCCGTTCTGGCGCATATTCGGCCGATGGCGAAGGCGTTCGAGGGCAAGGTCGCGCTGGTGACCGGGGCGAACCGCGGGCTCGGGCTGGAGGTCTGCCGGCAGCTCGCGAAGGCCGGCATGGAGGTCATCGGGACGAGCCGGGACGAAGGGGAGGGGCGGAAGGCGCTCGCGCCGCTCGGGGAGAAGGTCCGCCTGGAGGTGCTGGACGTGTCCGACCCGAAGAGCGTGGAGGCCCTCGCCGAGCGGCTCCGGGCCGCCGGGGTGAAGCTCGACGTGCTCGTGAACAACGCGGGCATGAGCATGAAGGGGTTCGACGTGAACGTCGCGCGGCGAACGACGGACGTGAACTTCAAGGGCGCGATGTGGGTGACGGATGCGCTCCTGCCGCTCGTGAAGGACGGCGGGCGCATCGTGATGGTCTCGAGCGGGATGGGCTCCATCGGCGGCGTGTCGGCGGCGCTCGGCAAGCGCTTCCTGGATCCGAACATCGACCGCAAGACGCTGGTCGGGCTCGTCGACGAGTTCGTGGAGGACGTGAAGCGCGGCGACCACGAGGCGAAGGGCTGGCCCTCCTCTGCTTACCGGGTGTCGAAGATCGCGATGAACACGCTCGCGCGCATCGTCGCGAAGGAGACGGCTTCCCGGCACATCCTCGTGAACGCCGTTTGCCCGGGCTGGGTGCGGACGGACATGGGCGGCGCTCACGCTCCCCGGGACCTCGAGACGGGCGGGAAGAGCATCGTGTGGGCCGCCCTCCTGCCCGACGACGGCCCCACGGGCGGCTTCTTCCGCGACGGCGTCCGCCAGGAATGGTGACGGCTCAGGGAGTCGTCGTGGGGGGAGCCGGCGGCGGGGTCGCGTTGGAGAGGTAGTAGACGACGCCGCCGCCCGCGAGCACGAGCACGACGGCGAAGACGAAGAGCGGCGCGCGAGAGCCCTTCGGAGGGGACGCCGTCTGGGCGGACGCGCCGGGCGAGGACGTCTTCTCTGCTGGTTTCGAGGCGTGGCGGGGCTCCGCCGGCGTCGAGACCATCGTCTTGTCCGCGATGTGCGGCGCCGCGACTGCGGGCTTCGGGGTCGCGGGCTTTTCAGGGGGGAAGTCGCGCGCGGGGAGGGGGATCGTCTTCGCGACGTCCGAGGGATCCAGCGTGGGCATCGAGAGGACGGGCCATTGCGACGACGGCGGGGCCTCCTCTTCTTCCGACGCCGCGGACGCCGCTTCCACCGCGGCGAGGAGAGCCGCCGGGGCGGGGAGGTCCGTGCGGGTCGCCATCTCGCGCGAGCGGCGGAGCTTCGTCGCGTACGGAGGCGGCTTTCCTTCCTTCAGCGCGCGGACGTCCGCCTGCATCGTCTTCGCGTCGGGGTAGCGGGACTCCTTGGAGAACGCGAGCGCGACGTCCACGATGGAGCAGAGGCCGGGCGGGACGTCGGGGGCGACGCTCTCGAGCGGCGGAGCGGGTTTCGACGCCATCGCCACGAGGAGCTCCGCGTCCGTCTCCGCAGGGTGGATGTTCCGGCGCGCGAGCATGCGGAACGCCATCGCCCCGAGGGAGAAGAGATCCGAGCGCTGGTCGACTTGCGCGCGCTTCCCGAGGGCCTGCTCGGGCGACATGAACGGCACCGTGCCGAGCGTCACTCCCGTGCGTGTCTTGTAGGCGCCGGGGACGTCCTCCGCGACGCGGGCGACGCCGAAGTCCAGGACCTTCACCGCGCCGTCCGAGCAGACGAAGAGGTTGTCGGGCTTCAGGTCCCGGTGGATGACGCCCTTCTCGTGCGCGGCGGCAAGCGCGTCCAGCACCTGATCGAGGACGTCCAGGAGCCGCGGCACGGGCAGAGGGCCGTCCCTCCGGAGCAGGGTCCCGAGCGGCTCTCCTTCGAGGAGCTCCATCACGATGAAGGCCGCGTCGCCCTCCTCGCCGGCCCCTTTGATGCGGACGACCCCGGAATGCTGGACGAGGCCCGCCGCCGTTGCTTCCTGGGCGAAGCGTTTCCGGATCTCGGGGCGGCGACACATCTCGGGGTGCAGCACCTTGACCGCGACGCGCTCGCCCTTCTTGCTGAGCGCCTCGTAGACGGCCGCCATGCCGCCGACGCCGATGAGCTTTTCCAGACGATGGCCCGCGACCACCTGCCCGAGCCGCTCGGCCGCCATCTCGGCGTCTGGGTCGAGGCCCTCGGACATCCGACCGACTCTCGCCGCCGTCCGTCCCTCAGTCAAGCCGAGCACGCTTCTGCGGCGGGCTCAGATCTTGAGCTCGACGCCCTCGCGGGCGGCGAAAATCACGCAGTTCGAGCCGGCGCGTGCGAGCCGCTCGCGGCACGCTTCGATCGTCTCGTCGATCTGCTCGTCGGCGTGCATGGGGTCGTGGTGGTAGACGGCGAGCTGCTTGACACCGGCCTGGATGGCGAGGTCCACGAGGGTGCTGGCGCGCGCGTGTCCCCATCCCACCTTCGTGGGGTACTCCACGTCCGTGTACTGACCGTCTGCGACGAGGAGATCGGCGTCGGCGACGAAGCGGACGAAATCCTCCGGGAGCTTCCGGAGGACGTCCGGATTTCGCTTCGTCTCCTCGACGTTCGCGATCTTGAGGTCGAGCTCGTTGTCCGTCGCGTAGACGATCCGGGCGCCGTTCTTCTCGAACTTGTAGGCGAAGCTCGTCCCGGGGTGCGTCTGTTCGATGTGCGTGACGAGCGTGCCGTCTATCGTCTTCGCCCCGTCGGCGAGGTCGGCGAACGTGATCTTCGCGCCGAGGTCCCCGAAGCTCACGGGGAAGTACTCCGACTGCATCTGCCCGAGGAGGAGCCGCTGCACGCGGTTGTCGTTCCGGCGGACGTCGTAGACGTGGAGCGTGGAAGAGGGGTTGTACGCGGGCGTGAAGAAGGGAAAGCCCTGGATGTGATCCCAGTGCGTGTGGCTGAAGAGGAGGTGAGCCTCGACGCGGTCCATGCGGGACTGGAGATCCACGCCGAGCTCCCGGAGCCCGGTTCCGCTGTCGCAGATGAACAGCGTGTCGTCGATGCGGACCTCCACGCAGGACGTGTTGCCGCCGTAGCGTCTCGTCTTGTGACCCGGGGTCGGGATCGAGCCTCTCGTGCCCCAGAACTTCACGAACGCCGGCATCAGGTGCCCTCGTGAAACACGAACACGGCGTCTCCGAGCTGGAGCGTGTCTCCCTGGCGGAGGACCGCGGAGTGGGTCTTCACTCCGTTCAGGTACACGCCGTTCGCGCTGTTCAGATCCACGAAGCCGAATTCCGGCCCGGTGCGCTTCACGGCGACGTGCTGGCGGGAGATGCCGTTACCGTCGATGGAGATGGTCGCCTGGAGGGAGCGCCCGATGATCGTCTCCGGGAGATCCAGGACGAACTCCCGCGGGGAGCCGGGGCCGCCGATCTGCTCCAGGACGAAGGGCTTCTTGGCGCGGCGCAGCGATGCCGGGATGGGCACGTCCTGCACCATCGTCGTCTGCTCTTCGTCGTTGAAATCGTCCCTGCCGCCCAATCAATCCGGGAGGATATCATCACTTTCCGGCCCGGAATACCGCCGAACTGAAGGGGTGTTCCCGGCCGGAAGCGCCGGCCACGCGCCGTTCCGAGCGCGCCCCGCCCACGCGAGCCCGCGTGCCTTCTCCCGCGGATCTTCACGGCCCCGGCAAATGGCCTTCGACGCGGTGTTCGTGGGCGCCGTCGGCCCCGTGCCGGTCCGCCGCGTCGTGCGGCGCATGCGTGTGAGCGTGTGCGCCGACGGCGCCGTGTCGATGGGGGACGTCGTGGCCAACCACGTGGAGAAGGAGGCCGGCCACGACGGCGGAGATCCAGGGAAAGGCGTGTTCGTGCGCGTTCGCGAGCGCGAGGCCGGCGACGACGACGCCGGCCATGGTGGAGAGCGCGAGCAGCGCCGCCCGGAGCGCGGCCTGTCCTCGCCCGAGGAGCGTCTCCAGCGCGAGCACCATCACCGTGGTGACCGGAACGACGTGGAGCGCGATCGCCACGATCACGGCGGCGCCGGCGAGCGGGCTGGTGGTAGCCTCGCCGGCGGCGCCCATCGACAGGCCGTCCCCGAACCGGTGGACGAGGAGGCCCGCGTAGGAGACCTCCAGGCCGACCCGGGCGCCGGCGTTCCGCGTCGCTCCGGTTCGCGCGGCGACCCGAGCCCCCGCTTGCTCGAGGAGCAGCGGAACGAGGAAGCCCGCGACCACTCCGACGGCCGCGACGACGCCGAGCGCCTCGAAGGCCTCCGGCAGCAGATGCGTGGCGACGACGAGCGCCGCCGCGAGCATCGCCACCACGCGGACGAGGCGCACGAACGCCGGGTGTTCCCAGGGGCCGAGCGCGAGGAGCGCCCCGAGGAAGACCGCGACGGCCGCGACGACGAGGGGAAATGCCATGGAACGCCCCGTCGTGCGGGGTCGGGCACGCTAGCGCGCGCCCGAGGCTCTTACAACCGAGCTGCGAAAGCGCGGGCCGCCGTGCCGCCGCGGGCGCGCGCGCTCACTGCTGCAGATGGTCTTTCCAGACGTCGGCGTTGCCCTCGAGCTGGCCTTTCAGGAAGTCCGCGACGCTGACGCCGTCCACGGCGTCGTAATAACCGGGGGCGCCGCCGAGGAGGATCGTGTGCTGGCTTCCGTTGATGAAGAAGCGCTCCATCCGATCCGGATACGCGTCGTGGATCTTGCCCGTCTCCGACACGAGGAGCTGCTTGAAGGCGTCGGGCTGCATGCCGAGGAACACGCCGCCGATGACGCTGTCGTTGTAGGAGGAGAACCCGGAGGCGTGCAGGGAAGGATCGTTCTTCAGGCCCCACGCGATGATGCTCGTCAGCATGCCGGTCTGGCAGTCCGTGCAGGAGTCGGGCACGAACTGCATGAACTTCCAGTCCCGCTTGATGTTGGGGAGCATCGTCGCGTTGTCGGGATTCGAGAGACCGAGCCCCGCGTCGTTGAAGACGTCGAGCTTCACGTGGGGGAAGGCGAGGCGGACGACGCCCGTGCCGGAGAGCGTTCCGTAGCCGCCGGCGCTCGACCCCGCGAGGAGGATGCGCTTGGCGTCCGGGAAGAGCTTCTTCGCGACGGCGACCGTCGCGCTGACGTTCGCGAGACCGTGGAACTTCCAGTTTTCGCCGTTCGGTCCGGTGATGTCGTTGTCGCCGGAGAACACCGAGCCGTCGCAGTACGGCGCGTAGACGATGTTCCAGTCCCCGACGGGGTTCTTCGACGGGTCCTCGTCGAGGAGACCGGTCTTCGGTATTTCCGTCCCGGCCGTGCTGGTGGCCGCGCAGAGATCCGTCCAGCAGGCTCCGCCGCCCTGGAGGTAGATGAGAAGGTTCTCCGAACCAGCGTCGTGCGCGATGACGTGGAAGGGATCGCCGAGGAAGCAGACGGGGCCTTCGGTCGCGTCGAAGTTGAAGACCGTCTCCGTGCCGGTGGTCGTGGAGTCGTTCAGCGAGATCGTGTTCAGGTACTTGTCGACGCCCTTGTCGTGGAGCTCCGCCGCCGCGGCGGCGTTGAAGCCCGGCTCACCGGTGTTGCCCCCTCCGCCTCCGCCGTCCTGGCCGGAGGAAGGATTCTGTGTGGAGGCCTTGTCGCTGCTGCTGCAGCCGAGCAGCGACGTCGTCGCCAGGATGCCAAGGAAGGAAAGACGCCGTTTCATCATGCCGCGAACTGTACCGGACGGTAGGCAGCCGGACAATTCGACCGGCAGCCGTCTCGAGGTGCCCTTCGCGCGTGGCGCTCCGCGTCAAAGGCGAACGACCCGGACGACGTATTCGTGGTCGCTCGCCGGCGCCACCCGGGGAAGGGGCGGCTCGCTCCACACGTCGGGGACGAGGGTCACCGTCACGCAGGAGGTCGCGTTCCCGTGTTTCGGGCTCTTCCACGGCGACCGCACGTCGCGCTCGGTGACGGCGCCCTTCGTGCCCGGGGGATGGACCCGCACGGGAATGCCGTCGCTCGGGCCGCCCTCGGGCGTCACCTCCAGGACGGCGCCCCTCGCGCGCGGAGACGGATCTTCCACGACGATCTGCGTTCCGTCCGGGTCGGTCACGCAGAAGACGTCCTGATCGCGCATGACGGAGAGGCGTCCCCGGAGCGTCGCGCCGGGCGCCACGCGCTCGGCGGAGTCGTGCTGGTCGTTCGGCTCCGTCTCGAGGTCGGGCTGCTCGTCACCGGGACCGAGGGTGAGCTCGTAGTCGTCCGAGACGTTCTCGAGCACCTTCGGAGGCGGAGCTTCCGTGTACTGCTCCCGGTCCTGCATCACCGCGACGAAGTAGTCGTTCGGTTCGAGGTGGAGCGAGGGCAGGGTGAGATCGCGCCCGGGCGCTCCGGTGCAGTACCGGAGGAGCGGTTCGTCCGTGCCGACGCGATAGAAGAACAGGCACGGGGCGATGTTCGGGAGAGCCTTGTAGGACAGCCGCAGGACCTTCGACTCCTTCGGGACCGTGATCCGGTAGAAGTCGCGATCGCTCCGCTCGGCGTCGATGCGCTGACCGATCTGCCCGAGCACCTTCTGTCCATAGGGGACGGCGGTCGCGTCCGGCGCGCGATCGTTCGGTTCGTGCTCCCGGCCGTCGAAGACCGGCGCCTGGTCCACGCGCTTCCGTACCTGATACGCCCCGGCGCCGGCGATGGCGAGGACGGCCACGGCGCCGAGACGGACCCAGAGCTTCCCGCGGGAGAGCCGCTTCTCGTACGAGTCGACGTCCTCCGGAGGGGGGAGGGAGGAGAGGGCCCGTGGTGGATGCGGATCGGTCGAAGGTCCGGTGAACGGCCCGACCCGCGTCGCCGGTACCGTGCTCGGCGGCGCGTCGCTCACGAGGGCACCGAACGGCGTGCCCGGAACCGTGGGCGGCGGCTGGTCGAGCGGGGTCATCTGGATCGCGCCGCTCGCGTGGAGGGAGGGGCGCCCGAGCGCGGACTCGAGCGACGCGAGCGCCATCGTCGCGTTCGCGAACCGCGTGGAGGGATCCCGCGAGACGGCCCGAGCGAACCAGCCGTCGAAGTCCGGCGAGAGCTTCACGGGGCTCCCGAGCGCGCGGGCGCGGGAGCTCGCCGGTTCCATCGGATCGAAGACGACCTCCCGCAGGATCGACATCGACCCGGCGTCGTCCACGTTCGCGCTCTTCCAGTAGTAGACGCCGGCGAGGAGCCGGAACGCGATGAGGCCGAGCGCCCACACGTCGGCAGCCGGCGTGATGGGTCTCCCCGCTTCGGTCTGTTCCGGGGCCATCCACGTCGGTGTTCCCACGGCGTCGGTCGCGTGCGGGTTCGTGTCGTGGGTGACCTTGGCGATGCCGAAGTCCAGGATCTTCACCGTGAACGGGACGCCCACGCGGCGCGCCGTGGCGAGGAACACGTTCTCCGGCTTGAGATCCCGATGCACCAGCCCCGAGGCGTGCGCGGCGCCGAGCCCGTGACAGAGCTGCCGGAAGATCTCGAGGACCTGCGCGGGGCCGAGTGGACCGAGTCTTCGAGCGAAGGCTTCGAGATCTTCGCCCCGGAGCAGCTCCATCGCGAGCCAGGGGACGCCCGTTTCCTTGTCGATGCCGGCGCCGACGACCTCGACGACGTGCTCGCTGTCGACCTGCGATCCGGCGCGAGCCTCTCGCGTGAACCGATCCCGCGTGCGATCGTCGCGGATGAACTGCGCCTGGAGGATCTTGAGCGCGCGCTCCTTGCCCGTGGAGAGCTGCTTCGCGACGTACACCGACCCCATGCCGCCTTCGGCGAGGGGCGAGACGATCTGATAGTCCCCGGCGAAGACCGACCCGGGTGACAGACGAAGGAGCGACATCCGAATCCCCCAACCATAACGGCCCCTTCCAGGGCGACAATGAGGGGTTTCCGGCTACTAACCCGGGAGCGCCCGTCCGTTCCTCCCCCGCCCGGGGCCATAGTCCTGACCATTGCAGCCAGGGCGAATTCCTCGGATCAGTGGCCTCCCGCGCCGTCTGCGGGCTCGGTGAGCAGGTCCGCGGCGCCGAAGATCGCCGCGGCGAGGGCGTAGCCGATGGCGAAGGAGGGGGCCGGCGAGAGGTGGACGGCCGTGTCCCCGGGGGTGAAGACGTAGGCGTGGACCAGGCCGGCGACCGAGAGCAGCGCGCCGACCGCCGCGAACCCCGCCGCTCCCCGAAAGCGCCGCTCGATCACCGAGACGACGATGCCGGACAGGATCATCGACGTGAAGATGAAGCCCTGCTCGAGCGCGAACGCGCCGTCGATGAACGTGTCGGTCCGCGCGAACGCGGCGACGAGATCGCCCGAGAACGGCGCACCGCCGGGCGAGCCGACGCCCGCTGCCCGGAGTCCGCTCTTGGCCATCAGCGCGCCCCAGGCCGCGACGCCGGGGAGGATGCCGACCACGACCGCGGGCGCGTGCTCCTTCGGCGTCGCCATGAACGCCTGGCTCGTGATGACGATCCCGATCCAGAGCACGATCGCCATCCCCGCTTCCACCGGGACGGCCCAGGCGATCGGCGCGAGGGTGCCCGTGAGCGCGACCAGCGTGAAGAAGACGCCGTTCGCGATCGAGTATCCCGACCGCGCGCCCATCGCCTTCCACCCCGGGTGGCCGATGTAGATCGTCGTCGGGAAGCACGAGCCGAAGAGGCTCGCGGCGACCGACCCGAGGCCGTTCGCCGCGAGCGACGGCGCAGTCGGGAACGCGTCGCCGGAGGCTTCCGCGGATTCGACGTTCTGGAGCGAACCCACGAGGTTGAAGAGCCCCATGGGCACGATGACGCCGAGGTACGCGAGCGCGTGGCCGGCCCCGAGCCCGTGAACGAGGTCGCCCGGCACCGGAACCGGCGGAAGGAAACGGAGCGATACGTGCGGTGCGGGTCCCGCCGGGGCGATGCCCGTGGCCCAGGAGAGCGCCGTTCCGACGGCCACCGCGACGAGGCCGCCCGGGAGCCCGGGCTTCACCCGGCGATGCCCGAAGTACGTGAGGAAGACGATCGCGAGCGTCACGAGTCCGACGACGGGACGCGCGAACGTGCGGAACAGGAAGCCGAGGGAGATGAACCCGAGCGCGATGCCCGAGAGCGTGGAGAGGAGCGCGGCTCGCGGCGCGGCGCGGCGGATCGCGTCCCCGACCGTCGCGCCCGCGAGCTCGATGAGCCCGGATCCGAGGCACGCGACGAGCCCCGCCTGCCACGCGACCCGCGCGGGGTCGGGAGCGCCGGCGGCCGTCGCGGCGAGCTTCGCCGGGAGCATGACGAGGAACACGTGGGCGAACAGGGAGACCGTGTTGATGCCGTAGGGCAGCGCGCAGACGTCCGTCCTGCCGGTCTTCCGCGCGAGGTGCATCGCTTGCCGGGCGTAGAACACGTTGCCGACGAGGAGCGAGACGGCGACGCCCGGGAGCACGCGCCCGTAGAGGAGCTCGTCGGAGAAACCGAGCACGTTCCGGCAGAGCCCGTCCATCAGCAGGAGCTGGACGAGGTTGTCCAGGGCGAGGCCGAAGAAGCCGTCGACGTCGCCGCGCACGAACCACGACGGACCGGCGTTCGAGCTGCCGCCCTCAGCGAAGGACATGGACCCGGAGCTGGTGCGCCGCGGTCAGGCAACGGCCGCGGAGGAGCAGCAGGAACACGAGAGTGCTCACGGCGGTGCTCGTCATCAGCATGAAGAAGATGAGGATCTGGTACTCCACGGCGACGAGCGGTGCGACCCCGGAGAGGAGCTGCCCGGTCATCATCCCGGGGAGCTGCACGACTCCCGCGACGGCGAAGCTGTTGAACGTCGGGATCAGGGAAGCGCGGAGCGCGCGCGCCAGCATCGGGTGGACGGCATCCGGTCCGGTGAACCCGAGGCAGAGCCGGGCCTCCACCTCCGGGCGACGGATCCGGAGATCCTCGAGGAACCGCTCTCCGGCGAGCGACGACCCGTTCATGCCGTTGCCGAGGAGCATCCCGCCGAACGGGATCACGTACTGCGGATCCCACCAGGGCTCCGGGCGGACGGCGATCACGGTCATGACGACGACCCCGAGGGAGGTGCCCGACAGGATCGCGGCGAAGGCGAGCCACGAGAGGCCGGGAATCGGCTTCCGGACGCGGCCCATGCCGGTCCTCGCCGCGACGCCGAGCATGACGAGGAACGTCGCGAGGACCAGGTCGAAACGCGGCACGGCGAAGATCGCGCCGAGCACGTAGCCGACCGCGACGAGCTGCGCGGTCCCCCGGAGCGCGGACGTCACCGCGGCCTTGCCGATCCCGAGGCGGAGCTTCCACGCGATCACGAACAGGAGCGCGACGGACAGGGAGGCGAGCGCGAGTCGCTCGGGCGGGATCGGAAGGACGCCGTGGAGCATCAGTCCGCCCCCTCGAAGAACGACGCCACGTCGGCAGGGGCGGCCGCGGCGCGCGCCGCGCCCCGTTCGAGGACGAGGAACGGCCCGCCCAGGCGTTTCGCGAGCTCGGCCTGGTGGGTCGCGACGACGAGCGCCAGCCGGTGCCGCTCGCCGAGCGCGAGAAGGAGCTCCGCGACGATCGCGAGCGATCTCGGGTCGAGCGCGCTCGTCGGCTCGTCCAGGAGGAGAGCGCGAGGGTTCGCGAGGAGGGCCCTCGCGAGGCAGAGCCGCTGGCGCTCACCGACGGAGAGCTCCTCCGCCGGTCGTCCGAGGAAATCCGCCGTCAGTCCGACCTCCTCGAGCGCCGCTCCGAGCGCGGAGTCGTCCGCCGCGGGGATGCCGTGGGGACGTACGAGGAGGTTTCGCCGGACCGTGCCTTCGAAGACGATCGGCGTCTGCAGCACGAGCGCCACCTCTCGCCGGAGCTCCGGCGTCGGGTAGTCGGCGAGGGGGCGCCCGTCGAACGAGACGGTCCCGGACACGGGATCGTCCAGGCGATTCAGCAGGCGGAGGAGAGTGGACTTTCCGGCGCCCGATCGGCCGAGGACGACGAGTCGCTCCCCTCGTCCGACGCGGAACGAGACGCCCGAGAACACGATGGAACGAGAGCCCCCGTCGCCCGGGTAGCCGGCAGTGACGTCACGGCACTCGAGGACGGGGGGCTGCATCGCTCGGACTCAGCGCGGCGGCGCTACTGTCCGATTTCTTTTTCGAGCTTGTCGAGCTCCGTGTCGATGTTCTGCGGGTTGATCTCGTCGATGGCTTGCTGCTCGTAGTCTTCCGGCGTCGGTGAGCCGGCGACGGCCGCCGGCGCGGCGGCAGGCGCCGCAGCCGACACGGCGGGCGCGGCCGCGGTGGACGGAAGAGGCGGGGGCTCCGCGTCGGACTTGCCCTTGCAGCCGGCAGCGATCGCCGAGACGAGGCAGAGGACGATGAACCGGTTCATTTGCCACCTCCGGCGGCGAGCGCGGTCATCGCCTTTTCGTGTCGGACGTTTTCCTTGTCGAGAGCCTTCGACGCCCGCGCGGCGTCGGCCGGCTTCAGCTCGACCTGGGAGAGCTCCTGGATGCGCTCGAGCCTCGCGACGCGCATCGCGTGGAGGTCGAGCTCGGCGCGGACCTTCGGCTGATCCACGAGACTACCCCAGCGGATGCGGTCGCGATCCTGCTGCGCTTGCTTCCGCGCCGCGCGGGTTGCCGTGCGCTCTTCCACTCGCTTCCGGAGCGCGTCGAGCCGATCGTCGAGCTTCGCGAGCCTGCTCGGGTCGAAGTTGCTGAGGGTGGCGGCGGGGGCCGGCGCTGCCGTGGTCGCGGCACCCCCGGTGCCTGCCGGTGCGGCCGCGGCCGTGCCTCCCGTTCCGGCGGTCGTCCCGGTGGCCGCGGCGCCGCCGGCGCCCGCAGCGGGCGGGGTCGTCGCCGTGGGCGCGGCCGTCGGCGGAGTCGTCGCCGTGGGCGCGGCCGTGGTCGTGCCTGCGGCGGCGGGGGGCGTGCCCGGGGGGGCGTTCGTGGCTGCGGGCGTCGTCGCGACCGGCACGGTCGGCGGAGCGGGGGGCTTCGTGGTGGTCGCGGGCGGCGGCGGGGTCGCGGGCGGCTTCGGCGGAGCCGCGGGCGGCTTCTTCGGATCGCTGATCTTCGGCAGCACCGGGCCCGCCAGTGCGTTCAGCGCGACGAACGGCAACGCGACGAGCAGGGCTCTGCCCACCCGGACCGTGATCGGTCTTCCTGTTCCCATGATTCACCTCTCCTTCGAGAACCGGGGAGGTTACTCGACCGGTCCGAGGGCCGCGAAGCGGAAAAATGAAGAGTTTTCCGCGGGCAATCACCCCCGGGGTAATGTGGTGGAGCGCGACCTCGGTCATTCGCCCCGGGGGCGCGCGCTCGGACGTCGGATGAATCGACTGGTCACGCTCGCGATCGTGGCGGGGCTCGTGGGGCTCGTCCTCTCCGCGTTCTGGACCGAGGACCCGACGCTCTCGGGCCGCGCCGAAGCCGTCGCCGTCGTCTTTCGCGAGGCGTTCGCGTACGGCGCGTGGGGCTGGGCGGCGCGAGCGGCGCTCGTCTCGGTCGTGCTGTCGGCCGTGCTCTCCGGCGCGGACGCCTACGTGAACCGCGCCCTCCCGTCGAGCCACGCCGCGTTCGACGCGCTGACGGGCGAGAACGTCCGCGAGCGGATCCGCGAGGTCCGGGGGCGCGTGGAGAGCGTGCTGTCCCGGAGCAAGCCGGACATCGTCGCGGCGTTCGACGAGCTCGTGCGCGGCGCGATCTCCGTCCAGGCGAGCGACATCCACATGTCCCCGTCCGGCGGGGGCTTCCGGCTCACGTATCGCGTGCACGGGACGCTTCACGAGGTGATGACCGTGCCCCTCGAGCTCGCGCCGCGCATCACCACGCGCGTGAAGGTGCTCGCGCGGCTGGACACGTACGTCCGCGGCGTCCCGCAGGACGGCCGGCTCGTGATGACGGTCGACGGCACGCTCGTCGAGGCCCGAACGTCGACGCTCCCGACCGAGACGGGCGAGCGCATCGTGCTCCGCTTCGTTCGTGGCGCCCTGAAGGTCCCCGATCTCGAGTCACTCGGCTTCTCGGAGCACGTGGTCTCGGGGCTTCGAGACGTGCTCGCTCGCCCCCAGGGCATCTTCTTCCTCACGGCGCCCGTCGGGAGCGGCAAGACGACGACCCTCTACGCGGCGCTCCAGCACATCTCGAAGAGCCGCGGCAGCACGACCTCCATCGTCACGCTGGAGGATCCCATCGAGCTCGAGCTCCCGTTCGCCACGCAGACTCAGATGCATCCCAAGGCGGGCATGACGTTCGCCTCCGTGCTCCGGAGCGTCCTCCGGCAGGACCCGAACGTGCTCATGGTCGGCGAGATCCGGGATCATGAAACGGCGGACATCGCGATGCAGGCCGGTCTCACGGGCCATCTCATCCTCACGACCGTGCACGGAGACAGCGCGGCCGGCCCGTTCGCGCGCATCATCGACATGAACGTCGAACCGTTCATCATCGCGAGCGCGTCCATCGGCTGTCTGTCCCAGCGGCTCGTTCGGACCTTGTGCCTCCACTGCCGGAAGGAGACGCCGCCCGAGCCGATGATCGTCGACCGCTTCGAGCGCCACGGCGTGGCGCTCCCCGAGGCGCGGTTCTTCGAGCCGGGCGGGTGCGACTATTGCGAGGGGCTCGGGTACACCGGGAGACGCCCCATCGCGGAGCTCCTCGTCGTGGACGCGACGCTCCGCGCCGCCATCGGCAAGCGGAGCACGACGAAAGAGCTCCACGACCTCGCCGTCGCGGGAGGCATGCGGGGGCTCCTCGCAGACGGCCTCGCCATCGCCATCAGCGGCGACACCTCCCTCTCCGAGGTCCTCAGGGTGGCCGGATGACGGGCTCGATCGCGCCCCCGCGGGGGAGGTCCTTTCGCGGTTCGCTCCAGACGGCGGCGGCCGCGTCGCGGCTCGTCGCCACGCTCCTCGTCGCTGCGGTGTCGGTTCGCTTCGCCATCGCCGGCGTCGAGCACGCGCTCGGCGAGAGCGCGGCGAACTTCTCGGACAAGCCTGCGTCCCATTCGGCCGGGGAGGCTCCTCGTGCCGTCGCGTCGCGGGGGACGGAGCCCGCGGCGATCGCCGGGCGAGCGCCGCCGGCGGTCGCGGGAAAGCCGCCGCCGGAGCCGGGGGCCGGCGGGCGAGCGGTGCGACTGACGCTCTCCGTGAGCTCGGGGTCGCCTCGCTCGGACGTGTACGTGAACGGGTCGCGGGTCGGAAACACGCCGTTCCTCGGGGACACGTCCTGCAAGACGGGTCAGCCCGTGCGCATCGAGGTGGTGCCCGCGTCGGGGCCGCCGCTCACGTACCTCCGCGACTGTCGCGGAGGATCGATAGAGATCAGCGGCCCGCCGCCGTGAGCGGCGGCTCATTTTCGGGCGGCGCGAGCCCGAGCGAGCTCACGACCCGTGCGCCGAGCGTGTCGTCGCACGGGAACGCGCGGAGACCCGTCGCCGTCTCCACGAGGAGATGCCGCGCGCGCCTGCCGCTCGGGCTCACGAGCCAGGCGCGGGAGATCTGATCGGAGGGCAACGTGGAGCGCGACAGCGTGAAGCCGAGGAAGCGGCGCTCGGACACGAGGGCGCTGCTCGCGTGGAGGTCGAAGCGGTACGTCGCGACCACGAGCGTCGCGAGGACGAGCAGGGAGAGCACGAAGAGGGGCAGGACGACGCTGAAGGCCCGGAGCTCGTCGCCGAGCACGAGTCGACCGCGGACCTCGAGCGCCATCATGCCGGCGATCGCCGCGAGCGCGATCACGAGCGTCAGCACGAAGGGCCGGCGCGCGGCGCGATCGTCCCAGGGGGCATTCCGCTTGCGGCCTTCGAGCGAGCCCTCGTCGACGAAGGGCGCATCCGGAGGGAGGCCCCACCCCGCCACGACGTGAAGCGGTAGGATCCGGCGGACGGACGCGAGATCCGAGAGCACGGCATCCGGAGTCGGCGCCGCGAGGATCACGAGCGGGTCCCGATCGGCCCGGTCCAGCGCGACCCCGTAGAGCGTCTCCTCCGGCGACCCGCGGGCTCTCACCGAGACGAGGCGCGCCACGGGAGTCGTCGGCAGCGCGGCGCTCCCCTGATCGCTCGAGCTCGCGAGCCGATCGGCGACGCGAAGCCGCACCCAGCGACCGCGCGGAAAGCCCACCGCGACCAGGAGCGCCCCGACCGCGCCCAGAGCGGCCATGGCGAACCCGTGCGTCGGGGAGGGGGCCGCCGGTCCGAAGACGGCGAGCGAGAACGGACCGAGGAGGAGCGCCGCGCCGACCCAGATCGGAGCCCGGATCGGGCGCCGGCCTCGGAATTCGACGACGTCGGGCGCGGAGTGAACGAGTCGCATGGGCCGCTCGAGGGTCCACAAGCTAGTGCCGGGACCCGAGACCGACAACGCAAGTACTGGCGAGCCCGGCAGGTTTCGTCGGCGAAAGTGAAATTTCAGATTTGAAATCTGACGTGACACACTGTGTCGTAAGTGCCTGGAATGTATCGATTGGATGTCGGCACGGTGCGTGCACAGCCGAGCAGTGCGGCAGCAGCCTGTGGTGTCCCCCCCTCCGCCCGGGCTGCTGCCTCCCTATTCCATCCGTTGCCCCGCGCCCTCCCGCGCGAGCTGACCACGGAGAGTGATTCGTCCCGGGTCGTTTCCGCCGGGCGACCCATCCGGGGCCGTCGATTTCTTGGGTCGACGTCCGGGTGTCGGGCATTTTTCGCAGCCGATGCGCTCGGGCCTCGCCGTCGTCCTCGCCGCCGTCGCGTTTGCGACGGGCTGTGGTCGCACGGACCACGCGCCGCCGCTGACCCGGATCGCGTCCGCGGCCGCGCCGGTGACGACGGCCGCCGAACCGGTGCCCTCCGCTGCCGCCCCGAAACCTCCGCGCGCGGCGCCTCGCGTGACCCTGACGGGGGAGAGCCGTCCCGAAATGCCCGCGCCGCCCGGATACCGGCGCATCTACGCCCGCGCGGCGCGCACCTGGGTCTACGAGCGTCCGTCGGAGGACGCGCCGCACGTCGCCTACCTCCGCGCCGGAGGCTCCGTGCCCGTGAACCCCGAAATCGCGGGGAGGAAGGGCTGCCCAGGTGGCTTCCACGCGCTCCCGGGACAGGGCTTCGTGTGCGACGGCGCCGCCGCGACGTTCGACGACCACGATCCCGTCGTCGCCGCGCTCTCCACGCACCTGCCCGATCCGTCGCGGAAGCTCCCGTACATCTACGGCACGGTCCGGAAGCCCGGCCCCGTGTACGCGCGGCTCCCGAGCGCGGACGAGCTCGCGCGCGCGGAGCCCGGCATCGAAAGCCGCATGAAGAAATGGCTCTCGGCCGACGGCGAGGTCGGCGCGTCCTATGCGCAGTTCGTGTGGCTCGGGCATCCGGGTGACGTTCCGGATCCCGCCGCCGCCTGGAACGAGCGGAGGTCCGAGAACGTGCCTGCGTTCCTCCTCGGCGGCGGCGCCGCGCCCAACCTGCACCAGAAGCCGCGGGAGGCCGGGCAGCTCGTCGTCGGTCGCACTCGGGCGAAGGTCGGCTTCTCCTTCACCGAGACGTTCCTCCACGAGGGCCGACGGTACGGGGTCACGCCCGAGCTCGAGATCCTCCCGACGGATCGGCTCCGTCCGATCCAGGGGTCCGAGTTCCACGGCGTGCCGCTGGGAAACGGCGTCACGCTGCCCCTCGCGCTCGTCCGCGAACCGGGGACGCACTACGTCGTGCTCGAGCGCCGGTCGAACTCGCTCCACGAGGGGGAGCTCGCTCCGTACCGCGAGGCGATCCCGCTCACCGGCAAGCAGCAGTTCTTCCACGGTGTCCTCCACTACGAGACGAAGGACGGCAAGTGGCTGAGCGATCGAGACGCTTCGCGGCTCGACCCGGCGAAGCGCCTGCCGGGCTGGGCAGTGAAGGGCGAGCGCTGGATCGACGTGAACATCACGAAGCAGACGCTCGTGCTCTACGAGGGCACGACGCCCGTCTACGCCACGCTCATCTCGAGCGGGGAAGCGGGGCTCGGGGACTCGGCGACGTCCACCGCGACGAAGCGCGGCATCTTCCGCATCCACGCGAAGCACGTCGCGACGACGATGGCCTCCGACGAGGTGGGGGAGGAGTTCGAGCTCCGCGACGTCCCGTACGTCCAGTACTTCGACGACGGGGGGCACGCGATTCACGGCGCGTACTGGCACGACCGCTTCGGCATCCCGAAGAGCCACGGGTGCATCAACCTCGCGCCGGAGGACGCGCGGCGCGTCTTCTACTTCACCGATCCCCCCGTCGAGGACGGCGAGCACGGCGCGTTCGACGCCCTGACGGGCACCGTCGTGTTCATCCACGCCTGAGACGGCGCGCGCCGGTCAGTCGTGGCCGGCGTCGCTCGGTGCCGCCGAATCCGTCGGCGACGACGCCTCCGTGCGCACGGCGGAGTCCGTCGGCGACGCTTCCGGCAGCGCGGCGTCCCCGAGCGGACGAGCGTCCGGGGTTCCGCGTGCGTCTCCGTCTGCCGCTCCGTCCGTCGCCGCGCCTCCGTCGCCGGGCGAGGCGTCCTCGGAGCCTCCGTCGCCCCGCGGAGCCGGGGTGCACGCCGCGGTGACGTTCAGGGTCAGGGTCGTGGAGTAGGGCTTCCCGGCGGCGTTCGTCGCCGGGGTTCCGTCCGAGTTCACGAGCGTCACCCGGACGGTGTGGGTCCCGAGGGGCGAGCTCAGCGTGCCGAGCGGAAGCGGGACGGCCACGGAGGATGCCGCGACGGAGAGGGCGGCCGCGTCCCGGTCCCCATCCACGCTCGCGACGACGTAGCCGCACTGCGGAACGCCGATGCACGCGAAGGGCGCGGCGAGGGTGAAGTTCGTCAGGAGTCCGGTCGCCGGGTCCCCGACCACGACGACGACCGTGCCGTTCCGGTCCGTCCCGAGACTCACCGTCGTGGAAGCGTCCGTCGCCTTCGGCGTCACGGCGGCGCAGCCCGCCGGCCGGAGCTCGCGGACCGCGAGCGCGATCGGGCCCGGTGGGGGCGCGGCCGCCGAAGAATCGTCCCCCGTGCACGCGAGCGCGAACGAGGAACAAAGCGACGCGGCGAGCGCGAGGTGGAGGCGGATCACGGGCGCGGTCCTAGTAACACCAGAGTTTCGCCCGCTCAACCTCGGCGTGCGCCGCGGTCACGGCGGCGCGAGGGACACGCTGCAGGCCTTCGCCTCGAAGGATCCGTCGATTCGCGTGGCGACACGCTCGCCGTCGCCGGGAAACTCGAACGCGAGCGTCCCGCTCACCGTCCCGTGTGGATCGAGCTGGACCGCCGAGAGCCGGAGCGCGCCGCCGGGCTCGAAGAGGCGCGAGCCTCCGGCGAGGACGGCCTTCGGGAGCGCGTAGGGTGCGGCGAGGGGCTGGTCGGCGGGGGGAAGGCCGGTCCAGGCGTAGGTGCCGGCTTGCGGGGGCTTGCCGGGTGGGGAGACGACGACGATCGCGACCAGGGAGTCCGCAGCGCCCGGCTCGACCCATCGCTCGCAGGAGACGGGGTAGCTCGCGAGCGTGATGCGGAGCTCGTTCCGCGAACCGGGGAGCTCGACGTATTCCGCGAACGCGCTCCTGACGGGGATCCGGGTCGTCTTCACGCCGTCGACGACGGTGATCTCGTGGAGCGGTCTGTCCTGGCACGCGGAGGCGCCGAGCGCGACGAAGGCGAGGATCGGTGCCCCGAGCCGGGCCCGGACGCGCTCGGGGGAGACGGTCACGCCGTGAGCTGTCCGGTGATCGCGTCCTGCGCGCGGAGGGGCCAGGGTTCGTCGGCGAGCCACTCGGTTGCCTGCGAGAGGGCCCTCCGGGCCTCCGGCGCCGTCGGACGGGCTGCGGGATCGCGGCGGAGGCAAGCGGCGAGCACGACGCAGAGGTTCGCGAGCTCCGGTACCGTGGCGAGCGTCGAGAGCTTGTCGGGCCAGCCGTCGTGCTGGAGGTGCTGGTGCATGAGCGCGATCTCGTCGTCCGCGTCGAACAGGAGCTCCCCGGTGAGCACCTCGAACGCGGTGCACGCGAACGCGTACATGTCCGCCGCCCACGGCGTCGCGGGCGTGGGCGCGGCGACGCCGAGGACCTCGGGAGCGCAGTACTCGAGCGTGCCGCATCCCGGGCGGAGGTGGCGTCCGGAGAGCCCGAAGTCCACGAGCACGGGCGTGGAGTCGTTCCGGAGGATCACGTTCGAGGGCTTGATGTCCAGATGACCGACGCCGACGCTGTGCATCGCTTCGAGACCCGAGAGGATGCCGTCCAGGTAACGGAACGAGAGCTCCGTGTCGAGAGAACGGTTCCGGATCAGGCGATCCAGGGCGAATCCCTTGATGAGCTCCATCACGAGGATGGGCTTCGGCCGCGCCGCGAGATCGAACGTCACGAAGCGGGCGAGGTGCTCGTGGGCGGGAAGCGAGAGGAGCGCGCCGGCTTCCTCCCGGAAGAGCTGCATGAACTCCGCCTCGGAGAGGCTCCGCGCGGTGTTCGGGTCGTACTGCGGGACCTTGAGCGCGAAGAGCTCCGCGCTCGCGGCGCGCCGCTCCTCGATGCGCCGCACGGCGAAGACGGAGCTCGTGCCGCCGGCGCCGAGGGCGCGGACGACGTAGAAGGCGCCGATGGTGCGCCGCGGAAGCAGCCAGTCGGGGAGCTGGTCGGAGGTCCGCCGCACCTGGAGCGGGATGACCCCGACGTCGCTCGGCGGCGCGATGGGGAGCGCCGCGATGCGCGACAGCACGCGGGCGAGCGGCCCGGCGAACGCGGCCGGGAGCTCGGCGACGAGCTCGTTGATGGACATCGAGAGCTGGGCGCGGTTCGGCGGCACGCCGGACACGGCGCGTTCGATGAGCGCGGTGAGGCGGGGGACATCTGCGACCACCTCGATGGTCGCTTCCGAGTCCTCGAGGACGCGCCGGCGGGCGCCGGTGATGAGCCGCCTGAGGGATTCGGCGTGGTGCTCGACGTCCCCGAGCGGGTAGCCCTCGCCGCTCGGAGGCTCCACGAGCTCCGAGAGCGAGCGCGCGACGGTGATCGATTCGAGCGCTCGCCCCATCCGGAGCACGACCTGCCGGAGCGCCTCTCCGCGGTGCGACCCGTTCGTGCCGATGCCGCGCGAGAGCTCCACGAGCGACCGGGCGTCGTCGAGCTCGGTCCCCGGGGGGTCGGAGTAGCCGGGCTCCACCTCGCCGTCGAAGACGGACCCGCGGCGCGCCCGCCCACCGAAGGAGAGGAACTCCGCGTACGCGCGGAGCACGTCGCGGACGTCGGGATGAGTGGAGGCTTCCATCATCGCCTGCACGGAGTGCGCGTCCCCGATCCGATCGAGCACGACGAGGAGCAGATCGGCGGGATCGGCGAGGGCGTCGCGGGCCGCGGCGTCCAGCGTGCGGGCGGCCGTCGCGCAGACGATCCGGTGGAGGGAGGCGTCCGGCCCGGCCCCGAGCCCACGGACGAGGATCTGGAGCGCGCGCCGGAGGCGGGTCTTCGCGCCCTCGTTCTCCGTGCCGTCGCCGGAGTCGAGATCGACGAGGTGGAGCAAGGTTCGGAACGTCCGCTGCCGCGCGAGCATCTCCCCGCGCGAGAACTCGCCCTCCACCTGGCGCTCCTCGCGTTCGAGGATCCAGGCGCCGAGGCGGTCGTGGAGGCGATCGAGCTCCGGGACCTGCGCGCTCGTGTCCCCGGGGCTCCGGCCGAGGAGGAGCAGGTAGTGGAGGCGCGACTGCTCGACGGCGCTCGCGTCGAGGTCGCCGAGCGGCCCGAGGATGTCGGAGATGTCTCCCTCCGTGCCGAGCGTCTGGAGCGCGTCCATCGTCGTGTGCGCCCTCGAGAGCGCTTCGACGGCGAGCTCGTGCGCGGCCCGCGCGCCCTGGGATTCGTAGGCGTCGAGAGCCCGGCGCACCGCCGCGTGGACGCCTCCGAGGGTCCGCGATTGGTTCAGACCGCGGAGCGTGTCCTCGAAGATGCTTCGCATCGCCGGGTCGACCGATGCCGCGTTCTGGAGCACGAGCGTGCGGATCCGCTGCGCGGCATCGACGCCGAAGTCGCGGCTTTCCACGTCCGTGAGCAGCGCGGAGATGGCCTCGGCGACGTCCGGGCGCGCCGCGAAGCTCAATCGATCGAGGAGGTCCTGCGCGGTCTCGGGCTCGGCCTCGATGACGGCCGGGAGACCCCAGACGAGCGTCGCGGCGAGCCCGGGGTCCCGCTTCACGATCTCGCCCTCGAGGAAGCGCTCGAACTGCGAGAGCCCGCCGGACAGATCCGTGGAGATGCCGGCGACGAGCGAGACCGCCGCCCGGCGCCATTCCGTCGGCGAGAGCTGCGGATCGAGCGCGAGATCGACGTCTTCCCGGAGGCTCGGCACGACCGCGGCGAGGATCCCGCGGGCGGAGGCCGCGTGGCGCCACACGAGCGGTTCGCGATCGGCGAGGAGCCGATCGAAGACGAGCTTCACGGAGGGGCTCTGCAGGAGATCGGCCGGGTGCGGATCGCCCTGGGCGTCCCGTCGCACGGCCTCCCGCGCGGCGCGCTCGAACAGGCGAGCGGCGAGGCGACGGAGGGGGAGGGGACCGGTCGCCGCCTTCGCCATCCACCGGTCGAAGAGCTCGCGTCGCGAGACCAGCACGAGAGCGAGCGGATCCGCGTTCACGCGCGTGCCGACAGGAAGGTCGAAGACGAGCCCGATGCGGGCGCGGAGCGTCGGGATCTCGAACGGCTTGCTCGAGCCGAGCGCCATCCGCGTCGCGACGGCCGCGAACGTCGTCGCGTCCCCCTCGTAGAGCCGCGCGAAGACGCGCCTCGCGATCTCACGGCGCTCCTTGCCGGGCGGCAGCGCCGAGGAGAGCTCGTAGAGGGCGATGGCCGCCGGGCCCGGGGCGATCCACCCGAGGTCGTCCACGAGGCCCGTCGCGAGCGCGATCTGGGATGCGCGCACGAGGTCCTCGGCAGGCACGCCGTCCAGCAGCGGCGGACCGTCGACGCGGAGGTCCTGGCCCAGGGCGGCGATGGCCTGTCGAAACCGGGTGCTCCGGTCCCCGGGGTCGGGGAGCTTCGGCAGCATCACCAGCGACTCGACCGGACTCTGGCGCGCACGCATGGGGGCGAAGTAGCTTACCAGGCCGGGCCCTCGGACGAGCCCTGATCGACTCGGCTTTTCGCGATACAAGATGGACACACGGCGCGCGATTTTGGTCGTAGGACACGGAACGATCGCGGACTCGTCCGACGTCCCCGAATTTTTGCGTCGGATCCGGCGCGGCCGGCCCGCGACCGACGCGCTCGTGTCGGAGATCCGTCGCCGCTACGACTACATTGGCGGCTCTCCGCTCCTCACCGTGACCGAATCGCTCGCGCGGTCGCTCGAGGCGCGCCTCTCGATGCCCGTGCGCGTCGCCATGCGCTTCTGGGCGCCGCTCGTCCCCGACGTCGTGCGCGAGCTCGTCGACCAGGGCACGACGGAGCTCGTCGTCGTGCCCGTCGCGCCGTTCAGCGTGCACGTCTACGGCGAGGTCGTCCGCGAAGCAGCCGCGGCGCTCGGTGAACGCGCGCCGCGCGTGACGGTGGTCGCCGCGTACGGATCGCATCCGGCGCTCGTGCGCGCGCACGCCGGGACGGTCGCGCCGCTCGTCGCCCCCGGCGCGCCGGGGAGGGACTTCGAGGTCGTCCTCACGGCGCACAGCTTGCCGACTCACGTCCTCCGCGGCGGAGACCCGTACCAGCACGAGTTCGAGGCGAGCGCGCGCGCGATCCTCGCGGAGCTCGGTCGCAGCGGTTCCGTCGCGTACCAGAGCCAGGGCGCGGACGGCGGCGACTGGCTCGGCCCGTCCCTTCTCGAGACGATGCAGCGTCTCGCGGGGGCCGGGGCGCGCGGCGTCGTGGTCGCCCCGGTGGGGTTCCTCGCCGACCACGTCGAGACGCTGTACGACCTCGACGTGGAAGCACGGGGTCAGGCGGAGGCGCTCGGGCTTTCGTTCCTCCGGGCGCCGTCGCTCGGGGACTCGGCCGCGCTCGTGGATGCGCTCGCCGCCGTCGTCCGGGAGGCGCTCGCGTGAGGCGCGGGGTGTGGGCGCTCTCTGCGACCACTGCGCTGGTCGTTTCCGCGTGCGGCCTGTTCCGTGGCGCGGTGAACTCTAGTCCGGGGCTCCGCTGGTGGCTCTTCTCGAACTTCGGCGCGCAGAAGATGTGCCCGGAGATGCTGAAGCGCGGCGCCCCGCTGACGCTCGTCCCCGGCGGGAACACGATGGGGCGGTTCTTTCCTTCCGCCTGCGACGTCCAGGTCAGCGACGAGCGTCAGATCGCGACGCTCCACTTCTCCGGAACGGGCTACGGCTGGACGCCGCTCGCCGGCCGCGTCGGGTTCTCCATGGAGACGGCGGTCGAGTATCGGCCGGATTTCCAGCTGACGGAGGACGCGACGTACGTCTTCGCGCGGACGAACCGCGTGGTGTACGGCCCGGTGTTCCAGATCGGGTCCATCGAGAACAAGCTCGCCGACTGGGCGTCGCGGTCGCCTGCCGGTTATCTCGCGAGCGTCTTCGGCAGCCAGATCGTCGAGAGCCGGCTCGCGAGCGGCTTCACCGTCGTCCGCACGGACCAGGGGGACGATTTTTCGCTCGGGATCCTCACGCCGCCCGCGCGCCCGCCGCATCCCTTCGGGCTCGAGGACGACGACCGCATCTCGCTCGCGAACGAGACGACCGAGGTCCGCTCGGGTCAGGTCGATTTCGTCGGTCCGCTCGAGGTCGCGGAGAGCGAGCAGGCGCTCTACCTCCGATACCGACTCCAGGGCCCCGCGGTGGACGCGTTCGTCATGCCCCGCTCGGTCGCCGATCCGTGGCGCGAGGGGCTCCAGAAGGGCGCGACGCTCGCCCCGCCGCCTTATCCACCCGTCCGCTCGTTCACGATCCAGCCCGGCGTGGAGGGGTCGGAGACGGTCCGGTTGCCTCCCGGCCAGTACTACGTCGTCGTCGACAACTCGGCCGCCGTCGGGACGGTATCCCCGCCGTGGAACCCCCTTTCCGCCATCGGCGGCAACGCCGCGACGCTCTCGCTCTCGATCGAGCTCGGCGACGCGGGGTGAAGCCGGCCGAGCAGGGGCTTTCCGTATCGCTCAGTTTCCGTCGCGGGAGATGGCGACGCGCCAGTCGACGGGCAGATCCAGGAAGCCTTCCAGGCAGAGGAAATCGTAGAGGGCGTCGCAGATCACGTTGCACGTCTCGCTGTAGACGTGCGGGTCCGTGAAGAACTTGATCGTCTCCTCGCGGACTTCCTCGTTGCTCTGGCCGAGCTTCTCGAGGAGCTCGTCGCCGCAGAAGTTCACCATCTGCTGCATGAGGAGCCGCTCCCACTCCTCGCGGAACGCCTGGAACCGGTCCGGCATGATCTTGTAGCCGACGCTGTTCGGCTGGTGCGCCGTCCGGGCGTTCTTGATGGAGATCCGCGCCATCTGCTCGAGGCGCGCGGAGAGGTGATTCTGGAAGAAATCCACGAGCACCGACGTGAAGATCGTCATCACGCGGTTCAGCTCGGGCGAGCGGCGAGACAGGAACGCCACCTGGAGGTCCCGTTCGACCTTTTCCAGGAGCTCGAGCGTCGCGTCTTTCACCTCCGCGCTCGCGTAGTCGAAGCCCTCGAGCTCGGTGCGGATGCGGTTCTTGTACCGCTGGAGCACGTAGTAGACGCCCTGCTCGGCGTGGAAGATCTTCTTTTCCTTGTCGCCCTTCGTCTTCTCGTGGAGCTCGCTCTCGAAGAAGAGCTTCGCCACGCGCCGGCCGATGGGCTTCAGGTTCTGGGTGAGGAGGTTTCCGTTGTCACCGGTCGAGAAGACGCGGCCGAGGAGCGCTTTCAGCGTCGTCGTCTGCTTCGTCTCCATCTCGCCCGGCGCTTCCTTCGCGCCGCCGGCCGAGGTGTTTCCGAGCGCCGCCTGCATGTCCTTCAGCTGCTGGACGACCTGCGCGGTGATCGCGTCGAGCTCCGGGCTCGTCTCGAGGTCCCCCTTGTAGTGGACGATGCGCGCCTGCACCTGCTCGTTCAGGAGGCCGAGGGCGCGGAGCGTGATGGCGTCCTTGTCTCCCTGGGTCATCGGGGCCGGGGCTTCGGACTTGCGTGCGGGCTGGTCCGCGGTCTCCGCGGCGCCGGGCGGTTTGTCGCGCCTCGGCGGCGGTGGGGGCCCCCGACGGGGCGGCGGTGGCTTCGGCGGCGCGGCGTCGCTCACGATCCCGCTAATCTAACACGACCCCTACGCCGAAAGCGGAATACTCGGGCAATACTCGGCACACCTTGGGGCACGCCGGTTCTGTAAGCTCCGCTCCCGTGACCCGTTCGAGGTAAAGAGGACCATCCCCGCCATGAACGTTCGTAACGTCCCCGCGTCCCTCGGTCTCGTTTCCTGGTTCGCCTTGGCGTTCGCCGCGGGGTGCGCCCGGGGGCCGAACGTCACGTCCGATCTCCCGCTCAAGCGAGTGGTCGTCTACCGGAACGGCGTCGGGTACTTCGAGCGCTCCGGAACCGTGGAAGCGGACGAAGTGAAGTTTCGCATGCGCGGAACGATGGTCGGGGACTTCCTCGCGACGCTCGCCATCGTGGAGCGCGGGGGCGGCTCCGTGCGGAGCGCTTCCTTCCCGCTGGACGTTCGAGACCAGGAATCCGGGGAGCCCGAGCCCGTGGAACCGCCTCCGAGCCTGCTGAAGCCCTGGGCCGAGCCGAAGAAGGACAAGCCCGACCCGAAGCGCCTCCGGGACGTCGTGCTCTCGCTCGACGGCAAGGAGCACGAGCTCTCCATCGGCTACGTCGCGGAGACGCCCGTCTGGCGGCCGTCGTATCGCGTCGTCGTCCACGACGGCGGGCAGGCCGATCTCCAGACGTGGGGCATCGTCCAGAACCTCTCCGGTGAAGACTGGCAGAACGTCGAGCTCGTGCTCGTCGCGGGGGCGCCGATCGCGTTCCAGTCGACGCTCGGCACGCCCGTCGTCCCGAACCGTCCCGTCGTGAACGACAGCGGCGAGGTCATCGCGGCCGTCCCGACCGGGGAAACGACCCTCGCCCAGGCGCCGGAAGCGCCGCCGCCGCCGCCCATGGCGGCCCCCGCTCCCGCCGAGCCGATGATGGAGGCGGAGGAAGCCTACGGCGGCGCCGGGATGGCGGCAGACGCCGACATGAAGGCCGCCGCGAGCGGCGGGCGGAGGGACAAGTCCGCGAAGAAGACGATGGCGCCCGCGGCGAGCCGCGCGGCCGGCCCCATGCCCAAACCGATGATGGCGCCGGCGGCGCAGTCCATGCCCATGGCGGACCTGAGCGCGCCCCGGAAGATGAGCGCGCTCGCGGCCGTCGCCCTCGAGGCGGGGACCACGCGCTACGGGATCCCCGATCGCGTGACGGTTCCGGACGAGAGCGCGACCATGGTGCTGCTCCTCCACGACACCGTGCCGGGGGGCGCCGTGTTTCTCTTCTCGCCGGACGGCGGCGTGCCGGACAGCTCGTCGCACCCGTTCCGCGTCGCTCGCTTCACGAACACGACGAAGGGGCTCCTCGAGCGCGGGCCGATCGCCGTGTTCGAAAAGGGCTCGTTCCTCGGAGAGGGGATGCTGGACCCGCTGCCGCCGAAGGCGACCGCGACGGTGCCGTTCGCGCTCGAGCGCGGCCTCGCCGTCGAGAGCGAGAGCAAGTACGAGGAGCTCGGAGCGCGTGTCCTGAAGATAGAGGCGGGCGAGCTCTGGCTCGAGCGTGATCAGGTCCACAAGACGACGTACCGGGTGAAGAGCGGCACGAACGACCCGGCTCACCTGCTCGTGAAGCACCCGAGACAGGCGGGCGCGCGCCTCTTCGATCCGCCGAAGGGGACGGAAGACAACACCGGGACGGGGAGCGCCCTGGTTCCGGTCGACGTCCCCGCGTACGGCAAGGCCGAGGTCGTCGTCGACGAACGGAGCCCGTACCAGGAGCGCGGGGACTTCATGAGCCCTCTCGCGGACACGGCCGTGAAGGCATACCTCGCGGACGGAAGGAGCGATCCGAAGATGGTCGCGCTCCTCGGCCAGGCCTGGGTCATCCGGGACAAGCTCCGCGCGCTCTACGACGAGCGGGACAAGCTCTCCACCGAACAGAACGACATCGAGCGGAACATGACGGAGACCAGGCTCAGCCTGAAGGCCCTGGAGAAGAACAAGCGCGCGGCCGATCTCGTCCAGAAGCTCACCGAGCGGCTCCGTCAGGGAACGGATCGGCTGGACGCCATCACCAAGCGCGCCGTGGAGCTGGACCTCGCCACGAAAGAGCAGGAAGTGCGCTTCCGAGACGCCATCCACGACGTGACCATCGTCTCGCCGCCCGCGCCGCCGGAGGGCAAGTGACTCCCGCGGAGCTGAAGCAGACGATCCTCGCCGCGTTTCCCGACGCGGACGTGGAAGTGACGGACCTCACCGGCACCCAGGATCACTACAAGGCGAAGATCGCGACGAGCGCCTTCGCCGGGAAGAACAAGATCCAGCAGCACCGCATGGTGTACGCCGCGCTCGGGGACGCCATGAAGGGCCCCGTGCACGCGCTCGCGCTCGAGACCTCGGCCAAGTAGGCAGACGCCGAGTCGTCCGCGCCCGTCGACCTTGCCGGGCACGCTCCACCGGGCGCGCCTCACCGCGGGCGCGCGATGCCGAGCGACCGGGCGATCTCGAGGCTCGCTCGCGACGCGCGGTTTCCGTCCCGGAACGGGAAGGCGATGGTGGACACCGAAGCGTCGGTTCCGCTGATCATCCCGCCTTCGGGCCCGAGGAGCGCCAGCGTGCGCGCCTTCGTGAGGGGTGTGGCGGCGCGCGCCACGTTGTCGAGCGCGAACGCGGCGTCGACGACGCCGTCGGCGCCTTGCGGGTTCAGGACGGCAGGCGCGAGATCGGGCGAGGCCGCGAAGACCCCCATGAAATACAGAAGCGCCGTGGCGGCGCCGGCTGGCGAGGGCCCGCGGAACCAGCTCCCGAGGTGGAACGAGCGACCGCCGTCGCACCGCGCGTAGAGCGCCGCGTACTCGGCGTGCAGCGAGTCCGTGAGCACCCGGGCGAAGTGGAGGTACTCGTTTCGGCCCGCTTCGTCGAAGTACGGGATCACGTAGCGGCCGCGCAGCGTGAGACGGATTCCGCGCTCCCTGGTGCCGGCAGCGCCGGTGACGTCGTTCGCCGCCACGTCCACGTCCGTGTCGGGGCCTTCCGCGGCGGCGAGCGTCGGCGCGCTGCCCCAGACGACGCGCGTCTGCTTGCCGTCCTGCGATTTGCGGACGAACTCGTCCAGCGTCGTTTCCGCGACGAGCGGCGGCTCTTCCGGAGCCCGGAGCGCGGTGATCTCGACGACCCACCCTTCGACGTCGGACGGTCCGACGGTCGCCCCGCGCATCACGCGGGACCGCGTCGCGTCGCAGACACGCGCCGCCCGATCCCGCCGTTCCTGCTCGTAGGCGTCGTAGTCGGCGATGAGCGGCCTGTTCGCGGTCTCCGTCGGGTGGAGCTTCTCCCAGCGCCGATACCCGATGAGGGCGCCGAACGTCACGACGACGGCGCCCACGGCGGTCGCGACCTTCCGCCACTGGAACGAGGAGCTCGCGGGCGCCAGGCTCGAACCGGTGACCTTCCGGCGCTCCGCGGCGAGACGACGCGCGGCTTCGGCGATGCGGCGCTGACGGAGCTCCTCCGGGAGCGTCGGCCAGTCAGCCGCGAGCGTTCCGAGATCCACGCTGACCGTGGGACCGTTCCCGTGCAGGGTGGCGACGGCCCCGGTCACGGCGACGTCTCCGGCGACCCCGAACCGGGCGAGCGACTCCGCGAGCCGCTGCCGGACCTCCCGCGCCCCGAACTCCGTTCCGCTCACGACCGACCACGATATCAGAGTCGTCTTGCGCGGCGCCCGGCGTTCTCTTAGTACCGCGTGGACCCATGGCCTCACCCGCCCCCGGGCGCGAGCGCCCGCTCGTGCTGCTGTCCAACGACGACGGCTATCGAGCCCCCGGCATCGGCATCCTCCGGGACGCGCTCCGCGAGGCGTTCGACGTCGTCGTCTGCGCGCCGGAGACCCAGCAGAGCGCGACCAGTCACGCGCTCACGTTGAGCCGGCCCATGCGCCTCCACGATCACGGGGACGGCATCCGCTCCCTGGACGGCACGCCGGCAGACTGCGTCTACGTGGCGCTGCATTCGGGGAAGAAGGTGCTCCCGCGGCGGCCCGCGCTCGTCGTCTCCGGGATGAACCACGGCCTGAATCTCGGGACCGACGTCTTCTACAGCGGCACCGTCGCCGCGGCTCGGGAAGGCGCGCTCCGCGGCTACCCGTCGATCGCCTGTTCGGCGTCCCACGAGACGGACATGGTCGCCGCGTCCCGCTTCGTGACGAAGCTCGCGCTCGCGACGCTTTCGGAAGCCGCCGGGACACCGCTGCTCCTGAACGTGAACTTCCCTCCGGGCGCGGAATGGCCCGTTCGCAGCACCCGCCTCGGAGCCCGCGTGTACACGGACACCGTGGAGTTCCGGAAGGACCCGCGGGGCATGGAGTACCTGTGGCTCGGAGGTCCCGGTGCGGAGCACCGACCGATGCCCGGTTCGGACACGGAGGCGTTCGACGAGGGGGCCGTCTCGGTGACGCCGCTGCTCCTCGACCTCTTCGCCGGCGAGGGCGCGGAAGGGACGGCGCGGATCGTCCGGCGCAGCCAATAGTCGCGCGAGAAGGGACGTGTTACCCGTCACGGGAGCATGGCCTCGTCCAAGCGTTCGCACGGTGGAACCAAGAAGCCGCTGATCCCCGCCCGCCGCGGCCCGACGCCGCGAGGCGTGGCGAAGCCCGACGGCGGACGGAGAGACAGCCCGCCGCGAAGGAACGGGGCCCGTCCGGCGGCGCTCCCGGCCCTCGTCGAGCCGCTGAAGTACGCGAAGAGCCTCGTCCGGGACGTCCCGGATTTCCCGCGGCGCGGGATCCTCTTCCGGGACATCACGCCGCTCCTCGCGGATCCTCGCGGGTTCCACATCACGCTCGACGCGCTCGCGGAGCGGTTCATCGGCGCGCACGCGGACGCCATCGTCGCGGTGGAGTCGCGTGGCTTCATCTTCGGCGGCGCGCTCGCGGCGCGGCTGAACGCGAGCTTCGTCCCCGTGCGGAAGCCCGGGAAACTCCCGGCCCGGACGGACCGCGTCTCCTACGCCCTCGAGTACGGGGAGGGCGAGCTCGAGATGCACCAGGACGCTCTCCGGACGGGAGATCGCGTCATCGTCGTGGACGATCTCCTGGCGACGGGCGGGACGGCAGAGGCCGCCGGGCGGCTCGTCGAAGGGCAGGGCGGGAACGTCATCGCCTACGCGTTCGTCATCGAGCTGGATTTCCTCGGGGGTCGCTCGAGGCTCGCGCCGACTCAGGTCGTTTCCCTGCTCCGATACGGCTGACCGCTCCGTGGCCTCGTGGCCGCGGCCGCGGCCCTGCGGAAGGAACGCGGGGAGGGGGGGAGAGCTCTCGCGAGGAGCGGGGAGGGGCGGGGCTTCCCGGGAAAGCGCGGGGGGTGTTATTCTCTAAGATCGACGCTCGATCCTGGTCGGACGCTAAACCCCGGCCGGGAACGCGATCACGTCCTGGATGGTTCCCAGGCCCAGGGCGAGGGCGACGAGGCGGTCGAAGCCGAGCGCGTTTCCGCCGGACGGCGGCATTCCTTCGGCGAGCGCGGCGAGGAAGCGTTCGTCGAGCTCGTAGACGGGGGAGCCGTCGCGCCGACGTCGGTCCCGTTCCTGCTCGAAGCGGCGGCGCTGCTCGTCGGCGTCGGTGAGCTCCCCGAACCCGTTGCAGAGCTCGACGCCGCCGAGATAGAGCTCGAACCGCTCCGCGACGGCGGGGTCGTGGTCCGTCCGTCTCGCGAGCGCGGCTTCCGTCGCCGGGTACTCGGTCAGGAAGACGGGCCTGTCGAACGCCGCGAGCGCCGGCTCGACCTGCTCGACCATCGCGCGGAAGTATCGATCGGGGTCCGTCGCGGCGAGGTCGGCCGCGTCTTCCACGCCCGCGTGCTCGCGAAAGGCCTGCCTCACCGTCCGGCGTTCGAAGGGACGTCGAACGTCGACTCGAAGGTCCCCGAGCCGCACGACCGGCTTTCCGGCGAGCTCGCGGACCACGCTGCGGACGAGCTCTTCCGTGTCCGCCATCACGGCCTCGGCGTTCGAGAACGCGCGGTACCATTCCACGAGCGAAAACTCCGGTTCGTGCTGCGAGCCGTGCTCGCCGGCGCGGGACGTCCGGGCGATCTGATAGATGCGCGGGAGCCCGCCGACGAGCAGCCTCTTCATGTGGAGCTCGGGCGAAGTGACGAGATACCCGCCCTCGGCGGGGATGGCGTCCACGTGCGCGTCGAGCCCCGGCGTCCGCACGCGGAACGGCGTCTCCACCTCGACGAAGCCCCGACCGTCGAAGTATTCGCGGACCGTGCGAAGCGCCCGGCTCCGGGCGACCAGGTTCGCGCCCACGCCGGCGAGCGAGAACCGGCTCTGCTCGGAGTGCTCGCGGGGCGGCGCGCCGGGCGTCCTTTCGACGAGTCGCGCCTTTCGGAGCTTGCGCGTCGAGGGCTTGCCGCGGACCACGACGAGCTCGCCGGGTTCGAGGTCCGGGTCCGCCGGCTCCGCGAGCTCCACGCGGACGACGGCGGTCGCGTCCGCGAGGAGCAGCGTGTCCGCGTCGACGCCGACGACGCGGCCGCCCACGTCGGTCGTGCGCGGCTTCCGTCGAGCCCGGAGCCCGGACGGCGATTCGACCGCTCGCCGCTCCCCGCGCGGCTTCTTCACGAGCCGAGCGCGAACACGCGCGCGGCGAACGCCACGACGTGCGCGCCCATCCAGGGGCCGAGCATCCCGAGCGCGAGGGCTCCGACCAGGAGGCGGGGCAGGTGGGCCACGGCGCCGTCCGTGACGCCGGTCATCGACTGGAACAGGGACACCAGGAGGCCGGAGAGGAACACGGCGCCGACGACGGGGAGCGACACGACGACGGTCAGCATCAGCGCTTCCTGGGCGAGCGGGAGGAGCGCTTCCACGGTCATGGGGGAATCAGTGGTCTTTGCCGGCGTCCGCGGACTTGCCGCCGCTCGACGCGCCGCCAGCGCCGGTCGCGCCACCGGAGGCATTCCCGGAGTCGGGGACCGTCACGGGGGTCAGCCCGGCGTCGGGGTTGATGCCGCCGTTCGCGTTGCAGGCCGCCTTGGTGGACGTCCCGGTCGCGGGGCAGCAGGCGGCGGAGTACGTGTCCGCGCCGGTGATGTGCTTGCAGACGAGGCCCGACGCACAGTCCGAATTGCCGTTCCGCGTGTCGCAACGTTCCCCCTCGTTCTGATCGGCGCACGCGGCCACGGACAGCGCGGCGACCGACAGCGAGAGGAGGCAGGCGAGGCGACGGAGCGGCTTCATGCTTCGGGCGTTCTCGTAGCAGGGGGGCGGCTCGGGTGTAAAGCGCGTTCCCCGGGGCCCGGGCGGCCTCGTTTTCCGCCGCTTCACGCCTTTCGGCGCCGCTCTTTCGCCTCGACGGCCTCCGCGAAGAGCCCGACGTACTCGACGGCGCTCGTCACGGAGAAGAACAGCGAGACGTACACGAGCCAGCGACCGACGGGGACGAGGTCCACCAGGCCGAGGTCGAGGAAGCCGAGCGAGAGGTGATACGGATACCCGATGATGAGGCAGAGGATCCCGACCATCTGAAGGGCGGTCTTGCTCTTCCCGCCCTCGCCAGCGGCGATGACGACGCCCTCGCTGCTCGCGATGGAGCGGAGCGCCGTGATCGAGATCTCTCGCCCGAGGAGCAGCACGACGGCCCACTCCGGGATGCGGCCCATCGGCACCATCCACACGAGGGACGCCATCACGAGGAGCTTGTCCGCGAGCGGATCCAGGAACTTCCCGAGCACGCTGACGACGTTCATCGTCCGCGCGAGGTAGCCATCGAGGAGGTCCGTGATCGCCGCCGCGGCGTAGATGAGAGCCGCGATGACGCAGTCTCTCCGATCCCCTTGCTGCAGGAACCAGAGGAACACGGGGATGATGGCGACCCGCCCCATCGTGAGGAGGTTCGGCAAGTTCACCGCGTCCTCCTTCAAGGAGCGGCGGCGAGCCTGACGCTCCGGATCCAGCGGCCTCTTTCGGCGCCGCTTCTTGCCGCGCGGAGGCTCGGCGTCACCCGGGGTCATTCGGGTGCCTGTATAGCGCCGACGCCGGGTTCCGTCAGCCGTCGATGAGCACGGTGCCGGAGCCGGAGAGCGAGAGGAGGTCGGCGAGCGCCGCCGGCGCTTCGTCCCGCGAGATCGGGCGCGGGATCATGCGACCGATCCAGCCGACGAGGTGTTTCGTGCGGGCTTCGAGCGGACGGCCCGTCGTTTCGAGCGCATGGAGTGGGGGGCGCGTCCCGATCACGACGAAGCCGGAACCGATGAGCTGGACGAGCCCTCCGGAAGTGCCGTCCGCGAAGGGGAGCCGGCCGACGGAGTGAGCGAGCGCGCCGTCGAAGGCGACGAGGCGCTCTTCGAGCACGTAGAGCGGTTCGCCGTCGAGCGTCGCGACCATCGGCGTGAAGGGCGCCGGGACGGTGAGCACGACGCGCCCCTGACCCTCGAGCGCGACGAACGGCGTCACCGTGCCGCCGAGCGGCTCTTCTGCGATGCCGGCGCGCGCTTTCCTTCGGAGCAGCGTGCGCGCGACGGATCCGGGCGACTCCGGGGCGAGGGCGCGGAGGCAATCGCTCCGCGCGTTGAACGACCCTTCGATGCGCGCGAGCACCGAGCCCGACTCGTGCAGGACGACGCGGGGGCGTTCGGGGAACACGAGCAGCGAGTCCCTCGCCACCCGATCCAGCGGGGCGGGAATGCTCACGCGCGTCCCTGGAGCCATCGAGTGCGCGCCGGAGGGCCGCCGGACCGACTCGGGCGGCGTCGACACCCTCGCCTCCGGAACGGCGACCGGCGGCGGCGGGACGGTCTTCGCGGCGCGCACCTGGTCCGCCGTGATCTCCTGGACCGTGGACGGCGCCGGGTCGTGGTTCGATTCGATCGCGGCTTCCGACGCGGGGCCGGACGAGGCGCGGAGGCGAGCGGCGAGCTGCGGGCGCCCCGCGCGGTCGAACGCGACGGCGGCCTTGTCGTAGTCGCCGAGTCGCTGGAACGTGAGCCCGAGGTAGCCCCAGGCGCGCGTGTGATCGGGCTTGTGCTGCACGAGCTCCTCGAGGAGCGTCCGCGCGAGCCCGAGCTGTCCGGTCTTCAGGTAGCAGAGCCCGAGGTTCACCCGGGGAGCGACCTCCGAAGGACGCTCGCGGACGAGCTCCTCGTAGATCTGGATCGCGCGCGGGTAGTGACCGAGCCGGAAGTACGTGACCCCGAGGAGGCTCTGGCTCTCCACGTCCCGCGGCTGGAGCGAGAGCGCGCGTTCGAGCTCGCTCTTCGCCTCGTAGATCTGGTCGTCGCGAAGGAGCTCGCTCCCCCGGTAGAGGTGGAACAGGAACTCCTCCCCGAGCCCGGGCGACATCGTCTCGGACGACATCGCGCCCGGCGGCGGCGGCGGCACGGACCAGTGGACGCGTGCCCGGTCCTCGGGGTCGTCGGGGTCGCCCATCAGTCGGGGCTCCTCGGGAGAACGGTCCCCATCAGCCTTCGAGGGTATCTCAACTCTTCGCCGCCGACCGAGCTTCTCGCAGGGAAAACCGCTTTTCGTGCAATGCTCGGCCCACGATCGCCGCGACGATTCCGGGGGACGCCGCGGAGAGCTGGGCGAGGTGCTCGAGCGTGCCGACGCCCCCGCTCGCGATGACCGGGACGCCCGTTTCGTCCGCGAGACGCGCCGTCTCGGTGACGTTCGGGCCCGTCTCCATCCCGTCACGCTGGATGTCCGTGTAGAGCACGGCCGCGATGGGGAGCTTCCCGACCTCGCGAACGAGGTCCACGGCGCGCTTCTCGCTCACGTCGAGCCATCCGTCGGTCGCCACGAAGCCGTCTTTCGCGTCGACGGCGACGACGACCCGCCCCGGGTACGTCTCTGCCGCGCGCTTCACCAGCGCCGGATCCCGGATCGCGGCCGTCCCGAGGACGACGCGCGACACGCCGAGCGCCATCACGCCTTGGACGGCCTCGAACGACCGGATCCCGCCGCCGAGCTGCACGCCCTCGCCGAACGCGGCGACGATGCGCCTCACGGTGTCCGTCTGCACGGCGCGCCCCGCCTTCGCCCCTTCGAGGTCCACGACGTGGAGACGGTTCGAGAGCGCCTTCCACTCGGCCGCGATCGCTTCCGGGGGATCCTCGTACGTCGTGACCTGGTCGTACCGGCCCTGCTTCAGGCGAACGGCCTTCCCCGAGATGAGATCGATCGCCGGGATGACTTCCATCGCGGTCTGAGTAGCACGGGGGGATTAGTCGAAGGAGCCCTTCGTCGAGGGCACGCCGCCCGCCGCGCGCGGGTCGAGCTCCGTCGCCTGCCGGAGGGCCCTGGCGAGCGCCTTGAAACAGATCTCGATCACGTGGTGGCAGTTCGTGCCCTCGAGGAGCCTCATGTGGAGGTTCGTCTGGGACGCCCGGGCGAACGCCTCGAAGAACACTTCCGCGAGCTCCGTGTCGAACTCGCCGACCTTCGTCTTGGGCAGCGGCACTCGCCACACGAAGAACGGTCTCCCGGAGAGATCGAGCGCGACGGTGACCAGGGCCTCGTCCATCGGGAGCGTGGCGGCGCCGTAGCGGCGGATCCCGACGCGGTCGCCCAGCGCCTCGAGCACGGCCTTGCCGAGCACGATGCCGACGTCTTCCGTCGTGTGGTGCCCGTCGATGTCGACGTCGCCGGTCGCTTTCACCGTCAGGTCGAGCATCCCGTGACGGCCGATCTGGTCGAGCATGTGCGAAAGGAAGGGGAGGGGCGTATCGATCGCCGTCTTCCCCGTCCCGTCGAGGTTCACCTCCACGAGGACGTGCGTCTCCTTCGTCTTCCGCTCGACCTTGCCGATTCGTGCCATGGTCAGAACTCCTCGACCTTCCAGATGCCGTGCTCCCGGACGAGCTCGACGGTGCCGCCGGTGCCGTAGCTCATCGTGGCCCGGTCGCCGAGGTTTTCGATGGTGGCCGTCGGGAGCGCCGCGCGGATCGATTGGGTGACCCGTTCGACCTCGTCCTTCTGTTCGCCCTCGAACGCGGTCTTCAGCCGCGCCGCGTCGAGGCCCTCCTTCTTCGCGTCCGGCACGAACCGGAGGAGCACGTCGTAGCGCTTGTTCTCGAAGGCGAGCACGAACGCCGCGAGGGCCGCCTCCGGTGTGTCCTGCGCGTAGAGGTCGATGGCGGAGCGATCGATGCGCCACCGTCCGTCCTCGTAGTGGAGGAGCAGGGTCTTCCCCTCCGGTGTCGTCACGGTGGCGGTAACCGCCGGGGTACCGGAGGGCCGAACGAGGGCGCTCGCGATGCTCCGCATTTCTTCGGGGTTTTCCTTCACCATGCGTGCGAACGCATCGAAAGGCATGCTCTTTTTGGCGTCGGTGCTGAGCATGTCGTAAGCGTCGCGTACGCGGCCGTCCTCGACGGCGCGGGCGTACGCCGCGAGCGCTTCACGGGGTCCCGCCGGGTTCTTCGGGGGCCCGCACGCGGCGGGGATCAGGGCGAGCGCGAGGAGCGCCAGCGTCGAACGGAAGGCGGAGGGTTGGCAGGGCATCGGGGGAGGCGGAACGCGCCGACTGTGAGCGCTACGGTAGCGCGGGTCCGTCTTGCGGCCCAAGTCCGCGAGTCGGATCGGTCCCGGAGCGCCGTGCCGGCTGTTCTGGACGTCCCCCCGGGTCGTACTACTGTGAGCCTCATGGGGTCCGACACCTCATCGACCAACCCGCGCGAGCGCGTGACCATCCTTCCGCTCAGGAACGCGGTCCTCTTCCCGATGTCCGTGGTGCCGATCAACGTCGGCCGGCCACGGAGCGTCCGGGTGGTGGAGGATCTCGCCGGTCAAGAGCGCGCGCTCGTCGGGGTCGTCACCCAGAAGTCGCCCGACACCGTGGAGCCGACGTTCGAGGATCTCCACGAGATCGGGACGCTCGCTCGCGTCGTGAAGGTCATCCGGCTCGGGCCCGGGAACTACAGCGTCGTCCTGAACGGCCTCGGCCGGTTCCGCATCCACCGACCGCTCGGCCTCGAACCGTACATGCGGGCGGACGTGGAGCGCCTCCGGGACCCGAAGGTGAGCGACGAACGTCTCGCCGCCCTCGGCCAGCAGCTCCGCGAGAAGACGCGGAAGATGCTGAGCCTCCTGCCGGACTTACCGAAGGAGACGGCCGGCATCCTGGACAACGTGAAGGAGCCGGGCCCGCTCGCGGACCTCATCGCGTCGAACTTCCCCGACGAGCACGCGAGCATCGCCGATCGCCAGGCCGTTCTGGAAGCGATCGAACCCCTGGAGCGAGTTCGCCTCGTCCTCGCCGTCGTGGAGCGCCAGCTCGGCATCCTCACGACGAAGGACCAGATCGCCGCACAGATCCGGGACGAGATGACGCGCTCGCAGCACGACTACGTGCTCCGGCAGCAGATGCGCACCATCCTCGAAGAGCTCGGGGAGAGCGCCGAAGAAGACGAGGTGGACGCCCTGCGGGACAAGATCGCCCGCGCGGACCTCCCCGCCGAAGCCCTCGCCGCGGCTCGCCGGCAGCTCTCGCGGCTCCGCTCGATGCCGGCGCAGTCGGCCGAGTACAACGTCGCCCGGAACTACGTGGAGTGGCTCGCCGAGCTCCCGTGGAGTCGCACGACGCCGGACCACGTGGACGTGAAAGAGGTCCGGAAGTGCCTGGACGAGGACCACCACGGCCTCGAGCGCGTGAAGAAACGCATCACCGAGTTCTCCGCCATCCGCCAGCTCAGGAACGACAAGCGCGGTCCCATCCTCCTCTTCATCGGTCCGCCCGGCGTCGGGAAGACGTCCCTCGGGCGGAGCATCGCGCGCGCCATGGGCCGGAGGTACGGCCGCATCTCGCTCGGGGGCGTCCGGGACGAAGCGGAGGTGAGGGGCCACCGGCGGACCTACGTCGGCGCGCTCCCGGGTCGCATCATCCAGGCCCTCCGCAAGGTCGGGACGAAGAACCCCGTCCTCGTCCTCGACGAGATAGACAAGATGGGCGCGGACATGCGCGGCGATCCGGCCGCGGCGCTCCTCGAGGCGCTGGACCCGGAGCAGAACGGCACGTTCGTCGACCACTACATCGACGTCCCGTTCGACCTCTCCCAGGTGCTCTTCATCGCGACCGCGAACGACATCCGCGGCATCCCGGGCGCGCTCGAAGATCGCCTCGAGATCGTGGAGGTCCCCGGGTACACCCGCTCGGACAAGCTCAGCATCGCCGAGCAGTTCCTGGTGCCGAAGCAGCTCCGTGAGCACGGCCTCTCGGAAGACCAGATCGCCTTCGAGAAGGAGGGGCTCGAGGCGATCGTGGATCACTACACGCGAGAAGCCGGTGTCCGCGGGCTCGAGCGAGAGATCGCGGCCGTGTGTCGCAACGTGGCCGTTCGCCTGGCGGACGGCGTCGTGGTCTCCGGCGAGCACGCCAATCGCGAGTACGTGGAGAACGTGCTCGGCGTACAGAAGTACCGGCCCGAGCTCGCCGAGCGGAAGCTCACCCCGGGCGTCGCGACGGCGCTCATCGCCGGTGGCGCCGGTGGGGAGATCGTCTTCGTCGAAGCGACGCAGATGCCCGGCAAGGGGAACATCCACCTCACGGGCAACCTGAAGCCCGTGATGAAGGAAGCGGCGGCGACAGCGGTCTCCTACGTCCGCTCCCGTGCCGAGAGGCTGCTGCTGTCGCCCGAGTGGTTGAAGAGCGTGGATCTCCACGTCCACGTCCCGCGGGGCGGCGGGCGGGACAGCGCGGCTCTCGGCGTCCCCATGTTCGCGGCGGTCGCGTCCCTCCTCATCGGGATCCCGACGCGGGCGTCGGTCGCCGCGGCAGGAGAGATCACGCTTCGCGGCGCGGTGCTCCCGCTCGAGTCCGTGAAGGACGAGGTGCTCGCCGCGCACCGCGCCGGCATCACGGAGCTCGTCCTCCCGGAGAAGAACGAGCGGGACCTCGAAGACGTGCCCAAGGAAATCCTGGGAGACGTCACGATTCACCTCGTGAAGCACGTCGACGACGTCCTGAAGTGGATGCTCGAGGAGCTCCCGCCGAGCTCTCGACTCGCCCGTCCGAGCGAGCCGCCGTCGGGCGAGATGCGCCCGTAGCGCGCCAGCTCCCGTTCATGATGCGGCCAGAGCCCGTGCGCGCGAGCGTTCCGGTGCGCGCGAGCGCGATCGCCTCGGCCGCGGTCCTCGGGGCCACCGGGTTTCTGCCTCTCTTCGGCGGGCCGGGGTACGAAGCGGCGCTCGCGGCGGGGCTCGTCCTGCCCGCCGCGGCGGCGCTCGGGACGGCCTTCGACGTCCGTGGGGCTCGCCGATCGCCCTTCGACGCCTTCCGGCGCGGGCTCGCCGTGGGCGTACTCGTCGCGGCGTGCGGGTTCGCGGTGACCGTGCTCCACGGCTTTCGCGTGGGCTTCTGCGATCTCCTCGAAGGAGCCGAGCTCTTCGCGCTCGGGCCGGCCGCGGGCGCGGTTCTCGGCGGCGTGTGGGGAGCGATCGTCGGGCACCGGTTCGGCGGCGGATCGCGGCGACGGATCGTCCTGCTGTGCGTCCTGCTCCCGCTCCTCGGCATCGTCGCGAGCGTCGCGCGCTTCTACACGAGCCCGATGGTGTTCGCGTTCGACCCGTTCTTCGGGTTCTTCGCGGGCACGCTCTACGACAGCGTCATCACGGGGATTCCGCGCCTCGTCACGTATCGCATCGGCTCGCTCGCGACGCTCGTCGCCGTGGGCGCGGCGTCGTATTTCCTCGAGAAGCCGTCGGAGCGGCGTGGCGCCGAGGTCCTCGCCGTCGCTGCGGCCGCTCTATCCGCGCTCCACGTCGTCCGCGGGCCCGCGATGGGCCACTATCAGCTCACCGGGACCATCCGGGACGCGCTCGGACGGACGCTCGAATTCGGGCGCTGCGAGCTCGTGTACGCCGCCGGCACTCCGGAACAGGAGGCAGGAGCGCTCGCGCGCGAGTGCGATGGCCACGTCCGCCAGCTCGAGAACTTCTTCGGCGTGAACGGGCCTCCCAGGGTGACCGCGTTCGTCTTCGCGAACGCCGATCAGAAGGGATACCTGATGGGCGCCGCCGGCACGAACATCGGCAAGCCCTGGCGACGCGAGATCTACATCCAGCGCGCCGGGTATCCGCACCCGGTGATGCGCCACGAGCTCGCCCACGTGCTCGCGGGCGAGTTCGGAGTCGGGCCGTTCCGCGTCGCGGGTCCGCTCCACGGCCTCATCCCGGATCCCGGGCGCATCGAGGGCGTCGCGGTCGCGGCTGCTCCTCACGACGAAGAGCTCTCGCTCGCGGAGTGGTCGAAGGCGATGAAGACGCTCGGGCTCCTTCCGCCGCTCGGGCGCGTGTTCCGCCTCGGGTTCCTCGGGGAGCCGTCGTCCCGGGCGTACGTGGTCGCCGGCGCGTTCGTGGACTTCCTCCGCCGGGAGCACGGCATCTTCGCGGTCCGAGCCTGGTACGGCGGGGCGAGCCTCGAACGCGCGACGGGGCGGTCCTTCTCCGAGCTCGAGCGGGGGTTCCTCGCGTCGCTCGACGCGCTCGCGGTGTCCCCGGAGGCGCTCGAGGTGGCCCGGGCCCGGTTCGATCAGCCGGCGATCTTCGCGCGAACGTGTCCTCACGTGGTCGATCGCATCGAGGCGGAGGCCGGAGGCGCGCTCGGTGCTCTGGACGTCCCGCGCGCCCGGAGGCTCTACCGCGACGTGCTCGCGCTGGACCCTCACGATCTCGGCGCGCGGATCGGTCTCGCGACGTGCTCGGAACGCGCAGGCGAGGAACGCGACGCGACCGAGGCCTTCGAGAAGATCGCCTCGGACCCCACCCTCGGCAAGGCGATGCGCGCCCGCGCGCTGGAGACCCTGGGCGACCTCGCGCTCGCCCAGCACCGCGGAGCGGAGGCCAAGAGGAACTACGAGAGCGTACGTTCCCTGGTCGTCGACGCGGACCGGCTTCGAACGCTGGACGTGAAGGAGTTCGCGGCGAACGGGGGAGGCGGCGGGGTCATCGAGGAGCACCTCGTCGGCGATCTCCGTCTCGGCCGGAATCCGACGCTCGTCGCCGCTCACCTCGGCGCGTGGGCGGAGCGCGAACCGACCGAAGGGCTCCCGGACTACCTCCTCGCGCGGCTCGCCGTCGGAGACGTCCGCTACGACCTGGCGGCCGCCGCGCTCGATCGCGCTCTCTCGAAGACGCTGTCCATCCCGAGCGTGCGGCGGGAAGCGTACCGGCTCCGCGTCGTCGTCGCGTGCGCCCTCGCCGATCCGCCGAGCGCGCGCGCGGCGTTCGAGTCCTGGACGTCGCTCCCCGGATCGCGTCCTCCGGAACGGGAGGATCTGACCGAGCTCCTCGAGCGGTGCGACGCGACACCGCCACCGTCACCGACCGCGGCCGCCGCCCCGTCGGAAGCCCCTCCATCGGTCGCGGCCCCCGTCGATCCCTCTCCCTCCGCGGTTTCGGCCGCGGTTTCGGTCGCGGCCCCCGTCGATCCTTCTCCCTCCGCGGTTTCGGCCGCACCAGCCCCGTCGACCACGGGCGTGTCGGACCCGGGACCCACCTGTCCTTCGGGGATGGTGCCGATCCCGCCCGCGGACGTGTGGATCGGCTCGCCGCGCGGCAAGGGCCTCGACGACGAGTGGCCGCGCTACGAGACGAAGCTCGCCGCGTTCTGCCTCGACCGGACGGAGGTGACCGTGGGCGCGTATGCCGCGTGCGTGACCGCCGGGCACTGCAAGCCGGCGGGTTCCTATCACGTGACGTGCACCGCGAAGGGTCACGGCGAAAACTACCCGATCAATTGCGTCGACTGGACCGAGGCGGACGTGTTCTGCCGGGATCGCGGCGCCCGGCTCCCGACCGAAGCCGAGTGGGAGTACGCGGCGAGCGGAGGGGACTCCCGCGAGTATTCTTGGGGGAACGACGCTCCGGATGGTCACACCTGCTGGAAGCAGGCCGGCGCGTGCCCGGTCGGTTCGTTTCCGGCGGGCGCGTTCGGACTGTTCGACATGACCGGAAACGTCTGGGAATGGACCGCGGACCTCTACGGCGACTACCCGTACCCGCCGGAGGAGAGCCCGAATCGCGTCTACCGCGGCGGAAGCTGGAGTCGACGCTTCGAGAAGTGGATGCGCGTCCGTCTCCGCAATCGCGCCGCGCCCTCGTTCGAGGGGTCGCACCTCGGATTCCGGTGCGCGAAGACGCTTCCGAACACCGAATGTCCGTTCGGGGTGGGGGAGGGCGGCACGTGCATCCACGGCGTCGTGACCGCGGACTGTCGCGAGGGGCGGAAATGGAACGGGGAGCGCTGCGCTCCCCCGGGCGCCGAAGGGTGCGGCGAAGGGCACCACTTCGTCCCCGGTCACGGCTGTCAGTTCGACGTCCACGTGGACGATCCGGCGCACCCGCCTCCGGATCTCACCGCCGTTCATCGCGCCCGCTCTCCCGAGTTCGACGCGGACTGCGGAAAGTTCCAGAAGAGTCGCCCGAACGCGTACCGGTTCGAGGGCGGCACCCACGAGGCGAGGAACCAGGTCGAGCGCTCGCTCGGTTGCAAGAACCGGGACGTCGGCGGCGGATGGAACTCCGCGTGCTGCCCCTGATCCGCCCTCCGGCTCCCCGGAGCGCGGGCCGCCCGCGACCCGCGCTCCGAGCTTCCCGCGGCGCGCCCGACTGGACGCGTGCCCCGTTTGAACGGTAGGCCTTCCGGCGCGCATGCCTCCGTTCGAGCGCCTCCGTGACGAGCCGACGCTCCACCGTCGTTCGATGGTCATCGGGCTCACCCTGGTTCTGTCCATGGCGGTGGACGCTTGTGGCGGGGAGGCCGCGCCCGCCGCGGAGACGCCGCGCGCTTCGGCCGTCCCGTTCCAGCCCGTGGACACCGCGCCTTCGCCGATCGCCTCCGCGCCTGCGCCGGCCCCCGCCCTGAACGCTCCCGAGCCCACGGCCTCCGCCGGGCCCGCTCCGTCGGAAGGCCCACCCGCCCCGGCTCCGCCGCTCGACGCCCCGGCGCCGGCGGCGCTCCCGAAGGGCACCACCATCCTCCACATCGGAGACTCCTTTGCCGGCGCCCTCGGAATCGATCTGGATCGCGAGCTGAAGACCGAAGGGGTCCGCGGGATCCTCCGCTACGAGACCGCGACGTACATCCCGACCTGGGCGTTCGGGAAGAAGCTCGATACCTATCTCGATCAGTTCCACCCCGACCTCGTGATGATCACGCTCGGCGCGAACGAGCTCGAGATCCCCGATCCTGCCGCTCGTGCGCCGACGATTCACCGCCTCGTGAGTCGTCTCCGAGGGACGCCCTGCGTCTGGGTCCTGCCGCCGCTCTGGAAAGGGGCTCGCCCGGCGCTCCTCGAAACCATCCGGCAGTCGAGCGCGCCGTGCGTGTCTCTGGACAGCGGCGCCCTCGTCCCGGACCTGCCCCGAGCGCGCGACCACATCCACCCCTCCATCGAAGCGCGCAAGACGTGGGCGAAGGCGGTCCTCGAGTGGCTCCGGTCCCACCGGAACGCCACGCCCGACCGGCCCTGGGGTCTAACTCAATAAGCCGATATTTGCCCGGAGGTCCGGGGCCGCGGTAGGACCGGCATGCGGCATTTGGCCCACCCGTCCGAGGTGCGCGAAGGTCGCTCCGGAGGCCTCCGACGAATGACCAGAATTTCCAGCCTCGTGGCGCTCGTCGCGTCGCTCCTCGGCCTGCTCTTCGCGTCGTACTCCACGTTCGACTACGCGAAGCACCTGGACCGGCGGCTGCACGACATCCACTGCAGCATCATCCCGGGCGCTCCCGTGACGGACTCCGCGGATGCCTGTCGCGCGGCGATGTACAGCCCGTACTCCGCGCTGATGAAGGAGAAGTTCTGGGGTGGCGTGCCGATCTCGCTCTTCGCGGTCGGGGCGTTCTGCTTCTTCGTCGCGTTCTCGCTCTACCTCGTCGTGTCGGGAGACCGCGCGCCGAGGAAGGCCGTCCAGTTCTTCGCGCTCGCGACGCTCGCGCCCGTGGGCGCGTCGCTCCTCATGTTCTTCATCAGCCTGACGAAGCTCGGCACGTTCTGCCTGATCTGCGTCGGCATCTACATCTCCTCCACGCTCCTCGGCGTCTCGGCGCTCCTCGGCTACCTCGGGCTTCGCGGGGAGATTCGAGCGAGCGGCGGCAAGGTTGGTTCGCCGTATGCCCGTCCAGACACGGGGGGCGGCCCGGGCCTTCGCCCGGACGTCGGCTGGACGCACCCGCCGGCGTGGCTCGTCGCGCTCGCGCTCTTCACGCTCGCGCCCGCGGTCGTCTACGCGAGCGCCATGCCGGACCACCGCCCGTACCTCGGCAACTGCGGCTCCTTGAAGGTCCAGGAAGAGGCGGCGAACGCGCTCATCAAGATGTCGACGCCGCGCTCGACGATGCCGACGACGCTCTTCGAGGACCCGATGTGCCCGACCTGCAAGGCGTTCCACGAACGCCTGCTCGCCGAGGACGTCTTCGACAAGCTCAAGGTGCAGCTTTCGCTCTTCCCGCTCGACAGCGAATGCAACTGGATGCTGACGGACCCGCTCCACCCCGGAGCCTGCATCGTCGCGAAGGCCGTCATCTGCGGCGGTTCCCAGGCGCGCCAGGTGCTCGAGTGGGCGTACGAGAACCAGGAAGTGCTCACGAAGGCCGGCAAGCAGGGCAAGGAGCAGCTCCGTGCCGTCATCCAGCAGAAGTGGGGTCCCGCGACCCTGAACTGCATGGACGAAAAGCAAACGGCGCAGACCCTGAACCGGCACCTCCACTTCGCCGCCGACAACGGCATTCCCGTGTCGACGCCGCAGATGTACTTCAACGGCAAGCGCTTCTGCGACGAGGACACGGACATCGGGCTCCGCTACACGCTCGGGCAGATCGCGCCGGAGGTGCTGAAGTGAGCGGCGAGGGGAAGCCCGCTCCGGGCGCCACGCTCGGCCCCGTCGTCGGCATCGCCGCCGGCGCCGTGCTCATCGGCGCGATGCTCGTGTCGATCCACTCCGCGGTGAAGTCCGCCGGGGAGCGCCTCGCGACGCCCGAGACGGACAAGCCCGCGGTCGCGATCGCGGATCAGGCCGAAGCGGCGTACTGCACGCCCCAGTTCAAGCAGGTGCTCGAGCGCGTGCTCCACTCCTGCGGCCTCGTGGAAGGGCAATCTCGCCGCGGGTGCAAACCGGCGGACGTGAAGACGTTCGCGTCCATCAGCGACGAGGACTTCAACGCGCTCTTCCGCCCGCTCCGCGAGCGAGGCGGCGTCATCCTCTACGACACGGGCATGGAGGAGCTCGACGACGGCGCGAAGAAGCTCATCGAGGACCGGTGGGCGGATCGGAAAGGCGCGCGCTACTTCCTGGTCGTGGCCCGCGCCTCGAAGACCGGATCGCCCGACAAGAACCAGGCGCTCTCCCACCGTCGCGCGAACTCGGTGTTCATGCACATCAAGGAATCCTCCGGTGAGCCCGACGTCGACAAGAAGGTCGGGCTGCTCTGGCTCGGAAGCGAATACGCCCAGCTCGATCCCAAGGAGTTTTGCCAGTGGACGAACTCTCGCGCCGGAACGAAGTGCGACGACGACGCGGTGAACCGCAGCGCCTTCGCCTCGTGGGTGGATTGCCGGCTATGAGGCGGGCGGGGCTCGCGGCATCGGCCGTCCTCGTCCTCGCGGCATGCGACGAGAAATCGGAGCCGACGACGGCTCCGCAGGCTCGCTCCCAGGCCGTCGTCGCGAGCGGTCCCGCGCCGGCGCCGACGCCGATGGCCGCGCCGGACCCCACTGCCGCGGCTCGCGCCGCCGAGCAGGCCGCCGCGAAGCAGAAGCAGGTCATCTGCGCGCACCAGCTCGGCCAGCCGGCGAAGGAAGCGCCGAAGGCGTCCGTGTCGCGCGCCGGCCAGACGTCCCTGCTTCCCGAGAAGCTCCCGATCGGTCCCGGGCACTGGACGTGGGTGAACCTCTGGGCGGCGTGGTGCGTCCCTTGTCGAGAGGAGATGCCGCGGCTCGTCTCCTGGGAGCAGAAGGCGGCGACCGAACAGACGACGCTGAAGGTCGCCTTCGTCTCCATCGACGACGACGCGCGCCAGCTCGAGTCGTTACTCGCCGGGGCGAACCCGGCCGGGCTCAAGGCTTCGTACTGGCTGAAGGACGGAAACGAGCGCGCGACGTGGCTCAAGGAAGCGGGGCTCCAGGGTGAGCCGGAGCTCCCCGCGCACGTGCTCGTCGACCCCACCGGGAAGATCCGCTGCCGCCAGCAGGGCGCCATCGAGGACGCGGATTTCGGCGAGGTGCTGAAGATCCTTCGCGGCCAGCGCGGGCGCGTGAGCGCGGAACAGAAGGGCGACGGCCTTCACGGTTTCGGCGAGAGCGGCGAGCACTGAGC
>DASZXK010000017.1:0-58095 GCA_035545855.1 Polyangiaceae bacterium
CAGCGCGACGAGAGAAACGAATGGACGAACGTGGCGACGAGCGATCATCTGGAGGCCTCCGCTGGAAAAGGACCCGACGGCGAGAGCCGGTGAGTCGGATGCACGAGCCACTACTCACTAGGGCGGCGGAGGCGATCGAAAGGAAACAACTCGGCGACGATGACGAGACAGCCGTTCGTGTTCGACACGGTGCAATGACCGTTCGGGGGGCAATTTCCGCGAGCCCATGGAGAAGTGACGGAGTCCGTCTACGTTCGTAAACCACGTCCGTAAACGGACACCGATCAGCGCGCTGGCGCCACGGAGACGGGTCTTCGAGAATCGGGGTCGTGCGGCAAGCCTCCGATACGACGAGGTCGAACGACTCGGCGGTCTCACGGCTCCAGAAGCCCCAGGCGCGGACTCGAACCGTGCCCGCCGCCGAATCGAACTCGACGACGAATCCCGCCGCATCGTCTCCGATCCTGGCCATCCAGTGGTTCGGGGGCGTCCACCCTTGAAACTACGAACGCCGAGCGAATCTTTTTCCACGGAAAGACCGGCCGGCGAAAACGGACCACGCGACTCGAAAGTGGCGCCGACGGCGTCGTCGCGGTTCTGGATCGAGAGGAGCTCCGCGCACCCACGGCCCCTCGTGCCCACGGGCCGGGCGCGACTCGCTGCCGTGTTCGGCCGACCCGGCCAACGGGCCGGCGCCGCCGCGTTGTGCTTCCTGTCTCTTCTGGCAGGATGCTCCGCAAATGAGCGGGCACAGGGACGCGAGGGTCGCCTCGCTGTGGGCGACTTTCACCACGCTCTCGCTCGGAGCGTTGATCGTCGTCGGTTCACGCAATCTGGCGCACTTCGACGCTGCGCTCGTGGGGTACACGTTCGCGACGCTCTTCGCGACGTTCGGGATCACGTACCGATATGCCATGTGGCTCCGGCGCCCTCCGACGAAGATGTACTTTCGGCGAGGGTGGCAGGTGTTCTTCGCTCCGCGGTTCTTCGTCCGCAACGTGGTCGAGCTCTCCCGGCGCGCGGTGGTGGAGTTCGCGGGGAATCGATTCATCTTCCGTCGCGGCGTGCTGCGCGGCGCGGCGCACTGGCTGATCATGTGGGGGTGCTTGCTGGGTGCCGCGATCACCTTCCCGCTCGTCTTCGGCTGGATCCATTTCGAGACGCTGCCCGGCCGGCTCGACACGTATCGGACGTACGTGTTCGGGCTGCCCGCCGGCGAGTTCCCGCTCGATTCGCCGGTCGCCTTCGTCGTCTTCCACGGTCTCGTCTGGGCGTCCCTGCTGGTTCTTCCCGGGGTGATGCTCGCGTTTCGGCGGCGGATGCTCGACCATGGGGCGTCCGCGGTGCAGCAGTTCGGTGAAGATCTCCTGCCCCTGGTGCTACTCGGAGCCATCGCCGTGACGGGCCTCATGATCACCGTCAGCTACACGTGGCTTCGAGGCTACGCCTACGAGTTCCTGGCCGTGCTCCACGCCGTATCGGTCATCGTCACGCTGCTGTGGCTCCCGTTCGGCAAGTTCTTCCATGTATTCCAGCGCCCCGCGCAGCTCGGCGTCGCCTTCTACAAGGACGCGGGCTCGAGGTCGGAACAGGCGCGTTGCGGGCGGTGCGGTGTGGAATACGCGTCGGTCGCCATGATCCGGGACCTCGTCGCGGTCGAACGCGACCTGGGCTTCGCGTACGAACTGAGCTCGGACGAGACGCGGCACTATCAGGAGGTCTGTCCCACCTGCCGCCGCGCGCTCTTCGGCCTCTCGCAAGGGGCGCTCTGGAGAGCCGGCCTCGAGCAGGAAGGACGCTGAGCCGTGGCCACTCTCCCCGTCGACGAGCTGCACATCACGAAGGTGTTCGGGCCGCACCTCTCGGCCAGCGTGCGGGGCTCCACCCTCGACGAGCCCGAGCGGCTCGTGAAAACCCACTGCTGCTTCTGCGGACAGCAATGCGGCATCCAGCTCAAAGTCCGGCAGAACGAGGTCATCGGGTTCGAGCCGCGCGAGGACTTCCCGTTCAACCGCGGGATGCTCTGCCCGAAGGGCGTGAAGCGATACTTGCAGGGTTCGCACCAAGATCGTCTGACTCGCGCATTCCGGCGTGATCCCTCGGCGGACGGCGGTTTTTCGCCGCTTCCCTACGACGAAGCCATTGCGGTGGTCGGACGGGAGATCGGGCGTCTGCAGGAGAAGTACGGAAATGCGGCGGTGGGCGTCCTCGGCGGCGCGAGCCTCACCACGGAGAAGACTTACCTGCTCGGCAAGTTCGCGAGGACGTGTCTGAAGACGCCGTTCATCGACTACAACGGGCGGCTTTGCATGGTGAGCGCCGGGGCCGCGAACAAGAAGGCGTTCGGGATCGACCGGACCACGAGCCCGTGGTCAGACATGGTGGGGACCGACGTCATCTGGGTGGCCGGGTCCAACGTGGCGGAGTGCTCGCCGATCACCACGAACTACATCTGGCAAGCCCGTGAATTCGGAGCGCGAGTCATCGTGCAGGATCCACGCATCACGCCGGTAGCGCGCACGTGCGACCTGTACCTGCCGGTGCGCCCGGGCCGGGATGCCGCGCTGTTCGCGGGCGTGCTCGCGATCATGATCGACGAGGGTTGGATCGACCGTGACTTCATCGATCGGCACACGGTCGGGTTCGAGCAGGTCGCGGAGTACTGTCGTGAGTGGCCGCTCGCGCGTACCGCGGAGCTCACCGGCGTTCCGCCGCGGTCCATCGAGCGGGCGGCGGAGCTCTGGGGCACGGCGAAATCGAGCTTCTTCTTCCACGCGCGGGGCATCGAGCACCACTCGAACGGAGTCCAGAACTCGCTCGGTACCATCAACCTCGTCCTTGCTTCCGGACGGATCGGCAAGCCGAAGAGTGGCTACGGCACGATCGTCGGGCAGGCGAACGGACAGGGGGGCCGCGAGCACGGGCAGAAATGCGACCAGCTTCCCGGATGGCGGGACATTTCGAACCCCGAGCATCGCAAGTACGTCGCGTCGGTATGGGGGGTGGACGAGAAGGACCTCCCGGGCCCCGGCGTCGACGCCTACGAGCTCTTCAGGAAGATCGACCGGGGCGAGATCAAGGGCCTGATCGCGATCTGCTTCAATCCGAAGGTCTCGCTGCCGGACAATCAGTTCGTCACGCGTGCACTCGAGAAGCTCGAGTTCTTCGTCGCGATCGACTTCTTCCTGAGCGACACCGCGCGCCACGCGGACATCGTCCTGCCGGGGAGCCTCCAGGAGGAAGACGAGGGCACGGTCACGCAGGTGGAGGGTCGCGTCATCAAGATCAACAAGGCGGTCGATTGTCCGGGGGAAGCGCGCCAGGACTGGCGCATCATCCAGGACGTCGCGCGCGCCCTCGGGCGGCCCAAGGGCTTCACGTTCGAGGCGCCGCGAGAAATCTTCGAGGAGCTCCGGAGGGCCAGCAAGGGCGGGGTCGCCGACTACTCCGGCATCACCTACGAGAAGATCGAGCGCCAGAACGGCGTGTTCTGGCCCTGCTACGACGCCGATCCGCGAACGGGTGAGCCGACACCGGACCACGCGGGCACGCCGCGCCTCTTCGAGCCGGGGAGCTACAACCCGGTCGCAAAAGGATCGGGGCCCTTCTACTTCCCCGACGGCAAGGCTCGCTTCAACGTCGCGGAGTACCGGCCTGCCGTCGACGACGTGTCCGACGACTATCCCTTGTTCCTGACGACGGGGCGCGTCGTCTCGCAGTTCCTCTCGGGAACGCAGACCCGCCGGATCGGGCCGCTCGTGAAGCAATATCCCGAGCCGCGGCTCGAGATGCACCCGCGACTCGCGGAGAAGCTCGGCATCGCCGACGGAGAGTGGGCGACGTGCGAGACGCGGCGGGGCGCCATCACCGTGCGCGCGATGGTCGTCACGACCATTCGACCGGACACCGTGTTCGTCCCGTACCACTGGGGCGGCGAGAAGAGCGTGAACCGCCTGACGGTTGCCGCGCAGGACCCCATCAGCAAGATCCCTCAGTACAAGGTCTGCGGCTGTCGCGTGCGGCGCGCCGACGGCCCGCCCGAGTACGCGGCCGTGCTCGAACCGCAGCAGTGATCGAACGGAGTAGCCGACATGTCCGTCCCCGCACACCTCGAATTCTTCGTCGACCCCGGCCGCTGCATCGGCTGCCAGGCCTGCGTGCAAGCGTGCAGTGAATGCGACACGCACCGCGGCGACTCCATGATCCACCTGGAGTACGTCGACCGCGCTCGCTCGGTGCAGACCGTCCCGGTGGTGTGCATGCACTGCGATCGTCCGACGTGCGCGGAGGTGTGCCCGGCCGACGCGATCAAGCGCACCGCCGACGGCGTCGTCCAGAGCGCGCGCAAGCCGCGCTGCATCGCGTGCGGCAACTGCGTGATGGCCTGTCCCTTCGGCGTGCCCGAGCTGAAACTCGACCGGCAGATCATGATGAAGTGCGACATGTGCTACGACCGCACGTCCGTCGGCAAGAAGCCGATGTGCGCGACGGTCTGTCCGAGCCAGGCGCTGTTCTTCGGAACGCGCGAGCAGATGCACGCCCTGCGGCCTCAGTCGATGCCGACGAACGAGTTCCAGTTCGGCGCGCAGACGATTCGGACGCGGGTCAACGTGATGGTTCCGCGCCGTGCCGGCACCGCGCCGCTCGTGGACGTCACGGCGGCGATGAACGCCGAGCCGACGCCGCGGACGGTGCGTCTGAGGGTGGTCGGGCCAGGAACCAGCGGAGCGCCCGTGGCCGGCGACGGCGATCCATTCGCCGCGGTGGAGATCTGACCATGAGCGAGGATCCGCAGAGCCGCTACGAACGAGACCTGGAGCTCGACCGCCGCCTCGAGTCGAGCGAGAGGGAGGGCCTCACCGGGACGACCGGCGCGAGCATCTACGAGCCGCCCCTGGTTCCCGACCAGGCGAGCCTCCCACCGAAGTCGGTCGAGCCCGGGGAGGAGCCGCGATGGCGTCGTGATTTCGCCGTGGACTGGCCCGAGGACAACTACGTCGCGCGGCGCGATTTCGTGAAGTTCCTCGTGCTCACCAGCGGCGCCTTCGTCGCGGGTCAGGGGTGGATTGCCGCACAGAGCCTCATCAAGAGCCGGCGGCCGTCGCCCAGCCCGCGGCGTGTCGCGACTCTCTCGGAGATCGCGCCGGGCAGCGTCCTCGTGTTCGACTTCCCCGGGGAGCACGACCCCTGCCTCCTCATCCGCACGGAGAGCGGCGAGCTCCTCGCATACGGCCAGAAGTGCACGCACCTGTCCTGCGCAGTCGTGCCCAGGCTCGCCGAGGGCGTGATTCACTGCCCCTGTCACGAGGGCTACTTCGACCTCCTGACGGGACGCAACATCGCCGGTCCGCCCCCGCGCCCGCTTCCGAAGGTCGTCGTCGAGGTGCGCGGCGACGAGGTGTGGGCCATTTCGGTGGAGGAGCGGACGGTCTGATGCCTCGGCGGCAAACCACGCAAGAGCAGCGAACGACGGTCCTCTACGGCGTCCTCTGTTTCGTGTTGCTGCTGGTCGTCTTGCAACTCTGGCTGCTCACCGCGACGATGAACGCCTTCCTGGGCGGCGACGAGGCCGTCGTCTGGCCTGCGTTCGGTGCGAGCATCGGGTGTCTGGGCCTGAACCTCGGGCTCCTCCGCTACGTCCTGGGTGGACGCGTTTGAGCGCTCAGGGTGCGACTCGGACGACCGGGGGGCTCCAGGACCTGCACCCGGCGTACTTCGCGCTCGTGATGGCGACGGGCATCGTCTCGATCGCGTGCCACCTGCTCGGCTTCGTGGCCCTGTCGAAGGGCCTCTTCGCGCTGAACGTGGTGTTCTACGGAACGCTCTGGGGCCTCACCATGCTTCGGGTCGTCCGGTACCGTCGGGCGGTCGTTGCGGACCTGCTCCATCACGGTCGATCGGTCGGCTTCTTCACCACCGTTGCGGCGACGTGCGTGCTCGGTTCCCAGTGTCTCGTGGTCGCGGAGAATTTTGCCGCCGCGCGCGCGCTCTGGTGCTTCGGCATCGTCCTCTGGGCGGTGCTCGTCTACGCGGTCTTCACCATCATCACCGTGAAGACGGACAAGCCGGCACTCACGGATGGCATCAACGGCGGCTGGCTCGTGGGGGTCGTCGCCGCACAATCGGTGAGCGTGCTCGGCGCCCAGCTCGCCGGCGGGTTCGCTGAAGACGCGCCTTTCGTGCTGTTCTTCTCGCTCGCCGCATGGCTCGGCGGGTGCATGCTGTATCTGTGGATCATCTCGCTCATCTTCTATCGCTACACGTTCTTCCCGATGAGCCCGGATGACCTCGCGCCGCCGTACTGGATCAACATGGGGGCAGCGGCGATCTCCACGCTCGCCGGGACGATGCTCGTGCAGGCGTCCCCGCTCTCGCCGGTGCTCCTCCAGACGCTCCCCTTCGTGCGCGGCTTCACCGTCTTCTGGTGGGCCACCGCCACCTGGTGGATCCCGATGCTCGTGATCCTCGGCGTCTGGCGCCACGTGTACCGCGGCTTCCCGCTCCGTTACGATCCGCTCTACTGGGGCGCGGTGTTTCCGCTCGGCATGTACACCGTCTGCACGTTCCGGCTGTCACGAGCCGTCGATGCGCCGTACCTCGCGCGCATCTCGCAGGCGTTCGTGTACGTCGCGCTGGCGGCGTGGCTCTGCGCCGCTCTCGGCATGTTCGCGAGCCTCTTCGCTTCGCTCCGCGGCGCGCGGTCCAGGTGAGAACCGTCCGGTGCAGATCGAATCCATCGCGGCCCCGGCAACTCCGGAGGCTCCCGTTTTCATTGCTCCGTGAATATTCGTGCCTTCGAGCTCGCTTCCGCGTGCGGTCTGCGACGTCGCCGCCGCGGACGATGCCTTCGTTCAAGGCGGCCCCTCACGTGTCGAGAGGCGCGGGCTCCAGGTCGGACAGCTCCGGCGGCACGGTCCACCGATCGGCGTCCGCGTCGTACTGACCGCCTCTCCGGATCGCGCATTCGAAGCACAAGACCCCTCCCTCACCGTAGGGGAAGCTCGCGTCACCTCCATCCGCGATGAGCGCGCCGCAATCGGCGCACTCGATCAGCTCCTCGGTCTCTTCGTTCGAATCCGGTTGGGTCATGGCTTCTCCTGTTTTCGTCGGGGCCTCCGCGCAAGCTGCGTGGCGGACCGAGACGCGCCCCCTCTGCTGAAGTCGGAGCCCGGAGCCTTCACTGGGCCGCGGCGATCGTCGGGCGCCGGGGTTCGCAGATGGCGGCCAGCGCGGAGACCAGGGGGCCCGGGGCGACGTCCGGATTCTTCTTCCGGAGTTCGCGCGCCGATTCGCGAACCACGTCGTTCGCCGACACGATGCCCAGGAGATGGCCCTGGGGGTCGATGATCGGGACTCTCCGGATCCGGTGAAGCCGCATCACGGATTCGACCTCGTCCACGCGATCGGTCGGGAGACACGAAAACACCGTCCGGGCCATCGCGCTCTCGACGGAAATCGAGTTCAGGGCGAGTCCCTGCGTGTACGCGGCCATGCAGGCGTCCCGGTCCGTGATCATACCGATCACGTGACCCTCTCCGTCCAGGACCGGCAGACAACCGATGTCGTGGTCCCACATCCTGCCGGCCGCGACCGCGAGCGAATCGCCCGGGCGGCACGTCTCCACGTTGCGAGTCATGATTTGCGAAACGATCATGTCGATTCTCCCTTCGTTCTCGGGGGAACTCCTGCGAAGTGCGTGCCACGGCGCCGGAGTGTGCGTTCGAGAGGGAGATCTCGGCGGACGTCACACCGAAGCCACGCGCGCGCGCGATCGTCCCGCGGGACGATCGCGCAAGGCATGCGCCCGCGCGCAGCGACCGTCCGTCAGCGGATCCGGGCGAGCTCTCGGGCCACGGCCTCGAGAACCCGGTGAGCGCCCGTCACCCGAGCTCGGGGTTGCGCCTTCAGGGCCACCACGACGGCCGCCTCCACGGTGCCGGAGCGCACGCGGTCCACCGCGCGGCCCCGAGCCGTGAGCGACAGGACCGAGCGCCGCGCATCCTCGGGGTCGGACCGTCGAGAGAGGAGACCGTTCCGGCGGAGCCGCTCCAGCATCCCGGTGAGCGAGCTCGGATCGACGTGCAAGATCGACGCGAGATCTCCCGGCGCAATGCCGGGGAAGCGGCCCACCATCCGGATGACCAGACGCTGCGGCCCCGTGATCCCGAGCATCGACTCCATCGACTTCGACACCCGCCGAAGCGAGTGATCGATTTCCCACAGAGCGCGCATGAACTCGAGCGCTTCGCCGAGGCCCGAGACGTCCGTCGCGCGGGAGCCGGGGTGGATTCGGCGGGACGGAGTGCGTCTGGCGGCGGGCAAGGGACCTCGTGAACCATCACTTCTGCCGGAAGGACGAATCCTTGTCGAGGGCCTCGACGGCGGGCTCGTCTCGAGGACGGCGTCATCTCGTGCTCGAGGCCGCGCTGCTCCCGCAGGTCTCGGTCACGAATGCGGCGGGCGTCCAGGCCAACGCGCCGCCCGGAGCGCGAATCCTCGCGCGAACGTAGCCTTCTCCACCTCGGAGAGCGTAGCTCGCGGGCCGATCCCCGTCGGTCACGCCGGACCACAGCACCTCGCCGTCCCGACCGAGGAAGGACACCTCGCAGTGAGGCGTCTTCGGCCAGATCGTGTAGGTCTCGGCGGCGACCCGGATCCGGCTCAGCGAGACCCCGGTCGAAGCGTAGAGCAGTCCTTGCCTCAGGGCGCGGCAGATGGCGTCGCCGTCGTTCCGACGCGCGAAGACCTCCACCCATCCCTTTCCGGGGGACGCCGGCGGGTCGGCCGTGACGCGAAGATGGTGCATGTCGTCCACCGCGACGCCCATGAACTTCACCCCGTCGCGCAACGCCGAGTCCCAGAGCGCTTCCGCCGAAGGACGCTCCGCGCTTCCTTCCGGAAATACGTAGGGGTGACCGCTCATCACCTCGAGCAGCGGCGCGCGCGTGGCCGAAAGCAGGTCGCTCGCCGTGAGGGCGCGGTCGAAATTCGGGTGGTTCACGAGCGCCACTCCGCCCTGTTCGTCGACGCGAGCCGTCGCCCAGCTCAGGGCGTCCGCAGGGGTGGCGAACGTCCCGCCGCCGATCCGGCGCTTCGTGCACAACGCGTTCACGTGCACCTGCTTTCCGCCCCCGAGCATGGACACTTCTTCTCCGGCGAGCACGCGAAAGGATCCGTCCTGCATCCAGGCCCATCGTTCGGGATCCGTGAACAGGTTGTGGTCGGTGAGCGCGACGAACGCGTAGCCGTGCTGTCGATACCAGCCGAGCACCTCCTCGGGTCGACTGTCGCCGTCGCTCCTGCTCGTGTGCGTGTGCAGGTTGCCCTTCAAGAAGTCCGAGGCATCGAACTCCCGATCGAAGCACGCCACGCCGACCGATTCGCTCGCCGGAGGCGGCGGCTCGCTCGCGTGGTGCGACCATTCGAAAGCAGCCGCCGTCCCGAGCGGGAGAAGGGCAATCACGGCGACGACGATCGGCAGCCGCACGGAAATCCAGGAGGAGCGCGGAGCTCCGCCGCCGCTCACGACCTCACTTCATAGCGACGGTTCCTTTGTCTTCAAAGTAATTTCTTGGCGCCCCGTTTCCTTCCATATTCCATTGCGCCGTGCGCGCCCACTGACTCGGCTGCGCACGGCCATTCGCACCCCTATCCAAGACGAAGTAGAAGGTTTGAATTCCAAGTAAATTCCGGCATGAGCAACGGGACGTGGTGTGACGTGGGCCCGCCGGCCTATGCTCGACGCATGGACGGCCGCGCGTCTCGGAGAGTCGGCGCCCTTTTCGTGGTGGCGCTGCTCGCGATCGGCGTCGGCGGGACCTGGACCATCCACCGGACCGTGAGCGGATGGTCGAAGCGCGACGTCGCGCTTCGCGCGGCACTCGCCGTGGCGAGCGGACACGCCGCGCTGGTTCGTCGCTGGCGAGATCCCCGCCTTTCGGAGACACTGGCGGACATCGCGCGCGACGAGAGGATCGAAGGGGTCGCCGCGTGTTCCCCGGAAGGAAGCCTCCTCGGCCGCACGCAGGGCTTCCCGGGCGACCTTTCGTGCGCCGGTCGGGCGCGCGCACGCGAGGCCACCGGCCCCGCCTCGGAGGCGTCGGGCGACGCTCGACAGGTCACGGTGGTTCCCGTCTCCGGACCGGAAGGCCCGCTCGGCTCCGTGGTGCTCGTGCACGACCTCGCGTTTTCGACGAAGAGAGAGCTGACGGCGGAGCGTCTCTTCCTCGTTCTCCTCGGTCTGCTGGCGTTCGGGCTCCTGCCGCTCGCACGCTTCGTCGCGGCGGACGTGACCCGTCGCTCGACCGAGCGTCTTCGCACGTCGCTCGAGCGCGGCGTCGTCCCTGCCGAGCTGCGGGCGGCCTTGGAGGACACCCGCGCGAAGCTGGAGGAATGGTCCGACGAGCCGCGATCCGGAGGCTGGACACGCGCGCGACTGCGTCAGGCCCTTCGAACGCCGACGGGCCAGCGCACGCTGGTGATCCTGACTCGGCGCATGCCCCCCGGGGTCGGCGCGTCCGACGACCCTCGGGCCGCCCTGTTTCGCTGTCTCGCCGACGCCTGCTCCGGCATCTGGGCCACCTGCGGCGCCTCACCCGACCCGGAGGATTCGTCGGGCCGAGGGGCGACGGGCGACGGCACGCTCCGGATTCACCCGTCCCAGGAGATCGCGAGCGGGCACGATCGCTTCGCGCGAGCGGGCATCGAGGCGCCGTGCACCGATCCTTCGGCGACGCCCCCGTTCGGAGCCAGGGACTTCGGTCATTTCACCGCGTTCAACGAGAGCGTCGTCAGCGCGCTCGCGAACCATCTCGACCGTGACGATCCGATCGTCCTCGTGGACGGCCATTCGCTCGGGCTCGCCCCTCAGCAGCTCCGCCGTCGCTTTCCGCGCGCGCACGTCGTCGCGCTCTGGGACCTCCCCTGGCCCGGAAGCACCCTCTTCGAGAGCACTCCCCAGGGCAGGCTCGTCGTCCAGAGTCTCCTGACGGCGGACGTCCTCGGGCTGAACTCCGGAACGGATCGCGAACACTTCCTCGCGATGGCGGAACGATCGACGAAGTCCGTCGTCGACGGCAAGCACGAGACGGTCCTCCTCGGCTCCCGCCGCACGAGACTCTCGTGCGACGCGATTCCGCTCGAGTGGGCGCGGGGCCCGTCGGCCCCCTCGCCGGAGGCGGCGCGACGGCTCCTCTCCTCCGACCTCGGGCTCTCCTCGGAGGCGAAACTCTGCGTTCAGTTCGACACCTCCGCCGGCTCGAACCGCTGGGAGCGAACGCTCCTTGCCGTGGAACGATTGCTCGAACGGTTCCCTGCCCTCCGAGCGTCGTTCACGCTCGCGATCCTCGCTCCGGAGCCCAACTCGGGCGAGCGCCGCGGGGACGGGCTCAAGCTCGTGACGCGCGTGAACGATCGCTTCGGAACCCGGGACCACGATCCGGTGTTGCTGCTTCCGCTCCCCTCGGACTTCGCCGCCCGGGTTCCGTACTACCTCGCCGCCGACCTCTGCTGGGCGTCCGGGAACGGCTCCGGACTGGACCTGATCGCCCGGGAATTCCTCCTGTCTCGCGCAGACGAGCAGGGTGTGCTCGTGCTCAGTCGCTTCTCGCCCGACGCACCCGTGGGGTGTCCGGGCGCGGTACCCGCGAGCCCATTCGACCCCGACCAGGCGAGCGACATGCTCGCGATGGCGCTGCGGCTCGACCCGCAGGAGCGCCGTGCTCGCCTGCGCGCGGCTCGACGCTACGCGGCCGAGGCCAGCGCGTACAGGTGGCTCGGTTCACTCCTGCCCGGCGCGGCTCCCGTCTCGACGCACTCGACCGAGCCCGAGGTACCGTCCGTCCGGATCGCGGCCGAACCGCTCGAGGTGAATGCGGGGGCCTTCGGACCCGCGGCTCGTCAGTATTGATGCTCCGACCACCGCGGAGACACCGCGAACGCGGCGTGGATGAAGCCGACGAGCGAGTACGCCTGCGGGAAGTTCCCCCACATTCTTCCCGTCTTCGGCGCCACGTCCTCCGAGAAGAGCCCGAGCGGCGCGTTCACGCGGGTGATCCGACGCATGAGGTCCCGAGCTTCCGCCGTCTTCCCCGTCACGGCGAGCGCTTCGACGAGCCAGAAGGAGCAGAGCATGAAGGACACTTCCGGAACGCCGAACCCGTCGTCGGTCCGATAGCGACGCACCCAGCCGTCCTGCTCGAGGTCCGCGCGTACGGCGTCGATCGTCGCCAGGATCCGGGGGTCTTCCGGCGGGAGGAACCGGAGCGTGACGGCCTGGAGCAGCGCGGCGTCCACCTCCCTCCCCCCGTAGTCGGCGACGAGGCAGTTCCGCTCGGGATGAACGGCCCGCGAGAGGATCTCGTCCCGGATCTGGTCGGCAGCGCGAGCGAACTCGTCCGCGTCCGATGGTCGGTGATGTCGGGCGATGCGTGCCATGCGATCGGCCGCCGCCCAGCACATCAGCGCGCTGAAGGTCTGCGGTCGCGAGTCCGTCCGGTACTCCCAGATCCCGGCGTCCGGCTTGCCCGCGACCGCGATCGACTTCCGCGCGAGGCGAACGACGAGGTCCAGGACGTGTGACGACGCCTGTTCTCGGAACCGCGCGTCCAGGAACAGCGGCGTGAACGCGAGGAGCATCTCCCCGAACACGTCGTACTGCTGATGAAGCGCGGCGGCATTGCCGACCCGTACGGGTTGCTCCCCGAGGAAGCCTGCCCAGTGCTCGACGATCCGCTCGTCGAGATCGGACTTGCCGTCGATCCGATAGAGCGGCGCGAGATCCAGCTCCGGCGTGGAGGACGCGACGTCCAGGAGGAAGTGAAGGAACTGCTCGCGTTCCTCGAAGTGGCCGAGGAGACGGAACGCGTCCAGCGTGTAGAACGTGTCCCGGAGCCAGCAATACCGGTAGTCCCACGTGCGCCCGGACCCGGGCGCCTCCGGAATGGAGGTCGTCATGGCGGCGACGATGGCGCCGGTGTCCTCGAAGCAGTGGAGCTTCAGGGCGAGCGCACAGCGGATCACCTGCTCCTGGTGGAGCGGCGGGATGTTGCAGCGCTTCACCCAGAGCTGCCAGTAGCGGAGGGTCTCCGCGAAGAACCGGTCGCAGAGCGGGAGGAGGGGTTCTTCCACGGGCGCCCCCCAGGAGAAGACGAACCGCCGCGTCTCCGAGAGCGCGAACGGCTCGCCGTCCAGGTACGAGATCGGAGCGTCCGTGGTGAGCCGCACCTCGGACTCGTAGCCGAGGAACGAGACGTGGTGCGATCCCGCGTCTCGCGCCGGGACGTCCTTGGACCAGCCGAGGACCGGAGCGCACCGGACGCGGATCCGCGGCGTCCCGGAAAGAGGCTCGACGATTCGAAAGAGCTTCGCCGGCCGGAAGCTGCGGTCGTGCTGGATGAACCGCGGACAGAAATCCACGACCCGAAAAGACCCGGTGGGTCCCTCGAAGACCGTCTCGAGGATGTTGCTGTTCGTCAGGTAGCGCTGCACGCCTGGACCGCCGTCCGCCGGTGCGATCGAGAAGGCGCCGCCGGCTCGCTCATCCAGGAGGGCACCGAAGACGGGAGCCGAATCGAACCGTGGCATGCATGCCCAGACGATCGCGCCGTCGTTCCGGACGAGCGCCGAGACCTGACAGTTGCCGATCAGCCCGAGGTTCTCGAGGGTCATTCGTCCCAGCCTGCATCCGGGTTGGGGGGCAAGGCTAGCAGGATATGGTTGGATATCCATACACCCCATGTTAGTGGTCCAGGGTGCCCCGGACGTCGCCGCCGCGCGGCAGGGGCTCGCGGCCCGGTGGGGCAAGAATGGCTAGCCGCCGGGCGGGTCGAACAGGGCCCGTCAGCCCTCTCCCGACCGCAACCGCGACGACCTCGCGTGACGCGCGCAGCTCACTTCGACCGAAGGACGCGATCCACGACCTCCAGCATCTGCTTCGCGCTCGGACGCGTCTTGTAGTCCTCGTCGACATGGACGAAGCGCACCGTCTTCGTGCGGTCGACGAGGAAGATCGCGGGGACGGCGTAGCTTCCGTGCGCTTCCCCGGAGTACGCGCCGAGGTCCAGTCCGTGGGACGCGAACGCCTTCCGCTCCGCGTCCGCCGTCACGTGCACCACGTGATACGCCTGATGGGCGACGAGCTTCGAGTCCGACAGCATCGGAAAGGGGACGCCATGCCTCGCCTGCGTCTTCGCCTCCTCGGACGGCTTGTCGACGCTGATGGCGACGATGCCGATGCCACGCTGCTCGAACTGCTGAGCCGACGCGGAGAACTCGTGGATCTGGAGGTTGCAGAAGGGACACCATCCCCCTCTGTAGAAGAGGACGAGAGTCGGGCGCGCGGCGTAGAGCTCCGCGAGACGCACGGTCTTTCCCGTGACGTCCGTCAGCGATGCGTCCGGTGCGGGCTCCCCGACGCCGAGCCCGAAGCCCGCGGGAGCCGTGCCCAGTTTCTCCGCCGGCGTCTCGGTGAGCCGGGGCGTCAGCGCCGTCGCCGACGCGGAGGGTGCGGGAGCCGCGGCGCGAGGAGCCTCCACCATGGAGGACGGTCCCGGCGCCGGCGATTCGCGATGGCAGCTCACCAGGAGGAGGACGACCGAGCAGACGGAGAAAGTGCGCATCTCGCTACCGTGCGCGAGCGGCCCGAAATGTTACGAAGCTACGCTCCCTGCCTGCGCCGGAAGGCGTCCCGCAGCGGCGCGGGGATCTCCGGCGCTTCCTGCCGCCCGCGCAAGCGACCGATGACGTCGATCGTGGTCCGCATCTGCTCGATGTGGACGGCGCACGGCGGGCAAACCAGGAGGTGCTCTTCGATGAGCGCGCGGTTCTCGAGCGAGAGGTATCCGTCGACGAGGTCGGACACGAGCTCCACGAGCTCCTGGCAGGCCAACGTGGCAGCGCCGCGCGCGCTCATGGGTCACCTCGCTCGAGCTGCTCCTCCAGCGCCGCTCGGACCTTCGCGCGGGCACGGTGCAGGAGCACCCGCTGGTGAGTGCCGGAGAGGCCGAGAATGTTACAGGTCTCCTCGCCGGTGAGTCCCTCGACGTCGCAAAGCACCAGAATTTGCTGCTGAATCGGCGGGAGTCTGGAGACGGCTTCCTCGAGCGCGGCACGGAGCTCCGCCCGCTCGAACCAGGCGTCCGGCTCGGGGAAGCGGCGGGGCGCGACGGCCCAGTGACCCGCCCACGGGCCGTCCTGCGGCTGAAAACGCTCCGCAGCGACGGAGGGCTCGCCGTCGGCGAGTTCTTCGCCGAGGAGCGCCGACCACGGCACTTCCCGGCGACGCGCCCGGGCGTGCGCGCGCGCGACGTTCGTCACGATTCCGTGGAGCCAGGTGCGGAGCGAGGAACGGCCCTCGAAGCGATCGAGCGATTCGAGAGCCGTGAGCCACGCCTTCTGCACGACCTCTTCCGCGGAGGCGGCGTCTCCGACCCAGGTCCGCGCAACCCGGAGGAATCCCGCGTGGTGACGCGAGACGAGCGCCACGAACGCCGCTTCGTCGCCCGCACGGAGCGCGGAAGAGAGGTCATTCTCGGACGCGGCCGGTCCGGGGCCTTCACCGCGCCCGGCGGCGGTCCGATCTCGCGGATGACTGTCGGCCACGGATACACGTCCCGCCGCGAGTACGCCGAGCCGGTCGGTGCCGTTACGAGAAATCGTCGCCCGGTCGTTTTGTTCCGCCGGCGCGCCGCCGCTTGGCAAGCTCCGGGGCGACCTCGTGATTTCACGACGAGGCCGTCCGTAATGACCATGGACTCGGAGTCCGAGGAATCCCTCATGGCGGCCTACGGGGCCGGCGACCGTCGAGCGTTCGCGCGCTTGTTCGTGCGCGTGGCCCCGAAGCTCCACCGCTTCTTCGCCCGGGCGTTCCGGGACGAAGCCGCCGCGGACGAGCTGATGCAAACGACATTTCTCAAGCTGCACCACGCCCGGCATTCGTATCGCCCGGAAATGCCGTTCGCGCCCTGGCTCTTCACGATTGCCGTCCACGTACGTCGAGACGAGTGGCGCCGGCGATTCCGCCTGCCCGAGACCGCCGGAGAAGAGGCGATCGCCCTCGCCGACCAGAAAGCGGCGGTCGAGCGCGCGGACGACCATGCCCGACACGAGGACCGCGCGTCCGCCGTCCGGGCGGCCGTCGCGGCCCTCCCCGAGGTCCAGCGGGTCGTCCTCCAGCTCCACCAGTACGAGGGTATGTCCTACCCCGAAATCGCGGTGGCCATCGGTAGCACGCCGGGCGCGATTCGACAGCAGGCGTTCCGCGCGTACGAAGCGCTCCGGAAGAACCTCGCGCCGCTACTCGCGGAGCGCGCGACCGCCGGGAGGCTCGATTGAGCTCGACCGACCACATCGACGACCGCGCCGCCGGACTCCGGGCCCTGCCCGTGGACGACCCGGAGCGGATCGCCGCCTACGTGCACGCAGCGGCTTGCCCTCGTTGCCGCGACGCCCTGCACGAGGCCGAGCAGGTCATCGCGCTCCTCCAGGCGACGCCGCTTCCGGGACCGTCCGCGGACTCGCTTCAGCGAGCGTGGTCCGCCCTCTCGGCGGAGCTCGACGAGCCCACCGTCGTTCCCGATCGTCGGACGAGCCGGAAGGACGCGGGACCCTTGCTTCTCCTCGCGGCGGCGATCCTGTGCTCCGGCCTCCTCGTGGCGTTCGACGCGCGCGTCGGGAGTCTGACCTGGAAGATCGGGCTCGAATGCCTCGTCATCGAGCTCGTCGGGGGAGCGATCCCCCTCGCCGCCTTCTGGCGGATCGCGCCGGAGCGACGCGGCCCGGCACTCTACGGAGCGCTCGGGGCGTGGGGCGCGGTCGCGGGGCAGACCTACCTGCACTTCCGCTGTCCAGTCGCGCATCAGGGCGCGCACGTGCTGGTGTTCCACCTCGGAGGGGTCGTGCTCGCGGCGGCGCTCGCGAGCGGGATGGCGGCCCTCCGTCCCCGCCGCCCTCTTTGAGGCGGAGACTCAGCGGAGCGGGAAGTCCGTCACCACGTAGTCGCGACCGCTCTCGTGGCAGCTCGCGCAGATCGGCTGCCCGCGTCGATTCGAGGACGGCGCCGAGCTCGCGCGGGCGCGCTCGTACCACAGCCAATCCTCTTTCACGCCGTCGCCCGCGACCTTGATGGAGACCGCCCAGCCCGTGAGCGCGCCGGTTCCGTCGTCGTAGAGCTCCTTCACGGCCGCGGCCCCCACGGGGTGAACCTCCTCTCCGTCGGAGAGCGACTTCACGAGCTCCGGCCCGAGGAAGACTCGCACCGAGCCGTGCGGCCCGGCAGAAGGGTGGATCGCGCTCTCGTGCTCGTAGTTCAGGTACGTCCCCCGCTCCAGCCAGGCAGTCAGCGCCTCGGATTCCGTCGGCGGCGGCGCCGCGGTCATCGGCGCGCCGCTCGACTCCAGGGGGTCCTTCGAGGTCGATCCGGAGCACGCGGAAAGCGCGCACGCGAGCACCACGACCGACGAGGCGCGAAGGAGACGGAGGAGCATGAGCCTCCGTATGCCCGAGCGCAGACCTCCGTTACCGAAGCGCACGCGAAAATGTTTTTGTTCGCGAGTGCGTAGCAGATCCGAGCGCGCCTCCGTATTCGAGGTGCAGGCCGCTCGAACGCGGCCGCGGAGGCTTCGATGCGCTGTTTCTCTCATTCCGTTCTTCTCACGACGCTGATTCTCGGAACCGCCTGCTCGAGCGACGATTCGATGTCACCCAACGCCGGGGGCGCCGGCGGCACGGCCTCGACCGGGGGCGGCCCCGGCGCCGGCGGAGCCGATTCGGCCGGAGGATCGGGCGGCGCATCGCCGATCGATCGAACGCCGCTGGATCCCGATACGGCCCCGAAAGTCACCGTCGATCGGTTCAGCGAGAAGGCGGCGATGTTGATGGTCCGCACGGCCGAAAATGGCCTTCCCGCGGCGGGCGCCCCCGTCGACTTCGATACTGGCGAACCGTTCATCACGAAGGGGCTCGGTCCGAACGGCGAGCACGTGCAGTACTACAACTTCGACGTTCAACCGACGAAACCCGCGCCCATCTACGCTCTGTTCCGGACGGGGGAGGACAAGCCGGTCGACGGACAGCTCAACATCGTCGACGTCGTTCCGGGAGACACCGGGTACAACGACTTCTGGCAGGTCGAAAAGGTCACGGTGCCGGCGGACTACGTCGCCAACACGATCACGAGCGTGTCGGAGATCCTCGACGCCGGCTACGACGTCACGCCGACGGACATGCTCGTGAACTGCCCCATCGTCCCCGATGGCTCGACCGCGAAGCTCCGCTACAAGTCGACCGAGAGCGCCGAGCTGACGCGCGGCTGGTATCGCGATCAGGTCGTCTACTACTTCAACTTCTTCGAGGCGGACCTCGTCGCGGCCGCCGGCAAGGTGCCGACCTCGCCGATCTACGTGACGTTCAACGTGAACCCCGGAGATCCCGGCGGAGGCCCCGCGTCCGGCTTCGTCGTCGAGCCCGGGACGGCTCAGACCCACAACGTGCCCGCCACCCTCCCCACGGATCCCGGGTATTCGCCGCTCTGGGCCGTCCACATCTACGACGACACGGCGTTCGCGTCGGTCATGGATCTGGACACGGCCACGTCCGCGAAGCTCCTGGAACCGAACGGCCCCACGGTGAACTGTCCGATCGTCTCGGTGCAGTAGGACCGGTCGTCCCCGGGCCCGCGTCGGGATCGGAGCCCCGCTTCGCGCCGCCCGGTTTCCGGTTCAAGGGCCGATCGATCCGCGCACGCCCCGGGCCGGACGGGCTCGTTCGGCTCCGGCGTCCCGCGCGGCGCTTCCCGCCGCGATGGACCGGATCACGTCCGGAGCAAGGAGTCGGATCTCGCCGGCGGCGCTCGTCATCCATCCTTCGCGCTGCCAGCCAGAGAGCGCCCGGATCGTGGTCTCGGGACGCGCGCCGATCCATGACGCGATCTCGCTGCGCGAGAGAGGGAGCGGGACGACGAGCGATCCGTCCTCGAGCTCGTCGCCGAAACGTTCCGCGAGCGAGAGCAGGAGGACGGCGAGCCGTTGCGGCACGTTGCCTGCGCTCATGACCGCCACCTTGTGCTCGAGGATGCTCACGTGGCCGAGGAGCGCCCTCTGCATCGCCTCCGCGAGGGACAGATCCGTCCGAGCGGCGGAGAGCAGCAGCGCCGCCTCGAATTTCACCACCTGAACGTCCCTCGTCAGCGCGATGGCCGTCCCGAGGTATGGGTCGCTGCGCAGCGCCACCGCGGCGCCGAGCGTCTCGCGCGGCCCGAAGACGCCGAGAATGGTCGGTGGTTCGTCGGTCGTTCGGCGCTCGAGCTTCACGAAGCCGCTCGCCACGACGCTGAGAAACGCCGCGCGTCGCCCCTGATGGTGAATGACGGCGCCGCGTTCGTAGGTCTTCCGAAAGGCCGTGCGCGAGAGCGCGCTCGATCGCGCGGGGTCCACCCCGACGAACAGGTTGCTTCCCGCCAGCGCCCGAAGCGTGACGGCATCGCCCGCGTCGCGGTGGGGAACCGTCACGGAGTCCATGCTGCAGCTCGCCCGGAGCAAGTCGTGTGCCCCGGGCCCTCGGTTCGTCCGGGCGGCGAATCGTGCGCGAATCCACGACGGGCTGCACCGGGTGCGTTCGCATGCACCGTTTGCGCGTGCCCGGTGAGCGCAGGAATGATTTCCGTCATGCGCGGTGAGGCGTCTCGAGCCGTACTCTTCTCGGGAACAAGGAGAAGAAACCCGTGTCGCGTCATCCCATCGTTCTCACGCTCGCGCTCCCCTCGGTGGTCGCGTGCGCGTTCAACGGCAAGAGCTGAGCGGGTCGTGCCTGCCCGCTCCGAAAGCCGTGAAACCCGCGGAGGGCCGCACCTCCCGGTCCACCCGTCGCACCCGGAGCGGGTGTGCTGGGGCTGCGAGAAGCTGTGCCCGGCGGACGACCTCTCGTGCGGCAACGGCACCGAGCGGCAGCAACACCCCGTCGAGCTGTTCGGCGAGGGCTGGGAAGAGTGGGCGGACTGGAAGAGGGCCCCTGCGGAGTCCGCATCCACCGCGCCCCCCGAAAAGAAGGCGGAAGAGGAACCCGACGAATGACTCGCTCATTGCTCCACGAAGCGCGGCCGGAGCCGGTCGGCGTGGCTCTCCTGGAAAAAGGCTTCCGCCCGTTCTTCCTCTGCGCCGCGGCATACGCCGTCGTCGCGATCCCGCTGTTCCTCGCCGGGTGGTCCGGGAGGTACGCCCCTTCGGCGTACCTTCCGTCGATGTACTGGCACGCGCACGAGATGGTGTTCGGCTTCACGATGGCCGTCTTCGCCGGGTTTCTCCTCACCGCCGTGGAGAACTGGACGTCGCGCCGGACGGCGCGCGGCGCTCCGCTCGCCGGGCTCGTCTTCCTGTGGATCGTCGGTCGGGTGGCGATGCTCGCCCCGGCGGGCTTCCCGGACCGCGTCGTGGCCTTGCTCGACCTCGCGTTCCTCCCGGCGTTGCTCGTGGCCTGCGCTCGTCCCATCCTCGCCGCCGAGAACAGTCGGAACGACGGCTTCGTCGTGCTCCTTGCGGCGTTGTGGGGCTCCAACGCCGCCGTCCACCTCGCTGCCCTCGGGATCCTGGACGCGGACTGGGAGCGGCGCGGAAGCGTGGTCGCGGTGGACCTCGTCGTCGTCGCGATGGTCGTGATGACGGGGAGGATCGTGCCTCTCTTCACTCGCAACGCGCTCCGCATGCCCGGAGTCGCGAGCCGGCCCCGGCTCGAACGGGCGACGCTCGCGGCCGCCGCGGCCCTCCCCTTGCTCGACGCGTTCGGAGCTTCACCTCGGGTCGAAGGGCCGATCGCTCTCGTGGCGGGGGTTTGCGGACTCCTCCGGATGGCAGGCTGGAAGAGCCGGTACACGCTCCGAGACCCGTTGCTCTGGGTTCTCCACGCCGGGTGCGGCTGGCTCGCGACTGGACTCCTGCTCCGTGGCGCCGGAGCCGTGCTCGCCGTGCCGTTCGAGTCCGGTCTCCACGCGCTCACCGCGGGAGCGATCGGCACGCTGACCCTCGGGATGATGGCGCGCGTCGCTCTCGGTCACACGGGACGCGCGCTGGTCGCGCCGCGCGGAGTGACGGTGGCATTCGGTGCCGTCTCGGCGTGCGGCGTGATCCGCGTCGCGGCGCCGCTCGTGTCCCCGGGCGTCCTCGCCCCCCTGATCGTCGCAGGCGTCCTCTGGTCGTTCGCGTTCGGGACGTACTTCGTGCTGTACGGTAGGCTCCTCGTCCTTCCGCGGGTGGATGGTCGGCCGGGCTAGGGTCGCGATGAGTTGAGCTCGCTCTCGACTTCACGCCAGGCCACGCCGGACTCGGTTTTTCGAGCCCCGACGCGTTTTGTTCGATCCGGAGGAGGCTTCCGCTCCATTACGCGGCATGGGTCACCCCCACGCTCTCCGCCCGCTTCGGATCGCGGTGCCCGCTGGTTTCCTCCTCCTGGCCGTTCCGGCGCAGGCGAAATCGGTCAGCATCGCCGCCGGGGAAACGTACACGCTCTCGGCCGATCTGACGCTGAGCGGCGGAGACACGCTGGATGCCGCGGGGACGCCCTCGAGCCCGTGCGTCATCGTCGGCAACGGGCACGCGATCGTCGCGAACGATCTGACCGGGCACGTAAACGTCGTAGACTGCGTGTTCCAGGGACTGGGTGGAACCGAGGAGTCCTCCCCTGCCCTCGATCTGACGGCGCGGGGCACGGGGGACGTGAAAATCACCGGCTCGACCTTCGACGCCTGCGGCTCGATCCGGCTTCACATGTACGACACGAGCACGGCCACCTTCGACGACGACCTCCTGAAGGAAAATGGCATCGCGTACATCCAGGACGAGCTCGTCGGGTCGATGTACGTGCCCGCGTTCTACGCGGACGGTGACAGCACGGGGGACAAGGTCTTTCAGGGCAATCGCATCTACCGGGACGCGGCGCACTTCGACGGCGTGTCCAACTGGCTCATCGGCGGGTACGGCGACCAGTTCAGCAACGTGATCGTCGGACATCGCGGCGTCATCCGGGTGCGCGGCAACCACGTGAAGGTGGTCGGGAACTTCGTGAACCCGCAGTACGAGCTGACGTCCCCGGACGTGGAGAACGTGGTCGTGGGGAGCGACGATCCTTCGCCGGATCTGGTGATGGAGCACAACGTGCTCCGCAGCGGCGAGTGGGTGCTCCGGGAGTGTCAGGGGGAGGTCCGGTACAACGTCATCGCCGACATGAACGGGCACGCGTGGATCAAGGGGCCGCACGACTGCAACGTGCACCACAACATCTTCGTCAACTACGACACGCCGGACCCGAATCGCGAGGCGGGGATAGACGCCGTCTACCTCACGCCGCACCTCAACATCTACAACAACACGTTCGACGGAGGCGGCAAGATCAGCAACCTGAACGTGCCGGCGATCCACGCCGGAAAGGGCCGGATCATCGAACGCGTGAGCAGCAACGCGTTCACGAACTTCATCATCCCCTCCGAATACGCCGCCGTGAGCAGCACGGACGTGGAGACGCAATACGACACCGATCCGCCGCCCGGCGACGCGCGGATGCACTACGCGGACTACAACCTCTTCTTCAACCCGGACTCGCCGAGCCAGCTCGACTACTCCATCGCCGTCGAGCCCGACGACGTGACTCCGATCGCGAAAGGCTCGGACGGCTTCGCCAAGCACGACGTCCACGCCGCGCCGCTGTTCGCCGGACCGCTTCCGACCGCGTTTCCGTTTGCCAGCACGGACGTGGAAGCGGGCGCGGTGACCGTCTCGAAAATGCTGAAGCAGTATCGCTCGCTCTACACCCCGGGGAACGGAAGCCCGCTCACCGGTGCGGGCGATCCCTCGGGCGGAGCGAACAACAACATCGGGGCGATCGGCCAGGGCTCGGACAAGGACCCGAATGACCAGTTCGGGACGTTCCAGCCTGGATCCGGGGGTCCGCCACCGCTCGAGCTCCCGGACGCGGGCGCCGGAGCCGGTGGGAGCGCGGGCTCGAACGGGTCCGGCGGACGGAGCGGCAGCGCGGCGACGGGCGGCGCTTCCAACGGCGGCATGGGCGGCGCGACAGGCAGCGTGAATCCGGACGCCGGCGCGAACGCAGCGGGGCACGGCGCGTCGCCGAGCTCGAACGGCGGCTGCGGCTGCGAGGTCGCGCGAACCAACTCACCCGGCGCCGGGTGGCAGCTGCTCGCCGCCATCGCCGGCGCCCACGTGCGCGGACGCCGGCGTCGCCGGGTCGCGCATCGAACGGACGCGGCCCCGAGCTAGCGACGGCTCCGAACCGGTGCGGAGGGGGCCCACCGGCGCCACGCGAAGGCGACGGCGCTGGAGTAGACTATCTTCGTGATCCCACCGCGGGACGGCCGCAAGAGCAAGGGCGTGAACCTGGTCGGGCTGGTCAAGGCGCTCCGCGCCTACCGGAAGGGCCGTCCGCTGCCAGCGATGAGCCCGGAGGCCGAGGCGCTCCTCGGCGACCACATCCTCGCGAGCGAGTGGTATCCGCTCCGGACGCACCTCGAGATCCTCGAGATCGCGTACCGGGTGCTCGCCGGTTCGAGACCCGAGAATGCACTTCAGATGGGCGTGACCGGGGGCAAAGCGATCTGGACCAGCACGCACCGCGGCGTCCTCGAAGGCAGAAACGCCGTGCGCGCGCTCGAATCGATGCCTGCCGTGTGGCGGACGTACTTCAACTTCGGCTCGCTCGACGTCGAGGTCACCGATCCGACGACCGTGCGATTCACCGTGCAGGACTACCCCGATGTGCCCGTCTACCACGGCATGACGATTGCTGGATGGCACCTCGCCGTCGCGCTGGTCTCCGGCGCTACCGACGCGACCGTCGAGATTGTCGAGCGCCCGTGGGCAGGAGGAACCTCGACGCAGGTACACGTCCTCCACCTAGCCGCGGAACCGACGCCGTCGCACTCGGAGCGCGGAAATCACGAGCGCCGCGATCGTCGCGGACCCGGCCGGTAGCGTCGATGACCGCGCGGTGACGGCGCATCCGCCGCTCTGCGTGGAGTCCTCCCCGCCCGTCGAGTGCCCGCCGAGTCCGAAGGGGCTCCCCGCGACGCCCGAGACGGCTCCGCCCGCGTTCGATCCGACGCTCGTTCCGCCCGCGTTTCCTCCGTTGCCGCCGCCCACGGCGGTCGTCGTTCCGCCGCTTCCGGTCGCGGAAGATCCTCCTTCGCCTCCCGTACCGGTCACACCGGCCGTCCCGGTGACGCCACCGGCACCGCTGCCCGGCTGTCCGCCGCTCCCACCGTTCCCCGCGTCCGCCTTGAGCACGATGTCGATGCACTGGTGATACACGTCCGCGACGCCGACGCCGGGAGTCGGATCGTACGGGCCGTGAAAGAGATCGTCTTCCATGACCTGGATGACCTGGAGCGTGCAGTTGTCGCATTCCACGTTGGGGAACGTGACGTGCCACGTGTACTTCGGCGGGTTCTGGACGTCCGCGATCGTGGGGATGTGCGGATTCAGGTTGTCCATGCCCGGGAGCACCTCGGGCGTGTTGTAGAAGTCGGAAGCGCCGCAATGGTCGCCCGGGCCGTCGGGGCACGCGCGCGTCGGGTCGATCGGGAGGATGCTCGCCGGATCCTTGAAGCCGTCGTCCCCGTCCACGTCGAACGCGAGCCGGAAGTAGCTCGGGTGCGGGACGTACTCTTCGACGGTGACGTCGATCGTTTGACCGGGCGCATAGGTGTAGATGTGCGTCCCGCGCTTGCCTCCGAGGACGCCACAGGGCGGATCTTTGAGCACGGGAGCGTTGTCCTTCCCGTCACCGTAGCGGGAGAGGTGCGTTCCCCCGCCCTCCAGGCTGATGTGAGCGGTCGCATTCGCGGCGAGAGAAGAAACGGCGAGCGCCGTCGGAAGGACGAGAAACGAAAGAGAACGGTGCATGGGAAGCCTCCGGAACCGGGACTCTCGGGAGCCGGGGGCCGCAAACCCGATTCCCGTCAGTGGCTAGCGTCGTAGAGCACCGGAACGGCCGCGACAAGAATCACGCGCGGTTCGACCGCAGCATCCGTCACCGGAGGGCCTGAGTCTCCGCCGCGACGATGTCCCGGCCATCCCTCTGCACGAACGCGACGACGCGGAGGGCGGCGACGGGAATGCCGGTGGGCAGCTCGAGTTTCGCGTGGACCTCGCCGCCGCTCCCGCCGACGGGACCCGCGGCAACGAAGCGCCGCACGATCGCCGTGTGGTGCAGCGTCCTTCCGCCGTTCTCTCCGCGTCGGACCTCGACGTCCGCCTCGGCCTGAGTGAGCGCGACGTACACGACCGCAGCCGTTCCCGGAGCGGCCGCGGGAACCCCGGGGAGCGCGCCGACACGGACCGTGGTTTCGAGGCCGCTCCCGTCGCGACGCACCCCGAGTTCGACCGTCGCCCGGGGCCGTCGCCCGGCGGCGCGGATCGCCTGCACCAGGCCGGAAGCGTCACTACCGACGAGCTCCGTCCGTCCGCCGACCACCGCCTGCGGCGTGTACATCCGCCCGTCGACGGACGCGTAAGTCCGCTGCCGTGCAGTGTACGACGGAGACGCGAACGGGTCCGGCCACCCGAGCTCGTCCCAGTAGTCGACGTGGAAGGCGAGCGGCACGATCCGCGCGCCCTCCACGGGCTGAGTCGTCTCGAGACGGGCCAGCAGAGCATCGGCGGGGGGACAGGAAGAGCAGCCCTCGGACGTGAAGAGCTCGACGACGACGGGGACGGCGAGCGCATCCCGCGGCGCGCCGCTCGCCTCGCTCTTCGCGGGGCTCTGCCCGCCGGCGCCCGGACGCGCGAACGCGGCGACGACGGCTATCCCGACCGCGCCGCCCGCAGAAAGGGCGACGTACCGCTTCCACATCAGAGGCGTACGGCGCGGGATCCGACTCGGTTACGAACCTCGAGCTCAGTGTTCCGTCGCGCCGGACCGCGAAGTGGACATTCGCCTTGTCCGGTGAACCGCGCAGGACCCGTCCGATGCGGCGCCCCCGCCGCGGCCGTGCTTCACCCGAAACAAAGCAAAAATCACACGTGGTCTTTACGTGCGACCAACTACGGAAAACAACCCGACACACTCGGGGCGGTAGAGCTCGTGGCCGAAGGCATTCTCTTCACGAAGGAGTTCCGGGTGACGAGCAAGCAAAGACTACTGATTCCAGCGGTGTTGGCATTTGGCCTCGGACTCGCGGGGACCGTCCTGGCCGACGGCGAGCCGCCGGCGGCTTCGGCCGCGGCGCCGCCGGCCTTGCCCGCCTATTTCTCCGGCGCAAACGAGGAGGGCAAACCGCCCGTTTGGCCCGATCCGACCGGCGCAGCGTCGGGTGCATGGGCGACCCCGGCAGGCGACGGCAAAGGAGACGTCCCGAGCACCCTCGCCCCCACGGACATCTACGATCGGGTCGCCCACAACCTCTTCTCCGTGAACATGATCTGGACCCTCGTCACGGGCTTCCTCGTCATGTTCATGCAGGCCGGGTTCGCCATGGTCGAAGCCGGCATGTGTCGCGCGAAGAACGCCGCGCACACGATCGCCATGAACTTCATGATCTACCCGCTCGGCTGCCTCGGCTTCTGGGCGTACGGCTTCGCCTTCGGGTGGGGAAATTGGTTCAACGGACCCGTCGCTCCGGGCTGGTACTCCTCGCTCGGCCCGGGGACTTCCGTGCTGAATTCCGGCATCACCATCGCAGGAAAGTACGGCGTCCTCGGGACCAAGGGGTTCTTCCTCGGCTCCTCCGTGAGTGACACGGCCGTCATGGCCCTGTTCTTCTTCATGATGGTGTTCATGGACACCACGGCCACGATCCCCACCGGTGCGATGGCGGAGCGCTGGGCGTGGAAGAACTTCGTCCTCTACGGCCTCTGGGTCGCGCTTCCGTACTGCGTGTACGCCAACTGGGTGTGGGGTGGCGGCTGGCTCGCTCAGGGCGGCATCAACTGGCACCTCGGTCACGGCGCGGTGGACTTCGCCGGGTCGGGCGTCGTTCACGCGATGGGCGGCATACTCGCGCTCGCCGGCGGCATCTGCATCGGTCCGCGCATCGGGAAGTACATCAACGGAAAGTCGCAAGCGATTCCTGCGCATCACCTCCCGATGGCCGTCATCGGCTGCTTCATCCTCGCGTTCGGCTGGTTCGGGTTCAACCCGGGTTCGACCCTCTCCGGGACGGATCTCCGCATTTCGTTCGTGGTCGTCAACACCATGCTGGCAAGCGTCGCGGGAGCCTTTTCCACGATGGCCTTCCTCATGCTCCGCGGCATGAAGCCCGACCCGGGCATGATGGTGAACGGCATGCTCGCCGGCCTGGTCGCCATCACGGCGCCGTGTGCGTTCGTCGATCCCTGGGCAGCCGTCGTCATCGGGCTGATCTCGGGCGTCCTCGTCGTCGTCGCGGTGAACTTCATCGATCAGAAGGGCGTCGACGATCCGGTCGGCGCGATCGCGGTGCACGGCGTGAACGGCCTCTGGGGCGTTCTCTCCGTCGGCATCTTCGCGAACGGCCAGTACGGCGCGGGGTGGAACGGCGTCGTTCGCCCGGAGATGGTCGCGAAGTACGGGTCGGACGGCGTCCGCGGGATCCTGTTCGGGGACGCGTCGCAGCTCACGATGCAGGCCATCGACTGCGCCACCGTCGCGATCTTCGGGTTCGCCATGGGCTTCGTCTGGTTCAAGCTGAGCGACAAGATCACGCCGCTCCGCGTGACGGCGGAAGTCGAGATGGCCGGCCTCGACATGCCCGAGATGGGGGCCATGGGCTACCCGGACTTCCAGCTCAGCAGCGTCAAGACCGCTTCCCCGGTCGAGCAGTAGCCGGGCCTCGGTACGTCGCGAGTCGGGCTCGGGCCGGCTCGCGACGTCCGTTTTTCGAAGGTTTCCGAACGCACCGGCCACTGCGCCCCGCGCAACGAAAATTCGCGGGTCGCATTCACGAAAACTTTACGAAACGCGGGCCCCCCTAGAACCAAAGGCGGATGCGCGCCTCTCCACTCGTTTCCCACCATCCAGTCGGGGTGCGCTTCTTCCCATCGAACATCCGTTCGGAATCCATGAGGTGAGCGGAAATGCGAAAATCACAAGGACTCCTCCATCCTCGTCACTGGCTCGCCAGGGCGGTGATGCTCGTGGCCCTCCTGGCCCTGTTCGTGCCGAAGATGGCCCATGCGGACGCGCCGGCGCCGGATCCGGTTGGCGCCTACCAGATGGCGCCGACGGCCGCGTCCGTTCCGGGCTACACGAAGCTGGATCCGGACAAGGCGACCACGAAGGAGCTCGCTGCCGCGGTGGACGCGGTCGCTCAGTCCACGTCGCGGAGCTACTTCTCCCTCAACTTCGTCTGGGTGCTCGTCGCCGGGTTCCTCGTCATCTTCATGCAAGCCGGCTTCGCGCTCGTCGAGACGGGCCTCATCCGGGCGAAGAACGCGGCGCACACGTTCTCCATGAACTTCGCCGTGTACGCGCTCGGCATGTTCGGCTTCTTCGCCTGCGGCTTCGCGCTCATGTGCGGCGGGTACAACGGCACGGCGATCGGCGGCCCGGTCACGCTCGGCGGCCTGCCGACGATGGACCAGATGTTCACCATCGGTTCCTCCGTGAACGGCGACCACGGCTGGGGCCTGTTCGGGACCACGGGCTTCTTCCTCACGGGGAAGGGCTACGATTCCGCAGCCATCGTCATGTTCCTGTTCATGATGGCGTTCATGGACACCACCGCCACCATCGTGACGGGCGCGTGCGCGGAGCGCTGGAGCTACAAGAGCTTCTTCATCTACAGCATCTTCATCGGCGCGTTCATCTACCCGATGTTCGGCAACTGGGTCTGGGGCGGCGGCTGGCTCGCCCAGATGGGCTACCGCTGGGGCCTCGGCCACGGCGCCGTGGACTACGCGGGCTCCGGCGTCGTGCATCTTCAGGGCGGAGCGCTCGCCCTCATCACCGCGATCCTGATCGGCCCGCGCATCGGGAAGTACGGCAAGGACGGCAAGGTGAACCCGATCCTCGCGCACGACATCCCGATGGTGCAGCTCGGCACGTTCATCCTGGCGTTCGGCTGGTTCGGCTTCAACGCCGGGAGCTCCCTCGCCGGCACCGACGGCCGCATCGGCATCGTCGCGGCGAACACGATGATCGCGGGGATGGCGGCGACGCTCACGGGCATCCTCTACATGTGGACGGTCGTCGGCAAGCCGGATCCATCCATGATGTGCAACAGCATGCTCGCGGGCCTCGTCGCCATCACGGCGCCGTGCGCCTTCGTGACGCCGGTGAGCGCGTTCATCATCGGCGCCGTCGCGGGCGTCCTGGTCGTCTGGAGCGTCTTCTTCTTCGACAAGCTGAAGATCGACGACCCCGTCGGCGCGATCAGCGTCCACGGCGTGAACGGCCTCTGGGGCCTCATCGCCGTCGGCCTCTTCTCCGACGGCACGTACGGCGCCGGCTGGAACGGCGTCGGCGCGACGGAGTACCTCGGCAAGGCGGGCCTCGGCGTGACCGGCCTCTTCTACGGCGACGGCAAGCAGCTCGTCGCGCAGCTCCTCGAGGGCGGCGTGGCCATCGCGTGGAACGTCGTCGTGGGCGGCGTCATCTTCTACGCCGTCGGCAAGGTCGTCGGAAACCGCGTCTCGGCCGAGGTGGAGATCGCCGGGCTGGACATCCCCGAGATGGGCATCCCGGGCTATCCCGAGTTCATCACGCACGCCGCGCCGGCGGGCGAGCTCGACGGAGCCGCGACCGAAACCACGGCGGCCGGAATGGCCAAGGAAGCGGTCTGATCCCCATGATCGAGCGATACAAGAAGACGTTCGTCCCCATGCAAGCGTTCATCCTCGTGGTGGCGCTCGCCGCGGCGGTCTGGAGCGGTCACGTCGAGGTCGGCGCCGCCTTCTTCGTCGTCATGCAGATCGGCGCGATATTCGGCGCCATCTGGGGACACCGCCTGAAGCTCAAGGTCGAACGCATGCCGATCCGCTAGCGAGACGGATGAGACCTTTCCGTCCTGGGCCGTCGGATGGCCGTGCGAAAAAATCGTCGATGGAGCGTGAGCACGACGATGCACGGCGTCCGACGGTCGATCTTCTCGGTGACGAGGTAGACGCGCCCCTCGAGCGCCCCCACCCATGAGCATTCCCTTCCCCACGTGGAGCGTCCTTCCTTTCGTGGCCCTCGTTCTCGGAATCGCCGGTCTGCCCATGACGGTGCCGAAGCTCTGGGGCAAGCTGTCGTTTCAGGGGCTGGTCTCGGCTTCGTGCGCGGCCCCGGTGATCGCCCTGCTATTGCAGAGTCGGCACCTCGAGCCGCTGCTGTCCGCGATCGGCTCGTACGTCTCGTTCATCGCGACCATCGGCGCGCTGTACGTGGTGACGAGCGGGATCTTCGTTTCCGGAGACATCGAGGCGACGCCTCGAACGAACCTCCTCTTCATGGTCGGAGGAGCCGTTCTGGCCAGCGTGATCGGAACGACGGGCGCGAGCGTCCTTCTCCTCCGCCCCCTGCTCCGGACGAACAGGCAACGGGTGCACCGCGCCCATCTCGTCCCGTTCTTCATTCTCGTCGTGGCGAACGCCGGAGGGCTCCTCACCCCGCTCGGGGACCCGCCCCTGCTCCTCGGGTACCTGGAGGGCGTCCCGTTCCTGTGGACGCTCCGGCTATTTCCGTACTGGTTGCTCTACGTCGGGACCATCGCCGTGCTCCTGTTCGTGTTCGAGCGCCGTGCCTACGCCCTCGAGCCCGAACAGGCGAGGGCCAGGGATCGGGCCGAGGTCGTCCCGCTCGGCATTCACGGCAAGGGGAACGCCGTCTTGCTCGTCGGGATCGTGGTCGCCGTGCTTCTCCCCACACCCTGGCGGGAACTGACGATGTTCGGCATCACCGCGGCGTCCTACAAGCTCACGTCGCCGGAGATCCACGAGAACAACGGCTTCTCGCTGATGCCGATCGTGGAGGTCGCGGTCGTGTTCGCAGGCCTCTTCGTCTGTCTCGCTCCCATCGAACAGCTCCTGTCCGAGCGGGCGCCGACTCTTCCGCTCCGTCACGCCTGGCAGCTCTTCTGGGGCTCCGGCTTGCTCTCTTCCGTGCTGGACAACGCTCCGACGTACGCGGCCTTCGGAGCCCTCGCGCGCGGCCTGAGCCACGGCAGGGCGGACCTCGTCGCGGGCATCGCGCCCGTTCACCTCGCCGCGGTGAGCGTCGGAAGCGTGGTCATGGGCGCGACGACGTACATCGGCAACGGACCGAACCTCGTGGTGAAGTCGCTCGCCGAGCGCGCCGGGTACGCGACCCCCGGGTTCCTTCGCTACGCGCTCTTCGCGATCTCCATCTTGTTCCCCGTCCACCTGGTGACGACGGCCGCGTTGATGTGGCTCGAATGAGTCGCCGCGGACCGAGTGAGCCCGGAGGCCGCGTTCTAGCCGGCGGGGCGCCTCGCCGCCCGATCCGCCGGACGCCGGACCACCAGCACCGAGCAATGCGCCTTCCGCACGATGGTCTCCGCGATCGAGCCGAGGAGGAAGCGCTCGAAGCCCGCGTAGTCGTGGGTTCCGATGATCATCAGGCCCGCGTCCAGCTCGTCACACAGGCGGAGGATCTCTTCCGTCGGATCCCCCACGGGCAGGTGCGAGACCACCGCGTTCCGGCATTGACGACGAGCCGCCCGCGCGTGCGCGTCGAGATACTCTCGCGCTTCCGCCATGGCATCGGCCGAGGGCTGCGGCGCGCCGACGCGCGCCCGGTCCAGCCGTCCGACGCGGAAGACGTGCACGACGTGCAACGTCGCGTCCGGAGAGATCCGACCGAGCCGCGCCGCCGTGGACACGACGTGAGCCGCCTGCGCGGAAGCGTCCACCGCGACCACGATGACGCTCACGGGTTCGTCGGTGTTCTGCAGCGGCGCGTCTTCGCTCGTCGTCATCTCCCGATTCGTACACCCATTCACCGGCCGAGACACCGCCTTTCGATGCCGAGGTGCACATGAAGACGTGACGCGGACGCCGCGTTCGAATCGATTCGCCTGCTGCGAGACGACAGCTTCGGATCGTCGATCGTAGCGCCTTCGTGCGCGCGCACGTCACCTCGCCGCCGGTCGTCCGTGGGTTTCACGCCGGTGCCGCGAACCGTCGCTCGACGGCCGCGGGATCCCTCGCGAAGAGCGCCCCGACGTCCTTCGACATCGGATCCGGGAAGATGTCCTCCACGGAGGCCTCGACGCCGTCCAGGATCGCCCGCGCGACGACGGAAGGCGCCGTCTTCGGCATGTCGAACGTGCGGATCATGTCCGTGTCGACGGGGCCGGGGAACACGGCGAACGTCCGAACGCCCTGCTTTCCGAGCTCCGCGCGGAGCGCCTGCGTGAGCGACCATGCAGCCGCCTTGCTCGACGAGTAACCGCCGAGCGGGGGCATGCTGGCGAGAGCCGCGACGCTGAGAACGCTGACGAGCGCGGAGTTCTTCCGCGCCGCGAGCACCGGGCTGAAGGCGCGCGCGAGGTTCAGGAGCCCGAAGAAGTTCGTCTCCATGTCCCGCTGCACGTCTTTCGGCGTCCCCGCGAGGACACCGAAGGACGCGAGCACGCCCGCGTTGTTGACGAGCAGATCCACGTCCTTCGCCTTCTCTGCGGCGCGGCGGATCTGGTCCTCGGACGTGACGTCGAGCTCCAGGGGGACCACGCGATCCCCGGCGCGAGCCCCGAGCGGTTCGAGGCTCGCGGTGTTTCGCGCCGTCGCGTACACGCGAGCGGCGCCCCGTTCCAGGGCGGCCTCCACGAGGGCGCGGCCGATGCCGCGGTTGCTGCCAGTGACCAGCACGTTGCTTCCTTGGATCTTCATGTTCGGACCTTCCTCGGCCGGCCGAGACGGTCGGCTCGAAGGCGAATCTAGAGATCGCACCGCCGCCGTGTAGGCGCGACCCCGGCAAGTGTTTCTTGCAGAAATGTAAAGAATGCCGAACGCTCGGGCGAATGGACCTCCTCGCGCACATGGACGTGTTCGTCCGCATCGTGGACTCCGGGAGCCTCTCCGGGGCGGCTCGTTCCGCGCGGCTCTCGCTCCCGGCGGTGAGCCGACAGCTCTCGGCGCTGGAGAAACAGCTCGGCACCTCGCTCGTCCTGCGCTCCACGCGGCGCCTCTCGATCACCGACGCCGGGCGGATCTTCTACGAGCACGCGAAGGTCGCGCTGCGGGAGGCGGAGCACGCGATGACCGCGGCGCGTTCGGCCCGATCCGTCGCGGGGCGGCTGTCCGTGAGCGTCCCCTTCGCCTTCGGGCTCCACCACGTCGTCCCTCGGCTCGAGCGGCTCGTGCGGCGCCACCCGGCGCTCCACGTCGACCTGCACATGGAGGACGACGTGGTCGACCTCGTCGCGCAGGGGATCGACATCGCCGTCCGGGCGGGACACTCGCCGCCGGACAGCACCGGATACGTCGCCCACCCGGTGGTCGCGATCCGTCGCGTGGTCGTCGGAGCGCCGGCGTACCTGCGCCGGCACGGCACGCCCCGGGAGCCCGCGGACCTGAACGAGCACGTCTGTCTCACGACGCTCGCCCGCCGGAGCGGGAGCCCGTGGCGGTTTTCGCGCGAAGGGAAGGAAGTGGGGGTCGACGTCCGCGGGCCCGTCCGCGCCTCGACGCCCGCGGCGCTCGCGGTGCTCGCACGAGCCGGGGTCGGGCTCGCGCAGCTTCCGGACTGGCTCGTGGCCGACGACGTCGCCGCGGGCCGGCTGCGCCCGGTGCTGTCCGGCTGGGACACGCCGGGCATCGCGACCTGGTTGATCCACCGGGTCGAGCTTCGCCAGACGGCTCGCGTGCGCGCCTTCGTGGAAGCGATGACGGCCCGCTGACGGACCATCCGACGGACCGCGGGCGCCTCCGCCCGACGCTCGCCGGCAGAGGGTTCGACCGTGGAGGAAGGCGCGTGACGCGGTGGCCCGGAAATCGGAGGCCACCCGCTCCAGGATCGGCGAAAGGAGCCGTTCGACGCTCCAGGGAGTCCCAGGCCCTGGAAATCGTCAACGGATACCTCTGCCGGAACTGTGCCGACGTCGAGCTCGCGAAGCACGGCGTCGACCCGTCTCACCCGAAGGGCGAATTCTCGGGCAGCGAAGTGTACGTCCCGCCCGATCGGAACCCGGAGCGGGGCGTGAACCGCCCGGAAACCCAGGGCGAGATCGGCCGGCGGTTGAACCTCTTCGCCTGAGCCCCGCCGGTAACCGAAGCGCGAGGTCGGCGTACTGCGAACGCCGGCGCCTTCCGCCGGCGTCGAGGTGTCCCGTGGTCGTCGTCGTTTTCCGCAGCAAGATTCGCGAAGGGGTCGATCTCGGTCCGCTCGAGCCGCTCGGAGCGCGGATGTACGAGCTCGCGAGCGGGATGCCGGGGTTCGTCTCGTACAAGGACTTCGCCGCGGCGGACGGGGAAACCGTGTCCATCGTGGAGTTCGAGTCGCTCGAAACGCTCGCCGCCTGGCGGAATCACCCGGAGCACGTGGAGGCGCAGCGCCTCGGTCGGGAGCGCTACTTCTCCGAGTATCTGATCCACGTCTGCACGCCGGTGCGGACCCACCGTTTCCCGTAGGTCCGCGCGCGGACGGGCCCTGGTCACTTGCGGGCGGGCCGTCGTACCATGCGCGGGCGGCTCTTCGCCCCCGAGGGAGCTCGCCCTGGCTCGGTGTCACTGAAGCACTCCACCTGCCCGTCCTGCGGAACCGCTCTCTCCCTCGAGGCGAAGTTCTGCTCCGAGTGCGGCACGAAGGCCCCGCTCTTCGTCTCCGAACGACCGCCGCCGCCCGGCGAACGCCGGCAGGTGACGATCCTCTTCGCGGACATCACCGGGTACACGCGGCTCTCCTCCGAGATCGACCCCGAGGAGCTCCACGCGCTACTCGGGAAGTACTTCGGCGTGGTGGATCGATTGATCCAGGATTTCGGCGGGAAGGTCGACAAGCACATCGGGGACGCGGTGATGGGGGTCTTCGGCGCGCCCGTCTCCCACGGCAACGACCCGGAGCGCGCCGTGCGGGCGGCCCTCGGCATCCACCGCGCGATGGAAGCCCTGAGCGCCGAGATCGGCCGCACGATCAGCGTGCACATCGGCGTCGCGAACGGCGAGGTCGTCGCCGCGGCGACGGGAAGCGACGTTCACAGCGAGTACACCGTCCTCGGAGACGCGGTGAACCTCGCGTCGCGCCTCGACGGCCTCGCCAGGGGCGGCGAGACGATGATCTCCCATCGCGTCCACCAGGCCGTCGCGGACCTCGTCGAAGCGGAGAGCCGCGGAGAGGTCCCGGTGAAGGGGCTCGCGGAGCCGGTCCGGGTCTACCGCGTGCTCGGGCTGGCAAGGCGCGGGGATGCGTTCCGGACGCCGTTCGTCGGGCGCAAGGTGGAGCTCGCGCGGTTCTCCGCCGTGCTCTCGGAGGCTGCGGCGGGCCGCGGGTCCCTCGTCTCCTTGCGGGGCGACCCGGGAATCGGCAAGAGCCGTCTCGGGAGCGAGATGCGACGCGAAGCGGCGCGCGCCGGCTTTCGCGTGCATTCGGGGCTCATCCTCGATTTCGGCACCGGACGGGATCAGGACGCCGTCCGCTCCGTCGTGCGGAGCGCCCTCGATCTCGCGCTCGACTCTTCGCTGGAAGAACGCGAGGCAGCCCTCGGCCGCGCCCTCGGCGAAGGGCTGCTCGACTCCGAGCTCGCGTCGCCGGCGCGGGACCTCCTGAACCTGCCTCAACCGCCGGCGATTCGCGGCGCGTACGAGGCCCTGAGCGAGACGCGTCGCGCCGAGGTGCGGCGACGGACCGTCGCGACCCTCGTCGAACGGACGAGCGCGCGAGCGCCCGTCCTGGTCCTCCTCGAGGACGTCCACTGGGCGGATCCGCCGACGCTCGACGCTCTCGCCGAGCTCACGGTGTCGGCCGCGCGGCACCCGCTCGTCGTCCTCGTCACGACACGCGTCGACGGAGATCCGCTGAACGCCGAGTTCTTCGCCAAGACACGGGACACGCCGCACACGGTCCTGGACCTTTCGCCGCTCGACGACGCGGCGACGCGCGAGCTCGGCCAGGAGCTGTCGGCGGTGGACAGCCGCCGGCTCGCGGCGTGCGTGGAACGGAGCGGCGGTAACCCCCTGTTCCTCGAGCAGCTCCTCCTGAGCGATGCGGAGGGAGCGCTCCCCGACACCGTGCAGAGCCTCGTCCAGGCCCGGATGGACCGCCTGAACCCGATGGACAAGCGGGCACTCCAGGCGGCCTCCGCGATCGGACAACGCTTCTCGATCGACGTCGTGCGGCACCTGATCCAGGAGCCGCGGTACGAGTGCACGGAGCTCTCCGAGCGGAACCTGGTCCGGCGCGAGGGGGAGGACTGGATGTTCTCGCACGCGCTCGTCCGGGACGGCGTCTACTCCTCCCTCCTTCGCCAGGTTCGCCGAGACCTGCACCGGCGCGCGGCCACGTGGTTCGGGAACTCCGATCCGGGGCTTCGCGCCGAGCACCTCGACCGCGCCGAGGACGATTCCGCGCCGCGCGCCTACCTGGACGCCGCGCGGGAGCGGCTCGAGTCCTTCGACTACGACGAGGCGCTCCGGCTCCTCCGACGCGGAGCCGAGCTCGCCCGGACCGAGCGCGATCATCACGATCTCGCGCAGCGCGAGGGGGACATCCTTCTCTACCGCGCCGACTCGGCGGGCGCGCTGGCCTGCTTCCGGCGAGCCGCCGCGCACGCCGCGAGCGCCCAGGATCGCTGCCGGGCGCACATCGGCATGGCGGACGCTTGCCGCATCGTCGAAGCCAGCGTCGAGGCGCGCGCGCACCTCGCCCAGGCGGAGGCGCTCCTCGAGCCGCACGGGATGGACGCCGAGCGGTCCCGTCTGCACCGCATCGCCGGGTCGGTGAAGTTCACCCAGGGCGAGGACAGCCAGGCCGATCAGGAGCTCGCGCTGGAGCACGCGCTCCGCGCCGGGGACCTGGAGCTCGAGGCTCGCGCCCTCTCCTGCCTCGGGGACGCCTACTACATGGTCGGCCGCGTGCACCTCGCGCACGAGCACTTCTCACGCTGCATCGAGCTCTGCGACCGGCACGCCCTGCACCGCGTGGGCATGTACCAGTACTACATGCTCGGCATCACGAAGTGGCTCATGGGAGACCTCCGGGGCGGAGTGCGCTCGGTCGACCAGGGCGTCGAGCTCTCCGCCCGGGCCGGCCACGTGCGCGCCGAGATGATCGCGCGAGAGACCGTCGCGCTGCTCCTCATCGACGCCGGGGACTACGCGCGCGCTCTGTCCGAGATCGAACGCGCGCTCGCGCTGGCGCTGCGGATGGGCTCGACGACGTTTCTGCGCGTGCTCTTCGCCGCGAAAGCGGAGACGCTGCTCCTCCTCGGTCGGGAGGCGGAGGCCCGGGACGTCGTGAAGCGCCTCGAGGACGCCGCGCAGGAAGCCTGGTGGTTTCTGAAGCCGGTCGTGGCGGGCGTCCAGGCCTGGCTCGCGCCGACCCGGGAAGCGATGACGGCGGTGTTCGAGGCTCTCGAGAAGCACCCGGAAGCGGCTCCGGGTGGAATGATGATGCTCCTCTTCCACTCGCGAGCGGCGGACGTCTGCCTGATGCGAAACGAGGGCGCCCTCGCCCTGCACCACGCGCGGGCGCTCGTCCGGGCCGAGCCCGATGCGCGCTATTACCTGGACCAGGCCGAACGCGTCTCCGCCCTCGTTGCCTTCCGCGAGCGACCGGGGGACCCGGAGCTTCGCCGTCGCGTCGAACGGGTGCGCGAGGCGGCGCGTGCTGCGGGAATGGGCCGCGCCGTGGGCACGATCGACCACGTCGTCGCGTCCGTTTCCGGCACTTGACCACGCCGCCACGCGACGGCGTGCGCGGCGCCGCGACCCTGGGCGACGTCCGGCTCTCTACTCCTCCGGGAGGAGGCCGTGCTGGACCGCGAACAGGCTCGCCGCGACGCGGTTCTTCGCGTCGATCTTGCCGTAGATGTGCTCGATGTGGTTTCCCGCCGTCTTCGGGGACACCCCGAGACGCTCCGCGATCCCCTTGGTCGAGAGGCCGCGCGCGAGGAGCCTGAGCACCTCGATTTCCCGGGCCGTGAGCCCGGCCGGACCGTCCCGGCGCTGTCTGGTTCGATGGCCCGAGACCCCGAGCAGCGCCTCGACGACGTCGTGGTCGAGGCGTCCCGAGCGCGCTTCTTCGCGCACCACCCGCGCGGCCTCCTCCGCCGAGCGAGCCGTCCGGTGCGGCCTCGGTTCGAGCAAGGCCTGGTAGACGTCGGCTGCGGCGAGGATCCGACCCGAACGCGGAATCGCCGCGCCGGAGAGGCCGCGGGGATAGCCGGAGCCGTCGAGCCGTTCGCGACAGTGGGCGACGATACCCGCGAGCGGCCGCAGCACCTCGGACTGATTGAGCATGCGGTCCGTGAAGTACGGCTGCATGCGGACGCGCTCCCATTCCCCGACCCCGAGCGGTCCGGGCTTGTCCCAGATGGAGTTCGAGACTCCCAGGCGTCCGAAGGCGTGCACGAGAGCGGCGCGCCGGAGCGTCCGCACCTCTCCCGCGGAGAGGCCGAGGGCGTTCCCGGTCGCCGTGGCGAGCGCCGCGACGGCCCCGGAGTGACCCAGCAAGTACGGCGACTTCAGGTCGACGAAGTTCGCGATCGCGAGGAGCGTCGAGTCGAACTGATCGTCCGTGAGGACGACGGCGAGCGCGGGCTCTGCGTCTATCACGCTCTGCCAGGCCCGGACCGAGCCGAGCTCGCGCAAGAGGACGTCCCCCTCGCTCTCGAGCAGCTCGCACAGGGCGGGATCGAACTGCTTGCCCCCGGCCCTCGCCGCGAGCAGAGCGACGCGAGCCGTACCTCCGATCCGGTGAGCGACCTCCACGTGCTCGGCGAGACTCGCGATGCGCGCGGCGATCGGGATCTCCGCTCCGGAGAGGACGCCCGGCCATCCGCTGCCGTCCCAGAACTCGTAGGAGCACCCGATCGCATCCGCGGTCTTCCCGGGAAGCGCGAGCTCTTCGGCGAGGGTCCGCGCGATGGCCGCGTGCGCGGCGATCATGCCCTCCGTCTCCCGGTGACCCGAGAGCAGGAACTCGAGCCCGACGCGGAAGCGATGGAGCCGCGGATGGCCCGCACCGAGTGAGCCGAGCCCGTGGAGCGCAGCCCGCAACGGCCCGGCCTGGAACTCGGGATCGTACTTCCGCGACTTCATCTCGATGTCGTCGCCGAACCACTTCGTCTGCTCGTGCGCGTCGGTATGACAGCCCACGTTGACGAGGAGCGCGGTGTAGTAGACGACGGCGCGCTCCTGCTCGTCGAGGCCCACCCGCTCCGCGAGGCGCAGCGCGACGAGGCATTGCCGGAGCACGTGCTCCATGGGCTGCCCGAACCCGAGATCGATCCCGAGCGAGAGAGCGGCGACGATCTCCGCCAACCGGACACGGCCGCTGGTCGTCACGGCGGACATGGCCGCCATTTCAACCGGTTCTGGCCCCGCCGGGGAACACCAATCGCCGCGCCCCGAGAGCCGCGGCGATTCAGGCGAAAACCGCCCTCGGGTCCCCGCCTCACCTCGGTTCGTACACGCAATACGTCCCGGTACGGATCGACGCGACCAGGTGCTCCCCGAGACGCGGCGACGCCGCCCGGATCTGGTCCAGGGCGTGGGCGATGCGTCGCTGCGCGTTCGTCCGGGCCCGTTCGCTCGCCGCTCCGACGCGACGCTCCCTGCCTCCGAGCCCGAACGCGCGCTCGAGCTCCGCGCCGAGCGCTTCGATTTCCGCCGTGAGGCGGTCGTAGCGGCCGCGATCGGCGCATCGCTCGGCGTCGTCCCGCTCGGAGACGAGGTCTCCGAGCCGGGCTCGGTACGCGGCGCGTGCCCTGGCGTCGAGCGCCGGGCCCGAGTCCCCGCCGTCCACGCCCTCGGTCGCGCCGGCGAGGTCGAGCGCGTGGAGCGGCGCGCCGGGCTCCGCGACGAGCCTCGCCACCATCTCCATGCCCCGGGACGTCTTCACGTGCACGCGCTCGCCGAGGCCGGACACGATCCAGAGCGCGCCTTCGCGGCTGCACGTGACTCGAGCGTCCGACGACGGTCGCGCCTCTCGCCCGGCCTCGGTCGCCGCGGCGGTCGGCCCCGCGCCCGCCGCCCGGCAGCGAGAGAGGACCCCGGGCATTCCGAGATGCTCGGCGGCGCGGCGAGCGCGTGACCGGAGCTCCGCCGCGCGTTCGAGATCGCCGGGGCGGGCTCTCCGCTCGAGCGCGTCCGCGTAGTCCGCCTCGACGCGCGCGGTCCAGACCGGGCTCCCGAGCCTCGCCGCGACACCGAGCGCGGAAGCGGCGTGCCCTTCGACGGCGTCCCAGCGTTCCGTCGCGACCGCGAGCAAGAGGAGCAGTCGGTCCGACAGGTCCATGACGGCTGAGCCGACCATCGACGTGACCGTCACGCTGCCGCCACGAGGCAGGAGGGAACGATAGACGTCCTCCGCCAAGGCCCGCTCACCCGCCATCGCCGCCGCGGCGGCGACCATGGCGGCGAGGTCGGGATCGGCCGGAATTCTGCCCGCGAGCTCGGCGAGCGCGGCCCGGGCCGCGTCCAGGGCGCCGTCCTGACATGAAAACCACGCCGCGATCGCCGCGCGGCCGGGAACGTACCGTTCGAGCCGGGCTCGCACGCTCGGATCGAGCGGGGCCGTGCGGGACCACGCAGCCATCGCCCGGTGAACGTCGACGATGAAGACGGCGCCCGAATCGCCGATGTCGAGCGACGTCGACTCGAAGCGATTCGCCGCGGCCTCGGCCTCCTCGAAACGACCGTCCAGCAGCGCGCCGAGCGCCTTCAACAGGAACGCGTAGCGTGTCCACTGCGGGAGCCCGAGCGCCTCCGCCTCGGCGGTGAAGGTCTGCGCGCACGCCTCGAACGCTCGACGATCGATCCGGAGGAGCGCCGTGAAGCACAGCCTGAGCCGCGTGTGAACGGCGATCCATCGATCGACGCCCGCCGCGAGGTGGAGGACCTCGTTCAGCACGGGCTCGAGCTCTCCGGGCGCCACGTAGTCCACGAAGGCGGCCGTGGCGACGTAGGTCACCTGGAGGCGATCGCGTGGGTCGAGCCCCCGGGCGAGCTCGACGGCCTCGCGCGCGCGCTCGACCGGCGCCTGGGGATCGAGGGCGGGCTGCTCGGCCGCGGCGAGTCGAGCGAGGAGCTTCGCGCGGAGAGCGGTTCGATCGTCGCCGAGGCGTTCGAGAGCTTCCCGGAGCAGCCCGACGAGCACCGGGTCGGTACGGCCGAAACGAAACTCGAGGCCGCGCGCGAGGGCCACCCGCGCGAACAGGGCGCCTCCGTCCGTCGCCGATCCGGGCAGCGCCCGGACGAGATTCGCGGCCTGATCGCAGAGCGATGCCGCCGCCGCGTGCTGCGTCGCGTGCTGGAGCGCCTCCGCTCGAGCGCAGAGGAGCTCCGCACGCCGCAAGCCGGCCTCGCCCGGAAGCGTCTCGACCGCGCGCTCGTACAGCGCGGCGGCGTCCTCGAAGGCGAGCTGCGCCATGCAGCGCTCCGCCGCTCGCGTCGCCGCCGCGCCGGCGGACTCCGCGACGAGGTCTCCGGCGTGGAGCAGGTGATGCGCGATGGCCGAGACGTCTTCCGGCGCCCACCGTTCGAGCGCGCGCGCGGCCGCGAGATGCCGCTCCGTTCGAGAGGCGGGCGGCGCGTCCTCGGCGATCGCCTCGGCGACGAGCGCGTGGGAAAACCGGTAGCGATCCCGTCCGGCAGGCGCGAGCAGCCCCGTCGAAATGGCCGGATCGAGCCGTCCGCGGACGTCCGTCTCGCCCGTCATCTCGCCCACGATCCGTCCGCGGAAGTCGCGACCGAGGGTGGCCGCGGCGAGCAGCGTCTTCTGCGATGGTTCCGGGAGCCTCGCGACGCGCTCGCGAATCACCGCGCGGACGCTGGACAGCGCGGGCAGTCCGAGCGAGCCCCGGGTTCGCTGGGCGGCGAGGAGCTCCTCGACGAACAGGGGATTCCCGTCGCTCAGCTCGTAGACCCGCTGCGCGTCGGCGACGCCGCCGACGAGCGCGCGCACCTCCTCCTCTGCGAGGCGAGACAGCGGAACCCGGAGCGCGCCGCGCTGCAGGCGCCCGAGGGCCGACTCGACCTCTCGATTCGCGTCTCGGTCGCGGGCAGCGAGGGCGAAGAGCACGTGTCTTCCGACGAGCAGCGGGAGCGCATACTCGAGGAGCTGGAGCGAGGATGGGTCGGCGGCGTGGAGATCGTCGAACAGGAGCGCGACGGGGGCGTGCGCGGCGCGACGCCGCAGGAACGCGACGACCTGGCCGAACCGCTCGAATCGCGCTCTTCCGTCTCCGCGCTCCTCCACGCTGCCGAGGCTCGGCGCCGGATCACCCGGCGTCTCGAGCGCGGCGAGGACCTCGTACCAGGGAAAGAAGGGCGGCGTCTGACCGAGCTCCCAGGTTCGACCCCAGGACGCGACGCCGCCGGCCGCGATCACGCGCCCGACGAGCTCCTGCATGAGGCGAGTCTTGCCGATGCCGGGTTCGCCCGTGATCATCAGCACGGCGCGCTCACCTCGCGACGCCGCGGCGACGGCGTCCTCCAGCACACGGAGCTCGCGGTCGCGACCGACCAGGAGGCGGTCTTGCACGGGACCCAAGTATCACCCGGGCGTCAGGGACGCAGCAACGGAACTTCGCGCGCGTGCTGCGCGCGACGGCTCCGGTCCCAGTCGCCCGTGCAGTAGACCGAGAGCTCGACGATGGCGCCGTCGCTCGCGGCGACGTCCGCCCGGAAGAGCTCCCGCGCGTACCAGCTCTCGCCCGCGTGCTGCCACTCCTCCTCGACCTCGAGCACGAAGCCCGTCGGCGTGGGATCGCATCGACTGCGCGTCACCGTCCCTGCCCCCGGGTGGCCCGCCCGCCGGAGCTCGACGAGCTCGGCGATCCCCAGCGACTGCTGGCGCCACCTGGGCATCGTGAAGTCGCAGAACACCGTCTCGGCGAACAGTCCCGGCGGGGGCGCTCCGGTCTCGAGGAACCGGATCAAGAGGGACGCCACCCGCCGTGCGTCTTCCGGCGTCATGCGTTCACTTCCGCAGCGACAGGCTCATGACGCTCGTGCTGACTCCGGCGACGAACGTCTCGGCGCGGCCGCTCACGGTCTTTTCGTCCTTCGAGAACTCGAGGTCGATCACTTCCTTGAACGGCTTCCCCTCCTGCGTGCCGTCGAACACGAACTCGAGCTTGTTCCCGGCGGGGACCTTCGCGACGTGATCGTGCGTCTCGCCGGCGTTCGTCACCGAATACCAGTGGTAGAGGTTCGTGTTCGGCTCGTACCCCATCAGGTCCGTCTCGTCGTAGAGCGGGACCCCCGGGATCCCGGTGACCTGGAAGCTGCAGGACAGTCCGAACTTCGAGGACGTCCGCTTGCAGGTCCAGGTCGCGGCGATGTTCGCGTGATCCTTCCCCATCGTGACGGCTCCGCCCCCCTTCCAGCTCCCGACCAGACACTCCATGTCCGAAACGGGCTTCGGCAGGGGGTCGGCGGCGGCCGCGAGGGGGAACGCGAGGCAGAGGACGGCGATCGATTTGTCTAGAATTTTCATGGGGTTTCTCCTGCTCCACCTTCCTTCCGTGACGAACGAGGGCACGTCGTTCCATCCGGGGGAACGGGACGGAGGAAACGGCGCCTCGAGCGTGATTTTTCCGCGCGCGGGTCCGGCGAGCGCTACCGGAGAACCGCCGACACGAAGTCCGCGTCGTTGAGCGCGCCGTGCGAGCGGGCGGTCGTTTCCCGGTACCTGATAGAGTGATCGTTCATCGAAAGGAGCCCGGTCCGTCGCCTCGCCCGATTGGCGAAGCGAGGCTCCACCGACACGGGAGGGAAGCGGACGATGAGCGCCACGGGCGATTCGACTTCAACCGGGATTCCGAGCGTGGACTTCGAGCGGCTGTTCGAGAGCTCGCCGGACATCCTCCTCGTGCTCCTGCCCGACGCGCCGCGCTACACCATGGTCGCGGCGACCGACTCTCGTCTCGCCGCGACGCACACGACGCGCGAGACGACTCTCGGCCGCTCCTTGTTCGAGGTGTTCCCCGACAACCCGGACGATCCGGAGGCCACGGGCACGAGCAACCTCCGCGCCTCGCTCGATCGCGTCGTCGCGACACGGGCGCCGGACACGATGGCCGTGCAGAAGTACGACATCCGTGGGCCGGACGGGCGATTCCACGCCAAGTACTGGAGCCCGAAGAACATCCCGGTCCTGTCGGACGCGGGCGAGGTCCTCTACATCCTTCATCGCGTCGAGGACGTCACGGAGCTCGTCGCGGCCACGGAACTCGGACAGGAGCTCCGCGATCGGACTCGGGAGATGGAGCGAGAGGTGGTCCGCAGGAGCCAGGAGCTCGCCGCGGCGAACCGCGAGCTCCGCGACGCCAACGAGAAGCTCGGCGAGCTCGACCGGGCGAAGACGGTGTTCTTCAGCAACGTGAGCCACGAATTTCGCACGCCGCTGACGCTCATCCTCGGGCCGCTGGAGAACGCGCTCGCGAGCGCGGACCGCGCGCTCGGCGGCACGCTCCTCGAGGCGGTGCACCGGAACGCTCTTCGCCTGATGCGCCTCGTGAACAGTCTCCTCGACTTCTCGCGCCTCGAGGCGGGCCAGGCCCGGCTCGCGCCGCAGCCGACGGATCTCGCGGCCTTGACGTCGCGCATCGCGAGCTCGTTCCAGTCGCTCGTCGAATCCGCCGGGCTCGAGATGGTGATCGACTGCCCTCCCCTCCGTTCCCCGGTGCTGGTCGACCCTTCCCGCTGGGAGCTCGTCGTCTTGAACCTCGTCTCGAACGCCTTCAAGTTCACGTTCGAGGGGAAGATCACCGTCCGCCTGCGCGAGACGGACGATCACGTCGAGCTCGCGGTGAGCGACACCGGCACGGGCATCCCGCTCAGCGAACATGCCCGCATCTTCGAGCGCTTCCGCCGTGTCGAGGGCGCGGCTGGAAGGACCTTCGAGGGCAGCGGCATCGGCCTCGCGCTCGTGCACGAGGTCGCGAAGATGCACGACGGCACGGCAGGCGTGGAGAGCATCGTCGGCGAGGGGACCACGTTCACGGTGACGATCCCGGCGCGTCGCGTGGCCGCCGCCGAGCGCCCGGACGAGGCGAGCCTCGCCTCCTCCACCGGCGCGACGGATCAGTTCGTGCTGGAGGCCAAGCGCTGGACGGCCGGCGCGGGGGCTCGAGTGGAGAGCGCCCCGACGGGCGCGAGCGCGGGGGACCGCCGGAAGATCCTCGTCGTGGACGACAGCGCCGACATGCGACAGTACGTGATGGGCCTCCTCCGCGACCACTGGTCGGTCGAGGGCGCGAGCGACGGCGAGGCGGCGCTCGAGTCGATCGCGCGGAGCCAGCCGGACCTGATCCTGAGCGACGTCATGATGCCGCGCCTGGACGGCTACGGACTGGTGAAGGCGCTGCGCGCGGCTCCGGCGACGCGCACGATCCCCGTCATCTTGCTCTCCGCGCGCGCCGGCGAGGAGGCTCTCGTCGAAGGCATCGACCTCGGCGCCGACGACTACCTCTACAAGCCCTTCTCCGCGAGAGAGCTCGTCGTTCGCGTTCGCTCCAGGCTGGACGCCGCGCAAGTGCGAACGAGCGCCCTCCGCGCGAGCGAGACGCGGTTCCGGAGGCTCGCGGAGTCGGGCATCATCGGGATCACGATCGTGGATCGCGACGGGCGCATCCTGGAGGCGAACGAGGCGTTCCTGGGGATGCTCGGGTGCTCGCTGTCGGATCTCACGGCGGGCCGACTCGAATGGAAGACGCTCCTCGCCCCCGATTCGCGCATTCCCGGACCGCAGCCCGGCGTGCCCGGCGGCGGACGCTCGCGCCCCGCGGAGCGCGAGCTCCTCCGGAAGGACGGCTCGCGCGTCCCGGTGCTGCTGGCGCTAGCGCCGCTCGAACAGGGAGAATCGCTGTGCATTTCCCTCGACCTCTCCGACCGCCGGCGCCTCCAGGAGCAGTTCCGGCAAGCGCAGAAGATGGAGGCCATCGGCCGTCTCGCCGGGGGTATCGCGCACGATTTCAACAACGTGCTCTCGATCATCCTCAGCTACTCCGAATTCATCCGCCAGGACATCGCCGACGGGGAGCCGATGAAGGCCGACGTCGACGAAATCCGGGCGGCCGCGACCCGTGCCGCCGACCTCACCCGTCAGCTCCTGGCATTCAGCCGGCAACAGGTCCTCGAGCTTCGCGCGATCAGCCTGAACGCCACCGTCTCCGGGATGGAGAAGATGTTCCGCCGCCTGCTCGGCGCCGACGTCGATCTCACGTTGCTGCTGCAGGACAAACCGTGGCTCGTCCAGGCGGACCCGGGACAGCTCGGACAGGTCCTCCTGAACCTCGTCGTCAACGCGCGAGATGCGATGCCCCGCGGCGGCAAGCTGACGATAGAGACGGCGAACGTCGAGCTGGACGCGGACTACGCGGAGATGCACCACGACGTCTCCCCCGGGCGGTACGCGATGCTCGCGGTGAGCGACACCGGCATCGGCATGGACAAGGAAACGCAGGCAAGAATCTTCGAGCCGTTCTTCACGACGAAGGAGCAGGGAAAAGGGACGGGCCTCGGGCTCGCGACGGTCTTCGGCATCGTCAAGCAGAGCGGAGGACACATCTGGGTCTACAGCGAGCCCGGCCTGGGGACGACGTTCAAGGTCTACCTGCCGCGCGTGACCGACGCCTCCGAGCGGACGGCATCGGAGAGGCCCGCTCCCTCGGCGACGAGCGGCTCGGAGACGATCCTCCTCGTCGAGGACGACGAACAGGTCCGGATCATCGCCCGGACGATCTTGCGACGGGCGGGGTACGTCGTGCTGGACGCGCCGAACGGCGGCGAAGCGCTGCTCATCGCCGAGCAGCACCGTGCCAGGATCGACCTCCTCGTGACGGACGTGGTCTTGCCGAGGATGAGTGGACGACAGCTCGCGGAACGCCTCGCCATCCTTCGGCCCCAGATGAAGACGCTCTTCATGTCCGGCTACACGGATGACGCCGTGCTGCAGCACGGGATCCTGGACTCGGGCGTTTCCTACATCCAGAAGCCGCTGACGCCGAACGGTCTGACCACGAAGGTGGCCGAAGTCCTGAGGGGCTCGAGATAGCCCGGGCGCGCAGGTCTTGCGCGTCCTCGAACCGGCGCAGTTTTCGCGCCCGGCACGCACGCGAAACCGGGCCTTCCAGCGTAAACGATTTCAGCTTATCTTCTCGTTGTTTTACTCGAGAGCTTCAGGGGGGTCGATCGTGCTGCCAGCCGGGGAGACGGGGATCCCGCCACTTCACAGAGGCCCTCGCGGAACGGCGCCACCGTTCCCTGGGACCGTCGAGCGCGCTGTCAGGAAGCGTGAGCGCTCCTCGAAGCCCACGTGAGAAGCGCACCGCAATTCATCGAACATCCATGAAGGACAGCGCTCCGGACCCTGCCGTCACCGTCCCCCCCTCGTCCCGACCGCGCGTCCTCGTGGTGGACGACGAGGAGCCCCTGCTCCGCGCGCTCGGACGCGCGCTCGGCCAGGCGCAGATGGCGGTATCGACCGCGTCCACCGGTGAGGCAGCGCTCCAGTTGCTCTCGAATCAGGCGTTCGACGCCGTGCTGACGGACATCCAGATGCCGGGGCTCACGGGCGTCCAGCTTCTCCGCGCGGTCAGGCAGCGCGACCTCGAAGTCCCGGTCGTCTTGATGACGGGTTCGCCGGACGTCGGGACGGCCGCCGACGCGGTCCGCTTCGGCGCGGCGGAGTACCTGGTGAAGCCGCTCTCGTTCGACGCGCTCGAGAAGACGCTGAGGCGCGCGATCGCCCTCGGCGCCCTGGCGAGGACGAAGCGGGAGTCCTTGCGCCTTCTCGGGAGCGAATTCCCCGAGGCAGGGGACCGCGCGGGACTCGAAGTGACGCTGGATCGCGCACTCGGCTCGATGTGGATGGCCTACCAGCCGATCGTCTCCGCGGAGACGAAGACGGTGATCGCCTACGAGGCCCTCCTCCGGAGCGGCGAGCCCGCGCTCCCCCACCCCGGCGCCGTGCTCGACGCGGCCGAGCGCCTCGGCCGACTTCCGGACGTGGGCCGGGCCGTCAGGCAACTCGCTCCGGCGCCGATGGCGGACGTTCGGCCCCTGCTCTTCATCAATCTGCACGCGGCGGACCTGGCGGACGAGGACCTCTTCGCGCCGGCCTCTCCCCTGGCGAACATCGCGCCGCGCGTCGTCCTCGAGATCACGGAACGAGCGTCGCTCGACGAGATGAACGACGTCCGCTCTCGCGTCTCCCGTCTCCGCGCGATGGGCTTCCGGATCGCGATCGACGACCTCGGAGCGGGCTACGCCGGCCTCACGAGCTTCGCGCTGCTGGAGCCCGAGTTCGTCAAGCTGGACATGTCGCTCGTCCGGGACGTGCACCGGAGCGCCTTGAAGCGGAAACTCGTCCGCTCGATGACCGCGCTCTGCAAGGACATGCGGATCGCCGTGGTGGCCGAGGGCATCGAGACGAAAGAGGAACGGGACGCCGTCGTCGAGCTCGGCTGCGACCTCCTTCAAGGGTACCTGCTGGCGAAGCCCGGAAAGCCGTTTCCAGAAGTGTCCGCGTGGTGAGCGTCGTGCGGATCGGGCGCGATGCTTCCGGCAGAGTGATACCGGCGCGTTCGGTATTCGTGGAAGGAACGACGGAGCGCCGCCCCGCGCCGGCATCGCTCTTCCAGAAGCCTGGGTTCAGTCCGTCACGCGCCGACGACAGGGAGGGCCCGCACTGCGAGCTCGGAAGCACACACCCCGAGACGACGCTTCACGTCGCCCGGCGCTACCGAGGGTGTGCTCCGGAACTCCTTCGACGGGTCACGCGGCACCGCCCCGTGGCCGCGCGCAGCCCGGCTGCCGGGTGAGCACGGACGCTTGGGGCGGTCGGCAGCCCGCCTTGCGGGATGCCGGGTGGGGCAGCCCCGAATCTACCCTCTCCTTCGAAACCGCGCGAATTGACGGCTGAGATGTGACGAGTCCTCAGCGCGCGATGGGAGGCAGCCCCTGCCTTCTCGCGGAGAGCGCGGCGTCCAGAGCCCCTCCCGGGCCAAGTAGAGCGCACGCAAGCTCGGAAGGAGCACCGGGGGCGCGGGCGCGCCGGGTTCAGCGCGCGCTCAGCGGCAGATCGCCGCGCCGTCGGAGCGCATCGTGCAGGTCTGGCCGCCCTTGCAGACGACGCCCGCGCACGCATCCGTGACGCACGCCGCGCTGCCGTCGTTCGCCGTCGCGCAGACCTCGCCGCTCCGGCACACGACGCCGCTGCACGCGTCCGGCGTGCACTGCGCGCTGCCGTCGTTCGCCGTCGTGCAGACCTCGCCGCTCCGGCACACGACGCCGCTGCAGGCGTCCGGGACGCACGTGGCCTCGCCGTTCTGGGGAACGCAGAGGTCGGTGCCGCGGCACACGAAACCGTCGCACGGGTTCGTGTCGCCCTCGCACGCGCAGACGGCGGGATCGTCGTTCCAGTGCTGACCCGGAGCGCACGAACCCGTCGACGAGCACTCGCACACCATCGGACCATCGTGGTGGTGCTCGTGATGACCGAAGAACCCGAAGTCGTGGAAGATGCCCTTCACGCGATCGCGGTCGCAGGAGAGGTGGTCGTCCGCGCGATCGTGCTCGGAGACGCAGGTCCCGGCGCCCGGGCACGCGTGCGTCGCGTCGCACGACGGAGCGACTTCACAGGCGCCCTTGTGCTCGAAGGAGACGCCGGCCTGGGCCGCCTCGCAGTAGTTGTCGTACGTCACGCCGTCGCAACCGCAGACCGGGTCGGAGACCGCGGGGCAGTGGGACGGGCGCGGCACGCAGATGCCGGCCGCGTGCGGCCCGGGGCAGCTCCGCGTGAAGAACGTGAGGCAGGCTTCGCCCGCGCCGCACGTGGCGCCGGAGGGACCGCCGCAGAAGTGATGTGCCCAGTGCGAGTCCTGGGAGGCGGCTGCGACGCCGTCCGTCGCGGGCTGCGGCGACTCGACGCTGCACCCACCGAGGATCGCCACGAGCGCGATCGGAAGCCCCCTGAAGATGGTCTGCGCTGCTTTTAGAACGTCGCTGGCCATACCTGCTTGCCTCCGTTTCCGAGCGCTCGGCGAAGAGCGCCCAACATCGAGACTACGGAGTTTCGCGATCAGGTCAATGTACGACACAGCGGTTTTTCTGCTGGAAAACGCGACGCGAGACGGCACCTACATGTGCACGCGCGTTTCCATCGAGAAAACCCACGACGCGAAAAGACACGCACATGTGGGAGCGGCGTGCACTCGGGTGTGTGCACGCCGTCCATCTACATGTGCGTCCTGGTGCGAGATTTTCGAATCTCGCGCCGCTTACCGAAGCCCGAGAGGCCTCAGTTCGCGCCCGCGTCGGCTCCGGCGGGAGCGCCGCTGCAGACGCTCGGACACGCGGCGCCGAGGCAGCTCGCGATCTGGATCAGCTTTCCGGTTCCGGGCGAGTGCTGGTTGATCACGTCGGCGCACGCGCCGGCGCAATCCGCCTGCTGGCAGCCGGTCTGCCGCACGCAATCGAGGATCGGGCTGCAGTCCGCGTCGCTCACGCACTGGTCGATGACGGCCGCGCACGTGTTGCACGCGCAATCGGAGCATCCCGAGGAGAGAGACGCGGAGTTGTCCTTGCAGGACTGCACCTGCTCCGCCGTCGGCTTCGGGAACGTCGAGATGTCCACGACGTGGCCGATGCCGTCGGAGCCGATCTGCGTGATGTTGCAGTCCTGCTTCGTGTACGCCTCGCCGTCGTTCGCTTCCCATCCGATGGAGAAGAGGATGCACATCTCGTCCGTCGCGTTCGGGCCGAACGTGAGGGCGTGAGTCTCGGTGTTGTCGTAGTCGCACTCGAACTTGAAGCCCTCGCCCTTCTTCATCAGGCGCGGCGCGTCGAACGGGTGATACGTGTCTTCCTCGAAATTGTGGCTCGTCCAGATGAGCTGCTGGTCGTCCGCGCCGCCCTGCCACCACACGGAGTAGTCCGTGCCCCAGCGGTGCGTGTGCCGGGTGATGCTGGAGACCAGCATGTCCTGGGAGAACGTGCACTCGCCCGTGAACTTCGCCTGCTGCCCGGGGGGCGTGTCGATCGTGAAGTTGTTGAAGCCGATCACCTGGGCGATGTGCTTCACGTTCGCCTCGTCCGTGAGGTGGAACGCGACGGCGCTCCGCGCTTCGACGTCCTTGTCCGACGTGTTGTAGTAGTGGAAGTCGAAGACGATGCGCTGACCGCCGTGATAGACGCGGCCGACGCCCGCCGGGAAGGACATGTCGCCGTAGGGGCGCTGGATGCCGCCCATGAACTCGAAGCCGTCGCCGAAGGCGCCCTGCGACGAGAGACAGGGGACCTGATCGCCGATCTTCATCGTCGCGAGCTTCGCCTCGGCCGCGCCGCCCGGGAGCGCCGCGTTCACGATGAGATGATGGCTGTGGTCGCCGTTGCCGAACTCGAGGCGGTTCACGTAGTACGTGTCCGTCGGCTTCCCGGGGATCTCGGAGACCTCGCAGTACTCCGCGTCGTCGCCCGCGGCGATCGTGCGGCCCGTGTTCTTCACCATGAACCCGTCCGTCGGCATCTCGATGCCGAGGTACTTCTCCGTGGTGGCGCCCGTGTTCGACTTGTCGTCCTTCGAGGACGAGCAGGCGAGCGAGAGCAGGAGCGCGGGCAGGCAGCACAGGGCGAGCGTGGTCTTCGTGGTGGTCATGGGTCCTCGGGGTCCGGCCGGTATATGCGTATAACCGAAGGGCCGGCCCGAGTCACCTTCGAGAGCAGCCGCCCGAAACCGCGGGGTGAGCCTGACTTACATTTGTAGCCGGCCATCCGGATTTCGGCCGGTTCGGCTCCTCCGCTCCACCGGCCACGCATCCTACAAACCAGGCCTGCCCGCTTGCCGCACCCGGGACCGGGGGCTAAGTGAATGGGACTCACCGAGCCCCATGAACGCTCCCCACAGTCAACCCACGCGCGGCCGGCGCGGAGAGGACCGGCGCCGCGAGATCGTCCAGGCCGCGCGCGAGGTGTTCTCGGCGAGGGGGTACGGGGACGCCTCCATGGCCGCCATCGCCGAGAAGGTCGGTGTCGTCGAGGGAGCCCTCTACAAGCACTTCGGGAGCAAGCGAGAGCTCCTCCTCGAGGCGGCCCGCGCCCACCTCGCGCCGAACGTCGCCGCCACGCGGGAAGAGCTCGCGGGGATCTCCGGCGTCCGGAACCGCGTTCGGTTCGTGGTGTGGCGCCACCTGAAGGAGTTCGTGGACGACCCGGGCATGTGCCGGCTCATCATCCAGGAGATCCGCCCGTACGACGACTACCGGGGCTCCGCGCTGCACGAGGTCATCCGGGAGAGCACGCGCCTCCTCGAGCGGGTGCTCGTCGAGGCGGAGCACGCGGGCGAGCTCCGTCCGGGCGTGCCGACCGCCGTCGTCCGGGATCTCGTCTACGGCGGCATCGAGCACCTCGCCTTCCGCGTCCTCTCCGGTCGCGGCACGGTGGACGCGGACCTCATCGCGGACCAGATCACGGATCTGGTGCTCGGGGGCGTGGAAGGCGCGAGCAAGCCGGAAAGCGACGGCCGGCTGGAGGCTCAGATCCGTCGGCTGGAAAGAGTCGTCGAGGAACTCTCGGCGACCGCGAAACAGAAGGGTTCTCGACATGGCACCTGATCCACTGGTTTCATCCCCCGAACACGAGGCCTTCCGCGCGACGGTGAGGCGCTTCGCCGAACAAGAGCTCCGCCCGCGCGCTCGGGACTTCGACCGCGACGGCCACATCGACAAGGCCCTCTACGAGAAGATGGGGGCCCTCGGCATGCTCGGGCTCCGCTACGATCCGAAATGGGGCGGCTCGGGCCTCGACTGGTCCTTCACGGCGACGCTCTTCGAGGAGCTCGCCCGGAGCGACAACGCGGGCGTCGTGCTCGGCATCAGCGTCCACACGGACATGGCGACGCCGTCGCTGCACCAGTTCGGCTCGGACGACCTCCGGGAGCGGTTCTTGGCTCCCGCGATCCGCGGCGAGCTGCTCGGCGCCATCGCGGTGACGGAGCCGAATGCCGGCTCCGACGTCGCCGGGGTCCGGACGCGCGCCGTGCGCGACGGCGACGACTGGGTCATCAACGGGACGAAGACGTTCATCACCAACGCGTCCACGGCGGACTTCCTCTGCCTCCTCGCCGTGACGGATCCGGGTGCGGGGCATCGCGGCTTCACCCAGATCATCGTGCCGACGTCCACGCCGGGCATCCGGTACGACCTCTTGCACAAGATCGGGCACTGGGGTTCGGACACGGGCATCGTCTTTTTGGAAGACGTCCGCGTGCCGGTGAAGAACACCATCGGCGAGATCGGGCGCGGCTTCCAGCAGCAGATGATGCAGTTCCAGGACGAGCGGCTCGTGCTCTCCATCCAGGCGATCGCGTTCTCGTTCCTCGTGTGGGAAGAGACGCGCGCGTACACGGAGCAGCGCGTGCTCTTCGGGCAGCCGCTCTCCAAGATGCAGGTCACGCAGTTCAAGCTGGTCGAGACCCTGACCGAGCTCTACGCCGCGCGGGAGCTCCTGAACCTCTGCGTCCGGAAGCGCATGAAGGACGAAGACGCGACGATGGAGATCTCCATGGCGAAGCTCCACTCCGCACGCACTTCCCGGCGCGTCGCGGACGACTGCCTCCAGCTCCACGGCGGCTACGGCTACATGAAGGAGAGCGCCGCGGGACGTCACTTCGTCGACAGCCGGCTCATGTCGATCGGCGGCGGCGCCGACGAGACGATGATGCAGTACGTGGCGCGGCGTCTCGGGCTCTGAAGGCGGCTCAGGGCCCGGTCACCAGGTACTCCGGCATCACCTGGTGCGGGTGCGTCGTGGCCCAGCTCGACTGGCGGAACACCACCTCGCTGTCGCCCTGGCCGAGGCGGGGACGGCGCACGATGACGCCGTCGTCCGTGCCCTCGACGCCGAACTGGTAGAGGCGCCCGAGGCCGTCCAGCATCGGGTACTTGCCGGTCCAGTTGTCGTACTGGAGCGAGACCCCCGCCGGCACCGGCGCGAACGTGCCCGTGCTCACGATGTCCCCGTCTCTCGTGAGGGCGACCCAGAGGAGGTTCTCCGTCGGTTCGTAGTTCGGCGGTCCGCCGAGGAGCAGGAAACCTTCCGAGAGGGCGCGCGCGTGAAGGAGGAACGTGGAGCCGGCGTCTCCGCCGAAGAGCTCGTTCGTCGAGTGCGCGGCGACCCGGGTGCCGGTCTTCAGATCCAGGATGACGTGAGTGCCGTGATCCGAGACCGCGAGGAGGCGGCCCTCCGGACCCGCGGTGATCGGCGAGAGGCCGTCGAGCGGGAGCTCGGTGCGATCGCTCCGGTACCATTTCTCGAGCGAGCCCTGGTTTTCGCCGAGATCCACGTAGCAGGAGACGAAGACGGCGCCGTCGAACGAGACGAAGTACCTGCCGGCGCGGTTCGGTGCGGCGGACGGCCCGAGGGGGACGGCGGCGCACGTCGCCGTCGTGTCCGCCACGACGGTCTCTCCGTAGGTGAGGTTCGCGTAGTCCCCTTCGTCCCGACGGAACTCGTAGACGGGGGTGCCGATGCCGTTTCCCATCGGGTCCGACCCGAGGAAGTCGTGGAGGAGATGACCGTCCCCCCGCCGCACGACCTCGTGCCCGAAGAGCGAGAGCGCGAGGACGGTGTCCGAGATGTCGTCGACGGGGGCGATGCCGTACGGGCCGTCGTACTGGTTCACGTCGCTCACGTAGCCGACGACGTACATCCCGTCCGGATCGAACACGGGCGGATCACCCGGGTTCGTGGAGCGGAGCTTCGCGCGCGAGGGAAGGCTCCCCGCGTCCGACGGAAGGGGCACGCCGCTGCCGCCGTCGGAAACCGTTGCGGCGCCGCCGCTCGATGCGCCCCCGGGCGACGAGCCGCCGGTGCTGCTGCCGCCCGCGCTCGAGCCACCGCCCGCGCTCGAGAACGCACCGCCGCTCGAACCGCCGGCGCCCGGAAGGGCCGTGGAGCCGCCGCCGGTGGAACCGGGCTCCACGGGAGCTCTGGCGGACGACGTGTCTTTCCCCGCGCAACCGACGGCGAGCGCGACCACCCCGAGGAAGAACGACCCGCTCCGCCACATGGTTCGAGCGTGGGAGGCTAGCAGAGAATCCCGAAGGCTTCTCAGCCGACGACGAGATCCCGATACTCGGGGTGCTTCTCGATGTACGACCGGATGAACGGGCACTTCGGGATGACGCGTTCGCCCTTCTCCCGGACCAGGTCGAGAGCCCCCTTCGCGAGCGCGGAGCCGATGCCGCGCCCCTCGAGGGCCTCGGGGACCTCCGTGTGGATGAAGGTCACGACGTTGCCGTCTCGGCGGTACTTCGAGAACGCGACGGCGCCGTCCACGGCGAGCTCGAACCGCGACCGCTCCACGGCGTCCACGACCATGCGCCGAGTATGCCGGAAAGCGGACGCTCAGGCGTCCAGGAAGATCCGCCGGTAGAAGTAGCGAGGGTGCCTCGCGACGCCGTAGAGCTCGTTCGCGGCGAAAATGACCGACGGCAGCGGATCGCCCGCGTCCGCGTGACTGTCCAGCCGGCGGCCGCTCGTCGACGCGTACCACCGCCGCCACTTCTGGATCTGGGGGGACGGCATTCTCCCCGAGAGCCCCTGGGCGGCGAGCAGCAGGTGGAGCCCGACTCCGTTGCAGAACGCGCCGTACGAGGCGCCCGGCGAAGTGCGCGCGTCCGCCACGAGACGCTCCAGCCACGCGTAGTCTCCGATGGCCTCCGCGTACACCATGAGGGGCAGCGGCATGCCGCGCGCGATCTCGAAGGCGAGCGGCAAGTAGAAGCGCGGGTTGAAATCGATGAGGAGGTGCTGATCCCCACTCCGGACGAACTCGATCTGGAAGAGCCCTCGGTAGTCCATGCGGCGGAGCATCTCGCGGACGTTCGCCTCGAGCTCGGGGATGACCGGCTGCTCCTCGAAGCAGAGGCCGACGCCGAGCCGCCGCGGCCACTGCAGGAGCTTGAGCGACGCGCGCGTCACGAAGAGCCCCCGGCTGTCGTCCGCGTACCCTGCGAGCAGGTAGATGTGCTCGCTCGCGTCCGCGTAGTACCGCTGCACCATGGGACGATCGGCGGAGGGCATGTGCTCGAGCACGGCGCGGCCGAACCGGCTCTCGCGACGGACGTCGTCGAAGGAGCGGAGTAGCGCCGCGCCGTCGTTCACGACGGAGCCCTTGCCGCCCCAGAGCGTGAGCGTCTGCGTCCGCGGCTTCACGACGACGCCCCCGCGAGCGAAGTCCGCGAGCGCGGCGACCTCGTCGTGCGACTCCGGAAAGCGCGTCTCCGGCGTGCGGACACCGGCGGCGTTCGCCGCGGCGTAGAGGCGCTTCTTGTCGAGCACCGTGACCAGGGTGTCGAGCGACGGCACCGACAGCCGGAAGTGGCGAGACAGCGCGTCCGCGTGGAGAGCGTACAGGAACGCGAGCGAGTCGCTCGTGGGGTAGAGCACGTAACCGGGGTGCTCGCGACCGAACGCAACGAGCCAGTCGATGAATCCGTCGCCGTCGTACGCGGGCGAACGAACGAACCGATCGACGTGCCTCGAGAACCGCGTGTGAGAGAACCGCTCGTGGCTCGTGACGGTCACGGGGATGCCGTGACGGCCGAGCAAGCGGCTCGCCGCGAGGGTTCCCGTCCAGCCCGCGTTGCCGAGCAGGATGGGAGGCCTCCGGACCATTCCGTTGGATTCGAGAGGTGGTGCAGCGGCGACGACCATGTGTCTCTGCCCGAGCCCCCGGATCGGCCGATGAACCTTGCCAGATCGCGACGTGAGCGATGAGAGAAAACCGCCCGACGGCTCGTCGTGAACGCCGACTGAATGATTCCTTCAGGACCGAGTGAACATTTCGTTCCGGCAGGGGATCCGATGCGCCCGCACCGGCCTATATTTCCAGCCCCATGAAGCTCTACCGGTTCCGCTACAGCCCGTACGCGAGAAAGATCCAGATGCTGCTCGATCTCCTCGAGCATCGCTACGACGTCGTGGAAGTGCCGTACGCGGACCGCACCGAGCTCGCGACGCTCACGAAGGGATACATCTACGTGCCGGTGCTCGTGGACGACGACGGCACCGTCGTCGTCGAATCCCGGGACATCGCGGAGCGACTGCTCTCGCGACCGGGCGGCGAAGCGCTCGTCCCGCGCGGGCTCGAAGGGCCGGTCTGGGCGTACGCGGATTTCGCCGACGGACCGCTGGAAGACGTGATGTTCCGCATCGGCTCGCCCGCCGTCCGGGACGCCTGGCCGACCGCCGGCGAGCGCGCGCTCTACGTCCTCGTGAAGGAGCGGAAATTCGGCGCAGGCTGCGTGGACGCCTGGCTCCGGGATCGAGACACGCTCCTCGACCGCGCGCGGAAGCTCCTCGCGCCGACGGAGCGGACGCTCTCCGAGAAGCCGTTCCTCTTCGGGGAGGAGCCGACGCTCGCCGATGCCGCCCTCTACGGAAACCTCGTCATGCTCGAGGAGGCGGACCGCACGCTCCTTCCGAAGCTGTCTCCGTCCCTCGTGGACTTCGCGCGGCGGCTCGAATCGCGCGCCTCCCGCGGGAGAGCCCGGCCGCGGTAGAGTCCCCGGGGATGAGCCACGACCACTGGCGCGACTACCACACGCGATGGTCGAAGCTCCGTCCCCCGCTCCGGCCGGCGCCGGAAGTGGCGACCGCGATTCGCGCGCTCGTCGCCGGACGTCCGGGGCCCGCGCTGCTCCTCGGCGTGACCCCGGAGCTCGCGGACGTCGCGGCGGACGTCACCGCCGTGGACCGCAGCGAGGCGATGATCGGCGCGATCTGGCCCGGTGACGGGCCCGGGCGGCGCGCGGTCCGCGGAGATTGGCGGAGCCTCCCGTTCGAGGACGCGGGCTTCGCCTGCGCCGTGGGGGACGGCAGCCTGAACGCCGTCACGCACCCGGGCGACCACGCCGCGGTCTGGGCGGAGCTCGGACGAGTCCTTCGCCCCGGGGGTCGCGTGGTCGTCCGCGTGTTCGCGCGTCCCGAGGACGCGGGCTCGGTCGCGAGCGTG
>DASZXK010000018.1:0-4972 GCA_035545855.1 Polyangiaceae bacterium
CAAACCCCACGACGCTCCCCGTCGTCGCGTCGAGCTCGCCCGCAGGGCGGCGAGTCGCCCCCCCTGATTGGTCCAGCCGATTCACGGCTACCCGCGAGCAAAGCGAGCGCGCGCCGCCAGGCGCGGCAGGGGGAGAGGTTCCCGAGGACCGCAGGGCGTAGCCCGAGGACCGCAGGGAAGCCTCGGGGGACCAGGTCCCCCACAACAAACCCCACGACGCTCCCCGTCGTCGCGTCGAGCTCGCCCGCAGGGCGGCGAGTCGCCCCCCCGATTGGTCCAGCCGTTCCACGTCCCCGCGAGCACGGCGAGCGCCACGCCGTCCCCCGTTTTTTGGCCCATCCCGGGGGAGCTTCCTAGGGTCGGGGGACCATGGAGACCGAAAGCCTCGAGACCTCACGGTCCACGTCGTCCACGGCGCCCCCTGCCCTCGCGTGGGAAGCGACGCTTCAGCGCATCTACTGGCTGCACACCGCGCTGTCCGAGCTCGCGCCGGAGCGCAACGACGGGCTCGTCCCGAACCCACCTGCGACGGAGGAGAGCCTCGCGGCCGCCGAGCGACGAATCGGACGCGCGCTTCCTCCGAGCTACCGCGAATTTTTGCTCCGGCACGACGGCTGGCCGCGCTTCCTCTATGGCGCGACGCTCCTCGGGACGGTCGGGCTCGGGCGGAGCAGCTACGGCGACCTCGCGCGCGCCGCGTTCGAGGCGGAAGAGACGCCCGTTCCGGAGGGCGGCCCGCCTTCCACCGTTCGCGGCTACCCGGGCGAGCTGATCCCGTTCGGGATCGATCCGTCCGGAACGAGCGTCTTCGCGTTCGATCCGAAGAACTGCGACTCGGCCGGAGAGATGGCGGTCGTCGCGTGGATCAACGAGATCGGGATGCGCGCCGACTCCTTCGCCGGGTTCCTGGAAATGGTCGCGGAGCTCTCCGACGCGGACGTCTCGATCTGCCGGGCGCGCGCCGCGCAGTGAGCGCCGCCGGGCACAGGCCGCCGGACGTCGAAGAAAAGATGCCCTCGGCGTGATCAGGGAGCCCCGCCCCGGGGATGAGCAGGACGAACCGCTCGTTTTCCCAGGGCGTGAGGAGGCTGCCATGCGTACCGTTCTCGTTCTCTCGTCGATCCTGGCGCTCACCGGCTGCGGTGGCGTCGCCCAGGAACCGTCCCGTTCGAGCGCTCCGGCCGGCGGTGTCGACCAGCCCGCCGCCGAGACCCCCGATGCCCCCGGCACGGAAGAGCCCCGGGCGACCGATCCGACGACCGGCTCCGACGGGAAGCCCGTCGCCACGGATCCGAACGGCGGCGGAGACGGCAAGCCCGGGACGACGGACCCGGGTGTGCCCGCGCCGCCGGACGACGTCGCGACGTGCGAGATGAAGGCGAAGGACTGCTACGCGAACGGCGGCGACCCGAAGACGTGTGACGGAATCCTCGCCGCCTGCTCTCCGGTGATCCCGACGCCGGCGCCCGACCCGGCGTGCGAGATGAAGGCCAAGGACTGTTACGGATCGGGCACCGATCCGAAGATCTGCGACGAGATCCTCGTCGCGTGCTCGCCCGTGACGCCCACGCCGGTGCCCGCGCCCGACCCGGCCTGCGAGATGAAGGCGAAGGACTGCTACGTCCAGGGCATCGACCCGAAGATCTGCGACGGGATCCTCGCTTCCTGCACCCCGGTCATTCCGACACCGGCGCCCGTCGACCCGACGGCGTGCGAGATGAAGGCCAAGGATTGCTACGCCAGCGGCACGGACCCGGCCGTCTGCGACACCATCCTGATCGCCTGCGCGCCGAACACCACCCCGCCCGCTCCGCCGGACCCGAGCGCGTGCGAGATGAAGGCGAAGGACTGCTACGCGAGCGGCATGGATCCCGCGCTCTGTGCGTCGATCCTCGCCCCGTGCTACCCGAACGCCGGCGCCGACGGCGCGCCGCCGCCGCCGCCGAAGTAGCCGTTCACCTCGTCCCCCCGCGCCGCGTGCGTCCTCGGACGTGCGCGGCGTGTTTCTTTCGAAGGGCGGTCAGCCCGGCTTCTGTGCCGAAAAAATCACGTAGTCCGTGAGCCCCGTCGGCTCCCAGTTCTTGATGCCGTAGCAGGACTCGATCTCCTGTGGCGTGAGCGAGACGACGGAATCCTGCATCGACTTCCCCGCCTTCCGGAGCTCCGCGTACTTGGTGGCGCCGGGGAAGACGTGATTCCGGATCGACTCCACCTTCACGTTGCGGAAGCCGAAGCCCTCGAGCTTCCGTACGTACTCGTTCCGGTCGTAGACGTTCTCGAGCGGCGTCGCCCAGCGCTTCAGCGCCATCTTGTTCACGAAGTTCATCGGCGCGTAGCCGGGCTCGGGGAGCACGTCCGCCGTCGCGAGGTAGCCGCCCGGGCGAAGGACTCGAAACGCCTCGGCGAAGAATTTCTCGCGCGTCGGGAAATGGAACGCGCATTCGAGCGCCGTCACGGCGTCGAAGGTGTCCGGCGAGAACGGCATTTCGGTCGCCGAGCCGAGGCGAAGGTCCATCCGCTCCGAGAGACCCCGCTCCTTGACGCGCTCGTTCGCACGGTCCACGTGCATCTTCGTGATGTTCAGGCCGGCGATCTTCTTCACGCCGAACCGCTCCATCCAGAAGAAGTCCTGCTCCGCGAAGCCGAAGCCGACGTCCAGCTGCTCGGTGTCCTTCCCGAGGTGCGCGGCCTCCGCCACCAGCGTCGCCATGGCCTCGCAGGCGCTCGGGTAGGTGCGGGCCTCCTTCCAGTAGCCGAGATTCAGCCACAGGGGCTTTTTGCCGTCGGAGAAGCCCTCGTGCTGGCCCTCCAGCACGTCGTCCCCGAGGTACTCGTAGTAGTCCGCGGAGTTCTGGCTGAGCAGGAACTTCGGCGTCTTGAGAATGGCCTCGAGGGTCTTCAGGAAGGTCACGGAACGGGCATCCTCTCACGAGCCCCCCGTGGATGGAACGGCCGGCTTGCGCTAGGTTCTTTCTTCATGGCTCAAGAAATGGCCTCGAGTGAGTCCCTCGCCGCGAAGCGGCAAGCCCCCTCCGCCTCCACGGACGACTCCCTCGACGCCGTGATCCGCACGCTGGATTCGATCGCCGAGACGCGGTTCGTCTGGAAAGACGGCCTCTTTCACCCCGGCGGTCCGCACCGGCGCCTGAAGGGCGAGCAGTACCCCATCTCCATCGGGGAGGACGAGTGCCGCGCGTTCGGCCGTCTGGTGCGCGCGATGCGCCCGGAAGACTGCTTCATCATCGGCAACGCGTTCGGGCTCTCCTCCGCGTACATCGCCCACGTGATGAAGGGCCACGGCGGAAAGAGCTGCATCACCCTGGACGATCAGTCCGAGGGCAACGGCCAGCGCTGTGCGAAGGTCGCGCAGGAGCTCGCGAGCAAGATGGGCCTCGACGGCTTCCTCTTCAACAAGAAGGGCCGCTCTCCGGAGAACACCCTCGAGGCCGCGGCCGGCAAGAAGTACGACCTCATCTTCATCGACGGCCTGCACCGGCACCCGCAGGTCACGTACGACTTCGACGGCGTGCAGCCCATCGCGAAGCCGACGAGCGTCTTCGTGTGGCACGATGGCTGGATCCCGGGCATCCCCGAGTCCGTCGCCGCCGCGAAGCGCCAGGGCGTGCACTGCCTCTGGCTCCCCACGTCGTGTGAAATCATCGTCGGCTCGAGGGACGCCGGCGTGTTCGAGAAGCTCCAGGCGGCGTTCCCCGAGGGCGAGATCGAGCACTCCCCGCCGAGCTATTTCATCGGGTACCTGAAGTACCTCCAGACGTACTGGGGCATCCGCTTCCAGCGCGCCGGCGAGTAGCTCCCCTCGCCCTCGGTATGGCGAACGACGTCTGCAACGTCTGCGGCGCTCCGCGCGCGCCGGACGCCGAGCGCGGCGTCGTGCGCTCGAACGTCCGCCGGTTCCGGAACGAGAAATTCGGGCTCTGGCGCTGTTCTTCCTGCCGCTCCATCCACGCGGAAGAAGACGTGGATCTCGCGCATTACTACTCGGGGTATCCCGTCTTCGCGGCGGAGCTCGACTGGAAGCTGAACGTCGTCTACGGCGGAATGCTCGCGCGCCTGAAGAAGGGCGGCCTCCGCCCCGAGCATCGCATCCTGGACTACGGATGCGGCTCCGGGATGCTCGTGAAGTTCCTCCAGACGAAGGGCTACGGGAACACCGTCGGCTGGGACGCCTACGCGGAAGCGTACAAGGACACGTCGGTGCTCCAGGCGAAGTACGATTGCGTCGTCTCGCAGGACGTCATCGAGCACGTGGATTCGCCACTCGAGTTCCTGCGGACGTGCAACGACCTGCTCGTCCCGGGCGGCATCGCGTCGATCGGGACCCCGGACGCCGCGGCGCTCTCGCTCCAGGATCCGGAAGAGTACGTGCACACGCTCCACGCGCCGTTCCACCGGCACATCCTCTCCGCGGATGCGCTCCGGAAGGCCGGCGAAGACGTCGGGTGGAAGGTACTCCGGTACTACTCGACGATGTACAACAACACGCTCTTTCCGACGATGAACCCGCGGTTCGTCCTCCACTACGTGCGAACGAACGACGACACGTTCGATCTCGTGACCGAGCCCATCCAGGCGCCGCTCGCCCTCTTCACGCCGAAGACGCTCTTCTTCGCGCTCTTCGGCTTCTTCTTCGACCGCCACACGGACATCCAGTTCGTGTTCCAGAAGCCGAAGGAACCGGCCCGATTGCCGGCGTGAAGCCGGGGTCCAACCCCACCCGATTGGCGACCACGGCTTCGCGGAGAGCGACGATCGCGGATGTCGGTCCTGTCTTGGTCAGATCCCCTTCCGGAAATCCTACTTCGATTTCCCGCCCACCTCGAACGGCATGTGCGCCGCGGAGAGCGTCACCGTTCCTCCGATCGGAGGCGGCGTGAAGCGGGCGTACGTTTCGCCGGCCCAGGAGAGGAACCGGTAGCGCGGGTTCTCGAGCGGCTCCGCGAACGTGAACGAG
>DASZXK010000019.1:0-22656 GCA_035545855.1 Polyangiaceae bacterium
GCCGACCGAGCCGCAACGAGAGCCGACCGAGCCGCAACGAGAGCCGACCGAGCCGCAACGAGAGCCGACCGAGCCGCAACGAGAGCCGACCGAGCCGCAACGAGAGCGTGTCGTATCGCCTCGGTATTCCAGCTTGGAATATGCGGTGCGCATACCCCCCCTCTTCTCGCCAGCGCGATGTCGCGGGCAGGGGCGCAGAGCAAGCGCGGCGGGCGGCTGCGGGTGCAATGGTGGGCGAGGCCGTTCTCCTGGCGACCGGGTGCGCGGATCGCGCACCTCGCGCCTCATGGCGTGGCCAGGATCATGGGGATTCGTGTGAACCCCGAATGCCCGGAGGCGCCGTGCCGTTCGTGTACTCTGGTTACCGTGGGGCTCGTCCTTCGCTCGTTCGGAAGCGCGCTCGCGCTGGCCGTTCTGGTCCTGTCGGCGTGTGGCCGAGTCGGATACGAGCTCGTGCCCGCGTCTCGCGACGGGGGGGTGCCGTCGGGCGGCGGAGCGGCCGGCGCGTCGGTGGACGCCGGAACCGGCGGTCGCATTCGTGACGGGGGGAACGGCGGCGAGGGCGGGAGTGCCGGCCTCTCGTCGGGAGGGACCGGAGCCGGCGGGGGCACCGGAGGATCCGTCACCACAGGTGGTCGGATCGGAAGCGGTGGCACGTTCGACGCTTCGCCGGGCGACGCCGCGAGCGCGGGAGGAGCAAGCGGCGGATCGTTCGACGCGGGGGTATCCGGCGGCGTCGGGACGGGTGGCGTCGGAACGGGCGGCACGGTCACCGGGGGCACGGACTCCGGCGGGGCGGCGAACGGCGGGACAGCGGGCGCGGGCGGAAATGGCGCGGGCGGCGCGACGCCGGGATGCTTCGCTGCCTGTACGAAGGGGACGTGTCAGGGAGACGTCTGCGTCATCGACTGTTCGCAGCCGGACGCCTGCACGGCCACCGTCGTGTGCCCGAGCGGCGTTCCGTGCGCCGTGAACTGCGGTTCCGGTGCGTGTCGCTCCAGGGTCGACTGCACGCTCGCCACGTCGTGCGAGATCCACTGCACGGGAACCAATGCTTGCCCGACGCCCGTCACGTGCGGCGCTGGCCCCTGTCACGTGAGCTGCGGCGACGGGGCGTGCGGTTCCACGATCGATTGCTCGAAGTCGGCGACTTGCGCCGTGGACTGCGGGGCCTCCGCGTGCACGAACGGCGTCGTGTGCGGTGCGGGGCCCTGCGCCGTCACCTGTCAGACCGGGGCATGCAACGGCAAGATCGACTGCAGCTCCTCGTCGAACTGCGTGGCAAACTGCGGGACGAGCGCCTGTTCGAGCGGCGTCGCGTGCGGCCCGGGCTCCTGCGACGTGACCTGCGCCGCCGGGGCATGCCCCTCCGGCATAGACTGCAGCGCGTCCTGCAGGTGCGACGCGACGTGTTCCACCGGCAACAATTGCGGGAGGAACACCGTCTGTCCCGCCACGGCGTGCAAATCCGGGATCACGTGCACCTCCGCTCCGGCCGGATGCGACACGTGCCCGTGAGCCGGCCGGCGCCCGCCCGTGTCCCGTCGCGACGCAGTCGACCGTGAGCCTGTCGGGTCACTTCCCGCGGCAGACGCCGTCCATGTGAGCGACCGCGCCGCTCTCGTGCTTCATCGTTCGGCTGGCGGAGGCGCGGGCCGCGAGGAGCTTCGTCTCGTCCTTCGCCTGGAGCGCGTCCGCGTACAGGTGAGCGTCGTGGGAGGCTTCCTTCGCGAGCCTCTGGTAGTCCGCGATGGCCTCCTGCACGCGCCTGTTCTGCGACTTGAACGCGACGAGCGAGTACGCGAGCCGATCGTAGAACGTCCCGATGCGGCGGTACGTGGCGGCGTCGTTCGGGGCTTTCCTTCGCTCCGCCTCGATGCTGTCGAGCGTCGGATTCACGAGCCGCGCGATGGCGCGGCACTCCCGGGCGCGCTGGAAATGCTGGCACGACGTCGCGAACGCGAGGACGACGAGCATCAGCGCCGACGAAACCGGTTTCTGCATGAGCCCTGGGCGGTCCCCTTGCATGTATTCGATGGCAAACCGCGAAGTCCAACGGAACGAGCCGCGGGATCCGGAGGTGTGCCACGTGTGCCAGCGGGAGGCGTGCGTTCGCGGCCATTTCCCCGGCGTTCTTCGCCCGACCCGTGGCACGTCGCGTGCAGTCCGAGCGGCGATGCGCCAGAGAGAGCTTCGGCGATTCTTCGTGCGGCTCGCGGCCCTTGCGTCACCCATTTCCGTCGCCGCGGGCGCGTGCGGCGGGGACGTCCTCGACGAGACCCACTCCACCGGCCCCACCGACGCGGGGACGGGCGGCTACCCGGTGTTCATGGGGTTGGTCGGGGAAGCGGCAGCCGCCGGGGGCAGCGGCGGGTATCCCGTCTACGTCGGCAGCGGCGGGTATCCGGTCTACCTCGGCACCGGCGGTGGCCCGGTGGGGCGCGGAGGCGCCGGGCCCACGGGCGACGCGTCCGCACCTTACGTCGACGCCGCCGTGAACGCCTGTGGACGGCTGACGTTCGTCCCGTGGCCGCGGGATGCCGGCGATCCGCTCGCGACCTGCGCGGTGTGCGACGTCGACTCCGGGACGTACTGGGGACACTCGTGCGAGAAGGTCGTGCTCGACGGAGAGCTCCGGGTGAGGTGCAGTCCTCTCTGCCCCGGTGGTCGCCGCCCGCCAGGACTCGCGGCGTCCCGGGGTCGAGCTCGTGACGAGCTCACGGCGTTCTTCGAGGAGATGTCCCGGCTCGAAGCCGCGTCGGTGCCGGCGTTCCGCACGCTCGCCCGCGAGCTCCGAGCGCACGGAGCGCCGCGTTCGCTCCGGCGCTCGGCCAAGCGGGCGGCGCGGGACGAAATCCGCCACGCGCGGCTCGGCACGCTGCTCGCCGAGCGGTTCGGCGGTACTTACGTCAGGCCCGACGTGACGCCGCGCCCGCTCCGCTCCGTCGAGGAGATCGCGACCGACAATGCGACCGAAGGGTGCGTACGGGAGACCTTCGGCGCAATGATCGCGACCTGGCAAGCGCGGGTGGCGACGGACCCGGTCGTCCGGGGCGTCATGCGGCGAGTCGCGGTGGACGAGACGCGTCACGCCGCGCTCGCGCTCCGCGTCGCGAAGTGGGCCGATCGCCGGCTCGACGCCGCGGCGCGCGCGCGAGTCGTCGATGCGCGGCGGAGAGCGGCGCGCGACGTCATGGCCGAGCTCCAGGCCGAGCCTTCCCGTCGACTCGTCTCGATTGCCGGACTTCCGCAGGGACACGAAGCGCGAAGCCTCGCGTCGTCGCTCCACGACGCGCTCTGGGCCTGAGCCGGAGGGACGGCGCGCGCCGTTTGACGCGAGCCGCCCGCGCGCGGCAGGCTCCGTCCGGTCATGAGCGGACGAAGTGCCCTGGTCGCGATCCTGGCCCTCGCGCTCGGCTTCTCGGGGTGCGAACGGCTCGAGCAGGCACTCCGCGACCGCTCGGCTCCGGAGGCCATCGATCCGGGTGTGGAACCGTCGGCTCGTCACGTGGCTGCGGTCCCTTCGTCCGAGGCGCGGAACGTCGTCGATGCGGGCCCTCCCGCCGTGCGGCTCGATCCGGCCGTTCGACGCAAGATGAAGCTCCTGCCGCGGCGGGCGTCACCGGGCACGATCGCGTTCGGCAAGGGACGACTCGGCTTGCTCCTCTCGTCCGGCCTCGGCGTTCACGACGCCACCCATTTCGGTTCCGGGTTCGTTCTCCCCTTGAGTACGCCCCGCGCCGTCACGGCCCTGGCCGACGGCAGCCTCGTCGCGACCGGGCAGGACCGTACGGTGCGACTGCTCCCCCACGACCAGAAGCCGAAGACCGCGTCGCGGATGCTCCTCTTGCCCGAGTCGTCCTTGTTCGGGGACCGCGTGGCGCAAGACCGCGTGTGGGTGCTCCCCGGATCCGGGAAGACGCTCTACGGCTACGACGTCTCGGGCGGCGCGACGCTCTTCGCGCCCGCGGAGTGGCTTGAGCTCCCGGATTTCGATCGACGGGCGTTCGGCTCCGCGAGAGACGGCTCCTTCGTCTACACGACGCCGAGCGGCGTCCTCCAGTTCTACGGGAAGGGCGCGAAGAAGCCGCTCGCCGGCGACGTCGCGGGCGTCGTCCGGTTCCTCCCCGCGTCCCGGCCCGACACGCTCTGGATGCTCTCCGCCCGCTCGGGCAAGCTCGTCCGGCTCCTCGCCGGCAAGCTCTACACGCTCGCGACCGTCGCATTCGAGGCGGACCTCTCGGATGCCGACGCCGCCGGAGATCGGCTCGCGGTGCTCGAGCTCGTTCAGCCCGACGACGCGCCGTGGTCCTTCGTCATCGAGGCGTTCGACGTCTCCGGCGCGCGGAAGGGCCGGACGACGCTGCCCGCCGAGGAATCCCTGGACCCCGGGTGGGAGTCGCGGCTCCTTCGCGATCGGGCCGTCGCGCTGTCGGTCGATCCGCCGCTCGTGGCGGTCGGCGGCCCCGAGCACCTGGACGTGTTCGACGGGACGCTCGAAAAGACGGTGTTCTCCGGAGCCGCGCGGCCCGGCCCGTGACGGCCCGGCCGCGCGCCGTCTGCCGTCACTGGTCGTGTCGTTCGACGAGTCCGATCCGGGCCTCGTAGACGAGCTTGCCGAACTGCGGGTCGTCGAGCTCGATGCTCGAGTCCGACGCGGAGGCGATCGTGAGCTCCTTCTTCCCCGCGAAGAGCTGCCGGTAACCCTTTTCCTTCTCGGCCTTCAGGATCTTCACGGTGACGCGCTCGGGCGAATCCGCGGAGAGCTCGATCGGACCCTTCCAGACCTCGGCGAGCGTCGAGCCGCTCCGCTTGTAGATCGTCCAGAACGTGCCCTTGCCGGTCTTCTCGAACACGAGGACGTCGGAGACGAGCTTGTCGCGCTCCTTGGAGATGCACGCGGCCTTCTTCGCCGGGTCGTCCCCGGAGGCGGCCTCGCAGGCCGCGGCCGTCTTGTCGTGCGCTCCCGACGCGGCGTAGTTCAGCATGTAGGACATCGTCGGGGCGAGGAGCCGCTCCCCGACGCTCTTCGAGAGCGCGGCCTCCTCTTCCTTCGGGGCTTCGGCAGACGGGGCGGGGGCGGCCGGGGCGGGCGCCGCGGCGCTCGTTGCCGGGGGGGCCTCGGCGGACGGAGCCGCGCTCGGCGCGGCGGCGGGCGGAGGGGCCGCGGGCTCGGCGGGGGGTGGAGGGCTCCCGCAGGCGGACAGGAGCAGAACCAGGATGGGCAGGGATCGGGAGGAGAGGAGAGTCATGGGATCCGGGAAACGTAGCCGTCCGGCCCGCCTCCGGGAAGCCGCCTGCCCGCCACGCAGGCCTGCGAATCCACCGGCGATTCCCGAAACTTGGCCGTTCGTCGGATCGCAAAGCAATCTCGCGGGGTTCCACATGAAGATGCACCGGAAGGAGCCCGAGCTCGTCGCGATCCGCACGCTCGCCGAGGAGCTGTCCCGGAGCCGCAAGGAGCGCGTCACCACCGCCCACCTGCTCGCCGCGATCGCCTCGCGAGAAAGTCCCGCCGCCGATCTGCTCGCGGAGCGCTCTCTCGGCTCCGAGCGGCTGCTTCGCGCCGCCCGCGCGGCGACGGACGACGAGCAGGATCCGCTCCGTCGCGCCGTCGAGCGAGCTCGCGAGATCGGCGATCGCATGGGCGCCGTCGAGCCGGTCGGCGTGCATCTCCTGCTCGCGCTCCTCAGCGAGCGGCGTTCGGCGGCTCATCGCGCGCTCGATCAGTGCGGCGTCGACGTGAGCCGCCTCCGGGTCGCCGCCATGAACGTCGGGCTCGGTCTCGTCGGGCGGCGGCGGATCGTGACGAGGCAGGCCGAGAGCGGGGCCGAGACCGCGGCCGCGCCGCGGAAGCCTTCGGGCACGACCGTTCCGCTCGTTTCCCTCCGCACGCCGCCCCCGTTCGTGACTCCGGGCGAACCGGCGCCTCCCCCGCCCGCGGAGCGGCCCTCGTCACCGCCGCGCGCGGAGACCTCGAGCGTCGCGGCCCCCGTGCTCCCCGTGAGGTCGCGCGTGCTCTCGGGCCAGAAGCCCGCCGCTCGACCGAAGCCGAAGCGCGCCCTGGACGCGAGCCGCTTCTCGCTCGACCCGAAGCGCTTCCCGACGCTCGCGGCGCTCGGACGGAACCTCTCCCTCGCGGCCGAGCGCGGCGAGCTCGACCCCGTGGTGGGGCGTGAGCTCGAAGTGGAACAGACTCTCGACGTCCTCGCGAAGCGCCAGGGGAACAACCCCTGCCTCGTCGGCGCCGCGGGCGTCGGCAAGACGAGCGTCGTCCGGGCCCTCGCGCAGCGCATCGCGGACGCGGACGGCGTCGCGACGCTCGACGATCGCATCGTCATCGAGGTCCCCATCACCGAGTTCCTCGCCGGCACGGGCATCCGCGGTGCGCTCGCGCAGCGGTTCGGGAACGTCCGGCGGGAGGTCGCCGCGTCGGGCGGCAAGGTCGTCCTCTTCTTCGACGAGATTCACACGCTCCTCTCCTCCGACGCGGCCGACGAGATAGGCGGCGACTTCAAGGTCGCCCTCGCCCGGGGCGAGCTCCCCTGCATCGGCGCGACGACCACCGAGGAATGGACGAAGTTCATCGGCGGGGACGCGGCGCTCGCTCGGCGCTTCTCGGTCGTCGAGGTACTCGAGCCGAGCCGGGAGGACGCGTATCTCATCCTGGACGCGCTCGCGCCGGCGCTCGAGAAACACCACGGCGTCCGCTTCACGGAAGAGGCGCTCGCGCTCGCCGTGGGGTGGAGCATCCGCTACCTGCCGGGGCGCGCGCTGCCGGACAAGGCCGTCTCCGTGGTCGATCTCGCGGGCGCGCGTTCGCGACGCCGCGCGGCGACGGAAGTGACCAGCGAAGTGGTCGCAGAAGTCGTCTCCGAGATGGCATCAGTGCCCGTCGAGCGTCTCCTCGAGACGGACGCCGACCGCATGCTCCGCCTGGAGGAGCTCCTCGCCGGTCGGGTCGTCGGGCACACGAAGCAGATCGAGCGCGTCGCGCGCATCCTCCGCCGGAACGCGGCCGGCCTCGGCTCGCGGCGTCCGATCGGGACGTTCCTCTTCCTCGGGCCGACGGGCGTCGGCAAGACGGAGACCGCGAAGGCGGTCGCCGACGTGCTCTTCTTCGACGAGAACGCGATGACGCGGCTGGATCTCTCCGAGTACTCGGAAGCCCACGCCGTCGCGCGGCTCCTCGGCGCGCCCCCCGGCTACGTGGGCCACGAGGCGGGCGGGCAGCTCACCGAGGCGGTGCGGAAGCGTCCGTACCAGGTCGTGCTCCTCGACGAGATCGAAAAGGCGCACCCGGACGTCCTCCAGGCGTTCCTCGCCGTGTTCGACGAGGGACGGCTCACGGACGGCCGTGGTCGCACCGTCGATTTCACGAACACGGTGATCTTCCTGACGTCGAACCTCGGCGCAGCCGAGACGGCCGCGGCGACGAAGCGTCGAGTCGGGTTCGGCGGCCGCGCCGACGGCGCGAACGAGGACGCGGAGCGGGCGGTCGTCGGAGCGGCTCGGGCCGCGCTTCCTCCGGAGCTCTACAACCGCCTCGACGAGGTGCTCGTGTTCTCCCCGCTCGCTCGCGACGAGGTGCGGGAGATCGCGCGGCGGCTCCTCCGCGGCCTCGGCGACGGCCTCGCCATCGATCGGGGCGTCCGGCTCGACTGGGACGACTCGGTCATCGACCACCTGCTCGACGCGGGCGGCTACGAGCCGACCCTGGGCGCGCGGCCCGTCCGGCGCGCGATCGCTCGCTCCGTCGAGGCGAAGCTCGCCGACGCGATCCTCCGCGGCGAGGTTCAGTCCGGAGACGCCGTGATGCTCGATGTGTCCGAGGCCGACGTCACCGTGCGCGTACTCCGCGGCGCGGCCGTCTCGGCCGCGGAGTGACCTCCCCGGAATCCACCCCACTCTTCGAATGTCCGGCGCCGGTGGTTCGACTCGCGCGGCGTTTCACGTTCCCCGCGGCTGCGTTCGTCGGCCGATCCATGCGGCGACGCCGTCCGCCAGGTAGCGGTACGCGGCGGGGCTCTTCAGGTGGTAGTGATCTCCGAACATGCTGGCGTCGAACTTCGTGCGCTCGACGGGCGTGTTGTAGTCGAGGTACTCGGCGTGGTGCTCCGAGAGATAGCGGACGGTGTAGGCGTAGGAGGTCTCCAGAGTCGCGCGCGTCTTCTCGGAGAAGCTCCGTGACAGGACGTCCGGCGCTGCCTCCGGAAGGACGACGGTGAGGAACGGGATCTTTCGCGCCGTCACCGCCTCCGTGAAGAACCCGAAATCCCGGGCGTTCGGGCGCGCGGCGAAATCCTCGTAGGCTCCGATGTCGAGGTGCTCGTCCAGCCACTTCGAGATCAGCCTCGAGTACTCGTGGACGATGATCGTCTGCAGTTCGGGTGAACGAGCCGCCATCTCCCGCCGGAGCCGCGGCCAGTCGGAGTGGGCGTTCCAGGCGAGGTAGCCGTCGTAGAAGCCGAAGATGGGATCGACGGCGCGGACCACCGCCTTCTTCTTCTCGTCCGGGGAGAGCGTCCCGAAGAAGCGGTAACCCTCCGCGTTCCACGGGATCCACCGGAGACCGTCGCCGTTCTCGCGGAGGCGGTGCCCCCAGTTCGTCGTGTCGGGAATGAAGGCGTGGGGCGACAGGACGAGCACGACGACGTCCGGGTGGAATCGCAGCGTCTCCGCGCGGCAGAGCGCGAGGTACTGATCGGCCGGGTCCGCGCCGACCTCTCCCCAGTTCCGCACGACCCACCCGGGCCCGAGATCGGCCCCGAGACGATCCTCGAGCCGATCGCCCTCTAGGAGGCGGAAGTTCGCGACGTTGGAGTCGCCGAGGAGGAGGACCGTCTTCGCCGCGGTCCGGAGCGAGTCCACGGCGACGAGCCAGGTCCCGAACGAGAGGAGCAGGGCGCTCGTGAGCGCGATGAAGAGCGCGCGCGGGAAGAGGGCTCGCCGCCTGCTGCCTTCGATCATGGACGGTTCGGGCGGAGAGCGTAGCGGAGCGCGAGCGCGCCTGCAGCGCCGAGGGCCGCAGCGACCCAGAACAGGATGGGAACGCCCCATTTCTGGGGGAACGACGGGAAGACCGCCCAGCGCCGGACGGTTGCGATCGCCAGCAGGTTGAACGGGACGTGGACGAGGATCGCCGCGACCACGCTTCCGGTGGCCGCCCGGGCGACGCCGCAGGCAAGGCCGAGCCCGAGCGCCGACACCAGCCGCACGATGCCGAGCCCACCCGGCATGTCCCAGTGAAGGAGGCCGAAGGCCACGGCGACGACCCCGACGGGGAGAGCGCTCCGGGTGACCCGACCGACGACGGCCGGGGGCACGAGCGACTCCACGAGCGAGTAGAGCGCGCCCCGGAAGAACAGCTCCTCCGACACCGGCGAGACGACGGCGCCCCAGAGCACGGTGACGAGCGCGGGCTCCCGCGTCAGCTCCCGCCCGAACTCCCCGGTGTTCTTCTGAGCGAGCTCCGTCCCGCCACGGAGGAGCTCGGCGATCAGCGTCGGCCTCGCGATCAGGAACGCGATCGACGTCGACGCCGTGAACACGAGCGGCGTGAGCGCGAGCGTCGTCGCGACGGCGGTCACCGGCGGCGGAATCGCGCCGAGGACGCGGTCCGGCGTCCCGACGAACGCCCGCGCCGCGGCGAGCGCGAGGAGGAGTGTCAGCACGTGCACGACGGCGAGGTACGCCTCGAGGGAGAGCTCCCGGGCGACCGACCGGGGAAGGGCGAGCGCGAGGTAACGCGACGAGCCGAAGAACACGGCTGCCCAGCCGACGGTCAGGAGGAAGAGCCGGAGTCTCGGTACGGGCGAAGGGCGCACGACGGACCCTGGACTCTACACCCCTTAACGCTCCGGTCCGTCTGGCCGTTTCATTCGAGTGCGCGCCTCCGCTTCCGTGCGGTCGCGATTTCGAGCCTGGTCATGAGCGCCACCGTCCTCGTCGTCGACGACGACCCCGTGTACCTGGAAGTCGCGAAGGAGCGGCTCGAGCGGGCAGGCTTCGTGGTGGAGACCCGGGACCAAGCCATCGGGACGAGCGAGTGGATCGTCGAGCACGAGCCCGACGCCGTCCTGCTGGACCAGATGATGCCCGCGTTGAACGGCTCCGCGCTCGCGCAGATCCTCGTGAAGCGAGGCGTCCGGACGGCCGTCATCTTGCACTCGAGCAAGAGCGCCGTCGAGCTCGCGGAGCTCGTGAGGACCACCGGCGCGGTCGGCGCGATCCCGAAGAGCCTCGACGAAAGCCTGTTCCTCCGCGAGTTCGAGCGCCTCGTCGGTCGCTCCACGCGCCTCCGTTCCTGACGCTCCGAGCGGCGACTCAGCGATTTTCGCACGTGCAGGCGACGCTGCACGTGGAGCTCGTCGACGCCGCTTCTCGCTGGACGGTCAGGTCGAAGTTCAGCCGGTAGTCGCCGCCGCAGCGCGCGGTCGCGGCGGCTCCGACGGGGGACGCCGCGCTTCGCGGGCCGGCCGTCCCGCCGCCCTCGCGTGCCGGCGCGGGCGCCCGACCCTTCACGGCGACCAGCACGAGGAGCCCCGCCGCGGAAAGGAGCAGGAGCCCGCGTGTCGCCAGCGCGAAGCGTCGTCGCTTCCGCCCGGGCGGTGGCACCGTCGGGGCCTCGCGCTTCGTGCGCCCCGAGCTCGGCGGCACGCTCGAGGGCCGTCCGATGGTCGTTCCGAAGCCGAGGGGCGTCTGGAGCTGACCCTGCCGCGGGGGATACGAGGACGTCGCGCGGAAATGGTCTTCTTTCGCGCGACGCCTGAGCGAGCGCAGGATCGTCCCCTGGAGCTCCGCGCGCTCGGCCGCGAACGCGGCGGCGACCGGACCGCCGACGTCCTCGCTCGTCGCGGACAGCCCGAGCTTCGTCATCGCGGCGCGGAGCGCCTCCCGGAGCTCGCCCGCCGAGTCCCATCGATCGGCGGGGAGGCGCGCGAGGGCCTTCATGCAGACACGCTCGAGCTCCGGCGGGACGTCCGGGTTCACGGAGCAGGGGCTCGGCACTTCCCCGCCGAGGAGCTTCTTCAGGATGTCCCGATCCGGTAGACCCTGGAACAACCGGGCTCCGGCGAGCGCTTCCCAGATCATGACGCCGGCCGAGTACACGTCGGCGCGACGGTCCACGTCGGCGCCTTCGGCTTGCTCGGGCGCCATGTACGCCGCCTTGCCCTTCACCGTGCCGTTCTTCGCGTCGAGCGGCGAGTCGAGGCCTTTCGCGATGCCGAAGTCCACGAGCTTCACGCGGCCGTCGTAGGTGACGAACACGTTGTGAGGGCTCACGTCCCGGTGCACGACGCCGAGCGGAGTGCCGTCCCAGTCCGTGAGCCGGTGCGCGTGGTCGAGCCCAGCGAGGACTTCCGAGATGATCGAGAGGTGCACCGCGAGCGGGAGGCCGCCTTCGCTCTCCAGGCGCGCGAGCACGCGATGAAGGGGCTGTCCGTCCAGGAACTCCATCGCCATGAACAGGCGTTCGCCGTCCTGCGCGATCTCCTGCACCTGCACGAGGGTGGGATGCACGAGCCGCGCGCCGAGACGCGCCTCGCTCATGAACATCGAGAGATGCTCGGCGTCCTGCGCGAGCTCCGGGCGAAGCTCCTTCACGACGACGAGCTTTTCGAACCCCGCCGGTCCGTGCGCCATCGCGAGCGAAACGTCGGCCATCCCTCCGCGCCCGAGCGTGGCGAGGATCTCGTACTTCTCCGAGAGTACCGATTCGTTCACGAGGCGCCGCGTCCGATGGAGAACCGAACGCTGTCCGAAGGTACAGGTATCAGGTTTCAGCGACGAGACGAACGCACTACGGCCAAGTGAACCGCTCCGTGTCTCGGGGCGAGGTCGGCTCTCCTTTTTCCGTACCGTGGCGTGCGGAGCTAGGACGGAACGCTGGGTGCGAGGTCGGCTCGGGCTGACGGAACGCTCGGTCTAGCGCGCGTGTGAACGAGTGCGGCGCCGCCGGCGGCGAGCCAGAGGAGCTCGCGGAGACGCTTCAGGAGGACGAAGGCGGCGCACGCGGACACGGACGCGAGGCCCGGCCCCACGAGGAACGCGGCATAGCCGAGCTCGAGCGCGCCCAGTCCGCCCGGTAGGAAGATCAGGAGCTGGCGCGCGAGCACGACGAGCGTCTCGATCCCGAGCGCGTCTCCAGGACCGATGGGAACCGACAGAACCCGCAGGATCGCCCAGGTTTCCAGGGCTTCCAGGAGCCACGCGGCGAGGCACGGCGCTGCGAGTGCGCGGAGCCCGTGGCTCGTGAAGAGCGCGCGGAGCGCGCCGTCGGCGGCGCCCGTGGACGTCCCGACGTCGTCGAGGACGCGCCGGATCCGCGCGGACGGAATGCGTCGGAGCGCCGCGGAGATACGCGCGAGGGTTCGTCCTCCACGCAAGGTGTGGGCGCCGAGCTCCGCGGCGCCGAGGATCGCCCCGCCCATCGCGAGCGCGGCGAGGGCAAGCCGCGGACTTCCGCCGAGCCGCACGAAGCCGGCTTCGAGCGCGCGACGTCCGAGGACGAAGCCGAGCATCAGGTAGATCGCCTGCGAGAGCCCGAGGACGTACTTACGGGCAGCTCCGGCCGCGAGGCCTGCGCTGACCGGAGCTCCGTCGTGGTGCGCGATGAGGGCCGGTCGAACCGCCTCCGCCCAGACGGTTCCGAGCGGAAGGAGTGCCCCCAGCGCTTCGGTCGCGACTCGGACGCGAAGCAGGAGGCCGAAGCCCGGCTCCATGCCGAGCAGCCGGAACGTTCCTCGGAACGCGAGGGTCTCGACCAGCGCCGCGCCGAGGGACGGCAAGAGGAGCAGCGCGGCGGCTCCCGGTCCGACGTCCCGGACGAGACGCCCGACCTGGTGGACGTCGACGTTGCGGAACGCGACGTAGAGCAGAACCGGCACCGCGATCAGGGCGGCACGAGTCCCGCGACCGAACGCGGGCGTCGAGAGCTCGCTCATCTCGAGGGACGAGTCTCGCGGAGGACGGTGTCGGTCCGGTGGCGGCCCGGGAAACCCCGCGCAACGTGGTTCACTCCGCGGCGCGAAGGGACGACGCGAGCGCGAGGAAGCGCGTCCGCGCTTCGGCGTGATCGACGATCGGCCGGGGGTAGGTCTTCCCGAGCGTCACGCGCGCGTCGCGGAGCACCGGCTCGGGCGCCTCCCACGGCCGGTGGATGAAGCGTTTCGGCAGATCCGCGAGCTCCGGGACCCAGCGCTTCACGTAGCTGCCCTCGGGGTCGAACTTCTCTCCCTGGAGCGTCGGGTTGAAGACGCGGAAATAGGGTTCTGCGTCGGCGCCCGTCCCCGCGGACCACTGGAACCCGGCGTTGTTCTGCGCGACGTCGGCGTCCGTCAGGAGATCCAGGTAGTGCGCCTCCCCCCGCCGGTAGTCGACGAGGAGATGCTTCGAGAGAAAGCTCACCGTGATCATGCGCGCGCGGTTCGGGACGAAGCCGTCCGCGAGGAGCTCGCGCTGCGCGGCGTCCACGACGGGGTAGCCCGTCATTCCCTGCCTCCACGCCTCGAACCCCTTCTCGTCTGCTTCCCACGGGAAGTCGCGGAATTCGGCGCGGAACGGCTCCCGGACGAGCTCGGGGCGGGCGTGGAGCGTCGCGTGCGTGAACTCACGCCAGAGGAGCTCGTTCGTGAACGCCGAGCGCGCGCGGTCCGGCACGGCCGCCGCGAGACGAGCGGCCCGGTAGACCGTCGTGATCGACACCGTTCCGAAGGCGAGATCCTGCGAGAGGCGGCTCGTACCGTCTCGATCCAGTCGATCCCGCGCGTCCGCGTAGTCTCTGGCGCGGGTCTCGATGAACCGCGCGAGGCGGGTTCGTGCCGCGCGCTCGCCGCCGGGCAGCGTCGACGACGCTTCCGGGAGTCCGAGCGACCCGGGCGTCGGGAGCTCCGCCGACTCGAGCTCGCGCGGGACCGGCGGCAGCGACGTGGGGGCGGGGAGGGGCTCTCCGACCTCGTGCTCCCGCGCCCGGAACGCCCGCGCGAACGGCGTGAACACCGTGTACGGCGTCCCCGACCCGGTGCGGAGGGCGTCCGGGGGAAGCAGCGTCTCGCCCTCGAGCGTCTCGTAGCGCTCGCCGAGCGCGGCCCGGAGCACCCGATCTTGCTCTCGCGCGAACGGCTCGACCCGGCGAAGCGTGACGACGCGATCGACTCCGAACCGGGACGCGGCAGAGAGCACCGCGTCGGTCTCGGCCCCTCGGCCGAGGACGAGACGCGAGCTGCGGCGCTCGAGGTTCTTCGCGAGCGCGCCGACGGAGTCGAGGAGGAACCGCGTCCGGTGAGGGGAACGCGCGGCGCGCTCCGTCGAGACGACCTTCGGGGAAAGCACGAAGAACGGGACGACGAGCGCGTCCTTCCGGGCGGCGGAGAGGGCGGGCTGGTCTCCGACCCGGAGATCCTTTCCGCGGAACCAGACGAGGGTCTTCACGATCGCCCCCTCTAGGGCGCCTTCCGGGGACCGGAAGGTCCTCGCCCTCAGGGCGTCGCTTCGATGGCGCGGCGGTACCGATCGCGGCGGCGCTGATCGCTCAGGATCTCGTACGCCTCCTCGAGCACCCCGAGGATCTCCGTGACGACGTCGCCGAGGTCGACGTTCTTCGGCGAGAGAACCCGGCTCGGTTCGAACTCGCGACGGAGTGCGGCGTAGGCGCGGCGGATGTCGTACCCCGTCGCGTCCCGGGAGACGCCGAGGACGGCGAAGTAATCCCCCTCGTCGACGAGCGCCTTCCGCGAGAGGATGCGCGCCCGGAACGCGTCCTCGTCGATCTCGTCTCTCGGCGGCGGCTTCGCTCCCTGGGGAGCGGGCTTCGGCCGCGCGCCTTCCACGCCGAGGACACCGAGGGCGACGAGGGCGTAAAGCACGGAGGAAAAGGAGGGGTCGAGGGCGCCCTCGACGACGGTCTGGATCGTCGACGACGCCGCTTGCTGGATGCGCTCCGTCTCGACGGGGGAGAGCGCGCACTCCCCGAGGAGCGCGCGGGACGGACCCTGCGACAGCACGACGTCCGGCCCGCCGAGACGCTCGAGGGCCTCGTCCGGAGGAACCACGCGTCGGACGACCTCGACCAGGACCTCGGCGCCCGTCGCGCCGCCGAACACGGCGGGCTCGTCGTGGAGCCGTCCGAGGTCTTCCAGGGCGACGCTGCCGCGTTCGATGCCGACGACGCGACCGATGATCCACTCGGCGTGCGCGCGAAGGACCGGCCAGAGCTGGTCTTGCGCGAGGTGCCCGTGCGCGATGAGCGCCGCGCCCGCGCGACGTCCGAACGCCGGCAGCTTGTGGGCCTGCCGCGCGACCTCGGGCGCGAGATCGCCGCGCGCCGCGAGGAACGCGACCAGGGACTCGGCGTGCACGCCGGACGCCGCGGTGACGAAATCGCCGTCGCGGAGCACCAGCCGGCGGATCCCTTCGTCCACCTCGAAGGCGAGCACCCCGGAGAGGCGCGAGCGGATCGCCCGCGCCAGCGTGAGCGTCGCGTCGCCGGCGCGGAGCGCGGCGGGCACCTGGAAGTCCGGAGGAGCCGGCGGCGCGGCTTCGGGAGAGGAGGGACGATCGGACTTGCGGCGAGCGGGCGGCTCCGCCGTCCGCTCCGGCGCTCGGGACGGTGGGAGCTCGCTCCGCCGGAGATCGCCGCCTTCGCCGGGGGCGGGGCGATCCGTTCCCCGGTCGTCGCGGGGTTCGGGCGCCCTCCGGCCCGTGTCGGGCGCGGCGTCGGGTTCGCGCGCGCGGTCGTTCGCTCGCGGCGGCGCGGTGGACGCGGGCGGGGGCGGCTCGCGCTCGAACACGCCGCGCTCCGGCGGCAAGTCGCGTGGCTCGACGAGGGTCCCGCTGCGCGACGGCGCGCGCAAGGACGTGAAGTCGCCCTCGACGGCGCGCCGCGACGGCGGCTCGGGGATCAGATTCTCGACGGACGTCGTCGGCGGGACGGAGGCGCGGTCGGCCTCCGGCGGAGCCGTCGACTTGAGGTCGTCCCCGGACGGCTTCGGCGGCTTCGGCGTCGACGCTTGCTGTCTCTGCTTCTTCGACGACGCCTCTTCTTCCCAGGGTTCGGAGCGCGGCGGCTCGGCGAACCGCTGCTCGGGGGCGGCGTGGACCGACGTTCGCGGTCCCGGCGCCGCGCCCTGCGCGAAGCTGCTCTCCGATTGCGGGCCCTGGGCGTCGGTTCCGAGCGACGTCGCGTTGGTGCCGGCGACGGTGCCGCCGCGGGACCCCGTCTTCGGTCCCGTGAGGGCGCCGGTGCCGTCGCGGTCCGGCGCGCCCGTTTTTTCCGCGCCGTCGTCGTCGTCGTCGAGCGGCTCTTCCAGCGCGACGAGCACCTCGGGCGGAAGGGGTGCGTCGACGTCCGCCTCCGGCCCGGGTTCCTCGCCCGGCGACGACGACGGAGACCGGTCTCCCTCGATGCGTCGTTCGGCGGCGAGCAGCATGAGCTGGATGTCTCCCGACAGCTCGACGACGGGCGCGTCCCCCGACTCGGCGCGCGGAGCCGGATCGCCGGCGAGATCCGGCGGGAGCGGGAGGCTCGCGACGGCCGGCGGATCCGGCCGCCCGGCGCGGTCGGTGATTCGCGGCCCCGGCGACGCGGACGGATTGCTGCGAGCCGGCGGGCGGCTCGACGCCGAGAGCTTCGGGCTCCGGATGGACGGCGCGATCTCGCTCGGATCGACCCCGATGAGACGCTCGACGGTTCCGACGAGCTCCTGGACGTTCACCGGGCGGGCGAACACCGCCTCGACGAGGGTCACGTCGAGGCGCGCGATGGTTCCGTCCCGCTCGCCGACGAGCACGATGGAGAGCGGCGTGTCTGCGGGGATGCTCCGGATGCGACGCACGGTCTCGACGGCGTTCTCCGCGTCCGCGTCACAGAGGACGAGCGCAGGCCGCTGCACGGCGACCCGACCGGGAAGGAGCGCGAGCGGGACGTCCACGACGACGTGCCCCCGGGCCCGGAGCGAGAGCGTCAGGCGCTCGGCCTCCGCGGAGGCGTCACTGATGAAGAGGATCGGCTGTTCCGTCCCTCTTCCCGGGGCGTCCCCGGATTCGGACTCCACCGGCGAACTATATCCGAGACTTCCAGCCGGCGACCAATCGGTGTGGCCCGTCTCGAGCCGCCCTTGCCGGCCGCGGGACGCCTAGGACGCGTCCGGCTTGGACGGTTCCCCGGGGGCAGGGGTTTCCCGCGGCGCATTTTTCCCCACGATGGCCACAGCGATCGCCGCGCCCATCCGGGGCCAGTACGGCGCCGAAACGACCGCCACGACGATGAAGACGACGATGAAGGCCTCGCCGAAGGTCAGCCCGAGGAACGGCACGCCGGGATCCTAGTGCAGCGCGTGGTGGGGAGCACGGCCCATCCGCTGCCCGGACCGGGTGCGCGGCGTCAGCGGGCGCGGACGACGTTCACGTCGGTGTTCTGCCGAGCGAGGGCGTCGGACAGGAACCGGGCGGCGTCCGGCCGTCCGTGGAGGACGGACTCGAACGCGGCGAGCGTGATGGCGCGGGTCAGCACGAGCTGGCGCTGCCCCGGCATCGTGGCGACGTACGGCGTCCCGCACACCGGGCCGCACGCCTGGAACTGAAGGACGTGCCCGGTCGTGCCCCGATCGAGCTCTTCGCCGAGCGCGGCTGCCCAGGGCGGATTCGTGTCCGTCCCGACGGCGGCCTGCACCGGGCCGCACCCGAGGAGTCCGTCCGTGTTCCCCGCGTCGGGGATCTGGATGCCGAGGAAGCCGGTGTGCGTCGCGCCCACGAGCTTCACGACCTCGAGCGGCGGCGGGGCGACGCGCGCGACGCCGAACTGGATCGAATCGAACGGGACGAGCTCGTCGGAGCTCCCGCCGAGGACGACCGTCGGCACGGAGCGCACGTACATCGCGTCGCCGAAGAAGCACGCGGGCGGCGCGAACGCGACGGCGGCGCGGACGCCCGGGACGTAGAGCTCCGGGTGGTACACGGCGAGGAGCGTCGTCGCGCCGCCGAGCGAGAGCCCCGCCACGCCGATGAGCGTCCGGTCGAGCGCGTCCGCGAGCGGCTGATCGGCGCCGCCGAGCGCGCGGGCGCTCGAGAGAACGAACGTCAGATCGCCGGGCTGGTTCGAGAGATCGCGGAACGTCGGCCCGCCCGGCGCGTTGCCGTTCGACAGCGGGAAGTCCGGCGCGATGACGACGTACCCGTGGCTCGCGAGGTGCTGCTTCAGGTCCCCCGACTCGACGCGCGAGCTCAGGAAGCCGTGCGCGTAGAGGATCACGGGAAACGGCCCGCGCGGCGCGACGTCCGCGCCGTCGCCGTCCGCGCCCACCGGCGCCGGGTACCAGATCCGCGTCGGGAGCGTGCGGACCGCGTCGCCCGCATAGGTGCCGTTCGCGGGGGTCGCCCGCGAGGCGTCGACGAACGTGTACTCCCGCGTCCCCACGCCGAACGGGCCGGGCGCCGCGAGGTCGTCGAGGGACGCGGCCGGTCCCCCGCCCGCGTCCGGGTTCGTGATGGGCGCGCCGAACCGGTCCGGGAGATCCTGCTCCCGGCAGGCCGCGGCCGCGAGCCCGAACGACAGGACGAAACCGGCGAGCGTCGGAGTCCTCATGAACACCGACGCGTACCACGGACCGGGCTATCTTCCCTCCGGTGGATGCGGTCGTCGGTCTCGGCGGGAATCTCGGGGACGTCCGGGCGACGCTCGCGGCCGCCGTCCGCGCCATCGGCCGGCATTTCCAGGTCCTCGCCGTCTCCTCGCTCTACGAGACGGCCCCGGTCGGCCCTCCGCAACCGGTGTTCCTGAACGCGGCGGTCCGCGTCGCGCTCGACGCTCCGCCGGAGACGCTGCTCCGGGAGCTCCTCTCCATCGAGGCCGAGTTCGGCCGGGTCCGGAGGGAGAGGTACGGTCCGCGGACCCTGGATCTCGACGTGCTCTGGATAGACGGCGTGACCCTCGCGTCGCCCGGCCTCACGGTGCCGCACCCCCGGCTCCTCGAGCGTCGCTTCGCGCTCGGTCCGCTCCTCGACGTGGCTCCCGGAGCCCGCCACCCGGCGACCTCCGAACCCCTCTCCGCCGTCCTCGAACGGCTTCCGCCCGGAGGTGTCCACGAGGTGGCCGGGCCGGATTGGGCTGAATCGCGCACCACCGCGATTTAGCCGGATAAACCGCCGAGCCGCGCTATAGACGCGACCAGTTCAAGGTGGTAGGAGGCCGCCCCACTAACGCGGAATTTTCCACGAGATGACGCTCCTCGCCTCCCTCGGCCTCGCCCTCGCGCAGAGCGCCTCCTCCGGCCAGAGTCTCGGGCTCTCCGGCGGCGCCGTGAACATCGACTTCGACCTCTCGTTCGTCGCGCAGATGGTCGTCTTCGCGGCGCTCATCCTGCTCCTGAAACCCCTCCTGTTCGACCCGGTGCTCGCGCTCTTCGCCGAGCGCGAGAAGCGCACGGACGGGGCGAAGGCCGCCGCCCGCGAGATGCAGGAGAAGGCCGGCGAGATCCTCCGCAAGTACGAGCACGAGCTCGAGAAGGTGTCGCGCGTCGCGGCCGAAGAGCGGGACAAGGCCCGCGCCGAGACGGCCCGGCTGGAAGCGCAGGAGCTCGCGCAGGCCCGCGCGATCTCCACCAAGATCGTGGAAGAGGGCCGCTCGAAGATCGCCGAAGAGATCCACGCCATCCAGTTCGACCTGGGGCGCCAGGCCGAGAAGCTCGCGAAGGACATCGCGTCCCGCGTGCTCGGGCGGGAGGTGGCGTGATGCGCGCCCTTCGCCTGCTCGTCCTTCCGCTCGGAGTCTGCCTCGCGCTCGCTCTCGCCCCTCGCGCGTTCGCGGGTGAAGGCGAACCGGAGGGCGAGCACGCCGCGGCCCACGAAGGCCACGGAGAAGAAGAGCACGAGGACGCCGAGTTCAACTGGGCCTACGGCTTCGTCGGCGAGAAAGACGGCGCCCCGCCCTCGCTCCTCTACCGCCCGAAGGGGATGGCTCCGCCGTTCCTCGCGAACATCATCAACGCCGTCATCCTGTTCGGGATCATCGTCGGCGCGGGCAGGAAGCCGATCGCCGAGGCGCTGAAGAAGCGAAAAGAGTCGCTCGTCGGCCAGATGGAAGAGGCCGGCAAGATGAAGGCGGACGCCGAGAAGACCCTGGGCGAGTACGAGAAGAAGCTCGCGCACATCGACCAGGAGATCGAGCGCATCAAGAGAGAGATGCAGGAGTCCGCGGAGGCCGAGCGCCAGCGCATCCTGAAGGACGCGAAGGAGCGCCGGGAACGGATGGAGCGGGACGCGAAGATCCTCGTCGAGCAGGAGCTCAAGGCCGCCCGTGAGGCGCTCGTGCGGGAGACCGTCGCCGGCGCCGTGAAGTCCGCTCGTGAAATGGTGGAGAAGCAGCTCTCCGCGGTCGATCACGATCGCATCGCGCAGGACTTCATCGAGACCGTTCGCAAGTCTCCGATCTCGGCCCGGGGAGGCCGCTCGTGAGCCACGCCGCCATCGCCGAACGCTACGCGCGCGCCATCTTCGACCTCGCGGTGGAGACGTCCCAGGTGGGTCCCATGAGCGACGCCATCCGGTCCTTCGCGGAGACGTACGAAGCGAACCCCGAGCTCCAGCGCGTTCTCTCGCACGGGGCGGACGCCGCGCAGCGCGACGCCATCCTGAAGGACGTCGGAGCGCGCCTCATGATGTCGCCGAACGCGTTGAACGCGGTCCGTCTCATGGCGGAGCGCCGCCGGCTCCCCGCCATCGCGGACGTCTCCCGGATCCTCACTCGCCTCGCGGACGACAAGGCCGGGATCGTCCGCGCGACGGTCACGAGCGCGAAGCCGCTCTCCGAAGAATACTACGCCTCCCTCGCTCGGGAGCTGGAGCAGCGCACCCAGCGCAAGGTCCTCCTCGAGCGAAAGCAGGATCCGGCGCTCCTCGCGGGCGTCGTCACCCGCATCGGGGATCACACTCTGGACGGCAGCGTGCGCGGGCGCCTCTCGGCGCTCGAGGCACAGCTCCTGTCCTCCACCTGACCTGACACGAGAAGGATTGAAGGAACGCCATGCAGCTCCGGGCCGACGAGATTTCGCAGCTCATCAAGAAGCAGATCCAGAACTTCGACGCCAAGTCGCAGGTCAGCGAGACGGGCACCGTCCTCTCCTGCGGTGACGGCATCGCCCGTGTCTATGGCCTCGAAGGCGCCATGGCCGGTGAGCTCGTGGAGTTCTCGAACGGTGTGTCCGCGCTCGTTCTGAACCTGGAGCAAGACAACGTCGGCGTGGCGATCCTCGGCGACGCCGCCGGCATCCGCGAAGGAGACTCCGTGAAGCGCACGGGCCGCATCGCCGACGTCCCCGTGGGCGACGCGCTCCTCGGCCGCGTCGTGAACGCGCTCGGACAGCCGGTCGACGGCAAGGGCCCGATCGACAGCAAGCTCCGTCGCCGCATCGAGGTGAAGGCGCCGGGCATCATCGCGCGTCAACCGGTGAAGGAGCCGATGCAGACGGGCATCAAGGCCATCGACGCGATGATCCCCATCGGGCGTGGCCAGCGCGAGCTCATCATCGGTGACCGCCAGACGGGCAAGACCGCGATCGCGATCGACACGATCATCAACCAGAAGACCACCGGCGTCCGCTGCGTCTACGTCGCGATCGGTCAGAAGGCGTCCACGGTCGCCGGCGTGGTGGACAAGCTCACCCGTCACGGCGCGATGGCGTACACGACGGTCGTCGTCGCCTCCGCCATGGAAAGCGCGCCGCTCCAGTTCCTCGCGCCGTACACCGGCGTCACCATCGGGGAGTACTTCCGGGACACCGGCGAGCACTGCCTCTGCATCTACGACGACCTCTCCAAGCAGGCCGTCGCATACCGCCAGATGTCGCTGCTCCTCCGCCGTCCTCCGGGGCGCGAGGCGTACCCGGGCGACGTCTTCTACGTCCATTCGCGCCTCCTCGAGCGCGCCGCGAAGCTCGCGGAGCGCTGGTTCGTCGTGAAGAAGGGCACCACGGTTCCGCCGGGTGACCAGAAGTTCCGCGGCGTGGACGGCCAGGTGCACATCGGCGGCGACGGCAAGGAGCACGCGGAGAAGGCGCTGAAGGCTCAGGCGAACGCCGCGGACCTGGAAGTCGCGAAGGACCCGCACTCCGGCGGCTCGCTCACCGCGCTTCCCGTCATCGAGACGCAGGCCGGTGACGTCTCCGCGTACATCCCCACGAACGTGATCTCGATCACGGACGGTCAGATCTTCCTCGAGTCGAGTCTCTTCAACAAGGGCCAGCGCCCGGCGGTGAACGTGGGTATCTCCGTGTCGCGCGTGGGTTCTGCAGCGCAGACCAAGGCTATGAAGAAAGTCTCGGGCAAGATCAAGAACGAACTCGCGCAGTTCCGCGAACTCGAGGCCTTCATGCAGTTCTCGAGCGACCTCGACGCTGACACCAAGCGTCAGATCGATTCTGGTCGCCGCATGACGGAGATGCTCAAGCAGAACCGCGGCGAGCCGCTTCCGTTTGAAATGGAGGCAGCGGTGATCTTCGCGGCGACGAACGGCTTCATGGACACATTCGCACCGGAGCAGATCTCGACGATGGAGAAGAAGCTCCGCGACTTCCTCATGCGCGAAGCAAAGGCTGAACTCGAGGCGATCAAGTCGTCGAAGAATATCGAGGAAGCAACGGAAGCATCCCTCAAGGAGAAACT